>DATJZG010000082.1:0-174448 GCA_035499295.1 Anaeromyxobacteraceae bacterium
TGAGATCGGTGCCGGCCTCGAACCGGTGCCAGGCGCGCAGGGCCCGGGCGTAGGTCTCCTGCACCAGGTCCTCGGCGTCCGCGGGGTTCCGGGTGAGGTACCGGGCCAAGTTGTAGAGCGCGTCCGCATGGTCGAGCGCCCGGGCGCCCGATTCCTGCCGGCGGGATTCTGAGGGCGGCAAGAGGGCCAATCTCCTCAACCTAACGGTGCCTCCCTTCGCCGCCGCTCCCGGGCGGGAGCCTCCTCCGCTCCCAACGTGCGAGCGACGGAAAGGTTCCGCCGGAAAAGGTGGAACCAAACCCGGTCACGATCGTTAGGGCGGTCGTCGGAGCACTCCGACGAACGGAGGGTCCCATGAGGCAACCGGACCTCGATCGCAGGATGTTTTTGAGAATGGCCGGTCTGTCGCTCGGCGCCGGAGCCCTCTACCGCGTGGCTCCGGCCTGGGCGGCGGAGGGCCCGGCGGCCGACGTCGCCGCGCGGCAGAGGCAGGAAAACGGCGAGGCCGTCACTCCCTTCACCTTCGTCCAGCTGAGCGACACCCATGTCGGCTTCGCCGGGCCCCCCAATCCCACCGGCACGGCGGCATTCGAGCGTGCAGTGGAGCGCGTCAACCGGCTCGCGGCGAGACCGGAGCTGGTTCTCTTCACCGGCGACCTGACGCACGAGAGCGAGGCTCCCGGCGAGCACGCCGCGCGCATGAAGCGCTTCCGGGAGATCGCCTCGCGGCTCGCGGCACCGAAGCTGCACATGGTCCCGGGAGAGCATGACGCCGGGCTCGACGGCGGCGCCCTCTTCCGCAGCGCATTCGGCGAGACGCACTACTCGTTCGACCACCGTGGCGTCCATTTCGTCGCTCTCGACAACGTGTCCCGGTCGAAGCCGGAGGTGGGGCCGGAGCAGCTCGCCTGGCTGCGCGCCGACCTGGCGCGCTTCCCGCCCACGGCTCCCATCGTGGTCTTCACCCACCGCCCCCTCTTCGATCTGAAGCCGGAGTGGGAATGGTTCACCCGCGACGGCGACGCGGTCATGGCGGTGCTCGCCCCCTTCGAGAACGTGACGGTCCTCTACGGCCACATCCACCGGGAGGACCTTCACACCGGCCCGCACGCCACCCACTACGCGGCTCGCTCGCTCATCTTCGCGTTCCCGGACCCCGCCCAGGCGGCGGACAAGAAGCCCATTCCCTTCGACAAGGATCGCCCCTTCCGGAACCTGGGGCTGCGAGTGGCGGAGGCTGGGAACCCGGCCTCGGGGCGGACCGTCCGCTGCGAGGAGGTGGAGCTCTCCATGCGCGAGTACTCGGGAACCGAGGGATTCGCCCAGCTTCTCCGGCCCTCGTCGCTCTAGCTCACCCGCCGTTCGGAGACGAACATGCCGAGAAATTTCCCGATCCTCCTCGCGGTCGCGCTCATCTCCCTCCTCGCCTCTCCCCGACCGGCCGCCGCGGCCGAGCCCCGGGTGGTCGAGATCACCGCCAAGCGGTTCGAGTTCAGCCCGTCCGTCATCACCCTGAGGAAGGGCGAGGCGGTCACTCTCCGCCTCCACAGCCTGGATGTCACGCACGGCTTCTTCCAGAGAGCGCTCGGGCTCGACCTGGAGATCGAGGCCGGGAAGGTCACCGAGGTGACCCTCACCCCGCAGGAGCAGGGGCGGTACGTGACCATCTGCGATCACTTCTGCGGATCGGGACACGGGAACATGAAGATGACCATCGTGGTCGAGTGAGGCGCCTCCCCTGCGCACCGCGGCGCTCCCCGCCCTCCTCCTCTGCTCCCTCGCCTGCAAGGCGACGCCGCCCGGGCGCCTGGAGCGGGCCGTCGCCTCGCAGGTGAAGCGACGAATCACCGTCGGCGGCCGAGCCGACCGCAACCCTCTCGCGGCCGACGCCGAAACGGTTCGCAAGGGGCGGCAGGCCTTCGCCAGCTATTGCTTCGCCTGCCACGGTCTCGACGGGCAGAACACGGGCGTCCCCTTCGCCGAGGCGATGTCGCCCCCGGTCCCCCGCCTCAGCTCGCCGGAGGTCCAGGCGTACACGGACGGCCAACTGAAGTGGATCGTGGAGAACGGGATCTTCCCCTCCGGCATGCCGGCCTCGCGAGGGATCCTGAGCGAGGAGGAAATGTGGCGAATCGTGATCTACCTGCGCCACCTCCCGCCGGCGGGGAGCCTCGGGGAGCCCGCCGCCTACGGCGGCGGCCCGCAGGAGGCGACGCGCTAGAGGCTGACTGACGACCCCCTGGCCGCCGGTCGTCAGGCCCGCGCCTCGCTCACCATCTTCGCGAACTCGCGTTGGAGGCGCACCTCCTGGAGCGCAATGGACCGCACGGCCGCCGCAGCGTTGCGCTCGATTCCGAGGGCCTTGGCGATGACGGCGAGTTCCCGGATCTCCGAGTCGCTCACCACGTTGTCCACCGCCGCCAGGCGGTAAGCGTCGCGGAGCAGGCACAGCCTCAGCCCCTTGTCGCGGATGCGGGCCACGAGCGCCTCGGACGAGACCGACTCGTCGTCTGCGAGCTGGTGGGCGTGGACCGCCACCTCGGAGTCGATCCCCAGGGCAGCGCCCACCCTCTGGACGAAGGTCTTCTCGGACACCTCGAGGCCGTCTAGGGCGGCGAGCCTTACCAGCACGCTCAAGTAGCTCGAGACGTCCTCGCTGCTCGGTCTTTCATCCCCCCGTAGGGTGTAGTCGCCCAGGCCGAAAGTTGGTTCCATCGCCGCTCCCAATCCCTGGACCGTCGGGTGCCCCGGCCGGATCGTGTTGTCGCTCCGGGTTGCAGATCGCCCTCGGAGCCGTACTTAGAGGGACGAGGCGCGGAATGCTCGCCAGTCTTCCTCGACCTCGTCCGCCATCTCCTCGGCCAACCGCACCAGTTCGCCTCGCCAGCTCGCACGCTCTCCGAACGCGATGAAGCGATCGGCGATGGCCGAGCCCTGGCGCCCGCTGCTGCGCAGCTGGCTCGAGGCCACGAGCCCCCCGAGCGTGCGAACGAGCCCGGGGAGGTCGGCCAGGCCTCGCTTGGAGGCCGCGAGCTGCACCTTGTCGGCCGACGGCTGCGCCTCCTTCATCAGGAAGGACTTCTCTCGGAGGCGCACGTCGGCGAGGAAGGCGGGGCTGACCGCCTGCGCCCGCTCCTGGATGCGCGCGACTCGCTCCGACTCGCTCCCCCAGCGGGGCTGGGAAAGCCTGAGGTGTGGGCGGAGCGCGGACCGCGGCTCGTGCTTCAGGTCGATGAGCAGGTTGTGGTGCGGGGAGCCGTGACCTCGGACCAGGACGACGTAGCGCTCGAGCCCGAGGCTGCCGGTACCAGCGATGCGGCCAGCGACGTCGAGGGGCTCGAGGATCCGGTCGCCGCGCTCGCGGGCGAGGTGCCGCATGAAGTGCATCACGTCGTGGCGAGCCGCAGCCGACACCGAGATCGCTCTCTTGCCGTCGAGCCGCAGGCGCCGCTTCCCGCCCTTCACGACCGTGCGGGAGTCTAGGAACGAACTCCGCCGGCGCCTCCGGACCTGATCGATGAGGGCGCGCACCATGCCCTCGGCCGTCTCCTCCTTCACCCAGCCCGCCTTTCCGCCGCCAAGGGTGATGGCGTACGCCTCCAGGAGCGAGTTCACGAGGTCGCGGCTCACCCCCGGGCGGGCCTCGAGCTCCCGGGTGGCGAGGAGCAGGCTCACCGAGAGCCGGAGGAGATCCCAGGTGCAGGGCGCGAGCGCGCCCTCGTCGAAGTCGTTGAGGTCGAAGTAGACCTGTCGGTCGTTTCCCCGGTAGGTGCCGAAGTTCTCGAGGTGCAGGTCCCCCGAGATCCAGGCCGCGGGGGCGGTCTTGAGCAAGGCGGCGCGGGGGAGCTCGTCGTAGAACAGGTGCGCGGTTCCGCGCAGAAAGGCGTGCGCGCTCGACCGCATCAGCTGGTACTTCCGCTTCAAGAGATCTGGGTCGCGCCCCTCGTTGAAGGCGCGAATCCGGTCGACGACCGTGGTGTTTCTCCCCATCGGCACCCCCCTATAGCCCCCGCAGCGGGTCTGCGCCCGGCCGATCCCGCCGGGAAGCGGGGCCCTGGAAGCTCCCGCCCCTCTCCGGTGAGCTCGCCGCCCGGCGGCGGCTCCGCTCGGGGCCCCGTCCCCGGAACATCCTACACGCGCGCACCGACCCTCAGTGCCGAGGCCAAGATTCTCGAACCTGATCCATTCGCGAGACAACCCCGACACTTTGGTCCACTAAAACCAAAAGTGTCGAAGGCGGTCCGGGAGGAGGACGAGTGCCGCGCACACTAGCCCACATCTCCGACCTGCATCTGGGCCGGGACGAGGCCACCGACCATGCGGCGCGCCGGCTCGTCGACGCGCTGCTGGCGGCCCGGGTGGACGACGTGCTCCTCACTGGCGACGTCACCCACCGCGGCCGCCGCGAGGAGCTGGCGCGCTTCGAGCACATCTTCGCGGGCCTGCTGGAGCAGGGCCGGCTCTTGGTGGTCCCGGGCAACCACGATCGCCTTGGCGACGATGCCGGGCGCGGCCTGATGCGGGGGGGTCGAGTGTCGGTCTCGGAACGGCCCGGGATCCACGTCGTCCGGCTCGACTCGACGGCTCCGCACAACAAGTCCCTCATCGACGGCCACGGGGAGGTGACCCCCCAGGACGTCGCGGACGTCGAGGTCGCCCTGGCAGACGCGCCCCGCGGCTCGCTCGCCGTGCTGATGCTCCACCACCACGTCCTTCCCTTGCCGGTCGAGGACCTGGCGGAGAAGCTCGCCACCCTCATCGGGCTCCCCAGCGCCAACGAGCTGCCGCTCGGCGAAGATCTCCTCGGCCGGATCGTCGGCCGGTGCCAGCTCGTGCTGCACGGCCATCGCCACGTTCCCGCCGAGTTCCACGTCGCCGGACCCCGCGCCGCCCCCATGCGCATTCTCAACGCGGGATGCACCACCCAGCTCGGCCGGGCCCGGCTGCTCGCGCACGCCGCGGGCGAGGTCGTGTGGGAGGGCTGGCTCGCCACCGAGCGCATCGCGCCCCGCGCCTGGACGCCCGGTCCGAGGTCCCTGGCCGCGGCCGTCGCCGTGGCCTGATCGCCCGAGGCCCCGACCCCGTCGCGCCTCACTCGACGGCCTCGGCCGTCAGGAGTCCGTGGCGAGCGCTCCCTCCACATCCTCGATCGAGCCAGCCGCCTTGCGGCCGGGGCGAGCGAGCGCCGATCCCGGCAGCACCCGCAAGCGGTTGCCCCGCCAGACGACGCTGTTCTCCAGGAAGCCACGCACCCAGGCCAGCGCGAAGAGGAGATCCTTCACCGGGACGAGGACCAGCCGATGCCAGCGGAAGCCCGAGCCGCGCAGCGTGCGCACCGCTGCCTCGTCCAGGATGGCCTTCAGGGCGCAGACGGCGAGGAAGAAGGTCCCCGACGCCCAGCAGGGGGCGAGCGCCGCGGCCGCCGCGGCAAAGACCACGGGGTTGAGGAGGATCTGCGATCCGTAGAGCGCCGGCCCGGCGATCATCCGCTGCATCACGCACCAGCGCGTGTACCTGCCGAGGAACTCGCCCACGGCCCGCTCGCAGTTCAGGTTCTCGACCGGGGAGGCAGCGATGGCCACACGCTTGCCCAGCACGGACCAGATCTTCACGCCCAGGACGTAGTCCTCCGCCAGGACGTCCTTCACGCACTCGAAGCCGCCGAGCCTCTCCAGGTCCGACCGCCGGAATGCCATCGACTTGCCCACCACCACGTCCCGGCCACCCAGGCGCTTCGCCGTCACCATCCCGGGCGACACGTTCGCCGCCAGGTGCAGGTTGTCGAAGAACGCGCCGGCCGATCGCTCGCCCACGCCCACGATCGGGTGGGTGACGAGACCCACCTCCTCCGCCTCCAGGTGCCAGGCGATCTCCCGCAGGTAGTCGGCCCGGACCCTCACGTTCGAGTCGCTGATCACGAGCAGCTCGTGGCGGGCAGAGCGCTCCAGGGTGATGAGCTGGTTCACCTTCGGGTTGAGGCCCGGCTCGCCGCGCTGCACCACCAGCCGGAACCGCGAGGGCCAGCGGGCAACGGCGGCCCGTGCGACCTCCCAGGCCGGGTCCGTCCGGTCGCGGACCCCGAGGAGCACCTCGTAGAGCGGGTAGTCGAGCGACGCGAAGACCTCGAGGTTCTCCCACAGGCCCTCGTCCTTCCCGCACAGGGGCTTCAGGATCGAGATGCCGAGGAACTCCCGGGGGTCCTGCCGCGGCGAGCGGGCGTGGCGGCGCAGCACCCACACCTGCACCGCGACGAGTGCTGCGCCGAGAAGGGCCAGCGCAAAGAGGACCTGGCTCGCGGTCAATGTGCCCCTTCCTTCCCCCTCCGGGGATGCCCCTTCGAGCCTAGGGGAGCGGGGTAGCGGCGAGGTGAGGCACCGGTAACGAGTTCGCAACGGAACTCGGAAACGCCTTCGGCGCCGCAGGTTTGCCCACAGTGTGTGCGCGGGTCCGACGCCGCTCTAGGCGCCGTCTCCGGCAGCCGGAAGGAGGAGCGGCTCCGTCGGAACGGCCCAGGCACCCTCGCCGGCCCCGCCTTTCCCGTCGAGGTGGGGGCTCGCGCAACGGTCTCGCAGGTAGAGGCGCTCGAGCAGCTCCGCCCCCTCCTCGAGCGAGCGATCGAACTCGCGCTTCGACCGCATGGGCGTCCCGTTGGTCGCGTCGTGCGCCGCTAACTCCGCGATCGCCCGCTCGATGGAGCCGAGCCAGGTGGGCGGCGAGCAGGACCGGCCGCCGCCGTCGGCCCGTTCGGCGAAGGGCGAGGAGTCCGAGTAGGCGCCGACGTAGATGGCGTAGAGTTGGTAGCTCGTCACGAGCGGCCTCCTGGGCTCCGCCACGCGCCCTACCCGCCCGAACAGCCCAGAGACAGCATGTACGCACCGTGAGGCCGATCCGTGGCCGGCCGGTGCCGATTCGGGGTCCGGCCCGGTCCTCCCCGGGCCCATCCCGCAGGCCGGGGAGGCGCGCTTCCGGGGATATTCCGGTAAAGTGCCGCGCGATGCAGGACCTTCTCGTCACCTTCTCCGACCTGCCCGCCTGGCAGATCGCCCTCACCGCCACCTGGCTCCTCCTCCAGGCGTGCGTCCTGCCCTCCGTTCCGGAGGAGATCGTCACCGCCACGCTGGGCATGCTGTGGAGCCAGGGGCGGATCGGCTTCTTCACTGCACTGTTCGCGGTGCTCCTCGGTCTCCTCCCGGCGAACTCGGCGGCGGTGTTCATCGGGAGCCGGCTGGCTCGCGGGGCCTCGCTCTTCGGCCCCTTCCGGCGGGCGTTCGGGTCACCGACGGTCCAGGGCGCGCTCGACGCGGTGCGGCGCCATGGGCGCGGTCTCGTGTTCGCCACGCGCTTCACCCCGCTCGTCCGGGGCCCCATCTACCTCGCCTGCGGCGCCTCCCAGATGGGCGTGCCGCGCTTCTTCGCGGTCGATGCCACCGCGGCCTTGATCCAGGTGCCGGCGCTCCTCTGGCTCGGGGCGCGGGTGGGCCGCGACGCGGGTTCGCTCGCCGAGGCCTGGCAGCGCGTGGGACTGCTCGGCGCGGGACTCCTCGGCACCGCATTGGCGGTCCACCTGCTGCGGCGCTGGCGGCGCCCCAGCGCAGCGGCTTGAGCCCCCCCGGCCGGCTTCCGCGTGCCCGCCCGGTCGCCACTGGACGGCGTCACGCGCTCGTTGCCCGCGGGTGGGCGAGCGCGGACCTAGAATCGTCCCGCATGCGGAGATTGCTGGCCCTCGCCGCGCTCTTCCTCGGCCTCCTCTGCCTGGGGCTTTTCTTCCCCCTCTGGGAATGGTGCACCCGACTTCTCGCGGCCGCCGGACGTGCCGGCCCGGCGGGCGCCCTCGCCTACGCCGGGGCCTTCGTCCCGGCGGCCCTCCTGCTCCTCCCCTCGGCCCCACTGGCCATCGGCGCCGGCAAGGCCTTCGGCCCCTTCGCCGGAATGCTCGTCGCCGTCGCGGGCACGGCGGTCGGTGCCACCGCCGCCTTCGCGGCGGGCCGAAGCGTGGGAGGCGACGCGCTCCGCAGGCTCCTCGCCCGCAGTCACCGGCTCTCCTGCTTCACCCGGGCCCTCGAGCACGCAGGCTTCGAGGTGGTGTTCTGGCTCCGGCTCTCGCCGTTCGTCCCCTTCTATCTCCTCAACTACGCCTTCGGGACGACCGGGGTGCGCGCCCGGGACTACCTCGCCGCCACCGCATTGGCGGTGGCGCCCGGCTGCACTCTCTACGCGGCGCTCGGCGCGCAGCTCCCCTCCGCCGAGGGGTTTACCGCCCACGTCGCCCCCGGCCAGTGGATGGCGCTCGCCGTCGGGGTGGTCCTCTCGCTCCTCGCCGCCGCCGTCGGGCGCCGGAGGCTCCCGCAGCTGGTGAAGGAGGCGGGGGCCAGCCCCGTTCAGCGCGGTGCGCGCGCGGCCGACCCCGCCGGCCCGCCGGAGCGGTAGGTCTCGACGGCCCACTCCACGGTCTCGCGCGCGGCCTCGGCCACGGGCGTCGCCTCGAGGCCGAACCGGGAGCGGAAGCGCCGGTCGTCCACCACGAAGGGCTCCTCCCACTGGTACGACATCTCCGCCACCTCGCGCAGGAGCGGCGCTCCCCACCCGAGGATGCGCGCGGCGACCGGCGGCATCGAGCGCACCCGGATCGGTCGACCCACCTCGTGCGCGAGGCGTGCCACCAGCTCGCGGGTGCTTCCGGCCGGCGCGCACGGCAGCATCCAGGCGCGCCCGCAGACGTCCTCCTCCGACATTCCCAGGATGGCGAGCCCGCGCGCGACGTCGCGTAGGTAGTGGTAGCTGTGGGGCGTGTCGAGCTCCATCCACAGGGGCACCGTCCGGCCGCTGAGCGCCGGCTTCCAGAAGCGCTCGCCGAAATGGGTCTGCAGGCCGCCCGGCCCGTAGAAGTCCGACGCCCTCCCCATGGTGACCCGGGCGTCACCGCGCTGGTGCGCGGCGAAGAGCGCCTCCCCGATCCGGGCACGGATCTCGCCCTTCCGGCTGCAGGGGTTCATGGACACGTCCTCGTCGAGCAACCGGCCGCGGGGGCGCCCGAGCGCGTAGAGGTTGTCGAGCACCACCAGGCGCGCGCCCGCCCTCCCGGCCGCCTCCACCAGGTTTGCGGCCAGCGTCGGGAGGCACTCCGCCCATGCCCGCGCGCGGTAGGGTGCGTTCAGGCAGTGGTAGATCGCGACCGCACCGCGCCCCTGATCCCGGCAGAACCCGGCGTCCATGGCGTCGCCAAGGACGCGCTCGGCACCCCCGGGCGCGCCCGGACCGGTCCGGCTCACGATCCGCACGCGCTTGCCGAGGTCGAGGAGCCTTCCAGCGAGGATCCCTCCGACCTGGCCAGCGCCGAACACCACGTGGAGCTCGTCCATTCGCGGAGGGTAAGTCGGGCCGGTGGCGGTTCGGTGACTGTTCGGCCCCGGGGCCTTTTTCGTCCTCCCTTCGTCACCGATCCGACGACGTGCAGACGCGGCTCGCCCCCACTCTTGCGCGCCGTGCGTATCGCATACGGGGTCCATGGGTACGGCCGAGGACACGCCACTCGCGTCATGGCGCTCTTGCCGCGGCTGGCGCTGATGGCGGAGGTCCGGGTGCTGGCGGGGGGGGAGGCGTTCCACATCCTCTCCGGCCACTTCCCGGTGGAACGGATCCCGTACCTGGCGTTCGACTACCGCGGTACCAGGGTCTCCGGGCCGGCCACGGTGGCGTCGAACGCCGCCCTCGTCTGGGATCTCCTCACCCGGGGAGCGGAGTGCCGCCGGGTGGAGGGGCTCCTCGCCCGGTCCCGCCCGGACGTGGTGGTGTCGGACTCCGAGCCGCTCACGCTGCGCGCGGCCGCGCGGATGGGCATCCCCAGCATCGGTTTCGACCACGTCGGAGTGATCGCTCACTGCCGGCCGCGCGTGCCCCTTCGCGACCGGTTGCCGCTCGCCCTGGACGGCGCACTCTACCGGCTCCTCGTCGGCAAGGTCGACCGGGCCGCCGTCTCCAGCTTCTACGAGGCCCCGCCGCGAAGGCCCGGCACGCGAACCGTCCCGCCGGTGCTGCGGGATCGAGTCCTGCGCAGCCGCCCCTCCGAGTCGGACCACCTCCTCGTCTACTTCAACAACGGAGTGCACCTCTACACGCGCCGCGTGGACGAGGCGCTCCGGTCCGCGGGGCGCCCGGTGCTCGTCTACGGCGCTGGCCGAGAGGGAGGAGACGGGACGGTCACCCACAAGCCCATCGACGAGGCGAGCTTCGTCGAGGACCTGGCGAGCTGCTTCGCGGTGGTGGCGACGGGCGGCCACCAGCTCATCAGCGAGGCCCTCTTCCTCGGGAAGCCCATCCTCGTCGTCCCCGAGGCCTGCGCGGAGCAGCGTCTCAACGCGCTCCAGGTGCAGGCCCTCGGCGTGGGTGAGACGCTTCGCCACTCCGCCCTCTCCGGCCGGACCATCCTCCGCTTCCTCGAACGACGCGAGGGCTATCGACGAGCCCTGGAGCGGCTGGAGCGCCCCAGGGACTCGGACGCATTCGAGGCGCTCGAGTCCCTCGTGCGCGAGCTCGCCGCCGGAACCCGGGACGCGCCGGATCGACCTGCGGAGTTCGCGAACTCGTCGCCGGCGCGTGACCCTCTGTCCACACGGCCGCGCTAGCGTGCGCTACTCGAGAACATGTCCAAACGCGAGATTCGAGCCCTGGCGAGCGACGACTTCGCGGCGCTCATGCGCCTCGAGGAGGAGGTGTTCGGAAGCGCCGGCGAGGCCGTCTTGGGGCCGTACTACGTGCGCCTGTGCTGCGACTTCTTCCGCGACACCTGCTTCATCGCCCTCGAGGACGGGAAGGCGGTGGGATACGTCCTCACCTTCGTCCGCGGCCGCGAGGCCTACTGCACCACCCTGGCGGTCGCGCCCGAGCTCCAGGGATCGCGCGTCGCCTTCCAGCTCTTGCGGCGCCTCATCGCCGCCATCTGCCAGCGCGTCGACTCCTGCTGGTTCACGGTGAAGGAGGACAACCTCGCCGCCCGCGCCCTCCACGCGGCCGTCGGCGCCCGGGAGATCTCGGTGCGCGAGGACTTCTACGGGCCGGGCGACCGCCGCATCGTCGCCCGCGTCGACCGCGCCACCTTCGACAAGCTCCAGAGCCGACTCGGCAGGCTCGGGCTCGTCGAGCCCTCGCAGGACCTCGCGGGGGTGGCTTGAGCCCGGGCGGCCTCCTCCCGCCCGCCGCCGAGGCCGGGGTGCGGTTCGCCCGCGCCGGAGTCTGTCTGGCGGCCTCCGGCCTGTCCGCGGCGGCGGCAGCCGGGCGACTCCGGCGGCTGCGCGGACCCTCCGACGCGGACCAGATGCGGGCGCGCGCCCAGGTCCTGCGGGACGTGTGCCGGCGCCTCCTCGACCTCCACGCCGTACGGGTGGACGTCGACGGCCCCCTGCCCTTCGGCCCGGCGGTGCTCGCCTCCAACCATGTGAGCTGGCTCGACCCGCTCGTGCTCGGCTCGACGGTGCCGTGCGTCCCCGTTTCGAAGCTCGACATCTCCGGATGGCCCATCGTCGGCGGGCTGGTGGGCGAGCTCGGGGTCCTCTTCGTCGACCGCGGCGACCCGCAGAGCGGGGCCCGCGTCCTGTGGGGCGCGGAGCGCGCCTTCGCCGCCGGCCTGCCGGTGCTCAACTTCCCCGAGGGCACCACCTCGACCGGGGAGCAGGTGCTGCCGTTCCGGCGCGGCCTCTTCGGCGTGGCCCGGAACACCGGGGTGCCAGTGCTCCCGGTGGCGCTTTCCTACGAGCCGCGCGACCTCGCCTGGGTGGGCGACGCCACCTTCCTGCCGCACTACCTGCGGGTGGCGAGCGGCCGGCGCGCGGTGGTCCGCATCCGTTTCGGCACTCGGGTGGAGCCGGACGCGTACGACTGCCCGAGCCAACTCGCGCGCGCGGTTCGGCAGCGCATCCTGACGCTCCTGGGAGGGACACTTGCCCCAGCAGTCGGCTCTTGAGTACCTGGCGCACGGCCAGACGCCGTTCTTCCGCTTGCCCTCCGCGCTCTCGCGGCCGCTGCCCCCGGGAACTCGCGCCGTGTTCCTGGGGGTGCCCTTCGACGGCGGCTCCACCTACCAGCCCGGCGCCCGCTTCGGCCCGTTCCACGTTCGCCGGGTGAGCGCGCTCCTGCAGGGGTGGCATCCGCAGCTCGGGCTCGACGTGTTCGAGCGGGTCTTGGCGGTAGACGGGGGGAACGTCGTCTTCCCGCCCTTCCAGGCGGCGGCGATGCGGGAGCGGGTGGAGGCCGAGGCCGGCGCGGTCCTGGAGGGAGGTGCGATCCCCTTCCTGGTCGGCGGCGATCACTCCATCGCTCTCCCGGCGCTTCGCGCCGCGGTCCGCCGTCACGGTCCGGTGGCGGTCATCCACGTCGATGCCCACTTCGACACGAGCGGCGCGGAGGTCTGGGGCGAGCGCTACCACCACGGCACCCCGTTCCGGCACGCCCTCGACGAGGCGCTCATCCTGCCCGGGCAGCTCCACCAGGTGGGAGTGCGGGGCCCCCGCGGCGGGGACCACGCCGACTCGCACCACGACGGGCTCGTCTACACCTCCGCCGACGTGGGCGACCGGGGTGTCGAGCCCCTGGCGAGGGAGATTCGCGCGGCGGTGGCGGACCGCCCCTTCTACCTCTCCTTCGACGTCGACGCGGTCGACCCGGCCTTCGCGCCCGGGACCGGGACGCCGGTGCCAGGGGGCCTCACCTCTCGCGAGGCGCTCGCCCTGGTGCGCTCGCTCGCCGGGCTGCGCCTCGTCGGCATGGACGTGGTGGAGGTCTGTCCCGCGCTCGACCACGCGGACATCACCTGCCTGCTCGCGGCCCACCTCCTCTTCGAGGGGCTGGCGCTGGTGGCAGGCGCCGTCTCTCGCCTGCACGATGCGTCCGCGGTGCCCGAGCCGGCCCGGGTCCAGGGCCACTGAGGAGGGCGAGAAATCGCCCCTGCGAATCTCCGCGGGCATTAGAATGTCGACCCCCGCGTGAAGGGGGTCCGTTCACTTCGTCTCCGAGGACACCAATGATTGAGTTCGGGAAGCGCATCCTGTTCGTGGGCTACGGGGCGGTGGCGCAGTGCACGCTTCCCATCCTCATGAAGCACCTCAAGGTGCCGGCAAAGAACATCACCGTCATGGACTTCGAGGACCGCCGCCCGGTGCTCGGGCCCTGGCTGAAGCGCGGCGTGCGCTTCGTCCGCAAGCGCGTCACCCGCGACAACATGGCGACGGTGCTGGGCAAGTACCTGGGGCCGGGCGACATCCTCATCGATCTCGCCTGGAACATCGACGCCTGCGAGATCCTGGAGTGGTGCCACGGCGAGGGCGTGCTGTACGTGAACACCTCGGTGGAGGTCTGGGATCCCTACGAAGGCGCGGAGCACAAGAAGCCTCAGGAGAGGACCCTCTACTGGCGGCACATGAACGTGCGGCGGATGGTGGCGAAGTGGTCGGAGCCGGGACCGACCGCCGTGGTCGAGCACGGCGCCAACCCCGGCCTGATCTCGCACTTCACCAAGCAGGGGCTCATCGACATCGCCCAGCGGTCCCTGAAGGACGGGAAGTTCGCGGGGGAAGCCGCCGAAGAGCTGAGGCAGCTCGTCGCGGACCGGGTCTTCAACCGACTCGCCATGAAGCTCGGGGTCAAGGTCATCCACTGCAGCGAGCGGGACACGCAGATCACGGACCGCCCCAAGGAAGTCGACGAGTTCGTGAACACCTGGAGCATCGAGGGCTTCCGCGAGGAGGGCACCACCACCGCCGAGCTCGGCTGGGGCACTCACGAGAAGGAGCTCCCCCCGCTCGCCTGCCAGCACCAGGAGGGGCCCAAGAACCAGATCTGCCTGGCGCGCATGGGGATCAACACCCTCGTGGTCTCCTGGGTGCCCAACTACCGGATCCACGGGATGGTGGTGCGCCACGGCGAGGCGTTCACCATCTCGGACAGGCTCACCGTGTGGGAGGACGGCAGGGCCGTCTACCGCCCCACCGTCCACTACGCCTACTGCCCGTCGGACTCGGCCATCGCCTCCCTAAACGAGCTGCGCGGGTACGACTACCAGCTCCAGAAGAAGCTGCGCATCCTGAACGACGAGATCACGAGCGGAGCCGACATCCTCGGGGCCCTCATCATGGGGCACGCCTACAACTCGTGGTGGGTGGGGAGCGACCTCAGCATCGAGGAGTCGCGGCGGCTCGTTCCGCACCAGAACGCCACCACCATGCAGGTGGCCATCTCGGTGGTGGCGGCGGTGGTGTGGATGATCGAGAACCCGACCCGGGGCGTGGTGGTCCCGGACGACCTCCCGCACGACTACGTCCTCAAGATCTCGAAGCCCTACCTGGGCCGCTTCATCTCCAAGCCCTCGGACTGGACGCCGCTCAAGCACTACACGAACGCCTTCGAGGGGCACAACAACCCGTCCCTCGATCGGGACGATCCCTGGCAGTTCAAGAACTTCCTCGTCACCGACGGCGACTAGAGGGCGGCGGGAGGCGCGCATGATCCAAAAGGCTCAGCTCCACAAGCTGGCGAAGACCCACGGCACGCCGCTGTTCGTCGTCGACCACGACAAGCTGCGGGACAACTATGCCGCCTTCAGGAAGTACCTGCCGCGCGTGCAGGCCTACTACGCGGTCAAGGCGAACTCGGATCCGGCCATCGTGAAGACCCTCTTCGAGGCGGGGGCGAGCTTTGACGTGGCGTCCATGCCGGAGTTCATGATCGTCTACGAGAACATCAAGGACATGCCGGACAAGCAGCGCCAGGACTGGATCTGGGACAAGATCATCTACGCCAATCCCATCAAGGCGAACGAGACCCTGCGGGCGCTCGACCCCTACCGCCCGCTCGTGACCTACGACAACCTGGAGGAGATCCGGAAGATCAAGAAGCACGCGCCCCGGGCTGGCGTGGCGCTGCGCCTCAAGGTCCCCAACACCGGCGCGATGGTGGAGCTTTCCTCCAAGTTCGGAGCCTCCCCGGGGGAGGCGGTCGACCTCATCCTGGCGGCGGCGGAGGAAGGGCTGGTGGTGGAGGGGCTGAGCTTCCACGTCGGCAGCCAGACCACCAACTTCCAGAACTACGTCCAGGCCATCAACCTGGCCGCGAACGTGTTCCAGGAGGCGAAGGACCGCGGCTACACCAAGATGAACCTGCTCGACATCGGGGGAGGCTTCCCCGCCCCGTACGACTCCGCCGTGAAGCCCTTCCGGGAGCTGGCGCGCATCCTGAACCGCGAGCTCGACCGCCTCTTCCCCAAGGACGTGCAGATCCTGGCCGAGCCGGGGCGCTTCTTCGTCGCCACCGCCGGGACCGCCATCTCGCGGATCATCGGGCGCGCCGTGCGCGACGGGAAGCTCTGCTACTACATCGACGACGGCGTGTACCACACCTTCTCCGGCGTGATCTTCGACCACTGCCAGTACCACTTCCGCTCCTTCAAGAAGGGGCCGACGCAGATCTGTTCGGTCTTCGGCCCCACCTGCGACGCCCTCGACGTGGTGTCGATGGCCGAGGATCTTCCCTCCGACCTCCGGCTGGGAGACATGCTCTACAGCAAGAACATCGGCGCCTACAGCCACGCCTCGGCCACCCATTTCAACGGCTTTCCGCCGGCCAAGGTGGTCCACGTCAACCAGTAGTGCCGGCCGGCGACCCCATGTGACATTTTTGCCGGAGGCGATACCCGGCGCGTCCGAGATGTGGTTGGCTTAGCGCCGATGACTCGCACGAAGCTCTTGTCGACCAGCCAGGAGTTGTCCTGGCTCCATTTCAACCGCCGGGTTCTGGCCCAGACGGGACGGGCGGACTTCCCCATCCTGGAGCGGCTGCGCTTCCTCGCCATCTGGGCCTCCAACCTGGACGAGTTCTTCGCGGCCCGCATCTCGCGGCCGTTCCTGGAGGAGCGCGGGAAGGAGATCTACCACGCGCTCCTGGGCGAGGCGCGCGCCCAGACCGCGCTCGCCAACGAGGCCTACCGCTCTCTCCTTCCGGCGCTCGAGGACCTGGGCATCCGGGTGGTTCCGGTGTCGAGCCTGGCCCGGGAGGAGCTCGATTACTTCGGCGCCTACCTCGCCGAGGAGGTGGCGCCGCGCACCGACGTCATCCGGGCCGAGGCCGTGCGCGAGATCCGGAACCAGGCGCTCTACTTCGCCACCGGCGTGGGCGTGCTCGAGCACCTGGTCCGGCTTCCCGAGGGCGTTCCCCGGCTCCTGGAGATCCCGGGACGGGAGGGGACCTACGTCCGGCTCGGGGAGCTCCTGCGCCTCCGCGGCGACCTGTTCCTCGAGAGCCGGGAGCCCGAGCTCCACGAGCTCCGGGTGGTGAGGCTCGCGGCCATCGACCAGCTCGGCCTCGATTGGGAGGACCTGCCCGCCGCACTGGAGACGCGCCTCGACGGCCGGGTGAGCCACCTGGAAGTCGAGGACACCTTCCCCGCCCACTGGAGCGAGTCGATCCGGCTCGCCCTCGGCCTGGAGGCGGACGAGGTCTTCCGCATCCAGCCTCCTCTCGACCTCCGGCTGGTCAACGACATCGTCGACCGGGGCCCGGCCCGCTACAAGTACCCGGCGCTCCAGCCCTGGCGCGTCCCGAAGTTCTGGAAGGACCCGTTCCGTCGCATCGACCGGGGCGACGTGATGCTCTACCACCCCTACCAGAGCTACGAGGCGGTGGAGGACTTCGCCCGCGCGGCCGCGGAGGACGCCGAGGTGACGTCGATGCGAGCCACGCTCTACCGGGTCGGCGACGACAACGTCCTGGCGCACTCGCTCATCGCCGCGGCGCGGGCGGGCAAGGACGTGGCGGTGCTGCTCGAGGCGCGGGCCCGTTTCGACGAGCTCCAGAATCTGGAGTGGGGCCTTCGCTTCCAGAACTCGGGAGTCCGCGTCCTCCCGCTGCCGGTGCGGAAGGTGCACGCCAAGGCCGTCTGGGTGAGGAGGGGGAAGCGCGAATACCTCCACGTCGGGACCGGGAACTACAACACCCGCAACGCCCGTCTCTACACGGACTTCTCGCTCTTCACCGCCGACCGCAGCCTGACGAGGGACGCGAAGGCGTTCTTCGACGCGCTCGAGGCCGAGAAGGTCCCGCGGCTCAGGCACATGCGCACCGGCGCCGCCATCCGCAGCCTTCTCGTGGAGCGGATCCGCGGCGAGACCCACGGGGGCGGGCACATCATCATGAAGTTCAACCACATGACGGATCCGAAGGTGCTCGCCGCGCTGACCGCCGCGTCCCGCGCCGGGGCGCGGGTGGACCTCATCATCCGCACCACGCTGACGGAGGTGGGGCCCGGAGTGCATGCCCGCAGCCTCGTCGGGCGCTTCCTCGAGCACGCGCGCGTCGCGGCCTTCAGCGCCGGCGGCCGCTGGCTGGTGTACGCCGGCAGCCTCGACGCCATGCCGCGGAACTTCGACCGGCGCTACGAGCTCTTCTTCCCGGTGACGGACTCCCACGCCAAGCGGGCGGTCCTGGCCGAGCTCCGAGCGCAGATCGCCGACGACGTGAACGCGTTCGACCTCCTCCCCGGGGGGACGGAGAAGGTCCAATGGGGCGGGGCGATCAACGCGCAGCGCGCGGACGACCACCGCTCCGCTCTGCGCCGGTCGGCCTGAGGCGCCACCGTCCTGCCGTCCCGCGGGGGTTTCCCGTGGCGGGACCGGCGCTTGTGTCGACCTGCCCCTGCCGGGATCGGGCGCCTCCATCCCGCGGGCGGCCGACACCGGATTGGCACGTTCCGGAGCCGGATTCGCCTCGGCGCGCCGATAGATCCGGGTTGTGGGCGGGTGGAATGACCGCCTGGAGGTGACGGCGCTGTCCGCGTGGCGACGGATCTGTTGCCCGGTCGACTTCTCCGCCGCGTCGCGCGCGGCGATGCGGCGGGCGGCCGCCCTGGCGGAGGAGCACCGGTCCCATCTCACCGTGCTCTGCGTCTTCGGGGCGGCTTCCGCCCCGTCTCCGGTCTTCGCCCCGCCCTCGGCGGCGCGCAGCGCTCGGAAGAAGAGGGAGCGGTTCGCCTCCTGGCTGCGGGAGGCGGAGGAGCTCGCGCCCGGCCACGTCGCGTCGGCGTGGCTTTCCGGTTCGCCGGCCGATCAGATCGTCGGGTTCGCGCAGCAGTGCGGGATCGACCTCATCGTCATGGGCAGCGCTCCGCGCCCGTTGCTGTCCCGCCTTGTCCGTGGCTCGGTGGCCGACAAGGTGGCGCGCCGGGCGCACTGCCCGGTACTCGTCGTCCCCGACGTCCCGCGGGCCCCGGTCCACTGATCTGCGCTCTTCGCCCGGGACGCCGGCCTGGCTTCCGCAGGGCGGATGCTCCTACCCCTGCTGGATGTCGCGGCTGTGCGGATGGCGCACGTCGGTTCCGCGCACCATGTAGACCACCATCTCCGCCAGGTTGATGGCGTGGTCGCCGAAGCGCTCGAGCTGCTTCGCCGCGAACATGACGTTGGTGGCGCGCCGGATGACGCGCGAGTCCTCCATCATGTAGGTGAGCAGCTCGTTGAACAGCTTCTGGTAGAGGGCATCGAGGAGGTCGTCTCCCTGGATGACCTCCTCCGCCTTGGTCACGTCCTTCTCCACGAATGCATCGAGCGCCTTCTTCAGCTGCGCCTCGGAGAGGTCCGCCAGGGTGACGAGGTCGTGGAAGGGCTTGACGGGCGGCGACTGGTTGAGCTGGATCGCTCGGTCGGCGATGTTGACCGCCAAATCGCCCATGCGCTCGAGATCCACCACGATCTTGAGCGCCGTGGTGATGAAGCGCAGATCGCTCGCCGCCGGCTGCCGCAGCGCCAGGAGCCGCCGGCACATGTCGTCGATCTCCACCTCGAGGCGGTTGATCTCCCGGTCCTGGAGCTTCACCTTCTCTGCCAGGGAGCTGTCGCGCTCGATGAGGGAGCGCACGCTCCCGGCGATCGCCGCCTCGACCTTGCCACCCATGTCGAGCAGCTTGTCGCGGAGCGCCAACAGCTCGACGTCGAAGACCTTGTCGGTATGTGCCTCGGGGCCCATGCTTACCCGAACTTTCCGGTGACGTAGTCGTTGGTCTGTGCTTTGTCGGGATTGGTGAAGATCTTCTCGGTCGGGCCCACCTCGACGAGCTCGCCCATGTAGAAGAACGCCGTCTGATCCGACACGCGGGCTGCCTGCTGCATGTTGTGCGTCACGATGACGATAGTGTACTGCTCTTTGAGCTCGTGGATGAGGTCCTCGACCTTGGCGGTGGCGATGGGGTCGAGGGCGCTCGCCGGCTCGTCCATGAGGAGCACCTCGGGCTCGACCGCCAGGGCGCGCGCGATGCACAGGCGCTGCTGTTGACCACCCGACAGCCCGAGCGCGCTCTCGTCCAGCCTGTCCTTCACCTCGTCCCAGAGCGCCGCCTGCCGGAGGGTGCGCTCCACGATCTCGCTGTGGCGGCCGTGAACGCCGTTGAGCTTCAGGCCGGCAGCCACGTTCTCGCGCACCGACATGGTCGGGAAGGGGTTGGGCCGCTGGAAGACCATCCCCACCCGGCGGCGCAGCACCACCGGGTCCACCTGGCGGCTGAGGAGGTCCTCGCCGTCGAGCAGCAGGGTTCCTTCGGCGCGGGCGCCGGGGATGAGCTCGTGCATCCGGTTCAGGCAGCGGAGAAAGGTCGACTTGCCGCAGCCGGAGGGGCCGATGGCGGCCATCACGCTGCGGGGGGGAACGACCAGGTTCACGCTCTTCAACGCCAGCGTCTTGCCGTACCAGGCGTTCAGGTCGCTCACCCGGAGCTTCGGCTCCTCCTTGCCTTCGGTCCCCCGGGCACCGGTCTTCTGCACCGGGGGAGCGACCGACGGCTTGGGCGGCTCGACCAGGGTGGGCGCCGCCGAGGCGCCCCGCTCCTCGGGCTTCGCGCCCCGGGGGTCGACCGCCGTCGTCACCTCTTGCGCTCGCGTCATCTCGCGCTCTCCATCTGGTTGCGCGCGAGGAGCCGCGCGAGCAGGTTCAGCACCCCCACCACGAGCAGGAGCACGAGCGCGGCCGTCCAGGCCTTGCTGTGCCAGTCCTCGTAGGGGCTGATTGCGTAGTTGAAGATCTGGACGGTGAGCGACGCGGTCGGCTGGTCGGGCCGCAGGTTCCAGTACTGGTTGTTGAGTGAGGTGAAGAGGAGGGGCGCCGTCTCGCCGGCGGCGCGCGCCACGGCGAGGAGCGCCGCGGTGGTGATCCCCCCCGCGGCGGTGCGCAGTACGACGAGCAGGCTCGTCCTCCACTTCGCCACGCCCAGTCCCAGCGAGGCCTCCCGGAGCGCCCCGGGCACGAGCCGCACGAACTCCTCCGTCGAGCGCGCCAGCGTGGGGACCATGAGCAGCGCCAGCGCGAGCCCGCCGGCGAGCGCCGAGAACTGCTTCATGCGCGCCACCACCAGCCCGTAGGCCACGATGCCGATGACGATGGAGGGCACGCCCGAGAGCACCTCGGTGACGAAGCGAACCACCGCTCCCGCTCGCCCGTCGCCCTTCTCGGCGAGGAAGACGCCGGCCCCGATCCCCACCGGGATCGCCAGGACGCTGGCGATGGCCACGAGCAGCATGGTGCCGACGATGCCGTTCCCCACGCCGCCGCCCGGCTCGCCCACCGGCGCCGGCAGGCTGGTGAAGAAGCTCCAGGAGAGCCCGGCGGCTCCCTGGGAGACGACGAGCCAGAGCAGGGAGGCGAGCGGCACCAGGGCGAGGAGCACTCCGGCGCCGCTCGCCATCGTCCAGAAGACGTCCACGAATCGCCGCCAGCGCAGGGAGGTCATCGCGCACCCCGGCGGGGGCCCCGGCTCACCAGCCCGATGAGCACCTGGGCGAGGGCGTTGAGGATCACGGTGATGCCGAAGAGCACGAGCCCGAGCGCGGCGAGGGCGGCCACGTGGACGTCGCCGGTCGCCTCCGCGAACTCGTTCGCGATCACCGCCGGCAGCGAGTAGCCGGGGGCGAAGAGGGAGGCGTGGACCTCGGGGGAGTTGCCGATCACCATCGTCACCGCCATGGTCTCGCCGAGCGCCCGGCCGAGGCCGAGGAGGGCGGCGCCGACGATGCCCGGGCGGGCGTACGGCAGCACCGTCATCGTGATGGCCTCCCAGCGGGTGGCCCCGAGCGCGAGCGCGCCTTCCTTAAGCGGGAGCGGGACGGTCTTCAACACCTCGATGGTCACCGAGGCGATGGTGGGCAGGATCATGATCGCCAGGATGAGCCCGGCCGCCAGGTACCCGAGGCCGATGGTCGGCCCCTGGAAGAACGGGAGGAAGCCGAGGGTCTTCTGCAGCAACGGCTCCACTCCGGTGCGCAGCCAGGGGACCATCACGAAAAGTCCCCACAGGCCGAAGATCACGCTCGGGATGGCCGCCAGCACCTCGATGGCGAAGGCCACCGGGCGGCGCAGCGCCTTCGGGCCCATCTCCGACAGGAACAGGGCGAGCCCCACCGAGACCGGCACCGCCACTAGGATGGCGATGGCGCTCGTCACCAGCGTGCCGTAGATGAAGGGCCAGGCGCCGAACTTGTCCTGGACCGGATCCCAGTCGCTGGCGAAGAGGAAGTGGAGGATTCCCAGCTTCCGCCAGGCCACGCTCGCCACGCTGTTCAGCTCGGCCAGGATCAGGCCGGCGATGACGAGGATGCTTCCGCCGAAGAGGGTGAGTCCCGCCGACCACACCCGGTCCCCCTCGCGGGAGGGCCGGATGTGGGCGAGGGGTCCGGGCCGAACGGCGGCGCCAATTTCACTTGGAGGAAGCAAGAGAGACCGGCTTGCCCTGTACGTGTAGCCCCTGGACGGTCTTCTCCACCATCGAGACCACCGACTTCGGCAGCGGCGCGTAGTCGAGCGGCGCCGCGGTGGACTGCCCTTCGTGGATCGCCCACCACAGGAACTTCACGATAGCGTCCCCCTTGGCCGGGTCCTTCGCGTCCTTGTGGACGAGGAGGTAGGTGAAGGAGGCGATGGGATAGGCGTCGCTGCCGGCAGCGTTGGTGAGCGACACCCGGTAGTCGGCGGGGAGCTGGACGCCGGCCGCGGCCGCCGAGGTGCTCGCGATGGACGGGGTGACGAAGGAGCCGTCCTTGTTCTGGAGGGCGGTGAGGGGCATCTTGTTCTGGTTCGCGTAGGCGAGTTCCACGTACCCGATGGCTCCCGGGGTCTGCTTGATGAGCCCGGTGACACCCTCGTTGCCCTTGCCGCCGAGCCCGGCCGGCCAGCTCACGCTCTTCGCCGTCCCCACCTTCTCCTTCCACTCGGGGGACACCTTGGCGAGGTAGTCGGTGAAGACGTAGGTCGTCCCCGACCCGTCGGAGCGGCGAACCACGGTGATGGGCAGGTCGGGAAACTTGATGCCCGGGTTGGCCTTGGCGAGCGCCGGGTCCGTCCACTTCGTGATCTTTCCGAGGTAGATGCCGGCGAGCAGGTCCGGAGTGAGCTTCAGGCCGTTGAAGGGAGCGTTGTAGGTCACCACCACCGCGCCGAGGACGGTGGGGATGTGCACCACGTCGGGGGCCTTGGCGATCTCCTCCGCGGTCATGGGGGCGTCGCTGGCGCCGAAGTCCACGGTGCCGTTCGCAAACTGCTGGATGCCGCCGCCCGACCCGATCGACTGGTAGTTGAAATGGATGTCGGGGAAGAGCTTGCTGTAGTCGGAGAACCACTTCGAGTAGAGCGGGAACGGGAAGGTCGCTCCTGCTCCGGTCACCAGGACTGCCGCGCGGGCGCTCCCAGCGAGGAGCAGCGCGCAAAGCGCAAGCTTCTTCATGTCGATTCGCCTTTCTTCGTTCTGACTTCGGGGCCTTGTCTGCGCCCTCGTCTACCGGGAGCCTGTGTCGGACCGGTGACGCAGGCGTGAAGAAGGCGTGCCGGGCGCCCAGCACGCCTCTCGCCCCGCCCACGGCCAAGAGCCCGTGTGAAATGAGGAATAAAAGGCGTGGCGCGACGCGATGAAGGATTTACCGCCCGGCGGTGGCGCCCCGGGGGGCGTTCTGTCACGAATGCGTGACAGTCTCGCCCGGGGAAGCGGCGGCCCGGTTCCCAGCGGCGTGCGCCAGCTTCACCCAGAAGCGGGTCCCCCCGGACCCGCTCTCGACGCCGACCTCGCCTCCCTGCGCCTGGACGAGGTGCTTCACGATGGCGAGGCCGAGACCCGTCCCACCCGAGTCGCGAGAACGGCCCGGGTCCACTCGGTAGAAGCGCTCGAAGAGGCGGGGAAGGTGGTGGCGCTCGATTCCGGGACCCGTGTCCGCCACCGAGAGCGTGACGACGTCGGCGGCGACCTCGGCCGACACGGTGACGGTCCCGCCATCCGGAGTGAACTTCACGGCATTGTCGAGGAGGTTCAGGAGCACGTGCTCGAGGGCCCGGACGTCGGCGCGCACCGCCGCCTCCTCGGGAACCTCGACCCGCACCTCGATCCTCTTGCGGGAGGCGGCGTCGGCGCACGCCTCGACGGCACTCCGGGTCGCCGCCCCCACCGGGACCGGCTCGAGGGCGATCACCCATTGGCGCGACTCCACCCGGGACAGGTCGAGCAGGTCGCGGGTGAGATGGGCGAGCCTGTCGGCGTTGCGGGCGATGATGTCGAGGAAGTGGCGGGCCCGGACGGGATCGTTCACCGCCCCGGAAAGGAGCGTCTCGGCCGCGCCGGAGATGGCGGTCACCGGGGTGCGCAGCTCGTGGCTCGCATTCGCCACGAAGTCCCGACGGGTGGAGTCGACGAGCCTCTGCTCGGTGACGTCCCGCAGCAGCACCAGCACCTCGCCGCGCACGAGCGGGACGAGGTGGGCGAGGAAGCTGCGGCGGCCGAGCTGCACCTCCAGCCGCTTGGCGTTGCCTTCCAGCGCCCTGCGGGCCGCGTCGGAGAGCTCTCCGCTGCGGGTGAGCTCGAGGAGCGTGAGCCCCACGGCCCGGCCGCCGGGGGCGAGGCTCTCGAGCGCCGCGTTGGCGGAGCGGACCATGCCCTGGCGCGAGATGAGCCCGGCGGCATCCGGAACGGCGGCGAGCAGCTCGCGCTCCGGCTGCTCCCTCTCCAGCGCGCGCAGCCGCGCCTCGCGCTCGAGCAGCAGCGCGCCGAGCGTCTCCACCGAGGGCGAGAGATCCGCCCGGGGCCCGCCCGAGAGCTCGGCCTCCAGCTCCCGGATCGCCGCGGCAATGGGATCGCGAAAGACCGCCAACGACTACTCCTGATCGGCGGGGTCGACGAGGCGGTAGCCCACCCCGCGCACCGTCTCCAGCAGGTCGCGGGCGGCCCCCATCTTCTCGCGCAGCCGCTTCACGTGGGTGTCCACCGTCCGGGTCTCGAGCTCGCTCGACATCTCCCACACGTCGGTGAGGAGGCGTTCCCGCGACTGCACCCGCCCGGCGCGCGACATGAGCGTGGCGAGCAGCCGGAACTCGAGCGGGGTGAGCTCGATCTCGGCGCCCTGGATGAAGCAGCGGTGCGCGTCGACGTCGAGGCGGATGGCGCCCAGCTCGCTGCGGGGCCGGTCCCCGCCCTTCTGGGCGGCGCGCCGCAGCACCGCCTTCACCCTCAGCACAAGCTCGCGCATGCTGAAGGGCTTCACCACATAGTCGTCGGCACCGAGCTCGAAGCCCACCACCCGGTCGAGTTCCTCCCCCTTGGCGGTGAGCATGATGACCGGCATCGCCTTGGTGCGCGGGTCGGACTTGAACTGGCGGCAGACCTCGGTGCCGGCGATGTCCGGCAGCATCAGGTCGAGCAGCGTCAGATCCGGGAGGCGGCGCCGCGCCGCTTGCAGCGCCTGCTCGCCATTATGGGCGAGCGTGGTCTCGAAGCCGGCTTGCCGGAGGTTGAAGTCGAGCAGGCTGACGAGGTCGCGCTCGTCGTCCACGACCAAGATGTTCGGCACGGTGTAGCCATAATCCACAGCTCCGTCACGATCGCGTGACCAAAAGGAGGCGGGTACGTGAAATGGGGCACCTGTGGGCGCAGGTCGGGGGGGCCCTTTCGTGACTCCGGGGCCGAGGAGGAGCGGACTTTCGAGCTAGCATAGCAGTCATGCGACTCGCCGCCGCAGCTCTGGCAGCGGCTCTCCTTGCCGGCCGGGCCGCGGCGGAGGGGCCGGCGACGGTGCGCGTTCGGTGTCTCCTCATCGCGCCGCTCGAGAACGCATCCGACGTCCCGGATGCGGCCGTGGCCGCGGACGAGGCGCTCTTCGCCTCCGCGGGCGCCTCGAGAGGAAGGGCCATCCCGGAGCGCGATCTGCGCGCGATCTTTGCCGGTTCCACGATGGACCTTCCGCAGGGCCTGCCCGCGAGCGTCGCCATGGACTTGGCGGACTTGCTGGGCGCAGACGGCGTCCTGTACGGCTCGGTGGAGGGGAGCGGAAGAGGGGAGGAGCCGACCCTGACCGTCACGCTCCACTTGGCCGGAGGCTCGCGCGAGCTCATCCGGGCCGCCACCGCGCGGGTCGCTCGCGGACCGGGCGAAACCACCCTCGCCGCCGTCCGCAGAGCCGCCGCCGAGACCGGCGAGGGGGTCCTCTCCCCGGTCGGCGGGCCGCCCCTCCCAGGCTGCTTCGACCGGGTGCGGCTCGCCAGGGTGCGCGAGCTCGCCCTCGCGGCCCGTCCACGCCCCGAGGCCCCGGCTGCCCCCGCCCCTCCCCCCGCCGCCCCGGCCACCGCCCGTCAAGCGGAGTGGTCGTGGCGACTCAACGCGAAGGAGCGCTTCGTGCTCGAGGGGGTCTCCTTCGAGGGGCGGAGCGCCCGCGTCGCCCGGGCCTCCGGACTCGAGGACCTCGCCGGCGCGCTGCGCGCCTCGCCGGCGGCGCGCATCCGCATCGAGGGCTTCGTGGACGCGAGCGGCCAGGCGGACGGGGACGCCCGCCTTTCCCGGGCCATGGCACAGGCCGTCGCCGAGCGTCTCGTGGCGCTCGGCATTCCCAGGGAGCGGCTCACCTGGACCGGGAGGGGGAGCGACGCCCCCTTGCTCCCCAACTTCACCGCCCGCGGACGCGCCCGGAACCGGCGCATCGAGGTGGTGGCGCTGCCGGAGACGGCCTCCCGCCCGTGACGAGCGAGGGGGGCTCGTCCGCCCGCTGCGTCCCGCGGTCGCGCTTGACGCGGGGTATCCGGAGCGGTCTGGTGTAGGCAACCCCGGCAGCGCCGGGGCCGGAGGGCCGGGCCACGGCTGCGGGACGGAACGGGGACGGGGGGGTTCGCCCGGAGCACCCGAGCGCGGTGCACGAGCTGCGCCGCGAGGTGAGGGAGTGGTTCCACGGGTTCTCCCCGGGAGGCGCCACCGCCATCGCCGTCGGCCTCATCGCCTGCGTGGCGGCGGCGGACGTGTACGTCGGGCCCGGAGTGGACCTGACGCTCCTCTATCTCGGGCCCATCGGCTTCGGCACCATCTTCGCCGGGCTCGGGGCCGGAGCGGTGCTCTCGTTGCTCGCCACCCTGGGCTCGCTCGAGGCCTCCCTCCTGAGCGGGGAGCGCCTGGCAGGGGCGGTGATGGCGTGGGACGCGGCCGAGCAGTTGGGGGTCTTCCTGGTGCTCACCGCGGTGCTCGACGCCTTCAAGAAGCGGCTGCTGCACGAGCAGCACGCCGCGCGGACCGACCCCCTGACCGGGCTCGCCAACCGGCGGGCGTTCGTGGAGGCGGCTACCCTGGAAACGGAGCGGGCGCGCCGCCACGGGCGTCCGCTCTCCCTGCTCTACCTCGACTGCGACGACTTCAAGGCGGTGAACGACCGCCTCGGCCACGTGGGCGGGGACGAGGCGCTCGCCGCGGTGGGACGCGCGGTGCGGGAGGCGGTCCGGGTGCACGACACGGTGGCCCGGCTGGGCGGCGACGAGTTCGGCGTGCTCCTCCCGGAGATCGACGGCCCCGGAGCGATCGCCCTGGCCGAGCGGCTCCGGGCTCGCCTGCGCGACTCCCCCGCCAGCCAGGCGGTGACCTTCAGCATCGGCGCGGTCACCTTCCTCTCGCCGCCCTCGTCGGTGGACGAGATGATCCTGCGCGCCGACCACCTCATGTACGAGGCCAAGCGATCGGGCAAGGACGCCTGGCGCGCCGAGGTGGTCGGGCTGGCTCCGGGAGAGGGATGAGCGCGGGCCCGCCGACCCGCCTGGTGGCCACCTGCGCGAGGGGCACCGAGGGAGCGCTGCGGCGAGAGCTCGTGGCCCTCGGGCTGAAGCGGGTCAAGGGCGAGCGCGGGGCCGCGACTTTCGCCGGGCGGCTCGAGGAAGGGCTGCGCGCCTGCCTCTGGGCCCGCACCGCCATGCGGATCCTGCTGCCGCTGGCCCGCTTCCCCGCTCCCGACGCCGCCGCGCTCTACGAAGGCACTCGCGCGGTGGACTGGACCGACTGGCTCACCGAGCGAACCACGCTCTCGGTGGATGCGACTGGCGTCTCGCCGGGGATCACCCATTCGGGCTTCGCCGCGCTCAAGGTGAAGGACGCGGTCGTCGACACGCTTCGCGACCGGCTGGGGGCGCGGCCGGACGTGGACACCCGCGATCCGGACGTCCGCATCGTCCTCCACCTCGCCCGCGGGGATGCCGAGCTGTCCCTGGACCTGGCCGGTGAGCCGCTGCACCGGCGTGGCTACCGGGCCGCGACGAGCGAGGCGCCGCTCAAGGAGACGCTCGCCGCCTCCATCCTGGCCCTGGGCGAGGTCTCGGGCGATCGTCCCTTCCTCGACCCCATGTGCGGCTCCGGGACGCTCGCCATCGAGCACGCGCTCGCCTCGCGTCGGATGGCCCCGGGCCTGAGGCGCCCCTTCGGCTTCCAGCGCTGGCCTCGCTACCGGGGCGAGCTGCAGTCCGCCTGGGATCGCATGAAGGAGGAGGCGCGCGCCTCCGCGCTGCCGCGGGCCCCGGCGCCCATCTGGGCGAGCGATCGCTCCGCCGAGGCACTCGAGGCGGCGCGGCGCAACGCTCGCGCCGCCGGGGTGGAGGAAGACATCTTCTTCTCCGAGGCCGACGCCAGGGAGGCGGAGCCGAGGGCTTCCGCCGGCACGGTCTGCACGAACCCACCCTACGGGGAGCGCCTGGGGGCGCGCCCGCTCCAGCTCGGCGGCTTCTATCAGGGGCTGGGACGGGCGCTCCGGCGCTTCTCCGGATGGGACGCGGTCCTCCTCTCCGGCAACCCGCTCCTGGAGCGCCACCTCGAGCTCGCGCCTCAGTGGACCCACCGCCTGTGGAACGGGCCACTGGAAGTGAGGCTCCTCCGCTACCACATCCCCTAGGGCCCGTGCGCGGATGCGTCGGAGGGCGCGTCCCCAACTATGGACTCGCGGACCATCCCGAAACGTGTAGACTCCTGCGCCTCTCGAAAGGAGCCGCGATGATCCGCCCGCTTCGCACGACCTCCCTGGCCCTCGCCGCGCTGGCACTCTCCTCTTGTGCCACCACCAACCTCGTCCAGGTGTGGCGCGATCCGAACTACCGGGCGGCCCCCGTGAACCGGATCTTCGTGGTCGCCATCATCCCCAACCAGCAGTACCGGGTGACCTTCGAGAACGCCATTGCCCAGGCCCTCGCGAGCAAGGGCTTCCAGGTCGCCACCTCGGCCGGCGTCTTCCCTCCGGGCCAGCTCGACAAGGAGAGGGTGGTGGCCTACGTGAAGGAGACGAACGTCGACCTGGTCGTGGTCCAGCGCCTCGCCAAGCAGACCCAGGCCGAGTACGTTCCTCCCTCGGTGGCCTACGTCCCCCCCGCGCCCTACTACGGCGGATGGTACGGCTACTACGGCTACGGGTACGGCGCGGTCTACTCGCCCGGCTACTACACCGAGAACACCTACGTCACCGCCGAGACCAACGTCTATGCGGCCAAGGCGGCTCCGGAGTCGCTCGTCTGGAGCGGTAACTCGAGCACTTTCAACTTCAACACCGCCCAGGAGGCGGCGACCTCGGTGGCGGCGTCCATCGTGGACGACCTCATCAAGGCCGGCATCCTCGTCCACTAGGCGGTCCACGCCGACGGGCGAGGAGGCGGCTCCGCCGGAGGAGGCGATGCCTCTCTCCCTCGAAGCGGGACGCAAGAGGGTCGCGCAGCTGGCCCTGGCCGCGATCCTGTGCGCCCTTCCCGCCTCCGCCTTCGGGTGAGGCGTCGCGGCGCCCGTGGGGCCCACGGCCATCGCCCAGGACTACTGCGGCGCGAGGGAGTTGGCGGAGGCGCCCTGGCGCGTCGCCGCCTCCTACGCCTGGCTCGCCTCGGAGCTGCGCTTCGGCGCCGAGAGCGCTCCCTTCCACCAGCTCTCCGTGGCGGTCTCCATCACTCGCCGTCTGGGAGCGGGGTTCACCGTGCAGGCGGGCGCCGGGGCCGTCACCGGCGGGGGGATCGACGCCGCCGGCGTCTCCTACGCGATGCAGCCGGGCTGGATCGCTCGGCTCGGCTCGACCTGGCTCGCGCTCGACGGCAAGGAAGGCCCCTGGCCGTTCCTGGCGGTGTCGGCGAGCCTGGCGGCGTCCGGCGTCCGGACGGCCGCTTCGGGCCAGCCGGAGGAGGCGCTCACCGCGCTCGACCTCGGGCTCTCCGCCAGCGCCGGCAAGGCCTTCTTCGGGGTGGTGGCCCCGTACGTGGGCGCGAGGGTATTCGGCGGGCCGGTGGAGTGGACCATCGCTGGACGGCCGGTCACCGGGACCGACGTGAACCACTGGCAGGTGGCCTTCGGGGTAGCGGCCTCGCTGCCCCTCGGGCTCGACGCGCTCCTCGAGTGGGCGCCCTTCGGCGAGCATTCCCTCGTCGCCCAAGCGGGCTGGGCGTTCTAAGGGACTGGCTACCGAACGGAGGGGACCGGCAGGTCAGCGGACCTTCACGCCCATCGCGAGACCCTCGGCCGTGGGGAGCATGGTCGCCCGGAAGCGGCCCCCTCGCGCCAGGCGCTCCGAGAACCGGCGCAGGGGCTCGACGGCGGCAGCGTCGGGGCCGACGTGGCTCGGCTCGTGGACATGGCCGAAGGCGAAGGCGTTGTCGGCGAGGACCACGCCCCCAACGCGCAGGTGCTCCTCGGCCCAAGACAGGTAGGCGGGGTAGCCTCCCTTGTCGGCGTCGATGAAGACGAGATCGAACGGGCCCTGCCCCTCCACCCGGCGCAACTCCCTCAGCGCCGGGCCAAGGTGGATGGTCACCTGGCCCGCGAGCCCGGCGCGCTCGAAAAGCTTCTCTGCGAGCGCCGCGTGGCGCGGCTCGTTCTCGAAGGTGTGGAGCCTCCCCTCTGGCCCCATCCCGCGGAGCAGGCAGATCCCCGACAGGCCGGCCAGGGTGCCGATCTCCACCGCCTGGCGCGCCCCCATCGCCCGGGCGATGACCTCGAGGTGGAGCCCGTCCATGGGGCCGACGTGGATGGACGGCAACCCGGCCTCGCGGGCGCGGCGCCTCACCTCGTCGAGGACCTCGTCGGTGGGCGAGAAGACCTCCTCGGCCCAGCGCCCGAGCGCCACGTCGCTTTGACCGAAGCCCTTCTCGGCGGGGGAGGGCATGGTCAGGATCCTCCCATCCTCGCAAGCCGCGCCTGGAGCCGATCGAGCGTCGCCTGGCTCCGCTGCGCCCCCGGCAGCGTCGCCGCGTAGCTCACCGCGTCCTCGAGGACGCGCCGCGCCGCCGCCGGATCGCCCTTCCTCTCCAGAATGGTGGCTCGCTGGCCCAGCACCCGCAGCTTGCGGGGGCCGTAGGCGAGCCGGAGCGCGCGGTCGGAAGCGGCGAGGGCCTTGTCGTAGTCCTTCAGCTCCAGGTACAGCTCCGCCACCCGATAGGGCGGGTTGTAGTCCCCGGGCTCCTCCCGTTCCGAGGCGAGGAGGAGGGGAAGGGCGCGCCCGGGGTCGTCGAGCGCCAGCGCCGCTGCCACGATCCAGGAGTCCAGCATGACGCGCGTGGCTCCGCTCCTCCCCCGGGCGCGCTCGGCGACGAGGAAGGCCCACCACTCCTCTCCCAGCTTACGGGCATCGGCCGCGTCCTTCTCTGCGGTGCGGGTCTCGAAGAGCGCCTGGTAGAGGGCCGACCGATCGTCGGCGAGGACGCCGGGGAGCTTCACCGCCTCCCGGGCGAGCGGCTGGAGCTTTTCTCGGGCGAGCGGCGCCCACCCCTCCTCCTCGGCCGAGAGCGCGCAGGAGAGCCCGACCGAGACCACGTTGGCGAAAGATTGGCCGCGAGCCATGCCGGGCGCCTCCTTCCGGGCCAGGTCGGCGCAGGCCTCCAGCTGCTCGGACGCCTGCAGCGCCATGGCGAGGGACTCGAGTACGCGGGGCCTCCGCTCCCAGCGCGGGCCGCCGCGCTCGAGAGCCAGGCGCCAGAGCCGGATGGCCTCCTTCTCGTTCCCGGACGCGTTCTCCCGGTCCGCGCGAGCCAGGATCGCTTCCGGCCCTTCCCCCGCCCCGCCCTTCACTGCTCGCTCCCCGTCCCCGAGGAGCTTCACCAGATCCGCGGGCGTGGCGGTGCCGGGCCACTTCAGCATCGCCTTCTCCGTTGCCGGGTCGACGACGAGGAAGGTGGGCCACACCTCGATGGGGAACCTCTCCAGAAAGGGGGCGTTCCCCGGCTTCTCGGTGTCGATCTCGAGCCGGACGAACCGCCCGGCCAGCTTCACGAGCGCCGGGTCCTTGAGGACCGTGGCGCGCATGAAGTTGCAGGTCTTTCACCAAGGCGCCCAGGCGTCGACGAAGAGCGGCAGCCGCCGCTCCCTCGCCTCCGCCAGGGCGCCCGCATAGTCGTCGGAGATCCACCCGGGAACGGAGGCGGCGAGGGCCGGGCTCGCCGCCAGGGCGGCGACGAGGAGGGTTCTGGAAAGTCGCATATGCCTTGCATCTAACCGAAAAGCTCCCCCGCGGCCACGGGAGACGGCGGGGCGACGGCCTCTCCCGCCGCCCGGCGGCGAGCCTCACCGGCGCTTCATCGTGAGCCCCATGGTGAAGCGTGCCACCGGCTCCTCGCCGTACCTGGCGGGCACGGTGGCCACGACCTCCACCGGGATGGTGACGCGCTCGCCCGTCCGCCGGGTCAGCGCCACCGCCTCGGCCACCTGGGCTCCCTGCGAGGAACGAAAGTGGACATCGCCGTCGGCCCGCTTCAAGAACTCCGCGTGCAGGTCCTTGAAGAGCAGGTCGATGCGCTCGCCGCCGCCGAAGATGTGGCGGGCCGCACCCATCCCGGCGGCCAGGTCCGCCCCGGCGCAGAGCGCGCCCACGTACATCACCCGGAGGTGATTGCGGGTGCGCCAGGTGAGCGGGATGCGAATCTCGGCCCCCTCCCGGTCGACGCGCACGATGCGCGGGCCCAGGAACCAGAGCACCGGGATCTTGAGCTTCAGTAGTCGCAGGATGTTTCCGTCCGTCATCGCGTATCTCTCGCCTACACGAGAAGCTCGAGCCGTCCGAGCAGGAAGTCCCGGGCCACCACCATCTGGTGGATCTCGTCGGGGCCGTCGCCGATGCGGGCTCCGCGGGCGGTGCGGTACCACGAGGAGAACGGCAGGTCCTCGCTGTAGCCCAGGGCGCCGTGCATCTGGATGGCATCGTCGAGCACGCGGCAGAGTGCGCGCGCCACGTGGTTCTTCGCCATGGAAGAGTAGGGGCGGGCCTCCTTGGCGCGCCCCTGCGCCAAGAGCCAGGCGCAGTGGAAGGTCATCAGGTTTCCTGCGTGGATGGCGGCGACCCCGTCGGCCAGCATCCGCTGGACGGCCTGGTGGCGGGCCAGGATCTTGCCGAAGCTCTCCCGCGACCCGACGTAGGCCTTGCACATCTCCAGCGTGCGGGCGGCGAGCCCGAGCCAACGCATGCAGTGCGTGAGGCGCGCCGGGACGAGCCGCAGCTGGGCGAGGTGGAAGCCCTCTCCGACCTTGCCGAGGACGGCGTCGGACCCGACGGAGACGCCGTGGAAACGAAATTCCGCCTCCCGCAGATCGAGCAGCGGGACGCCCATGGTCGGGACGTCCCGCACGTGCTCCACGCCCGGAGCGTGCCGGTCGACGACGAACAGTGTCGCCCCGGTCCTCGGGTCGTCGCTCGTCCTCGCCATCACCACCAGGAACGCGGCCTGACCGCCCCCGCTCGTGAACCACTTGTGCCCGTCGATGAGCCACCCATTCCCCCGCGGCTCCGCCCGGGTGCGCAGGTTCGTTGGATCGGCACCGGCTCCGGGGGCGGGCTCGGTCATGGAGAACCCGCTCGTCACCTCGCCCCGGCACAGGGGACCGAGGTAGCGCTCGCGGATCGCCGGGCTCGCCGCCGAGAGCAGCAGGTCCATGTTGCCCTGGTTGGGCGCGTCGCAGTTGAAGACCTTGGCGCCCACCGGCGACCGCCCCATCTCGCGGAAGAGAGCGCACATGCCCATGATCCCGAGACCGCGCCCGCCGAGATCCTTCGGCAGGTGCGGCGTCCACAGTCCCAGGCGCCGGGCCTCGGCCTGCAGGGAGAGCAGCGTCTCCCAGCGGCCCGCCTGATCCTCGGAGATCACGCGCCCCTCCACCGGGAGGATCCGGTCGTCCACGAACGCCCGCACCTCCCGCCTCAGATCCGCCAAGCCCGGTTCCAGGTCGAAGTTCACTCGATCTCCTCCGAGGTGTCGAAGTGCGGGTTGAGCCATCGCAGCGACTCGACGAGGGACTCCCGCACCTGTGCTCGCGCCTTGCGCAGCTCGTCCCGGGAGAGCCGACCGGCTCGCAAGCGGGAGAGGAATTCCGCCTCGAGCGCGCGGGTGGCGCGGGCGCGCTCCGCGGGGGACATGCCACCCGCGTCGCCCGATTCGACCCCGGGCAGGAGATCCTGCCAGCGCCGCAGCTCGCCGAGCGCCCGGTCCTCGCCCGAGCGCAGCTCGGCGGCGACGGTGGTGGCGAGGCTCGCGGCGATGAGGAGCCGGAACGACACGCGCCGGTCGGAGACCTGGGGCTGGACCTCCTCCAGGAGGAAGCGGGCGATGGCCTCGAGGAGCGCGGGCGGGTCCGGACGGTTCGTCACGGTCGGGCGCCCTCCGCGATCCGCAGCGCCTCGAACTCCATCTCCACCGCGCGCCGAGCGATGGCCACCAGCTCCAGGTCCGTCTCCTCCCCGGAGAGGTAGCGCTCCCCCTGGAGGATGCTCCCGGCAGCCCAGCGCGCGTTGCCGAACACCTCCCACCAGCGGACCTCGTCCCGCCGCACCGCCCGTCCGCTCGAGCGCTCGTAGGCCTCGTAGAAAGGCTCCCGCCGGGTGAGACCCCCGGCGGGCTTGTCGAGCTCGCCGAAGCGCCAGTCGCGGACGCACATCCACGCCAGGTCCTCCATGGGGTTCCCGAAGTGGGCGAACTCCCAGTCGAGGACTGCGCGAAGGCCCTCCGGCCCGACCATGAAGTTGCCGGTGCGGAAGTCGCCGTGCACGAGCGTCCGCTCCTCCCTCGCCGGGGCCTCGTCGAGGAGCCAGCGGAGCACGAGCTCGAGCGCTGGCCGGGGCTCCGGCAGTCGCTCGAGCGCGCCGACGAGGAAGTCGAGCGCCGTGCGGGCCGGCGCCTTCTCGCCCTCGGCGCCGGCAAGGGCGAGCCCAGGCGCGGACCCGGGGGAGAGAGAGTGGACGCGAGCGAGCGCCGAGGCGAGCTGGAGAGGGAGCCGCTCCCGGGCTGCGGCCAGCTCCGGCCGCTTCACCACCCGGCGGCCGATGGCCTCGCCGTCCACCCAGTCCATGAAGTACGCCCAGGCTCCCTCGCGGACGAGGCCAGAGCTCACCCAGCGAGCCGGGGGCGTGGGGACGCCGGCGGCGCGAGCGAGCTCGATCACCCGGTACTCGTCCCTCCGGTCGAGGCTGCCGGGGAGCCGGCGCACCGCGTCGCTGCGCAGCACCATCCGCCGCGCGCCGGCGCGCTCCCCGCAGGAGATCTCGAGGTCGACCCGGAAGAGCTCCTGGCAGGCGCCGCCGGCGAGCCTCTCGATGGCCCGGACCGCGACCGGCCCACCGGTCCGAACGGAGAGGTCCCTCTCGATCCTCTCCTGGAGGCCCTCGGTCACGCGGCCATGATACGGGTTCTCCGACGGAGCGGGACGGCCCCCGAGGGGCCTGCCGCCGTGGGGGCGCGAGTGGCGGTCAGGCGCTATAAGGGCCCTCGATGCTCCCCGGCTTTCACCCCCTCGTCGCCGGCTGGTTCACGGGGCGCTTCGGCACTCCCACCGAGCCGCAGGCGCGGGGCTGGCCCGAGATCCAGGCCGGGCGCGACGTGCTCCTCTGCGCGCCCACCGGGTCGGGGAAGACGTTCGCTGCCTTTCTCCACGGGCTCGACGGCCTCCTCCGCGACTCGCTCGGCGGAGGCTTGCCCGGCGAGACGCGAATGCTCTACGTGTCGCCGCTCAAGGCGCTCTCCAACGACATCGAGCAGAACCTCCAAGAGCCGCTCTCGGCGCTGCGACAGGCGGCGCTGGACGCCGGGCTGCCGGCGCCTTCCATCCGGGCGGCGGTCCGCACCGGTGACACCCCCCCGTCGCGACGGCAGTCGCTGCTCAAGCACCCGCCGCACGTGCTCGTCACCACCCCCGAGTCCCTCTACCTCCTCCTCACCAGCGAGAAGGGACGGCGAGCGCTCCGGACGGTGCGCGAGGTGGTGGTGGACGAGATCCACGCCGTGGCCCGCGACAAGCGGGGGGCCCACCTCTCCCTCTCGCTGGAGCGCCTGGAGGCCTTGGCGGAGCGCCGGCCCCAGCGCATCGGCCTCTCCGCCACCGTGAACCCGGTGGAGGAGATGGCCCGCTTCCTGGTGGGGGCGGCGCGCGTCGACGCGGCCGGTCGCCCGGACTGCGCCATCGTCGAGGTGGGGCGGCGCCGCGACGTCGACCTCGCCATCGAGATACCGCGGGACGAGCTTTCCTCGGTGGCCTCGAACGAGCAGTGGACGGAAACCTACGATCGCCTGGCGGAGCTCGTCCGGCAGCACCGCACCACCCTCGTCTTCGTGAACACCCGGCGGCTCGCCGAGAGGGCGGGGCACGCGCTCTCGGAACGTATCGGGGAAGGACTGGTCGCCGCGCATCACGGCAGCCTCTCCCGGGCGCGGCGGCTCGACGCCGAGCGGCGGCTGAAGAGCGGGGCGCTGAGGGCGGTGGTGGCGACCGCATCGCTCGAGCTCGGCATCGACATCGGCACCGTCGACCTGGTGGCGCAGCTCTCCTCCCCCGGGTCCCTGCACGTGGCGCTGCAGCGCGCCGGCCGCTCGGGCCACTGGCGCGGGGCGACGCCGAAGGCGCGTCTCTTCCCCATGAGCCGGGACGAACTCCTCGAGTGCGCCGCCCTGGTCCGGGGCCTGCGGACCGGGCGCCTGGAGCGAATCCGCCCGCCGCCTCACCCGCTCGACGTGCTCTCCCAGCAGATTGCGGCCGAGGCGGCGAGCCGACCCGAGGGGCTCGACGAGGATGGGCTCTTCTCGCTGGCGCGCCGGGCCTGGCCCTACCGGAGCCTCCCGCGCAGCGACTTCGACGCCGTGGTGGCGATGCTGTCCGAGGGTGTGGCCGTCCGGCGCGGCCGGGCGGGAGCACTCCTTCACCGGGATCAGGTGCACCACCGCGTCCGCGGGCGGCGCGGGGCGCGCCTCGCCGCGCTCACCGGCGGCGGAGCCATCCCCGACAGCGCGCAGTACCAGGTGATCGCCGAGCCCGAGGGCGTCGCGGTCGGCATGCTCGACGAAGACTTCGCGGTGGAAAGCCTCGCCGGCGACATCTTCCTCCTCGGCAACACCTCCTGGCGCATCCGCCGCATCGAGGCGGGGGTGGTGCGGGTGGAGGACGCGCACGGGGCGGCGCCGGGACTGCCCTTCTGGCTCGGCGAGGCGCCCGGGCGAAGCGCGGAGCTCTCGAGCGAGGTGGGAGCGTTGCGCCAGGAGCTCGAGGCCCGCCTCGCCGACCGGGACGGCGCCATCCGCTGGCTCGCCTCCGAGGCCTCCCTGCCGGAGGCAGGGGCGAGGCAGGCGGTCGACTACCTTGCCGCCGGCCGCGCCGTCCTCGGCGCTCTCCCCACGCAGGACACCCTGGTGGCGGAGCGATTCTTCGACGAGGCCGGCGGCATGCAGCTCGTCCTGCACGCTCCCTTCGGCGCCCGCCTGAACCGCGCCCTCGGGCTCGCCCTGCGGAAGCGCTTCTGCCGGACCTTCGACTTCGAGCTCCAGGCCGCGGCCACCGACGATGGGGTGCTTCTCTCTCTCGGGGCGCAGCACAGCTTCCCGCTCGAATCGATCTTCTCCTTCCTCTCGGAGGAGCGGGTCGAGGAGGTGCTCACCCAGGCCGCCTTGCAGTCGCCCATGTTCCCCGTCCGCTGGCGCTGGGACGCCACCCGCGCCCTGGCGCTCCCGCGCGTCCTCGGGGGGCGCAGGGTGCCCCCCAACGTCGCCCGGATGCGGGCCGACGACCTCCTCGCCGCGGTCTTTCCCCTCGCGGTCGGGTGCCAGGACAACGCCGACGAGCGCGGCCCGGTCGAGCCCCCCGACCACCCGCTCGTGAAGGAGGCGCTCCGCGACTGCCTCCACGAGGCGATGGACCTCGACGGCCTCGAGGGTCTCCTCGGTCGCGTCGGCCGCGGGGAGGTGCGGCTCGTGGCGCGCGACCTGGCCGAGCCGTCCCCCCTCTCGCACGAGATCCTGGGGGCCCGCCCCTGGGCGTACCTCGACGACGCTCCGCTCGAGGAGCGGCGGGCCCGCGCCGTGGCGCTCCGCCGGGCGCTCCCCCCTTCCGAGGCCCAGGGCCTGGGAGCGCTCGACCCGGACGCCCTGCGCCTGGTGGCGGAGGAGGCCCGTCCCGAGGCGCGCAACCCGGACGAGCTGCATGACCTGCTCCTCGACCTCCACTTCCTGCCCGCCTCGGAGGGGGAGGGCTGGCGCGGAATGCTGGAGGAGCTCGTCGGGTGCGGGCGGGCCGCGCGCGGGGAGCTCTCCGGGCGGGAGGTGTGGGTGGCCGCCGAGCGCGTGGGCGCCTTTCGCGCGCTCGTGGCCGGCCTGCCTTCTGCCGGCCGCGGTCTCGTGCCGGACCTCGCGCCTCTCGCCTCCGAGGATCCGCCCGGCACTGCCGACGAGGCCGCCGCGCGGGCGCTGCGCGGCTGGATGCCCCGCCTGGGACCGGTCTCGCGCTCGGGCCTGTCGGCTCGGCTCGGCCTTCCTCAGGACGTCGTCGACCTCGCCCTCCACCGGCTCGAGGCCGAGGGGCTCGTGCTCCGCGGGGCCTTCCTCGCCGGCGAGCCCTTCTCCGCCGACGATCCCCACTGGTGCGAGCGTGGGCTTCTCGCCCGCATCCACCGGCTCACCCTGGGAAGGCTGCGGCGCGAGATCGAGCCGGTGTCCACCGCCGATCTCATCCGGTTCTACCTCCGCTGGCAGCATGCGCTGCCGGGTGCGCGGCTCCACGGAGCGCGCGGCCTCGCGGAGGTGGTCGAGCAGCTGCAGGGATTCCACGCGGCGGCCGGCGCCTGGGAACGGGACCTCTTCCCCGCGCGCGTCGCCGGGTACGAGCCGGCGTTGCTCGACCAGCTCTGCCTGTCGGGGGAGGTAGCCTGGGGACGGCTGGCTCTCGCCTCCGACCCCGGCGAGGAGCCACGTCGTCGCGCCGCCCCCACTCGGCACGCGCCCATCACCCTCGCCCTTCGCGCCGATCTTCCCTGGCTCCTCGAGTCCACGAGCAGCGCCCCCCCGGCGTTGGGGGCGTCAGCGCAGGCGCTCGTCGACCTGCTCGCGCGCTGCGGCGCCTGCTTCCTCCCCGACCTCGCCGCCATGACCGGGCGGCTGCCGGGAGAGGTGGAACAGGGCCTGTGGGAGCTCGTCTCCGCGGGACTGGTGACCTGCGACGGCTTCGCCGGCCTCCGATCGCTCATCGACCCGCCCGCGCGCAACCGGCCGCGGAGGCCCGGGCACGGCGGTGGGCGCTGGGCGCTCTTGCGGCCTCCTCCGGGCGGCAGCGAAGGGGGAGCGCCATCCGCGCCCGCGGGCGGAGCGCTCCCGTCGGAGAAGGTGGCGCTCCAGCTCCTGCGCCGCTGGGGCGTCGTGCTGCGCGACGTCCTCGCACGGGAAGCCGGCGCCCCTCCGTGGCGAGATCTCCTGCCCGTCTATCGCTCCCTGGAGGCTCGCGGAGCGCTCCGGGGCGGCCGGTTCGTCTCCGGGTTCTCCGGGGAGCAGTACGCCCTCCCCGATGCCGTGGAGGCGTTGCGGGCGGTGCGGAACGCGCCGGACGAGGAGAGGGTGGAGCTCTCCTCCGCCGACCCCCTGAACCTCGCCGGCATCCTCACTCCCGGCCCGCGCGTCCCGGCGAGCGCCGGGGGGCGCCTCGCCTTCGCAGGCGGCGTGCCGAGGGCGGTGGCGGCGCCCGCGAGCTCCGGGCGCTAGTTGCCTACGGGGCGGAGCTCGCCGGGCTCGCTCCGGCAGCGGCCCCCTCGGTCAGCGCCGGCGGCGGGATCGGCCGGTAGCGCCTCGCCGCCCAGGAGAAGACCAGCGCGCCGGCGAGCATGAGGGCAGCGAAGAAGCCGAAGTACCAGGCGCCGTGGAACCGGTTGAGCTTCGCCACGGCGGCGGTGAGTAGGTTGCCCGCTGCGATGGTCACGTACCACAGGCTCATGATGACGCTCTTCATCGATGGCGGGGCCTGCGTGTAGGCAAACTCGAGCGCGGTCACGGAGACGAGGACCTCCCCGATGGAGAGGAGGAGGTAGCCCGGCGCTTGCCAGGCGACGTGAATCTGTCCGCCCAGGTCGAGGACGATCTGGAGGCCCATCACCCAGAGAAAGGAGAGCACGGTGATGAACATCCCCGCGCGCATCTTTCCGAGCGGCTCGACCTTCACTCCGCGGCGCATGAGCCACGGGTAGAGCCAGCCCGCGAAGAGCAGGATGATGACGAGCACGAAGGCGGGGTTCAAAGACGCCATCTGCGAGGGCTTCACCTCGTACCCCAGGACCACGCGGTTCATCCGGTCGGCCTGCAGGACCCAGGACGAGAGGTACTGGAAGAAGAGGGACCAAAAGGCGGCAATGGGAGCGAACACGCCCAGGATGCGGAACACCGACTTCGCTCCCTCGACGGCGTCGGCGGGGAACCGCTCCTTCGCCGGGTCGAGCCAGTGCTCATCCGCGCGCCCGGTCCCGAGCCGGTGGAGGGCGTAGCGCACCACCCGGAAGAAACCGTTCGGGTTCGGCCCGGTGGGCGGCAGGTTCACGTATCGCGTCCGCCCCGACCAGAACACCACCAGCGCCGCGGCCATCAGCACCCCCGGAACCGCGAAGGCGACCCGCGGGCCGAAGCGCGACAGGAGGTCGGGGATGAGCCACGACGCCCCCAGGGAGCCGAGGTTGATCACCCAGTAGTAGAGGTCGTAGACCTTCTGGATGAGGGGTCGATTCGCCGGGGCGAACTGGTCCCCGACGTAAGCGGCCGCGCAGGGCTTGATGCCTCCGGCCCCGGCGGCGATGAGGGAGAGCCCGAGCACGAGGCCCCAGTCGCTGTCGAAGAGCGCGATGGACGCGTGGCCGAGAACGTATCCGAGGGAGAGCCAGAGGATGACCCGGTACCGGCCGAAGAAGCGGTCGGCGAGCCAGGCGCCGACGAGGGGCGTCACGTACACCGCGAAGACGAAGAGGTGGTAGTTGGCCTCGGCGTCCGAGTCGCGCAGCCCGAGGAAGGTCGCCATGTAGATGGTGAGGATCGAGCTCATCCCGTAGAAGGAGAAGCGCTCGCAGCCCTCGTTCCAGGCGAGGAAGGCGATCTGGGGCGGGAAGCGGTCCTTAGCCGGCGACGGGCTCATGGGACGGCCGCGAGTCTAGCCCGGACCCGGGCGCCGCCCCAGTTTCGGTCCGTGCCGAAGGGAACCACCCCGGTTAAGGAAGGGTCTATGCCCGTGCTGCGGGTCACTCCCGAGGAAGCGAGCCACCTGCTCGCCGAGGGCGATTTCGATCTCGTGGACGTGCGCGAGCCCGACGAGTGGGCGCTCGGGCACATGCCCGGGGCTCGCCACGTCCCGCTCGGGCAGCTCATGCGGGAGCCTTCGCGTCACCTGCGCCACGACCGCGTCATCTTCGTCTGCGGCCACGGGGTGCGCAGCCTCACCGCGGCCCAGATCGCTAGCAAGATGGGGTACGACAGGGTGTTCAGCGTGGACGGCGGCATCGCGAGCTGGTCCGCGGCCGGGTTCCCGGTCGAGCGCAGCTAGAGGAAGGGCGCGAGCGCGAGCGCGACCCACCCGCAAAGGAACGCCAGGCCCCCGAGCGGCGTCACGGCGCCGAGCCACCTCGCTCCGGTGAGGGCGAGGAGGTAGAGGCTTCCGCAGAAGACGAGCGTGCCGGCGGCAAAGAGCCCGCCGGCCCAGAGGGGCGCCGGGCCGGGCCAGCGGCTCGACGCCCAGGCGGCGGCGAGCAGCGCCAGGGCGTGATACGTCTGGTAGCGGAACGCCACCTCGAAGACGGCGAGCAGATCGGCCGGAAGGCGCGCCTTGAGAGCGTGCGCGCCGAAGGCCCCGGCGGCCACCGCCGCGAATGCCGACGCCGCTCCCAGCCCGAAAAAGGTCCTTTCCATGGCCCCGGAGCATAGCCTCCGCTGGCACCGGGCGCTCCCCGTTCGGTGCTCGCGCCGCCCTGGCCTCGCCCCTTAAGGTTGTCGGCATGGACCTGACCTCGAAAAAATGCGTGCCGTGCGAGGGGGGCGTGCCCAAGCTCGCCGGCAAGGAGCTCGAGGCGATGCTGCGATCGGTGGACGGCTGGGACCTGCGCGACGATCGCATTCACAAGCACCTGCGCTTCCGCGACTTCCGGGAGGCGATGGCGTTCGTGAACTCGATGGCGGACCTGGCGGAGGCCGAGGGACACCACCCGGACTTCGCGGTGCACTACAACACCGTGGACGTGGTCGTGTGGACTCACGCGGCGGGAGGTCTCACCGAGAACGACTTCATCCTGGCGGCGAAGATCGACCGTCTCCTCGGCGCCGCCGCGCCGGGACGGTGATCCGGCGGCGCGCCGCGGTGGCAGCGCGACCGCTCGGGCGTTAACAGGAAACGGGTGCCGCGCCTCGTCCAGTTCAGCGTCTTCCTGCTCGTCATGCTCGCCGTCCTGGGCGGCATGCACTTCTACCTCTGGGCCCGGCTGGTCCGGGATCCCGACCTGGCCGAGCCCTGGCGGCGACTGTTGACGGCGGGGCTCGTCGTCGCCGCCGTGACCGTGCCCGCGTCGATCCTCCTCATGCGCTCCCGCCCGAGCCGGCTCGCGCAGGCGTTCTCCTTCGTCGGCATGACCTGGCTCGGAACCTCCTTCCTGCTCTTCTCCGCCCTCCTCGCCACCGACCTGGTGCGCCTCTTCGTCGCCGGCTCCGCCGCCGTTCGGGACTGGATGAGGCACGCGCCCGAGGTGCCCGTCGATCCGGAGAGGAGGCAGCTGCTGGCGCGCGCGGTCGCCGGGGGAGCGACCCTCGCCGTGGGCGGGGCGAGTGCCTTCGCCATGCGCAGCGCGCTCGCAGATCCCGAGATCCACGAGGTGCCGGTGAGGCTGGAGCGGCTCCCGCGCCGGCTCTCCGGCCTCTCCATCGCCCAGATCACCGATCTCCACATCGGCCCCACCATCGGGGAGCCAGCGGTGCGGCGGGTGGTGCAGGCGGCCAACGCGCTCAAGCCCGACCTTGTGGCCATCACCGGCGATCTCGTCGACGGATCCGTCACCGGCCTGGGGCGCGCCGTCGCCGAGCTCGGCGCCCTCCGGGCCCGCTACGGCGTCCTCTTCGTCACCGGGAACCACGAGTACTACTCCGGGGTCGAGCCGTGGCTCGCCTTCCTCCGCCAGCTCGGTTTCCGTGTTCTCCGCAACGAGCGCGTCTCCATCGGCGAGGGGGACGCCTCGCTCGACGTGGCGGGTATCGACGATTGGCGCTCCCGGGGCCTCGCCCCGGGCCACGGCCCGGACCTGGGGAAGGCGCTTGCCGGGCGGGACCCGGACCGGTCCCTCCTCCTCCTCGCGCACCAGCCCCGGGGGGTGGAGGAGGCGGTGCGCTCGGGCGTCGAGCTGCAGCTCTCCGGCCACACCCACGGTGGCCAGATCTTCCCTTTCACCCTGCTCACGGGGCTCGTCTACCCGTACCTGCGCGGCCTCTACCGGCTCGAGGAGGGCGGCAGGGAGGGACAGGTGTTCGTGTCCCGCGGGACCGGCTACTGGGGGCCTCCCATGCGGCTCGGCAACCCACCGGAGATCGCGCGCATCGTCCTCACCTGAGGAGCTGAGGAGGGAGAGAGATGGGCGCCTTCTGGAACGTGGTCGGCAAGGCTCACCAGGCGGGCGGTGCCCCCGACTTCGTCTGGTTCGTCTACGGGTCGTCGCTCGACCGCGCCGCCTTCGCGGCATGGGCGGAGCAGCACGGCTACCGGCTACCGGACCTCTCGCAGGCCCGGCCGGTGCGCCTTCGGGGGTACCGGCTCGCATTCGACGCGCCCAGCCGCAGCTGGGGGGGGGCCGTCGCCAGCCTGGCGGAATCGCCCGGCGACGAGGTCGAGGGCCTGGCGGTGGCGCTGCCGGGGCAGGCGCGGGGGCTCGTCGATCACAAGGAGGGCGCCATTTCCGGCCTCTACGCGCCCTTCGAGGTCCTGCTCGAGCCCCTGGGCGGGGGAGCGGCGCTCTCCGCCATCGCCTACCGCACCGCGCCGGCACGCCGGCTCCCGGTCGAGGAGCGCCCGGCGCCCGCCTATCTCGAGGTGCTGCTCAAGGGGGCGCGCGAGGTCGGGCTTTCCCCGGAGTGGGTGGCCCGGCTCGAGTCGCTCCGCCGCTAGAGGGTGAGCCGAGAGCCTACCCGCCCGTCGCGCGCCGGCCGGTGAGCGCGAACACGATCTCCGGGAGGAGCTCCGCGGCGCTGCCGCGTGCGGCGTAGCCCCTCGGGCTGCGCTCCGCCAGCTCGGAGAAGGGGTTCTCCTCGGGGTTCACGTCGACGACCGCGGCGCCGCTCGAGAAGCAGACCTGGCCCACCCGCATGGGCAGGTTGGTGGCTCCGCTCGTGCCCACCACCAGGAGGAGGTCTGCTTCGGCCGCCGCCCTCAGGGTGGACTCGAAGCGGTAGTTCTCCTCGTCGTAGTACTCGTCGAACCACAGCACGTGCGGGCGCATCCAGTTGCCGCAGCCCGGGCAGGTGAGGGCCTCCTTGTCGGCAGGGGTGAAGGGAGTGGTCGCGTCGCGGACGCCCAGGTCCGGAAGCCTCTGCCGGCCCAGGCCGCAGTCGTAGTTGCAGCGGATCCAGGCGGCATCCCCGTGGATGCAGTAGGTGCGCTCCTCCGACGAGCCGGCCCGCCGGTGCAGGCCGTCGATGTTCTGCGTCACCAGGGTGAAGCGCCCGGCAAACGCCCTCTCCAGCTCCACCAGGGCAAGGTGCCCGGCGTTGGGTCGCGCGTGGCGGACGACGCCGAAGCGGTACAGGTACCAGCGCCACACCTCCTCCGGCTGGATCATGAACATGGCGTGGGTAGCCATCTCCTGCGGCATGTAGTTCCGCGAGCCCACCACCCAGTACCCGTCCTTGCCACGGAACGTGGGGATGCCGCTCTCGGCGGAGATGCCCGCGCCGGTGAGCACCACCACCCGGCCCTCCCCGTCGCGGAGGTCGCCGAGGATCTTCCGCAGCTTCCCGTCGAGTGCCATGGCCCATTCTCGCACGGACCGGCGACGACCGGACGTCGGCGCGGGTGGCGCGCTCCTGCCTCCCGTGATAACGACGGGGCGTGTCCCTCGCCGTGACCCAGGGCATCAAGGTGGCGGTGCGAAGCGATTTCCGTCCCGACCGCTCTCTTCCCGCCCAGAACCGGTACCTCTTCACCTATACGGTCCGCGTCACCAACGAGGGCGGGGCGGGGACGAAGCTCCTCTCCCGCCACTGGATCATCACCGACGCCCAGGGCGAGAAGGAGGAGGTCGTCGGGGACGGGGTGGTGGGGAAGCAGCCGCATCTCAAGCCCGGGGAGTCGTTCGAGTACACGAGCTTCTGCGTGCTCAAGACCCCGCTCGGCCAGATGCGGGGCACCTACACGATGATGAGGGACGACGGCGCCACCTTCCTCGCGGAGATCGCCCCCTTCGCGCTGGCGGTGCCGTCGGCGCTCAACTGAGAGCAGAGGAGCCCGAGCCATGATGAAGACGAAGGCCTACGCGACGCCGTCCGCAGCCTCCCCGCTCGCCCCGTTCGAGATCGTCCGGCGCGAGGTGGGGGACCGGGACGTCCTCATCGAGATCGCCTTCTGTGGGGTGTGCCACTCCGACATCCACCAGGCGCGGAACGAGTGGGGGAGCTCGATCTTTCCCATGGTGCCGGGCCACGAGATCGTGGGGCGGGTGGCGCGCGTCGGCAAGGCCGTCACCCGGTTGAAGGTGGGCGACCGCGCCGGCGTGGGCTGCATGGTCGACTCCTGCCGCTCCTGCGAAAGCTGCCAGCGCGGCCTGGAGCAGTTTTGCCAGCAGGGCGCCGCCATGACCTACAACGGCACCGAGATGGACCGGAAGACGCTCACCTACGGCGGCTACTCCTCACGGGTGGTGGTGGACGAGCGCTTCGCGCTGAAGGTCCCGCCGGCGCTCGACCTGGCGGCCGCCGCGCCCCTGCTGTGCGCCGGGATCACCACCTACTCGCCGCTGCGCCACTGGAACACGAAGAAGGGAGACCGGGTGGGCGTGGTGGGTCTGGGCGGACTCGGGCACATGGCGGTCAAGCTGGCGGCCTCCATGGGCGCGGAGGTGACTATGCTCAGCACCTCCGCCAACAAGGAGGCCGACGCCCGGCGGCTGGGCGCGCACCACTTCACCCTGACCAAGGACGAGGCCGCCCTCCGGAAGCTCGCGGGCCGCTTCCATCTCATCGTCGACACCATCTCCGCCCCCCATGACCTGAACCGCTACCTCTCCATGCTGAGGGTGGACGGGGCGATGGTCCTGCTCGGGGCCCCGCCCACGCCGGCGCCGGTCCAGGCCTTCTCGCTCATCTTCGGGCGCAAGAGCCTGGCGGGCTCGCTCATCGGCGGGATCCCCGAGACCCAGGAGATGCTCGACTACTGCGCCGAGCACCGGATCGCCTGCGACGTCGAAGTCATCCCCATCCAGAAGATCAACGAGGCCTACGAGCGCATGATGCGCGGCGACGTCCGCTACCGGTTCGTCATCGACCTCTCGACCCTGTAACAGAAGGCGCCGCTACTTCCGCAGGAGCTCGCGGATGAGCTCCGCCTCGGTGACCGCGCCCTTGCGGAGCAGGAGCCTCACCAGGGCCGCGGAGAGACGGGCGATGCGCGCCACGTCCGGCGTGCTCGACGCGCCCCGCGCCGCGCGGTCGATGGCGTCGATGAGCGCGTGAAGGCGGGGGGAGAGGTCGGGAGCTTCTCCCTCGTCCGCGGGCGGGTGCCCGGACGCAGGCTCGGCGGGGGCGACGGGGTCGGGGCGCGGCAAGGGGGTGAGATCGGCCACCCGCGGGGCGGGGGGCGGCGGCGCCCGGGCGGGCTCCGGCGGGCGCGCCACCATGGAGCGGGAGGCGGTCGTCTCGTCCTCGAGCTTGAGCCTGCGGACGGCTTCGGCGAGCCGGGCCTCGGCGCCGGCGTGCGGGATGGACTGCGCCGCCCGGTTCGGGGCGCCGCTCGGATCCAAGGATGGCACCGGGGAGGGGGCGGGAGGCGCCGGGGCCCGGGAGAAGAACTCGTCGAGCGCCTGGCTGTTGCCGCCCTCGAAGGACCCGACCATCTCCACCGGGCCCTCCGGCCCGTCGTCCTCCAAGGCGATCGCCTCGACGCCCCGCTTCTCCTGGAGGTAGAGGCGCCGGACGGCCTCTGCGATCTCCTTGTCCCCGGCCAGGGAGACCTTCACCTTGCGACCGGTGCGGAACGCCACCTCGTCGACCACCGCGATGTTGGTGGGATCGGCCATGGCCACCCAGACGGTGCCCATGTCGGCCGCGTAGGGCAGCAGCGTGTTCCGCTGGGCGAACTCGTAGGGTACGAGACGCAGCGCCAGCTCGAGCGAGGGTCCGTGCTCCACCGCCGCCAGACGGATGGAGTCGTATCCGAGCTTGCGGGAGAGGGTCTCGACGATCTGCGCCTCGGTCGCGATCTTGAGGTCGACGAGCGCCTGCCCGAGCCGCCCGCCCCAGCGTCGCTGGTGACCGAGCGCGGACTGGAGCTGGGCCGAGTCGATCACCCCCGACTCGAGCAGCATCTCCCCGAGGCGCTTGCGCACCGCGACCGCCACCTCTCGAATGTAGCCCGGCGCCGGCGGCGGGTCGAGCTTCGGGCGCCCCGCCGCAGGCCGTGGGGGAGGGTCAGGGCTTGTCGCCGCCCTCGGCGCGGGTGGCAATGGCAAGCCGCGGCAGGCCCTGCCGGCGGGCAAGGTCCATGACCGCCACCACCCGCCCGTGGATCACGCCCTCGTCGGCTTGCACCAGCACCAGGGTGTCCGGGTTCTCGGCGTGGGCCTTGGCGAGCAGCTCCTTCAGGGCTGCCTCCTCGATCACCTTCCCCTGCACCACCGTCCGGCCGTCGGCGAGAACCGCGATGGCGAGGTCGTGGACCTCCTTCAAGGCGTTCGCCTGGCCGCCCTTCGGCAGCTGCACCTTGATCCCGCCGTTCTGTCCGCCCGCCTCGGCGATGGCGGTGGTGGTGACCATGAAGATGATGAGCAGCACGAGGAAGATGTCGGTGAGCGGGGTGATGTTGATGTCGGAGAAGATGGAGCCGCCCTGCCCTTCGCCGTCGTCGTCCGGGAGTCCGGTGATGGCCATGGTCAGGCACCCTCCGCGGTGCCGGCACTGCGGCGCGCCGGGAGCTCCTTCACGATCTCCAGGTACTCCTCGGCGAGGAGCTTGAGCTGGAGGGTGATCTTCTGCACCCGGATGTTGAGGAAGTTGTAGATGACGACGGCCTCGATCGCCACCGCGATGCCGCCGGCGGTGGTGATGAGCGCCTCGGAGATGCCGGCCGCCACCACGCTGAAACCGCCCTGCCCCGTCGCCGCCATCTGGTGGAAAGCCCGCATGATGCCGACCACGGTACCGAAGAGGCCGACGAAGGGGGCCGTCGCCCCGATGGTCCCCAGGATCCACAGGTTCTGCCGCATCTTGAGGTTCGCCTCCTGGCGCTGCCGTTCCACGGCCGCGCCGAGCTTCTCCTCGGAGGGAGGCGCCCGCCCGGGCGCGTTGGGGACGATGGCGGCGAGGAACAGTTCGGAGGTGGGGGAGTTCGCCCGCTCCGCCTGGGCCCGGGCGTCGTCGAGGTCGCCGCGGTACAGGGCGCGCGTCACGGCGTCCGCCAGGCTCTTCGCCTTCTCGCTGTAGCGCCACAGCGACAAGAGTCGCTCCACGCCCACGGCGATGGCGATCACCGAGCACGCCATGATGATCCACATGGCGACGCCGCCGGTCTTGAGGAGATTCCACAGTTCCGTGTCCAAGCGACCTTCCCTTTCGCGGTGCGGAGGGGAAAAGTAGACGCATCCGGGGCTGCTTTCAAGGCGATCCCGCCCCTCCCGGCTCTCCCCGCGAACCACCACCGCGGGCGGCGGCGCGATCGATCAACGCTCCGGCACGGCGCTTTCTGCCCCGCGGAGCGGCAGATCGAGAGGAGGGGGGGGGCCGGTCAGGTCCACCACCCGGGCGCCCCGCGGCGCATCGAGCTGGAAGGGCGCCCCTTCCGAGGCCGGATTCACCTCCAGATCGCTCTTCCAGCGCACCGCCACGCGCGCCCGGCCCGCGCGCAGGTCCGCCTCGGAGGGCACGAGCGCTCCGCCCCGGGTGCGAAAGACGTCGAAGGAGACCCGCCAGCCGGCGCTCCCCGAGCCCGGGGTCGGTTCGAGCGTGGCCGAGCGCACCGTCGCCCCGGCTCCGATCCGCAGGATTTCGCGTCCCCGGGGCGAGAGGACTTCGAGTCGCATCGCGCTTCCATCCGGCTCGGCGCTCGCGGCGCTCCCCTCCGGCAGGGGCGCCGACCCGCACAGCAAGACGGCGACGTCCTCGACGGGGAGGGGAAAGGGCAGGAGCCGGGCCAGGTTCGCGGCAGTGGCCTCTCCCCGGTAGTAGACGCCGGCGCGGGCGTCGTAGAGGCCGAATCGGCCCTCGTTCGCCACCAGCAGTGCCGCCGGATTCCCGAAGAAGTCGAGGAGCTCGATCCGGACGCGGGCCGGCTTCTCGGCCTCCAGGTAGGCGTCGAGCGTGCCGGACTGCGCTTCGGAGGTCACGTCCAGGCGCGCCGAGCCTCGCACCGATCGCACCCTCGCCTGCCCCTCCCTTACCTGCTCCAGGAGCCCGGCCGGGTCGCGGGAGAGGTCGGCCGGGGGCGCGCGCACGCAACCTGTGCCGAGCGCGAGCGCCAGCGCCGCCACCGATCGTCTCACGCCTTCTCCAGGGCCTGCAGCAGGTCGGCGAGGACGTCGGCCGGATCCTCGAGCCCCACCGAGATCCGGATCGTTCCGCGATCGATCCCCTGGGCGGCGAGCTCGTCGCTCGTCGCCGCCCGGTGCGACGAGATCACCGGGATGGAGGCCAAGCTCTCCACCCCACCCAGCGAACTCGCCCGCGCCACGAGCCGCAAGGCGTCGTGCACGCGGCAGACCGCCTCGAAGCCGCCCTTCACGCTCAGGGAGAGCACACCCCCGCCGCCGGCGAGCTGCCGACGGGCGAGCGCGTGGTCCGGGTGCGACGGGAGCATGGGGTAGGCCACCCAGGCGACCTTGGGATGCCCCTCGAGCGATTGCGCGAGGTGGAGGGCAGTCGCGTTTTGGCGCAGGACGCGCACCTCGAGCGTCTTCATCCCGCGGATGAGGTCGTAGGCGGCAGCCGGGTCCAGGTTGCCCCCGGTCGTCTTGCGCACGCCGGCCACCCGGTCGAGGAGTGCCCTCCGGCCCGCCACCGCCCCGCCGAGGTGGTCGCAGTGGCCGTTCAGGTACTTGGTCGTGCTGTGGAGCACCAGGTCCACGCCGAGCGAGAGGGCGCGAAGGTTGATGGGGGTGGCGAAGGTGGCGTCCAGGACGGAGAGGATGCCTCGCTCCCGGCAGGCGGCAGCGACCGCGGCCACGTCGACCACCCGGAGCGTGGGATTGGTGGGGGTCTCGAAGTGCAGCAGCCGCGCGTGGGCGGGCGCGCGCCGCACCGCCTCCGGGAGCCCGGCGAGGGCGACCACCCGCACGTCGACCCCCAGGCGCGAGAGCACGTCCTGCGCGAGCCGCGTCGTCTGCCCGTAGACGGTGTCGCAGAGCAGCAAGGCGTCGCCGGTGGCGAGGAAGGACAGGTGGGCAGCCGAGATGGCCGCCATGCCGCTCGCGAAGCAGAGCGCCGCCTCCGCTCCCTCCAGGGCAGCGATCTTCCTCTCCGCCGCGATGACGGTGGGGTTCTCGAGGCGCGAGTAGAGCCAGCGCCCCTCCGGCCGCTCCAGGTAGGCGGCCGCCTCGGCGGCGTCGGGGAAACGGTAGGTGGTGGCGAGGTAGACGGGGGTGGTGGTGGAGGGCACCGCCAGGGTTTCCCCCTCCCCGGCGTGGACCGCCACGGTCCCGAGCTTGGGTGGGATCATGGCCGGTCACCATAGCCCAGGGGCGGACCGGTGGCGACCGCGCCCGGTCAGGAGAGCACTGCGCCCACGATCGCCCCGAGGAGCAGCGGACCTACGTGGACGGCCACGAGCGCCCCCACCCCGAGTCCGGCGATGAAGCCGAGGAGCGGGATTCCCGTGAGCGCGGTCCCGAGCACGAAGAAGAGCGCCGCGGCCAAGGCGGCGGGCAGGAGCGCGGCTGCGAGCGCCTTCCCCACCGTCCTCGCCTTGGTCCCGCCGACGACCCCGGCGACGAGAGGACCCACGATCGGCAGCCAGAAGAGCAGGAGGGAGAGGACGAACATCCACAGGGCCGCCCGGACGATGCTCCCGTTCCGGGCCGCGACCCCGCTCTTCGCGTCTTCCGTCATCTGGCCCTCCCTCACCTTGCACTAGAAGAGGCGATCCTCGCGCGCGAGCAGCTCCCGCGCTCGGCTCCGCGCCATCTCGTCCTCCGGACCGAAGCGGGGGTCCGCTTCCCCGGGCGCGAGGACCTCCGTCAAGGCCGCCTCGAAGGCCTTGCGGTCCTGCAGGAGCACGAACAGGGTCTCCGCTTCGCGCACCTTCGTCAGTCGGCAGCGCGGCCCCAGGGAGACGGCCTTCTCGAACTCGCCCCGCGCCCGAGCGGCGCCGCCGCCGACGGCGGCCGGCAGCGCCGCCCGCCACGCCCCCAGGGCCCGGTAGGGCCCGGCGCAGTCGATGCCCCCGTCGAGCGCGGCGGCTCGCTCCATCGAGGCGAGCGCCACGTCCTTCACGGCGAGCAAGGCGGCGAATCCCTTCCCCTGCGCTCCCGACCAGCTCGCGAGCGCCAGCCAGTAGAGCGCCTCGGCACCGGGCAGGTCGACCTTGGCCGCGGCCGCCACCGGGTCGCCGGCGTCGACCGCCGTCGCCCAAGCCGGCGAGAGGCGCCGCAGCGCGCGCTCGGCGGCGCGCGAGGCGCGTCCCCAGGCGTCGGCCGCCTCGGCCGGGTTCGCTCGCGCGCGAAAGGCCTCGGCGCGGGCGAGCCGTAGCTCCGCCTCCGGATCTCCCGGACGGAGCGCCGCCGCCTCGCGGTAGGCGGCGAGGGCGGCCGAGAGCTGCGCGGGGTCGCCCCTCGCAGCCATGGCCGCGTCGCCGCGGGAGAGGAGGTCGCCTGGCACGGCGGCCACCGGCGCCGGGGCCGAGAGGGAGAGGGCCAGGACGGCGAGGGCGATCATCACCGCCGCTTGGCGCTCTTCTTCTTCCCGGCCGGCCGCGCTTTCTTCTTCGCCGGCTTCGGTGCCGGGCGCTTCCTGGGCGCCGGCTTATTCGCGGTCTTCCTTCGCGCCGCGCGCGAGGCGCCGGGGCGCGCGGGCGGCTTCGGCGTCGGAGGCGGCGCCGCCGGCGCGCCAGCGCGCGCGGGCGCAGGCGATCCCAGCCGGGCGGGCGCAGGCGATCCCGGCCGGGGGGGAGCAGCTGGCCTTCCCGGTGCGGCCACGAGCTTCACCGGGCCCGGGGGCGGGCGCGCCGGGGCGCTGCCGCGCGAGAGGCGCGCCAGCCGCTCTTCCTCCTCGGCCTGGGTGACGACGAGCGGAGGCTGGCCGGCGCGCTGCCGCGCGTCGTCCTCGGTGCTGTAGTAGAGCTGCGCCGTCAGTACGCCGCGCACCACCAGCTCGCCGCGCTGGTTCTCGGCCCAGAGCTCGATGTCGACCGCGTAACGCCCGCCCTCCTCGAAGCGCCGGTCGGCGACTCGCCCGCGAGCGGTGATGACGTCGCCGGGCCAGATGATCTTCACGAAGCGGCAGGTGAAGCGGCGCAGGCGGGCGCCGCGGAGCCACTCCACCGCGAGCTCGCCCAGGAAGCCCATGGCGAGCATTCCCGGCACCAGGACGCTCGGGAAGCCCGCGTTGCGGGCGAAGGGCTCGTCGACGTGAAGGGGGCTGTAGTCGCCGCTCGCGCCGACGTAGCGCGCGATCTGGACCCGATCCACCGGCGGCTTGACGAGCGGCGGGAGCTCGTCGCCGACCTTCACCGCCTCGAAGTAGAGTTGCCGCGCCAGCAGCACCATTGCCTCCCCTAGCCGCGGCGAAGGATGAAGGTTTCGCGCGAACGGAAGACCAGCTCTCCCTCCATCCCCCGCCCCTCGGTCTCGAGCACGAGCACGTCCATGGCGCCGCTCGTCCCCGTCCGCTCCTGGACGTCGGCGACCCGAGTCCTCACCGCGATCCGGTCCCCGCCCACGATGGGTCGGCCGTAGTCGATGGCTTGCTCCCCCAGGAGCAGCGAGCGCGTGCCCAGGTCGAGGGAGTGTCGGAACCGCTCGTTCAGGGTGAGCAGCGCCGGGAACGTCGGCGGACCGACGATCCCGGCGTAACCGGCGGAGCGAGCGGCCTCCTCGTCCGTGTAGATGGGGTTCGCGTCGCCGATGGACTCGGCGAAGCGCCGGATGGCGCCCTTCTCCACCTCGATGACGGCGACCTCGCTCTCGCGGCCGATGAGGGACTTGTCGAGCATGCGCGCCTCGCTACGAGCGCCCCGCGGGAAGGTCGAGGATGGTGACGAGGCCGCGCAGCATGGGCAGAGCGCTCGCCGCGTGGGCCATCGTCCAGGCAGTGGCCGCCTCGCCCGGGATCCCCCCGGGCGCGACGAGCCGGAGCGGCGGGTCGGCGTCGATGCGAATCTCGTCGTGCGGGTTCTCGGCGCCCACCGCCAGCACGAGCTCCAGGCGGACGACCTCGCGCCCGTCGGCCCATCCGCGGGCCACCTGTCGCACCCCGGAGACGCGCCCCTTCTTCACCGCCGCGGGTCCAGGCAGGTCCCGCGCCGCCAGGACCGGCTCCGCGTCGTGCTCCACCTCGTCGAGCTCGAGGCCGCTTCCCAGCGCAGCGAGCGCCGCGGACTCCGGGAGGCCCACGTGGCCGACCTCCTCGGCCTCGAGGGCCCGCTGGAACTGCTCCACCGCCATCCCCACGCCCGCCTTTCGGGCGAGCTCCGGCCGGCGTCGGGAGAGATCGACGACCCGCCGCGCCTCCAGGTGGCGGACCGGGCCGGTCGCCTGCGAGAGGAGCGCCGGAAGCCGGTCGAGCGCGAAACCGGGGTTCACGCCGGTCGCCACCACGGCCACCTCGTGCCGCTCGCAGAGGGCATCGAGAGCGTCGGCCTCTTCCTCGTGGGCGAGCCAAGGGTAGGCGAGCTCCTCGCAAGTGGAGGCGACCGAGACCCCGGCCCTCACCGCCTGCTCGATCTGGGGGAGGACCTCGGTCAGGAAGGAAGCCGTCGCCTGCACTAGCACCCCTCCCGACGCCGACGCCAGGGCGCGAGCCGCGTCGCCCGCCACCACGAGGGAGGGCGCCGGCTCGCCGAGGACCGAGTCGAGCCTCTTTCCTTCGCTGCGGGGGTCGACGACGGCGACGAGCTCGAGCTCCGGCGCGGCGAGGACGGCCCGGGTCACGGCCCGGCCGATGTGGCCGAGGCCCGCCACGACCACCGGGATTCCGACTCCTCGCTCCGCCAAGCTCCCTCCGGCACCTCGCCCCGAGGGGAATCCCTCAGGTTTCCCGGGAATTCTAGGTCCATATATGGCATCCCCTCGAAATCGTTCAAGACAAATTGGGCGTTTGGGGGGCGCATCGCGCCGAGCCGATTGGCGCAATTATCGTGTAATATCAATGTCTTGACGCGTGTCCGGGAGCCCCTACGGACACTTTGGGTCAACGGAAGAGCTTCTCCAGGAAACGGAGCGCGGCCGGGTCGTTCCAGTCCCTCGGCCCGACCACGTAGGCGACGAGCTTCCCGGAGGCGTCGACGATGTAGGTCTCCGGGAACTTGAACTCGGTGCAGCGCCCGCTGCGGGCGGCGCAGTAGTAGTCCTTCGTCACCTGCTGGCTCGGGTCGAGCACCACTTCGACGCCGCTCGGGAGCCGCCCGAGGAAGAACTGGCGCACTGCGTCCCAGCCGTCGTCCACCGAGACCGCCACCATCCGGAACTTGCCGGGATGGCGCTGGGAGAGCTCGCGCCCGAGCTGCAGCATGGAGGGCATCTCCTCGCGGCAGGGTGGGCACCACGTCGCCCAGAAGTTGAGGAAGAGCACCTGACCCTTCGCGTCCCCGAGCGTGAACCGTTTGCCGTCCTGTGCCTGTGCCTCGAAGGCGGGAGCGACCTTCGCCGGCGCGATGCGCGTGATCTCGAAGGCCTCGTCGGCCTTCTCCTCGTCGCTGCCGAAGAGCTTCGCCCCGCCCCAGACCAGCCCAGCGAGGACGACCGCGAGCGCCAGGCCGACGGCCACGCGCCGCGCCGCGCGGGGAGGAACGGGGAGGTCCGCGCCGCCCGGCGTGCCTTCGGAGCTCTCCGGGTCCTCGCGCGCGCCCTCTCTGGACGGGTCAACCTGCATGGTCCGTCCGGCTTCTTACACGAGGCGCGCCCTTGCCGCCAGCCGTCTTTCCAGCGACACTCCGAGCGTGCGTGGCCTGACGGGCAGCTTTTCTCTCATGCCACTCGCCGAGCTCGTCGAGTTCCTGGCCCGCCGTCGCGTCACCGGATCGCTCACCTGCGAGCGGGGGACGGTCCGCAAGACGGTGCACCTGAGGGAGGGGAGCGCGGTGAGCGCCGCCTCCACCGATCCGCGGGAGTTCCTGGGCCAGCTCCTCATCAACTTCGGCCACCTCGACGAGGAGCAGCTCGCCAAGGCATTTCGGACTCAGCAGGAGACGCGGGTGCGGCTCGGCAAGGTGCTCGCCATGGTGGGGCTCGTCCCGGCGGCCACGGTCCGCGAGGTGCTGGGCATCAAGATCCGCGAGACGCTCCTCGACGTCTTCCGCTGGGACTCGGGGGTCTTCAGCGTGGACGAGGACCCGCCGATCGCCTCCGACGACGAGCTCTCGGTGGCGGTCCCGCTCGCCGACATCCTCAAGGAGGCCGAGTTCCGCGCCACCGCCTGGGAGGCCTTCCGCGCCCAGTTCCCGAGCGGCAGCGCCGCGCTCCTCGTGGACGAGGAGCGCATCCCGGCTTCCGCGAGGGAGGACACGATCGACGGCAAGCTCATCATGCTGGCGGTCCAGGGAAAGACCATCGACGAGGTCGGGCTGGCGCTCCACGCCACCGAGTTCCACCTCTACCAGCGGCTCTACGCCCTGGCGCGCCAGGGCGTCCTGCACGCCGCTCCGGCCCCGGCAGGATCGCCCGAGGCGCCGGCCGAGATGCTCGCCGCCGCGGAGCTCGTGGACCGCGCCCGGCAGATGCTGGCGGAGGGCAAGTCGGAGGAGGCGGAGGAAGCGGCCGCGCAGGCCCTCTCCCTCGCCCCCGGCGCCGAGGCGGCGCGGCAGGCCCTGCACGACGCCCGCGAGGCCCTGGGAAAGTCGCTCCGCTCCGTCCTCGACCGCCACTGGGTCCCGGTCCTCAAGCTCTCGGCCACCGAGATCGGCGCCCTGAAGCTCGACTCCTCCGAGAAGTACCTCCTCTCCCGCTGCGACGGTCGCCGCGACCTGGGACAGATCTCGCAAGTGGCCCCGCTCGACGAGCTCGAGGTTCTGAAGGCCTTCCGCCGCTTCCTGCTCGCGAACGTGGTGGAGCTGCGCTCCGGGTAGCCGGCGCCCGGCCCGTCCGCCCTAGCGCATCCGGGCGAGCACCAGCGCCGCGCCGGCGAAGGCACCGAGGAGCATCACCGCGAGGAGACGGCGCCGGGCGGCCGCCCCGGCCCTGGCCTTCGGGGCGCGGCTCGCGTTCGTCCGGGCTCGGCGCCACTCCCCCCGGGACCAGGCGGCGGCAACGAACAGGGGGAGGAAGAGGAAGCCCATCCCGGCGCCCACCGCGGCGGCCCAGGGCCCGGGGGCGGCGGCGAGAAACCTCGCCGAGAGGGCGCCGCCGAGGGCGGCGACCGCGTAGGCGCACCCGATGGCGGCGCCGCGGGCGAGAGGGATCGCCTCTCCGGCCCGGGAGCCGGGCGGGGAGAGGCGCCGCCCGATGGCGACCAGCAGGAGCACGCAGGCGAGGGCAGCCGCCGCCGGGCCGAGCACCGCGGGCGCCGATCGCTCGACGAATCGGTCCGGCTCGCCGAGCAGGGTGTGGCGAACGGGGAGGTGCGCCGGGAGGGATCGCCACCGGAGCGCGAGTGCCGACCCGACCGCCAAGAGATAGGCGACCGGGGCGAGCTCGAGGAGCGCCACCGCGTCGCTGGACGACGTCCCGGGGGAGCGGGAGGGGTCCTTCGGAGGCGGGATGGCGTCAGCCCTACTGGACCGGACCGGGGGAAGCGAGCGAGGCCTGCATCCGTCCCCACTCCCAGTCCGCCCAGGCCTCGAGAGCGGCGCGCGCCACCGAGGGGGCCTTCACGCGCCAGCTGCGGTCGTTCATCACCACCACCGCGAAGGCCACCTGCGGCCGCTCGACGGGGGCGAACCCCACGAACCAGGAGTAGTCGCGGTACGGGTTCGCCTCCGCGAGCGACCCGGTCTTGCCGGCGATGGTGAGCGACTGCAGGGGGGAGTGGCGGCTGTACCGGAAGAACTGCCGCGCCGTGCCCTCGGTCACCGTCTTGCGCATCATGGAGGAGAGTGAGCCGGCGATCTGCTCGTCGAGCACCCGCTGCGCCGCCGGCCGGAGGGGCGCCACCGCGCCCTCCACCGAGGCCAGCACCTCGGGGGGCACGAAGACTCCGCCGTTCGCCACGATGGCGGCGAGCAGCGCCCCGTGCAGGGGCGAGAGCCGGACCGCCCCGAAACCCGCCGCGGTGGTGGCGAGGGCGAACGGGTCCTCCGGGATGTCGGCGCGCGACATCTCCACCGGTTGCGGGAAGGGGATGGGACGGTTGAAGAGCAGGTTCTCCGCCGAGGTCCGCAGCAGGTCGGCGTTGAGCGCGCGATCCGCCAGCTTGGCGAAGACGACGTTGGCGCTGTGGCCGAGGGCCGAGGCGAGGGTGAGGCAGCGGCGGTCGCGGCGCGGGTCGTCGGCCAGGTTGTTGCGCTGAACGCGGTGGTGGCCGCCGTGGTAGCAGATCTCCGCCTCGGGCTCGAAGCCGCGCTGCAGGAGCGCCGCGCTGGTGACGATCTTGAAGACGCTCGCCGCCGGGGCGCGCGCTTGCAGGGACAGGCCGCGCGCCCCCGGCTCCCGCTGGGAGTGCTCGGCCATGGCCAGCACCCGGCCGGTCGCCGGCTCGAGCAGGACGGCCGCCGCCCAGGGCACGCGGTAGTCGGTGAGGACCTTCTCGATCCGCGCCTGGACGCGCGGAACCATGGTGAGGACCGCACGGCCGGCGCCCATGGGCGCGACGTAGCGGTCGGACTCCGGGTCGAGCCCCATCTCGGCGAGGCGGAGTTCGTCCGAGACCGCTGGGGGCTTGGCTGCCTCCTTGGCGGGGGCAGCGGGGGGAGCGTCACCCGAGGCCGCGAACGGCCACGGCACTCCGAGGAACACGAAGAGGGCTCCGCAGGCGGCGAGGAGCCAGGGGGCGTGGCGTCGGCGACTCATCCGGTATCGCCATACTGGCCCATTTGGGTCGACCCGTCAAAAAATGTCGAGAGGGCGCCTCTTTGACCACAGACGGCGCCCTTTCGGCTCGGGGGTGCGCGACCTAGCGCGCCCGCTTGGCCCGGCGCTCGGGGGCCCCGCGCGCGAGCCTCGCCGCCCGCGGCGCGGTCCGCTTCGACGGCTTCGGCGGCTTGGCGAGAACCTGGGCGAGCTGCCTCACCTTGCTCTCCACCCGCTTCTCCAGCCGGCGGACGCTCTTCTCGACCCGCTTCTCGATCGTGCGCACCCCCTTCTCCAGGCTGGCCACGACCGCGCCCACCTTCTTGCGGGCCTCCTCCGAGGCCGCCTTCCCCTGCTTCAGGGCCGCCTGCGCCGCCGCCAGCCGCGCGATGGGCAGGCGGTACGGCGACGCGGAGACGTAGTCGAGCCCGATCTCGTGGCAGAACTCCACCGAGTTCGGGTCGCCCCCGTGCTCGCCGCAGATCCCCATCTTCATCCCCGGCCTGGCGGCGCGGCCGCGGGCGACGGCGATCCGCATGAGCGCCCCGACGCCTTCCCGATCGATGGTGACGAACGGGTCGACCGGGAAGATCTCCCGGTCGAGGTAGGTGGCGAGCACCGAGCCGACGTCGTCGCGCGACAGGCCGAACGTGGTCTGGGTGAGATCGTTCGTCCCGAAGGAGAAGAACTCGGCGGTCGCGGCGATCTCCGCCGCGGCGAGCGCTCCCCGTGGCACCTCGATCATGGTGCCCACCGAGTAGGGCCCCTTGCGCCCGCGCTCGGCGAAGACCTTGGCGGCCGTCTCCCGCACTACCTTGGCCTGGTCGTCGATCTCCCGCTTCGTCCCGACGAGCGGGATCATCACCTCGGGCCGCACCGCCACCCCCTCGGCGGCGACGTCCAGGGCCGCCTCGAAGATGGCGCGCGCCTGCATCTCGGTGATCTCGGGGTAGGTGATGCCGAGCCGGCAACCCCGGTGGCCGAGCATGGGGTTCGACTCGTGCAGGTCTTGGATGCGCGCGCGGATGCGGGCCGGGTCCTTCCCGGTCGCGCGCGCCAGGTCCTCGACGCCGGCGTCGTCCTGCGGGAGGAACTCGTGCAGCGGCGGGTCGATGGTCCGGATGGTGACCGGCCTCGAACCCATGGCGCGGAATAGCCCGGCGAAGTCGGCGCGCTGCACCGGCAGGAGCTTCGAGAGCGCCACCCGCCGCTCCTCCTCGGTCTCGGCGACGATCATCTCCCGCATGGGCTCGATCTTCCCGGCCCCGAAGAACATGTGCTCGGTGCGGCACAGGCCGATGCCCTGTGCCCCGAAGGCCACCGCCACCTCCGCCTGGTCGGGTTGGTCGGCGTTGGCGCGCACGGCGAGCCGCCGCACCTTGTCGGCCCACCCGAGGAGCTTCGCGTACTGCTGGTAGAGGGGTGCGTCCTCCGGCCGGCGGGTCTTCTCGAGCAGCACCTGGAGGACCTCGGAGGGGGTGGTCTTCACCTCCCCGGAGACCACCTCGCCGGTCGATCCGTCGACCGAGATCCAGTCGCCCTCCTTCAGCACCTTCGGGCCGGAGGGCGTCGCCACCGTCATCGTCCTCGCCGGGTAGTCGAAGGACAGGGCGTCGCAGCCGACGACCGCCACCTTGCCCATCTGCCGGGCCACCAGGGCGGCGTGGGACGTCATGCCCCCGAAGGCGGTGAGGAACCCGGCGGCGGCGTTCATCCCGCGGATGTCCTCCGGGCTCGTCTCGTGGCGGCACAGCACCACCGTCTCTCCCCGCCGCTTCCACTCCTCCGCGTCCGGGGCGAAGAAGACGATGCGGCCGGAGGCGGCGCCCGGGCCGGCCGGCAGCCCCTTCGCCAGGTACTGCCCCTCCCTCACCGCCCGCTTCCACTGCTCCCCGTTGAAGATGGGGCGGAGCAGCTGGTTCAGGGCCATGGGCTCCACCCGCAGCAAGGCCTCGTCGGGGGTGATGAGCTTCTCGCCCGCCATGTCCACGGCGATGCGCACCGCCGCCAGGCCGGTGCGCTTGCCGGTGCGCGTCTGGAGCACGTAGAGCTTCCCGCGCTCGATGGTGAACTCGATGTCCTGCATGTCGCGGTTGTGCCGTTCCAGCCGCTGGCGCACCTCCTCCAGCTGCGGGGCGATGGCCGGGAAGCGCGAGGCGAGCTCCGCGATCTTCTGCGGGGTGCGGATGCCGGCCACGACGTCCTCGCCCTGGGCGTTCACCAGGAACTCCCCGTAGAACTCGTTCTCGCCGGTGGCGGGGTTCCGGGTGAAGGCGACGCCGGTGCCCGACTCCTCGCCGTTGTTGCCGAAGACCATGGCCTGCACGGTCACCGCGGTGCCCCAATCCCCGGGGATCCCGTTCAGCTTGCGGTAGGCGTGGGCGCGCTCGTTCTCCCAGGAGCGGAAGACCGCGTCGATGGCCATGCGGAGCTGCTCCATCGCGTCGGCCGGAAAGGTGACCCCCTTGCGGCGGAGGATCTCCGCCTTGAACTCCCCGACCAGCTCGATGAGCGCGTCCACCGGCAGGTCGGAGTCGACCTTCACCCCCGCCTGGTGCTTCTTGCGCTCCAGGATCAGCTCGAAGGGATCGCGGTCCTCCTTGCGCTCCGGCTTCATGCCGAGCACCACGTCCCCGAACATGGCGACGAAGCGACGGTAGCTGTCCCAGGCGAAGCGCTCGTTGCCGCCGCTCCTCGCCAGTCCGTGCACGGTGCGGTCGTCGAGTCCCAGGTTGAGCACCGTGTCCATCATCCCCGGCATGGAGACGCGCGCGCCGGAGCGGACCGAGACGAGCAGCGGGTTCTCGGGGTCGCCAAACCGCTTGCCGGTGTTGCCCTCGACCTTGGCCAGGGCAGCACGGATCTCGGGCTCCAGGTCCTTCGGCAGCTGCTTGCCGTTCTTGTAGAAGGCGATGCAGACGTCGGTGGTGATGGTGAAGCCAGGCGGGACGGGAATCCCGATGTTGCTCATCTCGGCGAGCCCCGCACCCTTCCCGCCCAGGAGCTCCTTCATCTTCCCGCTTCCCTCGGCCTTGCCACCGCCGAAGGAGTAGATGCGCTTCGCCGACCTCGTCGTGGCCATGTCGCCCTCGCACCGCCGCGCGGATCGTCGCGGCACTCGAAAGACCCACCCTTGCGAGCACGCCAAAGCGCGAGAGGCGCCCCGGCTCGCGTCCCCACAGAGGTACCCGGTTTCGGCCCCGCAAGGGCTTGAGCCCAGTCAAAAACCTCGGGGCGAACCTTGTCAAACGCCCGTGCCCGAGCGGGGTTGGAAGAGTAAAGCCTGAAAAGCCGACCGGGGAACTCGGTCGTCGGCGCTAGATGCGCAGGGACTCGATCCGGGCCTCGTCGCGCTCCGGTTCGACCTCGAGCGCCTCGACGTTCCCGTCCTCCCTCCACTCCACCGCCACGCGCGCGAGATCCTTGCCCTTGCCGTAGCGGGCCACGATTCGAGAGGCGAGCACGCGCTCCTCCCAGGTGGGCTCGCCCTCGACGAGCGCCACCGGGCCGGTGAACTCGCGCGCCTCGAGGCGCGCCCGGCCGCCGCCGTAGCCCTCCAGGATGGCGTTCTCCGCCTCGGTCCGGCCGACGATGAGCTTGGCGCGCGGCGAGAGGCGGAAGTGGCGCCCGGTGGAGAGCAGGACGATGTCCTCGCGGCGGATGGAGCGCTCCTCCCCGCCTTCCTCGCGGGCGTCGAGCAGATCGAAGAACTTCCGGGAGAACGCCTCGTCGGTGAGGTAGCAGCAACCGCCGGCGGGCTGGGGCCAGTCGGAGACGCCGAGCTCGCGTGCGAGCTGGATCTGCCGCAGTCGGGAGCGGCCGCTGATGTCGAGGAGGAGGGAGCGGTCGACGAGCCCCTCCCGCTCCGGAACGGTGGGCTCGAGCAGGAGCGCCGAGAGGGGACGGAGCAGCCGACCCGAGAGCCCGCTTTCCCGCTCGATGATGCGCAAGGTGTCGCGGCGCTGGCTCTTGGGCCGCTGCCCCAGCACCTCGCCGGTGAACACGAAGGCCGCCCCCTCCTGCTCCATGAGTTCCTTCGCTCTGCGCATCATGAAGATGCGACAGTCGACGCAGGGATTGGCGTTCGCCCCGTAGCCGTAGCGCGGGTTCACGATGACGTCCAGGTACCCCGAGGCCGAGACGTCGACGTACTCGATCTCCACCTCCTGGTCGGCCGCGGCCCGCAGCGCCTCGTTGCGCGGCATCGTGCCGTCGGGCCGGCCGCCCTTGCGGCGCTGGGTCTCGGTGATGCAGAAGCCGGTGTAGAAGTTGACCGCCTTGACCTCGATTCCCTGCCGCTTCACCAGAGCCAGCGCGAGCGTCGAGTCGAGCCCGCCCGAGATCATGCCGATGGCTTTCACCCTGCCCTGCGACATTCGCTTCCGTAGCCTCTCCGGCGCCTCGCCGGTCTCCATCTATCTCAGCTGGCCCTCTTACGCACGTAGCTCTTCCAGCTCGAGCCCTCGCGGAAGGTCCCGAGGTGCTCGTGGCGCGTCGCCCGGCACCACATGGGCATGTCCGTCTGGATCCCCGGGTCGGTGGCCACGACGCACAGCACCTCCCCGGGAGCGAGGCGCGCGATGGCCCGGGCCGTCTCGACGATGGGATAGGGGCAGAGCGTCCCGGAGGTGTCGAGGATGTGGTCAGCGGTGGGAAGGACGGCGGTGGCCATTCCGAGCGACCCTTTATCGCGCGGCGCGGGAAGGGGGCAACCGTCTCCAGCGTTTCTTGCTGAGCAGGGGGCGGGAAGATACCCTCGACCTCCCTTGCACCGCTTGCGCCGACCCGACCGACGGTTCCTGCCGCTCGCCCTCGCGGCCCTTCTCGCCGCGCCGTGGCCCTCTTCGGCCGCGGCGGACTCGACGACCACGTCCGCGCGTCGCCCCGTCGGCTTCACCCTCTCCGCGGACCTGGGGGGAGGCGGCCAGCTCGGCTCCGGGTCGCGCTACCAGCCCCCGAGCCTGTTCGAGTTCGAGGCCACCGCCGGGTACTACGTGGGGCTCGGCCTCTCTCCCGAGCTCTCCTTCGTCCTGGGGATGTCCCCGGGCACCTACTTCGCCATCCGTCCCGGGCTCCACTTCGCCGTCCCTCAGTCGCCCTTCTACGTTCGGGTGGCGGTGGACGCCGCGACGCAGATCGGCTACCTGGAATGGCGCTGGGTCCTGCTCGGCGGGGGACTCGAGTTGCGCCTCACCGACGCGGTGGGGTTCTACGGCGAGGGCGACACCGGCGTCCCGCTGTCGGCGGGGGTCGGCGTCCCCCTCATGGTCCGGGCGGGAGCCTTCTACAGCTTCTAGGCCCCTTTTTTTCTGCAAGAGTGGGAGCAAACGACATGAAGCACACCAACTGGGTCTTGGCGTTCATCGTGGGCCTCGTCCTCGGCATCGCCGGCGACCGCATGTCCGGCGGGGGCGGGCCGGCCGGGAAGAAGGTGGCCGACCTGCCGCCCGGCTCGCTGCGCGAGACCGATCTTCCCCCCGGCACCCTGGCAGGCCTCTCGGAAGGGCAGAAGTACCAGGTGCTGAAGGGCGTCTCCGAGCGCTACGGCCGCCCCCAGCAGCCCCAGGCGCAGCGCCCGACGGAGGACGCGAAGGCGGTCTACAAGGTCCCCCTCGAGGACTCGCCGGCGAAGGGTCCTCCCGACGCCCTCGTCACCATCGTCGAGTACTCGGACTTCGAGTGCCCGTTCTGCAAGCGGGTCGGCCCGACCCTGAAGCAGCTGGAGGAGGCCTACCCCGGCAAGCTCCGCTTCGTCTTCAAGCACAACCCGCTCCCCTTCCACCCGAAGGCGATGCCGTCGGCGATGGCCTCCGAGGAGGCCCGGGCCGAGGGAGGGGCCGCGAAGTTCTGGGCCATGCACGACAAGCTCTTCGACTCGAACCCCAACCTGGACCGCCCGGCGCTCGAGAAGCTCGCGCAGGAGCTCGGGCTCGAGATGGCGTCCTTCCGCAAGGCCCTCGACGAGCAGCGCTACGAGCAGCGCATCAAGCGGGACATGGCTCTCGCGAGCTCTCTCGGGGTGAGCGGGACTCCCACCTTCTTCATCAACGGTCGCAAGGTGGTGGGCGCCGTCCCCTACGAGGTCTTCAGGGCTGCGGTGGACGAGGAGATGAAGAAGGCCGAGGACATGGTGAAGGCCGGCGTGCCGGCGCAGGACGTCTACGTCCGCATCATCGAGAAGGGCGCCAGCGCCCCGGTCATGGTCCAAGGCGGCCCGGCGGCTCCCCAGCCTCCCCCGCCCCCTCCCCCTCCGGCGGCCTCGCGGGTCGACTTCCGCTCCGACGATCCGGTGAAGGGCGCGAAGGTCGCCAAGGTGACGGTGGTGGAGTTCTCCGATTTCCAGTGCCCCTTCTGCAGCCGGGTGAACCCGACCCTGAAGCAGCTGGAGCAGGCCTACCCGAAGGACCTGCGGGTGGTGTGGAAGCACCAACCGCTGCCGTTCCACTCGCAGGCCATGCCGGCGGCGACGGCCGCCGAGGCGGCCCGCGAGCAGGGCAAGTTCTGGCAGATGCACGACCTCCTCTTCGAGAACCAGGCATCCCTCTCGCCGGCCCAGTACGAGCAGTGGGCCTCGAAGATCGGCCTCGACCCGAAGAAGTTCCAGGCGGCGCTCGCCTCGGACAAGACGAGGACGCGCATCCAGGAAGACTCTCAGCTCGGAGCCAAGGTCGGGGCGAACGGCACCCCCACCCTCTTCGTGAACTGCCGCCAGATCGTGGGGGCCCAGCCCTACGAGAGCTTCAAGAAAATGGTGGACGAGGAGATGGCCAAGGCGGACCAGATGCAGAAGCAGGGCGTGAAGGTCGACGGGTCGTTCTACGACCGCATCTGCGAGGCCAACATCCGGGCGGCCGGGCACTAGCCCGATCCCGCCGAGCTAGGCGGGGTTCGGGCCAGCGGGCCGGACCCCGCCGAGCCACCGCTCGCGCATCGCGCGGAAGAGCGCCGCCGGCGCCCCCACGTCGGCCGCCAGCTCCCAGACCCGCACCTCGCCCAGCCCCTTGAAGCGGGCGCGGCCAACGTGGCGGAACAGCTCCGCCGGGCGCCCGTCGAGATGGAAGGTCACCACCAGGCTCTCCGTGCCCGAGCCGTACCAGTAGTTGCGCGAAAGCTCCTCGGGCACGTTCCGGGGCTCGAGTTCCACCCTGCGCACCGTGCGCGACCGCTCCGTCGCCCGGAGGAACGCGCTCAGCGCCTCCTCGGAGAGCGCCGCCCCGCCGTTGTAGACGTCGCCCGTTCCTTCGTCCTCGGCCCGCGCTGCCGCCTCCAGCGCCTCCCGCACCGGGACGGCCACGGCCCGCATCGCCGCGGCGAGGTCGCCGGTCCGGGCGGCCCGCAGCGCTGCCGCCTCCGCCGCCGGGGGAACGGAGAGCGAGAGGGGCTGGCCGATGAACACGCTCCAGGCATGCTGCAACTCCGGCAGCCCGCGGGCCGCCCGCTCGGCGGCGAGGAGTCCGTCGGCTCGGGCCCGTGCCGAGGGAGCGCGCGCGGTGCCGCGCGCCGACTCGTTGATCTTGTCGGCGATGGCCACCCGGTTCTTGCCGAAGACCTCGTCCTCGATGGTCATCACCAGCGGGGCGGGGCCGAAGCTCACGAAGACCCCGGCCTCGAGCCCCTCCCCGCGCGCGCGCGCCAGCGCTCGGTCCCGATCCCCGGCGAGCCGCGCCTCGGCCGCGGCGGCCAGGGCCGCCCGCCGCAGCGCGCCGGCCCGCTCCGGCCCCTCGGGCGCGGCGCGCTCCGCCTCGGCCGCGGCCGCCACCCGCTCCCGCCGCGCCCGCTCCATGCTCTCCCGGAACTCCCCCTCCAGTGCCGCCACCTGCCTCGCCACCGCCGCCCCGCTCACCTCGCGTGCCAGCCGCGCCTCGTAGGCAGCGAGGAGCCGGCGGATCTCCATCGCCAGGGACACGAGCATCTCGATGTCACCGGAGAGCGAGATGGCGTCACCGAGAAGGTTGTTCACCGCCACCCCGCCGCGGTCGGAGAGGTGAGGCATGCCGGAGAAGCGCCGCTTGGCGGCGTTGAGGATGGGCAGGTAGAACTCCCGGCGCAGGAAGTCCGCCATCGCCGCCTGGCCGAGGAGGCCGGTGCGGCGGGTGAAGTCCTTCACGTCGGCGAACAGATGGGCGATGGGGCGCTCCCGCGACAAGCGCAGGATGGGGCCGGGGCGGGCGGAGAAGCGGTAGAGCCTCCCCGCCTCCCATTCGGCGTCGGCTCCTCCCTCCGCCTCCGCCCCGGTGCGGGCGACGAGGGCCCGCCGGGCCGGCAGGAAGATCCGCTCCAGGGCGGCGTCGGCGAGCAGGGCGGCGGCCGCGCTCGCGTACTCGGCGCGCGCCTGGTCGCGCCGCAGCCCGACCGCCGCGGCCGGCTCCCGCGGCTTCCACGACTTGAGCGCCCTTTGGAGGAGCTCGAGGCCAGCCGCCGACTCGGCGCTCGCCGACCGGGAGAGCACCTGGCGCGCCCGGGCGGAGAGGGAGCGACGCCCCTCCTCGTCGGAGGCGGCCGCGGCCAGCCCGCCCGGCTCGGCGAGGAGGGCGCGCAGGTCGGCCGCCGACGCGCCCGCTCCCGCCTCCTCCGCGCCCACCACCGCCGCCGAGAGCGCCTCGCGCAGCCGGGCCACCGCCACCGCGGCCTCTGCCCGCCGCGAGGCCTCCTCGTCGGACGCGAGCGAGCTGGCGAGGTCCGCGGCGGCCGCCTCCGGATCCCCTCCGGCGGCCAGGCGCGCCACCACCTCGTCGGCGCGGGGCACCCCGGCGGAGAGGTCGAGCCCGTAGAGGGTGGACCCGCTTCCAGCGACGGCGCCGCGCCCGCCGGCGAGCGCCCCTGGGTTGAGCACCGCCTCCAGCCGGACGACCGCGGGATCGTCCGGGCCGAGGCCCAGGTCGCGGGCGGCGCGAGCGAGCCCGGTGTTCCCCGCAATCCACAAGGCGTGCAGGGCCGCGCCGCGCAGGTAGCGGTCGTGCGGGGGCTTAGGCAGCTCCTCCTGCAGGCCGGCCGCGGCTTGCTGCAGCGACCCGAAGAGCGCCAGCGCGGCGAGGAAGAGCGTGTCCTCGCGCTCGCTCGAGGCCGCGGCCTCCTCCGCGGCCCTGCGCAGCACGCTGATCCACAGCGCGGTGAGCGAGCGCCCCCTTCCCCCCGGCCCCATCCAGGCACATAGCACGCCGCCCGACAGGGCAGGGTGCACCTGGGAGGCGAGGCGCGCCGCCCGGCGCAGGTCTGGCCCGCCGGACACCGGGCCGAGCGAGTCCTCTCCGCGCGGCAGCGAGACGAAGTCCTCGCGCAGGTAGAGCCGGTCGAGCACCTCGGCCGGCACGAAGGCCTTGTAGTGGGTGGAGAGCAGGAGCCCCACCTGCGCGGCCGCGACCTTGGCGATGGCCGCGGCGTCGGGGGCGATCTGGACCGGGACGCGCAGGTCGGCGAGGGAAGTCCCGAGGTGAAACCGGAGGCGGGCGGGGTCGATGGAGGCGAACCCCGGGCCCGCCGACCGGGCCAGGGTGAGGAGCTCGAGGCGCCGCGCCGCGAGCGGGCCGGGCACCTACTTCCTCTCCCCGAGCACCACCTGGGCGGTCTTCCGCTCGCCGCGGTGCGACCAGACCACCTCCACCGCGTCGCCGGGCCGATAGAAGCGAAGGGCGTAGGAGAGGTCCTGTAGGTTCTGGATCCTGCGGCCGCCGACCTGGAGCACTACGTCCCCCTCCCCGATCCCCGCCTTCTCTGCCGGGCTCCCCGCGCGCACCCCGGTGAGCAGGACCCCGGGCTCGCTCCGCTCCCCGAAGTCGGGGATGGTACCGAGGTAGGCGCCGTACCCGCGACCCTCCCGGCCTCCGCCCTGCCCGGGCGGGGGAGGCGACTTCACCACCTCGATGCGGTAGGGGGCGTCCGCGGCCGACTCGACGGCGCGCAGCGCCAGGACCGCCACCTCCGCGAGGCCGCCGGCGTCGATCTTGTCCGCGGTGTCCGTGGGGCGGTGGTAGTCGGCGTGCGCCCCGGTGAAGAAGAAGAGGACCGGGATCCCCTTGGCGTAGAAGCTCGTCTGGTCCGAGGGGCCGTAGCCGTCCCCCACGAAGGCCGGCGAGAGCGCCAGGGACGGAGCTCGCGCGTTGAGCGCCGCCACCCAGGAGCGCAGCCCGCGCGCCGTGTCCACTCCCTCCACGAACACCTTGCCCTTCTGGGGCCGGCCCACCATGTCGAGGTTCACCATCAGCTGCATGTGCTCGAGGGGGCAGAAGGGCGGGGGCGCCTTGACGAAGTGGGCGGACCCGAGAAGACCCGACTCCTCGCCGCTGAAGGCGGCGAAGAGCACCGTGCGCGAGCGGGGGCCCGCCCTCTGGAGACCCTTGGCGATCGCGAGCAGCGCCGCCACCCCGCTCGCGTTGTCGTCCGCGCCCGGGTGGAGACCGCTCTGGTCCGCAGCGAGCGAGCTCTCGCCCCCGAGCCCGAGGTGGTCGTAGTGCGCGCCCACCACCACGCACTCGCCGGCGAGGTCGGGGTCGCGACCCCAGATCGCCCCCACCACGTTGGCGGTGTGCGTGCGCGCCTGCTCCAGGCCCACCTGGACCCGGACGGCGACGCCGAGCGCCCGGGAGTGGGGCCTGCCGTCCTCCTCTCCGGGCCGGGCCAGGGCTGCCGCGTCCGCCACCCCGGCTAGCGAGTTCGCGAGCGCCCGGACCGCCAGGATCCCGGCGGAGGAGGAGGGCGTCCCGCCGAAGGGCCGGAGCGCGTCGGGGCCCTGGTGCTGCCAGTCGTCGCGCACCACCAGGACGGCCACCGCCCCGTGGTCGCGGGCGTTCATCGCCTTGTAGCGCCATTCGCCGTAGGCGTAGGCGCGGGGCGATCGGAAGGGAGAGCCGGGGTCGGACTCGCGCGGGAAGTGGGCCGCCACCAGGACCACCTTCCCCTTCGCGTCCAGGCCGGCGTAGTCGTCGTAGGAGAACTCGGGCGCGGTGATGCCGTAACCGGCCCAGACGAGCTCGGCCTGGGCACCGCCTGCGTCGCTGAAGGTGAAGGGCTGCCAATCGGCTCCCAGGCGGAGATCCTTCCCGCCCACCGAGAGCGCGTTCTCTCCCCGGAGCACCACCCCCACCGGCGCCTCGAAACCCTGTAGGTACCCTTCCGGGAAAGCGGGCTCGAGCCCCAGCGATCGCATGCGGTCGGCGACGAAGGCGGCGGCGGCGGCGAGCCCCGGGGTGCCGAGGCCCCTGCCGGTGCGCTCCGGGGCGGCGAGCCAATCCACGTCCGACTGGAGCTCGGCGGGCCGCACCTCCGCCTCGCCGTCGGCCTCTCGCGAGGGAGAGGCCGGCGCGCCGGCGCAGGCCGCGAGGAGAAGGGCGAGCGCGGCGGCCATCGGAGCGTTTCTCATGGCGAAAGGGCCCCGGCCCGGGCGGCCCGGACGCGGGTGCGACGGGGGACTCCTTGATCCCGGCCCGGGGAGCAGATATTTAACACCAGATGCGCCGGACGTTCTTCAAGTCCAAGATCCACCGTGCCACGGTGACGCACGCCGACCTCGACTACGAGGGGTCCGTCACCATCGACGAGGACCTCCTCGACGCCGCCGGCATCTGGGAGTTCGAGGCCATCCACGTCTGGAACATCACCCGCGGGACCCGGCTGCAGACCTACGTGATGAAGGGGCGCCGCGGCAGCGGAGAGATCTGCATCAACGGCGCGGCGGCCCACCTGACGAAGCCCGGTGACATGGTCATCCTCGCCACCTTCGCGGAACTCGAGGACGCGGAGGCCAAGACGCACAAGCCGCTCGTGATCCTCGTCGACGACCGCAACCGCATCGTGGCAAAGAACGTCGAGGAGGTCGCCGGTCCTGCCCGGCGAGTCATGGCATGACGGTGTTTCTTTGGCGCTGACACCCTGAGGGCGCAGCCCGACCTCGACACCTTCCAGAAGCTCTGCAAGCCCGGCCGGGCGGTCCCGGTGCGGGTGGAGGTGGAGGCCGACACCGAGACCCCGGTCTCTGCCTTCCTCAAGATCTCGCGGGGTAAGCGCCAGGCCTTCCTGCTCGAGTCGGTGGAGGGCGGCGAGCGATCCGCCCGCTTCTCCTTCCTGGGAGCCGGCCCCCGCAGCGTGCTCTCCTGGCGACACGGGCAGCCCGGCGACCCGGTCGAGCGGGTCCGGCGCGAGCTCGGCACCCACCAGGCGGTGCGGATCCCCGGCACTCCCCGGCTGGCGGGCGGCCTCGTCGGATACCTCTCCTACGACGCCGTGAAGCTGTTCGAGCCGCGCGTCCCCATCGCCAGGCCCGACGAGCTCGGCTTCCCCGACGCCCTCTTCATGGACTTCGACCAGGTGGTGGCCTTCGACAACCTGCGCCATTCCCTCCACGTGATGGTGGAGGTGCGCTGCCGGGAGGGAGACGACGCGCGCGCCCTCTACCACGGGGCGCTGGCGCGAATCGGGGCGACCCTGGCGGCGCTCGCCCGGCCGCTCCGGGACCGCCGTGCCCCGCCGGCGGGGCGGCCGGCCGAGCTGCGCCCGCGGGTGAGCCGCAAGGCCTTCGAGGCGGGGGTGCGCCGGGCCCAGGAGTACGTGAAGGCCGGCGACTGCCAGCAGATCGTGCTCTCGCAGCGGTTCGACGCCGAGGTGAGCGTCCCGCCCTTCGAGGTGTACCGGGCGCTCCGCCGGGTGAACCCCTCCCCCTACCTCTTCTACCTGCAGTCGGGGACCCAGGCGCTGGTGGGGAGCTCCCCCGAGACGCTGGTGAAGCTGGAGGACGGCGAAGTGACGCTCCGCCCCATCGCCGGGACTCGCAAGCGCGGCAAGGACCCGGACCACGACTCCCGGCTGGAGCGGGAGCTGCGGGCCGACCCGAAGGAGAACGCCGAGCACATCATGCTCGTGGACCTGGGGCGGAACGACGTGGGGCGGGTGAGCGCCGTCGGCACGGTGCGGGTCACGCACCTCAAGACCGTGGAGCGCTACTCCCACGTCATGCACCTCGTCTCCGAGGTGAGGGGGAGACTCAAGGACGGGCTCACCGCGGTGGACGTGCTCCGGGCCTCCTTCCCGGCCGGCACCGTCACCGGCTCCCCCAAGGTGCGAGCGATGCAGATCATCGACGAGCTCGAGCCAGCGCGGCGCGGCCCCTACGCGGGCGCGGTGGGCTACTTCGACCGCGGCGGGGACATGGAGATGTGCATCGCCATCCGCACCCTGTTGCAATCAGGGCGGCGCATCTCGGTGCAGGCGGGCGCCGGCCTCGTCTACGACTCCCGGCCGGCGCTCGAGTACCAGGAAACGGTGAACAAGGCCCGGGCCCTCTTCACCGCGGTGGCGCAGGCGGAGTCGAGGAAGCTCGACGGAGCCGCCCAGCCGGTCGGGCGCGGCCGCCGGAGGCGGCGATGACCCCGCGGCTGGTGCTGGTCGACAACTACGACTCCTTCGCCTTCAACCTGGTCCAGTACCTGGGCGAGCTCGGGGCCGAGCTCGAGGTCTTCCGCAACGACCAGGTGGACGTGGCCGGCATCCGGGCCCTGCGGCCGGACGCCCTCGTCATCTCTCCCGGCCCCTGCACCCCGTCGGAGGCCGGGGTGAGCCTCCCCGCCATCCGGGAGCTCGCCGGCGAGATCCCCATTCTCGGCGTCTGCCTGGGCCACCAGGCCATCGGCCAGGCGTTCGGAGGCAAGGTGGTGCGCAACCCCCGCATCGTCCACGGCAAGGCGAGCGCGGTACTGCACCGCGGCAGCGGCATCTACTCCGGCCTGCCCTCACCGTTCCTCGCCGGGCGCTACCATTCGCTGGTGGTGGAGCGGCGCAGCCTCCCCGCCGAGCTTCGCGTCACCGCCTGGACCCGAGAGGGCGAGATCATGGGGCTCGCCCACCGCCGACTGGACGTCGAGGGGGTGCAGTTCCATCCGGAGTCGGTCCTCACGGAACACGGCAAGACCCTGCTCGCCAACTGGCTCCGCTCGCTGGAGGGGAAGCGACGCACCGCCCGGCGCGGCGCTGCGAGGCGTGGGAGCCGGAGATGATCCAGCAGGCCATCGCCGAGCTGGCGGAGCGGCGCGACCTGCCGCGCGCCCGGATGGCGGAGGTGATGGGAGAGATCGCCGACGGCGGCGCCACCCCCGCGCAGATCGGCGCCTTCCTGGCGGCGCTGCGGGTCAAGGGCGAGACCGTCGACGAGATCGCCGGCGCCGCCGACGTGATGCGGGCCCGCGCCGACCGGGTGCGGGTGGACTGCGAGGTGTTCGTCGACACCTGCGGCACCGGCGGGGACGGCCGCAACACCTTCAACATCTCCACCACCGCCGCCTTCGTGGTCGCCGGCGCCGGCGTCGTCGTCGCCAAGCACGGGAACCGGTCGGTCTCCTCGCGCTGCGGCTCCGCCGACGTCCTCGCCGCGCTGGGCGTGGAGGTGGAGGCGCCGAAGGAGAGGGTGGAGCGCTGCATCGCCGAGGTGGGCATCGGCTTCCTCTTCGCCCCGCGGCTGCACCCGGCCTTCAAGGCCGTCGCCGGCATGCGGCGCGAGCTCGCCATCCGCACCGTCTTCAACCTCCTGGGGCCGCTCGCCAACCCCGCCGGGGCCCGCCACCAGGTGATGGGCGTCTACGAGGCCCGCTGGGTTCCCGTCCTGGGCGGGGTCCTCGCCGCCCTTGGCGCCCGGCACGCCTTCGTGGTCCACGGCTCGGGGCTCGACGAGATAGCGGTCACCGGGTCGACCGAGGTGGCCGAGGTCCGGGACGGGCGGGTGGAGCTCTTCCGGCTCACCCCCGAGGAGCTCGGCCTCTCCCGCTGGCCCGAGGCCGCCATCGCCGGTGGGGACGCGAGCCACAACGCGGCGGTGACCCTGCGCGTCCTCGAAGGCGAGATGGGGGCCCCCCGCGACGCAGTGCTCGCCAACGCGGCCGCGGCGCTTCGCGCTGCCGACGCCGTCCCCGACCTGCGCGCCGGCGTGGCAGTGGCGGCGCGGGCCATCGACGGGGGCGCCGCCCGCGAGAAGCTCGACCTCCTCGCCGCCGCGAGCCGAGCCCCGTGACGGTCCTGGGGGAGATCCTGGCGCGCAAGGCCAAGGAGGTGGAGGCGAGCCGCGCCGCCCTTCCGGAGCGCGAGCTCCTCGCCCGGGCGCTGGGCGCGCCCGCGCCGCGGAGCCTGGCCGCGGCCCTCTCCGGAAGGGGAGGCCCGGTTCGCATCGTCGCCGAGGTGAAGCGCGCGAGCCCTTCCGCCGGAGCCATCGACGCTTCCCTCGACGCGCCGGCGCAGGCTCTCCGCTATGCCCGAGCCGGTGCGGCGGCCGTCTCCGTCCTCACCGACGGCCCGGGGTTCGGGGGGTCGCTCGCCGATCTGGCCGCGGCGCGCGCGGCAGTGTCGATCCCGCTCCTGCGCAAGGACTTCGTCCTGGAGCGCTACCAGCTCCTCGAGGCGCGCCTCCACGGAGCCGACGCCGCGCTCCTCATCGTCGCGGCGCTCCCCGGCGACCTCCTCCGGCGCCGGCTCGAGGACTGCGACGAGCTCGGTCTCTCGGCGCTGGTCGAGGTTCACGACGAGCACGAAGCAGAGGCGGCCGTCCGCGCCGGCGCCCGCATCGTCGGCGTCAACAACCGCGACCTGCGGACCTTCCGGGTCGACCTTGGGGCCTCTGAGCGCGTCCTCCCCCTGCTGCCCCCCGACGCCCTCGGAGTGGCGGAGAGCGGCATCCGCGGACCGGAGGAGGTGCGACGGCTGCGAGCCGCAGGGGCGGCCAACTTCCTCGTGGGAGAGGCGCTGGTGCGGGCCCTCGACCCCGCCACCCTGCTGCGCGCCATGGTCGCGGCGGGTTAGGCGCGGGGGACGGGAGATGGGTGTACAATTCGTGGCAGCGGTCGGAGCGCCAGCTGGGAGGATGGAGTTGAGTCAGGTGCGCATCAAGATCTGCGGCATCACCTCGGTGGAGGATGCCCTGGCGGCGGTGCGCCTGGGCGCGGACGCCCTCGGCTTCAACTTCTGGTCCGACTCGAAGCGCTACATCTCGCCCTCGGCCGCCGAGGCCATCGTCGCCCGACTCCCCCCGTTCGTGACCACCGTCGGGGTCTTCGTGAACCAGCCCGAGGGGGAGATCCGGGCCATCGCCTCCGAGTCCGGGGTGCAGGTGTTCCAGCTCCACGGAGACGAACCCCCCGACTTCTGCGCGCGCCTTCCCCTGCCGGTGATCAAGGCCATCCCGGTCGACCAAGTGAAGGCGCTCTCGCGGCTGCTCTCCTACGAGGTGTCGGCCTTCCTGCTCGACACCCCCTCTCGCGGCTTCGGCGGCAGCGGAGTCCCCTTCGACTGGTCGCTGGCGGAGGGGGTGTCCGAGGTGGCTCCGGTCATCCTCGCCGGCGGCCTCACTCCCGAGAACGTCGCCGAGGCCATCCGGGCGGTGCGTCCCTACGCGGTGGATGTGGCGAGCGGGGTGGAGTCGCATCCGGGCGCCAAGGACCCGGCCAAGATGGCCCGGTTCATCGCCGCCGCCAAGGGAGCGCTCTAGGCGTGGATCGGCCGGATTCGAGGGGCCGCTACGGGCCCTACGGCGGGCGCTTCGTGCCCGAGACGCTCGTCCCCGCCCTCGACGAGTTGGAGGGCGCCTGGCTCGAGGCGCGCAAGGACGACCGCTTCCAGCAGGAGCTGAGGACGCTCCTCGCCCGCTTCGCCGGGCGACCCACCCCGCTCGGCGATGCCTCGCGCCTGTCGAGCGAGAGTGGCGGCTGCCGCGTCCTCCTCAAGCGGGAGGACCTCTGCCACACCGGCGCCCACAAGATCAACAACACCCTGGGGCAAGTGCTGCTCGCGAGGCGGATGGGCAAGAGTCGCATCATCGCCGAGACCGGGGCCGGGCAGCACGGCGTGGCCACCGCCACCGCGGCCGCCCTCTTCGGGTTGCCCTGCCACGTCTACATGGGCGCGCTCGACGTGGAGCGGCAGGCGCTCAACGTCTTCCGCATGCAGCTCCTCGGCGCGCGCGTGGTCCCGGTGGAGGCCGGCTCCCGCACGCTCAAGGACGCGATGAACGAGGCCATCCGCGACTGGGTGACGAACGTCCAGGAGACCCACTACGTCATCGGCTCGGTGGCGGGCCCGCACCCCTATCCGGCCATGGTCCGAGACTTCCAGTCGGTGATCGGGATCGAGGCGAGGGATCAGGTGCTCGAGGTGGCCGGCAGGCTGCCCGACGCGGTGGTGGCCTGCGTGGGCGGCGGATCGAACGCCATGGGGATCTTCTCCGCCTTCCTCGGCGACCCGGCGGTGGCCCTCTACGGGGTGGAGGCGGCGGGGCTCGGGCTCGACAGCGGCAAGCACGGCGCGCCGCTCGCGCGCGGCCGGCCTGGCGTGCTGCACGGCTCCCGCAGCTACGTCCTCCAGACGGCCGACGGGCAGATCTCCGAGGCCCACTCCATCAGCGCCGGCCTCGACTACCCGGGCGTCGGCCCCGAGCTCTCGTGGCTCAAGGACCAGGGGCGCCTGCGCCTCCTGCAGGCGACCGACGCGGAGGCGCTCGAGGCACTCCAGTACCTCGCTCGCACCGAGGGAATCATCCCGGCCCTGGAGACGGCGCACGCGGTGGCGGCGGCGCGCCTTTTGGCGCGGGACCTGGGGCCGCGCGGGCTCCTCGTCCTCAACGTCTCCGGGCGCGGCGACAAGGACGTGGAACAGGTGCGCCGGGCCATCGCCGCCCGGGCGCGGCCGGCCCCGCGCGGCCGGGCGCGCCGACCCCGGCGCCGGGGGAGCCGGTGACGACCGGTATCGATCGCACCCGGGAGGCCTTCCGGGCCGCGCAGGAGCGCGGGGAGGCGGCCCTCGTCACCTACGTCATGGCCGGGGACCCCGACCTGCCCACCTCCCGCGCGATGGCGCTCGCCTGCGCCGAGGGAGGGGCCGACGTGATCGAGATCGGCATGCCCTTCTCCGATCCCATCGCGGACGGGAAGACCATCCAGGCCGCCGGGGAGCGGGCGCTGAGCGGCGGCACCCGGCTGGCCGACTGCCTCGAACTCGCCGCCGCGGTGCGCCGGGGCACCGGGGCCGCCCTCGCCCTCATGGGCTACGTGAACCCGGTGCTCTCGTACGGGGAAGCGCGCTTCCTCGACGGGTGCGCCGAGGCCGGTGTGGACGCGGTCATCCTGCCCGACCTGCCCCCCGAGGAGGCGCTGGATTTCCGCCGGCTGGCCGCCGAGCGAGGGGTGGGCACCGTCTTCCTCCTCGCGCCGACCTCCACCGCGGAGCGGGTGGAAGGGGCGTGCGCCGCGGCCACCGCCTTCGTCTACTTCGTCTCGGTCACCGGCGTCACCGGGGCGCGGCGTGCACTCCGGGGCGACCTCGCGGAGAAGGTCTCTAGGGTGCGAGGACGCAGCCGGGTCCCGGTGGTGGTGGGCTTCGGGGTGTCGTCGCCCGCGCTGGCGCGCGAGGCGGGCCGGCTCGCCGACGGCGTGGTGGTGGGGAGCGCGATCGTGGAGCGGATCGCGCGCGGGGGGACTCGAGCGGAGCGCGCGGACCGGGTGCGCCGTTTCGTCTCCTCGCTGAAGCGAGCGCTGCGCCGCTGACCGGGCCCGGGCCGGCGAGCGCTGTCTAGACGGGGCGGCCGACGGCGCCGGCGATGACCTTCACCTGCTCCATCAGGCTCCCGAACTCGGCGGGGGTGAGGGACTGCTGGCCGTCGGAGAGCGCCTCCTCGGGGCAGGGATGAACCTCTACGATGAGGCCGTCGGCGCCGGCGGCGATTCCGGCCCGGGCCATCGCCGGGACGAACGGGCGCACGCCCACCCCGTGCGACGGATCTACGATCACCGGCAGGTGCGTGAGCGACTTCAGGACGGGCACGGCGTTCAGGTCGAGGGTGTTGCGGGTGATGGTCTCGAAGGTCCGGATCCCTCGCTCGCACAGGATCACCCGGACGTTCCCGTGCGCCACCACGTACTCGGCCGCCATGAGCCACTCGCGCACCGTCGCCGAGGGGCCGCGCTTCAAGAGGATGGGCTTCTGGATGGTGCCGAGCCGCTTCAACAGGGAGAAGTTCTGCATGTTTCGGGCGCCGATCTGCACCACGTCGGCGTACTCGGCCACCATGGGCAGGGTCTCGGCGTCCATGGCCTCGGTGACCACCTTGAGGCCCGTCTGCTCTCGGGCCAGGGCGAGGAACTTCAGCCCCTCCTCCGCGAGCCCCTGGAACTCGTACGGGCTGGTGCGGGGCTTGTAGGCGCCCCCGCGCAGGAAGGTGGCTCCGGCGCGCCTCACTGCGTGGGCCGCCTCGAGCACCTGCTTCTCCGACTCCACCGAGCACGGTCCGGCGATCACGGCGATGCGCGGCCCACCGATCTGCGCCCCGCCCACGTCGATGACCGTGTCCTCGTTCTTCACCTCGCGCGAGACGAGCTTGAAGGGCTGGGAGACGCGGATGGCGTCGCGCACCCCCGGCATGCTCTCGAAGAGCGCCGGGTCGATGGCCCCCTTGTTCCCGGTGATGCCGATGGCCACCCGCTGGGCGCCGGGAATGGCGTGCGGGATGAACCCCAAGGAACGGATCTTGCCGACGACCGCGTCGACCTCGGCGTCGGACGCATTGGGCTTCATCACGACGAGCATGGCCGTGCTCCTGGGACTCCCCCGATGAGGCGCGGAGAATACCTTACTGCCGGGATCGGGAACAGCGGCGCCGCTACGGGCAGAAGGGCTGGCCGCCGCCGGCGTAGTAGCTCTTCGCTCGGGCGACGAAGTTGCCGTCGTCGGTGGTCGGCGTGGCCTGGCCGGCGGCGCCGGCCCCGAAGGCGAGCCCCACTCCGTGGGAGGCCGCCACCTCGCCGACGTGGGTGAGCAGGTAGTCGACGCGGTTGTCCTGATTCGCCGGGGCGAGCGACGGGTTCCCGAGCGGGATCTGCCACCAGAGCACGGGGCGCCCCACCGCCTCGGCCACGCCCTTCGCCCAGGCGAAGGCCTGGTGGAAGTTCGGCAGCGTGGCGTTGGTGGCGTCGTACCAGTTGTTCCGCGTTCCCGCGTCCCGGTCGCTCATGTCGGCGACCACGTAGTCGCCGTCGGCGGCGCCGCAGGCCTGGAGGAAGGCGCCGAGCCTGGCCGCCTGCCCCGCCACGTCGAGGGAGGGGTCCTTGTTGTCGAGGACGTCGATGCCCGTCCCCCAGCCGGAGGCGTGCAACCCGACCTTGGCCCGGGGCGCGTGGGCGCGGACCATGGCGATCATGCAGCGCCCGAGCCCGGCGATGCTGTCCTCCTGCGAACCGCAGTCGGCGGGGTCTGCCGAGGCGACGGCAGCGGGGAGGGCGTGGGGATCGGATCCCGCCTGCTGGGCGTAGCCCCAGAAGTCGGGCTCGATGTGGAGGAAGGCGACCGAGTCGCCCAGCCTCTCGAGGAGGAAGCGCCAGTCGGCGAGGTAGCGTGCCATGAAGGCCGGGTCTCGGACGGCCGAGGTCGCCTCGGCCGTCCCCTCGGGAACGCCGCTCGCCTGCAGGATCTCGTAGTAGGTGAACATGGGGATCTCGCGGGCAGAGCCGGCCTTGGAGGCAAAGTCGACGGCGTACTGGCCGGGCGGGTCCTGGTCGTACTGCCAGCAGCCCCACCAGGCACATCCGCCGGCGGTGTTGGCACAGGAAGCCCCGGCGACGCTGCACCCCACCGCGCACGAGGCGCACGGCGCCGACCCGTCGAAGAGCCCCCCCGAGAGGTAGACGTAGCGGAGGTCGAACGGTGCCTGGGCCGCCACCGAGTCGTCGCCGGAGTAGCCGACGAGGACGTCGCTCTTGGCGAGCGACGCGAGCAGGCTCGAGCCCAGGCACGCGTCCCCGGCGCTCCCGCCGGCGCCGCCCTTTCCCTCGGGGGAGCTCGCGGGGTCGATCCCCCCGCAGGCGCCGAGGAGGACGGAGAGCAGCAGGGCCGGTACCTTGCGCATGGCGCCCGAATCTACCCGCGCCATCGCGGAAGCCAAGGGGCCGGTGTGCGGCGCACGGCTCCGCTGTCGTCGACCGGGCGCTGGCAAATCCTCCGCCCCGCCCTACAATCGTCTCCGTGCGCGACCGACGCTGGGACTTCCTCTACGACCTGGAGAAGGAGCCGGTGCGGGACGTGGTGGTGCGGAAGTTCTCGGAGGAGCTCGCGCGGGAGCTCGCCGCCTGGCCGCCGCCCTTCACCGATTGGGTCTCGGAGGAGGAGCGGCTGCGCTGGGCCGCCGGCGTGGAGGCGAGGCCCCGCGGCGAGGTTCTCAGGCTCGCGCTCGCCCTCGCCCGCCTCGACCTCGAGCGGGAGTACCCGGCCCTCGACGAGCGCATGCGCAACGAGGTCCCGGCCCTGTGCCGGAACCCGGCGGAGCGGGCGTCCCTCCACCTGCTCGTCTTCTTCGTCACCGAGCGCTGCCTCGCCCTGAAGGAGTGGGCGGAGGGCGCTCGGCTCACCCGCGCCGACCTCTCCCGGTCGGTGGAGCGGGCGGAGCGGCTGCTCTTCCCGGCGACGCCCGGCTGAGGAGCTCCTCCCTACCTTCACTTCGCCTTCGGCACCTTCTCCCAGTCGGAGAGGAACTTCTTCAGCCCGATGTCGGTGAGCGGGTGCTGCGCCAGCTGGATCAGGACCGAGAAGGGGATAGTGGCCACGTCGGCTCCCATGCGGGCCGCCTGGACGACGTGGACGGGGTTGCGCACCGAGGCCACGAGCACCTGGGTGTCGAACTCGTAGTTCTGGTAGATTTCCAAGATCTGGGCGATGAGGCCCATGCCGTCCTCGGAGATGTCGTCGATGCGGCCGACGAACGGCGAGACGTAGGTGGCGCCGGCCTTGGCGGCGAGCAGCGCCTGGTTCGGGGAGAAGCAGAGCGTCACGTTGGTGCGCACGCCCTCGGCGGTCAGCGTCCTCACCGCCTTCAGCCCCTCGACGATGAGGGGGATCTTCACCACCACGTTGTCGGCGAACTTGGCGTAGTAGCGTGCCTCCTTCAGCATTCCCTCCGCCTCGACCGACGTCACCTCGGCGGACACCGGACCCTTCACGATGCCCACGATCTCCCGGAGCACGTCGTCGAAGGCGCGACCCGTCTTGGCGACGAGCGAGGGGTTGGTGGTGACGCCGTCGCAGAGGCCCATGTCGAGGGCCTTGCGAATCTCTCCGACGTCGGCGGTGTCGATGAAGAACTTCATGGGAAGCCTCCGATGAGCGCTGCGCTGGGGGACGGGATCCATAGCGGAGGGGTCTGACGTGCCGCAAGCGCCGCGAAGGTGCTATACGAACGCGGCATGCCGACCCGGAAAGCGTCCGTTGACCGCCGCGGCCCGGGCCGGCGCCCGGCGCCGCGCGGCTCCGACCGCGCCCGCGCGCTCCTCGACTACGGCCGCGTCGTGCTCGACGCCGAGGCGCGGGCGATCGGGGAGTTGCGCCTCGACCGGTCGTTCGCCACCGGGGTGGAGTGGATTCTCGCCTGCAAGGGGCAGGTGATCCTGACCGGGATCGGCAAGCCCGGTTTCGTGGCGCAGAAGATCTCCGCCACCCTCGCTTCCACCGGCACCCGCTCCATCTACCTCCACCCGGCCGAGGCGGCCCACGGAGACCTGGGACGGGTCTCCAGGCGCGACCTCCTCGTCGCGCTCTCCAACAGCGGCGAGACGGAGGAGATCCTGCGGCTCCTCCCGGCGGTGAAGCGGATCGGCGCCAAGGTGGTGGCGATGACCCGGGACCGCCACAACCCGCTCGCGCGCGCCTCCGACCTCGTCCTCGCCATCGGCGACATCGAGGAGGCCTGCCCGATGGGGCTCGCCCCCACTGCCAGCACGGCGGCCCTGCTCGCCGTGGGCGACGCGCTCGCCATGACGGTCCTCGAGAACCGTCCCTTCCGCCAGGAGGAGTACGCCCTCTACCACCCCGGCGGGAAGCTCGGGCGCCACCTCATGAAGGTCCGGGAGCTGATGCGCGACGGCGAGGGGAACCCGCTCGTGCGCGAGGACGCCACCCTGCAGGACGCGGTGGCGGTGATGACGCAGACCCCCGGCCGCCCCGGCGCCTGCACCGTCGTGAACCGCCGCGGGGCACTCGTGGGCATCTTCACCGACGGCGACCTGCGCCGCCTGGTGGAGCGGAAGGCCGTGGACTTCGGCGCGCCCGTCTCCGGAGTCATGACCCGCAACCCGCGCACGGTTCGCCCGGAGGACCGGCTCATGACCGCGGCCCGGGTGCTGCGCGAGGCCCAGATCGACCAGGTCCCGGTGGTGGACGAGAAGGGGCGAGCCATCGGGATCCTCGACGTCCAGGACCTCCTCGCGGCGAGGGTCCTGTGAGCCCGGAGGTGAAGGCGAGCGCGAACGAGGGCCGGCTGCGGCGGGACCTGGTGGAGGTGTGCCGGCGGCTCGCCGAGCGGAACCTCACCGGCGCCGGCGAGGGAAACGTCTCCGTCCGCCTGGGCCGGGGACGGCTGCTCGTCACCCCGTCGGGCGCGAACAAGGGGTTTCTCCGGCCGGGCGACCTCGTGGTGGTGGACCGGGACGGTCGGCCGCTCCGGGGCCGGGGGCGGCCCTCCACCGAGCTCCGCATGCACCTCGCCGCCTACGCGGCGCGCCCGGACGTGAGCGCGGTGGTGCACGCCCACCCGCTCACCGCGGTGGCCTATACCGTCGCGGGGGCGAGCCTTCCCAACGACCTCCTCCCGGAGGCGGTGCTGGTGCTCGGGGAGGTGGCACTCGCGCCGTTCGCGACTCCGGGCACCGACGAGGTCCCCGGGTCGCTGCGGGATCTGTGGGCCGGCCACGACGTCCTGCTCCTCGAGCGGCACGGAGCGCTCGCGCTCGGGCGCGACCTCTTCCAGGCCGCCGACCGGATCGAGACCCTCGAGCGCGTCTGCCGGGTGGCGCTCGTCGCCCGCCTGCTCGGCCGCTGCGAGCCCATGTCCGGGGAGGACGTGAGGAGGGTCGTCTCGGCAGGGAGGGCGCTCTCGAGCCCGGCCAAGTAGCCCGCCCGCTCGCGTCGCCTTCCCCGAGCCCGGACCGGCTCCCTTCCCTACCAGCCGAAGAGAAGCCCCATCGCGATCCCGAGCCCGATCTCGACGGCGACGGCGACGGTCAGGACGACGCCCACCGACCTCTCCACCGCCCGCGTCACGCCCCACCTCCGTTCCTGCCCGGGTGCCCGGCTGCCCCTGCTCGATCGCGAGGCGGAAGGCGCAGCGAACGGCCGCGAAACCCGTGCCTGGGGGGAGCCATGCAATTCGCGCGCCGCGAGTGGCGGGAACCGGCTCGAGCCCGGCGGACGGCCCTCGGGAGCCCGGCCCGGAAGCCGTCGGCCCGCGGGCGATCCCCGCCAGGGCCTCGTCCCGAGGGGCCCGGGCCAGGCTACATTTGTCCCGCCCACGGAGGCACACCATGCCCATCGAAACCAGGAATCCGGCGACCGGCGAGCTCGTGAAGCGCTTCGAGGAGCTCTCCGAGGGAGAGCTCGAGGCCAAGCTGGCCCGCTCGTTGGCAGCGTTTCGCGAGCACCGGAGGACGAGCTTTGCCTGGCGCGCCACCCGGATGCGCAAGGCGGCGGAGGTGCTCGAGCGCGACAAGCGCAGGCTCGGCGAGCTCATGACGCTCGAGATGGGCAAGACGGTGCGCTCGGCGGTGGCGGAGGCGGAGAAGTGCGCCTGGGTGTGCCGCTACTACGCCGAGACGGCGGAGCGGCACCTGTCCGACGAGATCCTGCCGTCGAGCGCCACCCGCAGCTGGGTCCGCTACCTGCCGCTCGGCCCGGTCCTGGCGGTGATGCCCTGGAACTTCCCCTTCTGGCAGGTCTTCCGCTTCGCCGCCCCCGCGCTCATGGCGGGGAACGTGGGCCTCCTCAAGCACGCTTCCAACGTCCCCCAGTGCGCCCTCGCCATCGAGGGCGTCTTCCGCGAGGCCGGCTTCCCCGAGGGGACCTTCCAGACCCTGCTGTTGGGGTCGGCCAAGGTCGGCGGCGTCATCGAGGACGCGCGCGTCGAGGCGGTCACGCTCACCGGGAGCGAGGGGGCCGGGCGGGAGGTGGGGGCCGCCGCCGGCCGCGCCATCAAGAAGTCGGTGCTGGAGCTCGGCGGGTCGGACCCCTTCGTGGTGATGCCGTCCGCCGACCTCGCCGTGGCCTCCCGGACGGCGGTGGCCGCGCGCTGCATCAACAACGGGCAGTCGTGCATCGCCGCCAAGCGCTTCATCGTCCACGAGCGGGTCTACGACGAGTTCGAGCGGCGCTTCGTCGAGGCGATGCGGGCCCAGCGGGTCGGGGATCCGATGCTGGCGGAGACCGACGTGGGGCCGCTCGCCTCCGAGCAAGGGCTCCGCGAGGTGGAGGAACAGGTGCGCAAGTCGGTGGAGATGGGCGCCCGCCTCCTCTGCGGGGGGAGGCGCGCCTCGGTGGCCGGCCTCCGCGGCTGGTTCTACGAGCCGACCGCGCTCGCCTCCATCCCGCGCGGCGCGCCGGCCTACGCCGAGGAGGTCTTCGGCCCGGTGGCGAGCCTGTTCCGGGCCCGCGACCTCGACGAGGCGATCGCGCTCGCCAACGCCACCAGCTTCGGGCTGGGCGCCTCGGTGTGGACGAACGACGCGGCCGAGCGCCATCGCTTCGTCGAGGAGATCGAGGCCGGCCAGACCTTCATCAACGCCCCGGTGGCCTCCGACCCCCGGCTCCCCTTCGGGGGGACGAAGCGCTCCGGGTACGGGCGCGAGCTCGCGGAGGTGGGCATCCGCGAGTTCGTGAATCTGAAGACCGTCTACCTCGTCGATCAGACCGGGTAGAGCCCGGCCGGACGGAGCTGTTGCGGCGGGGCCGCCGCGAGCAGGGCGGAGACGGTGGCGTCGGTCCCGGGAACCCGGAGATCGGGGCGGAGCTCGGCGAGGGGCACGAGCACGAAGCGGCGCCGCGCGAGCTCGGGGTGCGGCAGGGTGAGGGTGGGGGTCCTCCGGACCTCCGCCCCCTGGACGAGGAGGTCGAGGTCGAGCGTCCTCGCCCCCCAGCGCACCTCGGAGCGGCGCCGCCGCAAGGCTGCCCCCTCCGCCTGGCGGAGCACCTCCAGGAGCGCCTCGGGTGGGCGCGCCGTCTCGAGCTCGAGCACGGCGTTCAGGTAGCGCGGCTGCGGCGGACCCACCGGCTCGGTGTCCCAGACCCGCGAGGCGCGCACCAGCGCCACCCCCGGGGCGGCGCGGAGGAGGCGGGCGGCGAGGGCCAGGTTCGACCAGCGGTCCCCGAGGTTGGTGCCGACGCCCACGTACGCGCGCATGAGGAGAGGCGGCACCCGCCCGCCGGCCGGAGCTAGACGACCGGGTTCTTCAGGACGCCGACGCCGCTCACCTCGACCTCGACCCAGTCGCCGCGGCGCAGCGGGCCCACGCCCTCCGGGGTCCCGGTGGTCACCACGTCCCCGGGCAGGAGCGTCATCACCTGGGAGATGTAGGCGACCAGGGCGAAGGGGTCGACGACCATGTCCCGCGTGAACCCGCGCTGCCGCTGCTCGCCGTTCACGCGGCAGGTGACGACCTGGTCGAGCGGGTCGAGGTCGGTCTCCACCACCGGCCCCACCGGGCAGAAGGTGTCGAAGGACTTCGACCGCGTGAAGTGGGCCTCGGCCCGCTGGATGTCGCGGGCGGTCACGTCGTCGAGGCAGGTCCAGCCGAAGATGCCCTGGCGCGCCTCGGGAGCCCCGGCCCGGGTGAGCACCTGGCCGATGACGCAGGCGAGCTCCGACTCGTGGTGGACCTCCTTCGACTGCTCCGGGAGCCGGATCTCGTCCATGGGGCCGATGACGGCGGTGGAGGGCTTGATGAAGAGCAGGGGCTCGCGAGGCACGTCCTGGCCCAGCTCCCGCGCGTGCGCGCGGTAGTTGCGACCGACCGCCACCACCTTGGAGGGCTCGACCGGCGCGAGCAGCTTCACCGAGGAGAGCTCGATGCGCGGCCCCTCCGGCAGGCCGCCGGCCCAGGGCGCGGCGGTGAGGGCCCGGACCTCGGCCCCGCTGACGACGCCGTACCGATCCTGGCCATCCCTGTGGAAGCGGCAGGTCCTCATCCCTGTCCTCTCAGTCCGAGAACGTCGTGCATGTCGTACATCCCCGGAGCGCGGCCCGCCACCCAGCGGGCCGCCCGCAGCGCGCCGCGGACGAACTGGTCCCGCGAGGTGGCCCGGTGCGTCAGCTCCAGCCTCTCTCCCTGGCCGACGAAGAAGACGGTGTGCTCCCCGACCACGTCCCCGCCACGCAGGGTCATCACCCCGATCTCGCGCGCGCTCCGCTCGCCGATCATCCCCTGGCGAGAGAGGACCAGGTCCTTCCGGGGGTCGCGCCCGAGGGCCTCGGCCGCCACCTCGGCGAGCCGCACCGCCGTCCCGCTGGGCGCGTCCTTCTTCTTGCCGTGGTGCATCTCCACGATCTCGACGTCGTAGGCGTCGCCGAGGACGCGCGCCGCCTGCGCCACCAGCGCGAACATCACGTTCACTCCCACGCTCATGTTGGGGGAGAGGACGACCGGGATGCGGCCGGCGGCCGCCCGCACCCGCTCCTTGGCCTCGGGGGTGAAGCCCGTCGATCCGATGACGATCGCCACTCCGCGCTCGGCGCAGGCAGCGGCCGCTGCCGCCGAGGCCTCGAAGGAGGTGAAGTCGATGACCACCTGGGGCCTCGCCTCGTCGAGCATCCTCCCGAGGTCGACCCCGAGCGGGATGCCGCTCCTCCCCATCCCCGCCGCCTCGCCAGCGTCGGCCGGGCCCTGGTAGCCCGGGCGCTCCACCGCCCCCACCGCGCTCAGCCCCTCGGCGCCCTGGAGGGCTTGGAGGATCTGGCCCCCCATGCGCCCGGCGGCCCCGGTCACGACCACGTTCACCATGTTCGCCTCCGGCGCCGGCCGAAGCGCGGCCGCCGCGCTCCACCCCTAGGCGGCCACCACCAGGCCGAAGCGCACCATCGCGTCCCGGATCTTCGCCAGGTTGGCCTCGGAGACCGTCCACAGGGGCAGCCGGATCTCCGGGCTCGCCTTGCCGAGCAGCGCCACCGCGGCCTTCACCGGGCCGGGGTTCGTCTCGATGAACATCACCCGATTGAGCTCGGCGAGCGCCACCTGCCTCTCGAGCGCCGTCGAGTGGTCGCCCTTCCGCGCCGCCACCACGAGCTCCTTCATCGCGCGGGGGGCGACGTTGCCGACCACCGAGATGACGCCGTGCCCGCCGCAGGCGATGTAGGGCAGGACCGTGAAGTCGTCGCCGGAGAGGAAGGCGATCCGGTCCTTGCCGACCTTCTCCACCAGCTGGATCTGCCGGTCCATGCTGGCGGTGGCCTCCTTGATGCCGGCGATGGCCCCGGCACGCGCCAGCCGGGCCACCGTCTCGGGCAGCATGTCCACGGCGGTGCGCCCCGGCACGTTGTAGGCCACCACCGGGAAGCCGACCGCGTCCCAGATGGCCATGTAGTGCCGGTAGAGCCCCTCCGCGGTCGGCTTGTTGTAGTAGGGGGTGACGACCAGGGCGGCGTCCGCCTTGAGCTCGCGGGCCATCTTCACGCCCTCGATGGCCTCGGCGGTGGAGTTGGAGCCGGCGCCAGCGATGACCTGGGCCCGGCCACGCGCCGCCTCCACCACGGTGCGGATCACGTCGACCCGCTCCTTGGCGGTGAGGGTGGCGCCCTCGCCGGTCGTTCCGCAGGGCACGATCCCGTCCGTGCCCTCGAGGATCTGCCACTCGGTGAGCTCGCGCAGCGCCCGGAGGTCGGGCTTGCCGTCCTTGAGCGGCGTGACGATGGCGACCATTGAGCCCTGCAGCTTCATGGCGGTCCTCCGGGTTGGACGCTCGACTCTAGCCCATCCGACGGCGCCCCGTGAACCGGCGCTCCGGGGGGCGCGCCTTCTCGCCCCGGACGAGGTCCGGCCAGGTCTCCCGCTTGCGGGCCAGCCGGGCCGCGTCCCCCTCCACCAGCACCTCGGCCGCGCGCGGCCGGGAGTTGTAGTTGGAGGCCATGGCGAAGCCGTAGGCCCCGGCGGAGCGCACGCAGAGCAGGTCGTCCCGCTCGGGGAGGGGCATCCTCCGCCCCTGCGCCAGGAAGTCCGACGACTCGCACACCGGGCCCACCACGTCGAGGACCGCCTGCTCGCGCCCGGCCGGGTCCCCGACGGGCTCGATGTCGTGGTGGGCGCCGTAGAGGCTCGGGCGGACGAGGTCGTTCATGGCGGCGTCCACCACCGCGAAGCGCTTCCTCCCGCTCGTCTTCAGGTAGAGGACGCGGGTGACGAGCACGCCGGCGTTCCCCACCAGCACCCTGCCGGGCTCCAGGATCACCTCCCCCTCGAACCCCCGCAGCGCCCGCTTCACCGCCGCCCCGTACTCGTCCGGGTGGGGCGGGGCCTCGTCCCGGTACTGGATGCCGAGCCCGCCGCCGATGTCGAGGTGGCGGAAGCGAAGGCCTTGGCGGGAGAGCTCGCCCATGAGCGCCCGGACGCGGGCGATGGCGTCGAGGAACGGCTCCACGGTGGTGATCTGCGATCCGATGTGGCAGGCGACCCCGCGGACCTCGAGCGCCGGATCCTTGGCCGCGAGCGGGAAGAGGCGGCGCGCGTCCTCGACCGACACCCCGAACTTCGACTTCTTCAGCCCGGTGGCGATGTACGGGTGGGTGCGGGGGTCCACGTCCGGGTTCACGCGCAGCGCGACGGGGGCCCGCACCCCCAGCCGGCGGGCCACCACCGAGACGCGCCCCAGCTCTGGCCCGCTCTCCACGTTGAGGCAGCGGACGCGCTGCGCCAGGGCGAAGGCGATCTCCTCGTCGCGCTTGCCGACCCCGCTGTAGACCACCTTGCGCGGGTCGCCGCCGGCCTTCAGCACTCGGTAGAGCTCGCCCCCGGAGACGATGTCGAACCCGGCACCGAGCCGGGCGAGGAGGTTCAGGACCGCCAGGTTGGAGTTCGCCTTGATGGCGTAGCAGACGAGGTGGTCGAGGCCGGAGAGCGAGCGGTCGAGGACCCGCCAGTGCCTGCGCAGGGTGGCGGTGGAGTAGACGTAAAGGGGCGTCCCGTAGGCCCGGGCGAGATCGGCGAGGGGGATCCTCTCCGCGCAGAGAACGCCACCGCGGCGCTGGAAGTGGTTCATCGGTCGCAGGGTCCTCCGTCCCGGGCGGCGTCGCACGGGCTCCCGCCGTCGGGAGCCCCGGGACCCGCGTCGGAGGCGGTCCCCGCGCCCTCCGCCCGCGGCGGCCGGGGCGGGGCCTTCACCCCGCAGGCGGCGGCCGCCAGGGCCAGCGCGAGGAGGAGGGCCCGCCTCACCGGGAAAGCTCCCTCTCCCAGCGCGCGATCTGGCGGGCCACCTGGCGCGGCCCGGGGGCGCCCGGGAGCTCGCGCCTTCGCAGGCTCCGCCCGGGGTCGAAGCAGCGCGCCACGTCTCGCCCGAAGGCGGGGTGGAACGCCTTCCACTCCCGAACGGTCAGGCTCGAGAGCGCCCTCCCCTCCCGGCCGGCGAAGGCGGCGGCGGCGCCCACCGCCTCGTGCGCCTCCCGGAAGGGCACGCCGCGGCCCACCAGGTGCTCGGCGACGTCGGTGGCGAGAGACTCCCCGCCGCCGAGCGCCTCGCCCATCCGCCGGGCGTCGAAGCGCGCCGTCTCGAGGGCGCCGGCGAGCGCCAAGAGCGTCTCCTCGAGCGCCCGCGGCGCGCCCAGCAGCGGCCGCTTGTCCTCCTGCAGGTCGCGGTTGTAGCTGAGCGGCAGGCTCTTCAGGACCGCCAGCATCGACACCAGGTCTCCGAGGGCGCGCCCGGCCCGGCCGCGGGCCAGCTCCGCCACGTCCGGAGTCTTCTTCTGCGGCATGAGTGAGCTGCCGGTGGCGAAGGAGTCGTCGAGTTCCATGAACCCGAACTCCTTCGTGGTCCAGAGCACCACCTCTTCGCCCAGCCGCGACAGGTGGACGGCGGCGAGCGCGCAGTCGAAGACGAGTTCCACCGCGCTGTCGCGGTCGCTCACCGCATCGAGCGAGTTCGCGGTCACGCCCGAGAGGCCGAGCTCCCGCGCCGTCCTGGCCCGGTCGAGCGGCAGCGTGGTCCCGGCGAGCGCCCCGGACCCGAGCGGCGAGACCGCCGCGCGGCGCGCCGTCTCGCCCAGCCGCTGCCGGTCCCGACCCAGCATCTCCAGGTAGGCGAGCAGGTGGTGCGCGAGCGACACCGGCTGGGCCCGCTGCAGGTGCGTGTAGCCCGGCATGAGGGTGTCGCGGTGGCGCTTCGCCTGGGCGAGGAGGGCGCGCATGAGGGCGCGCAGGGCGAGGTCGCAGCGCCGGCACGCCTCGACGATGAAGAGCCGCTCGTCGAGCGCCACCTGATCGTTGCGGCTGCGCCCGGCGTGGAGGTAGCCGGCGTCGCGGCCCACGATCTCCCCCAGGCGGCGCTCCACATGGGTGTGGACGTCCTCCAGCCTCGGATCGGGCCGGATCTTGCCCGCCGCGAACTCCCTGCGGACCTGCTCCAGACCGCGCCGGATTCTCCGGGCGGCGGCCGCGGGTACGATCCCCTGGGCGGCGAGCATGGAGACGTGGGCCTGGCTGCCGCGGATGTCCTCGGCGAAGAGGGCGCCGTCGTCCTGGATGGAAACGGACATCCGCACCAGGCGCGGGTCGGCCTCCCCGGCGAGCGCGGCGCGGGAGATGGGCTTTGCCTTCCTTGGCTTCTTCATCGGGGCGGGCGAGGCTACCACGCCCGGCGCCGCCGTTGTACGGCCGGGGCAAGGGGTCCACACGCCGCTAGTAGACGATTCCCACTCCGGCGTGGAGGTACTGCGCGATCCCAGAGGGGGTGTTGACGGTCGTCACTCCGCTCACCGTGCTGTTCACGTTGAGCGCGGAGAGGGCCTTCAGTAGCCCGTAGCTCAGGAAGAAGACGAAGCCGTCGTCGGAGTGATACTTCACTCCGAGGTCCACCTCCACCCCGAGCGGCCGGTTCGTCATCGACGGGGTGGCGTAGGCGTCGAACGCCTGCGAGTAGACGACCTGGGCCCAGGTGTTGAGCCCCTCCAGGATGTCCCAGCGGAAGGTGGGCTTCGCGTACCAGCCGTTCGTCACCGTTCCGATGAGCTCGTGCCAGAGGATGAGATCGACCTGGTAGGCCGGGTTGAACCGGTAGTTGTTGAGGCTCCCCGAACCGGTGGCCGGGTACTGCTGGCCGTCGAAGGTGCCAGGGGTGGTGGTGCACACCGGGTAGGGGACGTGGGTGTAGTCGCAGCTCCGCCCCGGGTAGACGCCCATGCCGGGCCCGGCGCCGGCGGTGGCGGCGCCGAACTCGGCCCCCACCGTGACCTTGCCCGCCTCCCCCAGCTTGTCCTTGAAGCGCAGGGCGGCGCCTCCCTGGCGAATGTTCACCGGTCCCACCGGGTTGGCGGGATCGAAGGAGACGTTGCCGATGCTGCCGAAGATCCCGATCGCCTCGGCCTCGAGCTCGAGCTTCTTCGTGGTCAGGCGCCCGAACAGGTCGAGCGTCCCGGCGTTGGCGCTGCGCGACACCTGGGCGACGTTGTCCGGCAGCGGCGCCTGGAAGGAGAGGGAGGTGAGCCCGACCGACTGCGTCTTGTAGCTGAAGAGCAGCCCGTAGTTGATGCTGGCGAGCCCCTTCTCCAGCTTGCGCTTCTGCTGGTCGGGCGTGTCCTCGCGCACCACCCGGATGCCGATGGAACCCACGTCGTCGGCGTCGGAGAAGTTCATCGGCTGGCCGATACCAGTGGGGTTGGCGTTGTAGACGAGCCCCGCGCTGTACCAGTCGTAGAAGGGGATGATGGTGATTCCGCCCAGGACCATGCCGATGGGGATGGCGAACTGGATGCGGTCGACGTTGTCGCCGTAGTCGTTGTCGATGTCGTTGCCGGCGTTCTCGTAGATGCCCATGCCCCACTGGGCGGGCATCCGCCCGAAGGAGAGGAGCCCCACGGGCGTCTGCACCTCGCCCCAGATGCGCTGGACGTCGACCGAGTTCGAGAACCAGTTCCCGGTGCTCGGCGGGACCTGGCCGTTCGAGAGGTACTCGAGGTTGTTGTAGTTCGGCCCGACCGGGGTGGAGCCGAGCACCACGTTGTTGAGGAAGTCGATGGTGGAGCGAATGCGCACCTGCTCGGAGACGTTGAAGGTCGAGTCCACCCGCAAACGCATGTTGCCGCTCGTCTGCGTGCCGTTGTGGTCGATGTTGGTGGCGCGCCCGAGCCACAGGTACCAGCCCGAGGGGTCGGCTGGCAGGCCCAGGTTCATGTTGCTGAAGAGGTCCCAGCGGAAGCGGAAGTAGCCGTTGAGCTCGAGGAACTGGAGCTTCTTCTTCTCCTCTTGCTCGCCCATGAACTCGGCCGCCGACTGGGCCCCCTGGATCTCGGCCCGGACCTCGTCGCGCAGCTGCTCCTTCACCTTGGCGACCTCCCGCTGCACCGCCTCCTGGACCTGCCGGTCGATCTCCGACTGGCCCGGGGAAGGGAGCGCGAGGGGAGCCGTGCCCTCCGCAGGCGCCTTCGCCGGATCCGCAGGGGCGGCGGCCGGGGGAGTCTGCGCCTCGGCCACGCCCAGCCACAAGCGGACGGAGAGAGCGAGAAGAAGGGGGCGCGTCATGGTGCCCTCACTAATCATGCGGCTCGTTCCGCGGTCAAGGAATCTCGGGCCCCTGCCGCAGCTCCACCAGCACTCCGCGACTGCCCTTCGGGTGAACGAAGGCGACCCGGGCTCCTCCGGCCCCGGGGCGCGGCTTCTCGTCGAGGAGCGGCGCTCCCTGAGCCCGCAGCGCCGCCATCGCCTTCTCGATGTCGGGCACCTCGAGACAGACGTGGTGCAGCCCCTCGCCCCGCTTCTCGATGGCCTTCGCCATGGGGCTGTCCGGGCCGCTCGGGGAGACGAGCTCGATGCGCCCCGCCCCGTGCCCGAAGATGGCCACCCGCACCTTCTCCGTCGGCACCTCCTCCACCTCGGCGAGTTCCAGCCCGTACACGTCCCGGTAGAGGCGGATGGCCGCCTCCAGATCGGAGACGAGGATGGCCACGTGATCGAGACCCTTCATGCTTCCTCCGCGGGTGTGAGGAGGCCGCATCAAAGACGGGCCGTCCGGTGGAGTCAACCGGGTCCTCGCTGCCTCCCCGCGCTCACAGGGCGCGCGGCTCGGCCTTGCTCACCCGGAGCGACCCGATGAGCCCGACCGCGTCCACCTTGGCACCCCGGCCCAGAGTGACGTGGGTGGCGTCGGCCACGTCCTGGCCGAAGGTCGGGTCGACCGGGATCCACTCGTCGCCGACGTTCACCTCGGCCCAGGCGTGCCAGTAGAGCCCGGCTCCGCCCTCGCCGTAGTTCGCGTAGACGAGCCCGTAGACCTCGCGGGCAGGGATTCCGGCCGCGCGCGCCAGGGCGACGAAGAGCAGGGCGTGCTCGGTGCAGTCCCCCTTGCCGGTTCTCAGGACCTCGCTCGCCCGGTCGCGGCTCTGGCCGTAGACCTTCTCCAGCCGCCGGTTCACCTCCCTCGACAGCTTGCGCGCCGCTGCCCACCGCCCCTGGGTCTTCCCGGCCACGCGATCGGCGAGTGCGCGCAGGTCGGGGTGGTCCCAGTCGACCTCGGGAGTCGCCTCCAGGTCCTCGCCGCCGCTCGGGTCCGGCCGAAGCCTCGGCACATCCTTCGCCGGGTCGTCGGCCGCCGGCCGGCGCGCGGTGACAGTGAGGAGCGTCTCCCCGGCCCCGCCGGGGGCGACCACCTGGCGCTCGTCCTTGCCGTGGAAGCTCGCCGGCAGCCCTTGGAAGGTGTAGGTGATCGACATGGGCACCCCGCGCGGCAACGGGCCCGGGAGCGCCACGCGGGAGAGGTTGAAGAGGTCGACCACGTCGGTGCGGCGAGCGGTCTCCTCCGGCTCGGCCTTCGCCACCAGCGCGTCCCCGTAACGGAACTCGAGGGTGCGGCCGTCGTCGGCGACGAAGACCTTCGCCGTGATGCGATCGCCGTCCTCGAGCTCTTCCACCACCGAGACCGGAACCGCCACGCCGGCGCCGCCGAGGACGGCGCGCTCCAGGTAGCGGTCGAGCACCTTCTTCTCGCGCAGCTGCTCGATCTCGAACTGGGTGCCGGCCACCGATCCGCAGCGGGCGGCGGCCAGGCGGGCCGCGTCGGCCTGCTCGGCGGTCTCCCCCGGGAGCTTCACCTCCCTCTTCTGCGTTCCGTCCTCGGCCACGAGCGTGAGCGCACAGGTCGTAGGGCCGCACTCGAGGGTCGCCTTGCGGTTGCCGCCGTCGCCGGTCCGCTCGCTCCGGTAGGAGAGCAGCCGCCCGCGCGGCGCCGCCTCGTACACCTTCTCGTCGACCTGGCCGCGGCGGACCGACCCCGGTCCCACCTTGGCCTCGACGACCATCTCCTGGCGGGCGACGAGGACCTCCCTCCCGTTTCGCACCTGCTTCCCCACCTCGGTGCGAAGCCAGCCCGCCTTCCGGTTGACGAGGTAGAGGCCGAACCACTCCACCCCCGGCGGCCGCTTCACCGCCAGGACGGAGAGGTCCGGCCGACAGACGGGGCCGCTCGCCGCCGCCTTCGGGGCCGGCCGGGCGGCGGAAGGGTCGGCGGGCGCCGGCGGGGGGGCGAGGAGGAAGGCGGCGAGGAGGAAGGCGGGGACGCTCATCGTGCGGGGGCTCCTTCGGGTCCTCGGGTTCTAACAGAAACTGGCGTTCTGCTCGCGGCCGGTCTCTGATCCGTCGCGATGAGCGTCGTCTGGGTGCTGCTCCTCGCCACCTCGGTGGCCATCGCCGCCGCCAAGGGGCGCGTCGGCGCCCTCCCCGCGGCCATCGCCGAGTCCGCCGGTGCCGCGGTCACCCTCTCCCTCGCGCTCGTGGGGGTGCTCACCCTCTGGCTCGGCCTCATGAAGGTGGCCGAGCAGGCCGGGCTCGTCCGCGCGCTGGGCCGCGCCGCCCGGCCGATCCTGCGCCGCCTCTTCCCCGAGGTCCCGGCGGACTCGCCGGCCCTCGGGGCCATGGTGATGAACATCGCCGCCAACATGCTGGGGCTCGGGAACGCCGCCACTCCCTTCGGCCTGAAGGCCATGGAGGAGCTCGAGAGGGCAAATCCCCACCCCGGGACCGCCACCGACGCCCAGGCGCTGTTCTGCGCTTTGAACACCGCGAGCCTCCAGATCGTTCCGGCGACCGTCATCGCCCTGAGGGCCGCTGCCGGCGCCCGGCAGCCGGCGGACGTCCTCGGGGCCACGCTGCTCGCCTCCGCCTGCGCCACCGCGACGGCGATCGTGTCGGCGATCCTCTTGCGGCGCCTCTACCCGGCGCCCCGGGCCGCGCCGGCGAGCGAGGAGGAGCCCGGTGCTTAGGGCGGCGCTCGAGGCCCTCTCCACATGGACCGTCCCCCTCGTGGTGGCGGGCATTCCCCTCTACGCCCTCTCCCGCAAGGTGAAGGTGTACCCCGCCTTCCTGGAGGGGGCGAAGGAGGGCTTCCAGGTCGCCGTCCGGATCATCCCGGCCGTGGTGGCGGTATTCGTGGCGCTGGGGATGCTGCGGGCCTCCGGGGGGATGGAGGCGATCGCCGCTTTGCTCTCGCCCCTCACCGGCTGGCTCGGCATCCCCCCGAGCGTGCTCCCGGTGGCGCTCGTCCGCCCCCTCTCGGGCGGGGCCGCGCTCGGGGTGTTGGGCGACGTCCTGCGCAGCGAGGGGCCGGACAGCCGGGCCGGGGTTCTCGCCTCGGTGATGGCGGGCTCCACCGAGACCACCTTCTACGTGCTGGCGGTCTACTTCGGGGCGGTGGGGGTCTCGCGCTACCGCCAGGCGCTCCCCGCCGGGCTCCTCGCCGACCTGGCCGGGGTGGCGGCCTCGGTGGTGGTGGTGAGGGCGCTCTTCGGGTAGTCCTCCTCGCGGCAGCGGATCACCTCGCTCGGACCCGGCCAGGCGCATCCTCGAGGTCGCGGAGAGCCAGCGCAGCCGCTCCACCGTTCCGGCGATCCGCCTCGCCCGCTCGGAGCTCGGAGAGCCCGAGTGCAGCGCGACTTGGACCCCCTTCCCGCCGCCTTGCGGAGGGGGCGAAGGACAGGGAATCCCGCCCCGGCGGGGTCGCCATGAGCGCGGGACGGCAGACGTTTCCTCACCCCCTGCGGACGACGCAGCGGGCAGGGAGCTGTCAGGGAGGGATGCCGACCTCGACGAGCCTCGGGTCGAGGAGCTTCACCAGGTCGGCGGGGGCGATCCCGAGGAGGAAGCCGCGCGACCCTCCGTTGACGAGGATCCGGGGAAGGTCGAGGACCGTGCGCTCTAGGTAGACGGGCATCCTCCGGCGGGTGCCGAACGGGCTCGTGCCGCCCACCTGGTAGCCGCTGTGCCGGTTCGCCACCTCGGGCTTGCACATCTCCACCGCGCGCACGCCCAGCTGGCGGGCGAGCGACTTCGTCGAGACTTCGCGGTCGCCGTGCATGAGCACCAGGAAGGGGGACCCCTTGTCGTCGGCCATGACGAGCGTCTTCACCACTGCGTGCTCGTCCACCCCGAGCTCCCGCGCGGAGACGGCCGTGCCGCCGCGGTCCTCGTAGCGGTAGAGGTGCTCGGTGTAGGCGACGCCGCTCTCCCGGAGGAGGCGCGTCGCCGGGGTCGAGGGTGCCTTTCCCAAGGGGACGAAAGGATAGCGCACCCCGGCCCGGGCTGGCCTCGTTCGCGCACGCGGCGGGCGACGGCCCGCGTCCCTTCGTCTAGCATGCCCTTCGAAGCGGGCGTCCTCGGGAGGGGAGGTGGCGGCCTTGCGCTGGTTCGTGCGCGGCGACGTGGACGGGTTCTTCGGCCTCGCCCTCGACAACCTGGTCCAGCTCCTCGTCATCGACGCCCTCTGCCGGCAGGTGCTCGGATTTCCCGACCCGCTCCTGCGCGGGGTCGTCCTCCCCGGAGCCGCCACCTCGGTGCTGGCGGGAAACCTTTTCTACGCCTGGCAGGCGAGGCGGCTCGCCCGCCGGACGGGGCGCTCCGGGGTCACCGCCCTGCCCTTCGGCATCAACACCGTTTCCCTCTTCGCCTTCGTCTTCCTGGTGATGCTGCCCGCCAAGCTGGCGGCACAGGCCGCGGGCGCCCCCGATCCGGTCCGGGTGGCGTGGCAGGCCGGGCTGGTCGCCTGCCTGGGCTCTGGGCTCATCGAGTTCCTCGGCGCCTTCGTGGCCGAGCGGGTCCGGCGCGCCACGCCCCGGGCCGCGCTGCTCTCCACCCTGGCCGGGATCGCGCTCGGGTTCATCTCGCTCGGCTTCCTGTTCCGCGCCTTCGCGCGCCCGGTGGTCGGCTTCTCCACCCTGGGAGTGGTGCTCCTCTGTTACTTCGGGCGGGTGCGATTCCGCGGTCGCCTCCCCGGTGGCCTGGTGGCGGTAGGGCTCGGGACCCTGCTCGCCTGGGTGACCGGCATCGCCCCGGTGGGCGAGCGCCCGGCCTCGGGCGCCTGGTCCCTGCCGGCTCCCGCGCTCGGCGCCCTCTGGGAGGCACTCCGAGGCGGCACCCTGAAGGCCTACCTCCCGGTGATCCTGCCCATGGGGCTCTTCAACGTGGTCGGGTCGCTGCAGAACGTCGAGTCGGCGGAGGCGGCAGGAGACGCCTACCCGGCCTTGCCGTCACTCGCCGCCAATGGGTTCGGCACTCTCGTCGCCGCGGCGCTCGGGTCCTGCTTCCCCACCACCATCTACATCGGCCACCCGGGCTGGAAGGCCCTCGGTGCGCGCTCCGGATACTCGATCCTGAACGGGGCCTTCGTCGCCGGGGTGGCGCTCACCGGGACGCTCGGGTTCATCACCTGGGCGGTGCCCGTCGACGCCGGCCTGGCCATCGTCGTCTGGATCGGGGTCATCATCAGCGCCCAGGCGTTCCAGGCGACGCCCCGGGAGCACGCCCCCGCCGTGGTGATGGGACTGCTGCCCGCCATCGCCGCCTGGGGAGTGATGATGGCGAAGTCGGGCCTGCACGCCGCCGGGGTCGGGGTTCCCGGGGGGACTCCGCTCTCGCCGGCGATCCTGGACGCGTTCCTGCGCTCGGACGTGTGGATGGCGGGGGGCCTCGCGCTCGACCAGGGGTTCATCTTCACCGCCATGATCCTGTCGGCGGCGACCGTGGAGATCGTGGAGCGCCGCTTCGCCCGCGCCGCCGCCTGGTGCGCGCTCGGCGCGGTCCTCTCCGCCGCCGGCCTCGTGCACTCCTGGGCGCTCTCGCCCGAGGACGTGGTGATGAGGCTCGCCCCGGCCTGGCCCTACGTCGCCGGGTGGGCATTCATGGCGGCGCTGCTCCTCGTCGCGCCACTCGTCACCGAGCCGGACGATCAGGTCCACCCGTGACGATCAGCGCTCTCCCACCGGGGCGAAGAACGAGACACCGCGCACGTTCTCCTGCACCTTGAGCGGGTGCTGGATGGGCGGGAAGGCGCGCTGCTCGCAGTCGGTGCGCTCGCAGAGCCGGCAGGTGAGCCCGACCGGGACCACCGCCTCGCGCGAGTCGAGGTCCACCCCGTCGGCGTAGACGAGCTTGCGGGCGTGGCTCACCTCGCAACCGATGGCGACGGCGAGGAGCGTGCGCGGGGCGTGGTAGCCGCCACCCTCCTTCTGGACGGTGCGGGCGACCCAGAAGTAGCTCGTGCCGTCCGGCATCTGCGAGAGCTGGGTGCGGAACATGCCGGGGGTGAGGAAGCACTGGAACAGAGTCCAGCGCGGGCAGGCGCCGCTGAAGCGGGCGAAGCGCAGGCCCGAGGCGGAGAAGCGCTTGGAGATGTTCCCGGCGAGGTCCACCCGGACGAAGTGGAAGGGCACGCCCTCGGCGCCGGGGCGCCGCAGCGCCGTGAGGCGGTGGCAGACCTGCTCGAAGCTCGTCCGGAAGCGGTGCCCGAGGAGGTCGATGTCGTAGCGCTCCTGGCGCGCCGCCTCCGCGAACGGGGCGTAGGGCATGAGCACCGCGGAGGCGAAGTAGTTGGCGAGCACCACCCGGGTGAGCGCCCGGGCGGAGTCGCTCGTGAGCTGGGGGTCGCTGGCGTAGCGGTCGAGCGCCGCCGCCTGCCTCTCGAGCCCGATCTGGTAGGCGAGCTGGAAGTTGCGCGAGCCGCGGCGCAGCACCTCGGAGAGGTGGAGGATGCGCTTCTCCGGGTCGAAGCGGCGCACCGCGTCCCCCATGTCGGCGGGGCGCTGCATCTGGACCTGGATGCCGTGATCCCTCTCCAGCCGGTGCTCGAGACGCTGCTGCATGTCGTCGCCGCCGAGCTGAGCCTCCCGCCAGAGCGCCTCCGCCCCCTCCTCCATCTCCGGGAAGTGGTTCATGTGGCGCTGGACGAGGTCCGACACCTCCTCGGTCGGCAGCCGCGAGGCATCCACCCCGGTGAGGTCGCCGCGCCCCGACAGCTTCATGGCGAGGTTGTCGGCCGCCTCTCTCGATTCGCGGAAGGCGTGGTAGAGCTTGAGCACGCCGCGGGCCGCCGTCGGCGCATGGGCGGCGAGGTCGCGGACCTCGGCGGTGGTGACGTCGTCCTGCTCGAAGATGGGGTCGCCGAAGACCTCCATGAGGTCGGCGACGGTGCGGGCGTCGTGCTCGGCCGAGAGGGCCCGGAGGTCGACGTCGAAGATCTCTGCGATCTTGATGAGCAGGGGCGCGGGCATCGCCCGGCGGTTGTGCTCGATGAGGTTCAGGTAGCTCGCCGAGATGGCGAGCCTCTCCGCCAGCTGGACCTGGCTCATGTTCCTCTGCCGGCGGAGCGCCCTCACCTTTGCGCCGAGGAGCGACGACTCGCGGGTTGCCATGAGGGAAGCGAGGCTATTGCATTTACAGCGACATTTTCAAATTTTACCAGGAACTCCAGGCCACTCCGATCCCGGCCTTGCGGCATAACCATATGACATGACGGGGCGATATCCGAGAACGCCTCCGAGCTGCCCCGCAGGCCCAAGATCCGCTGCGTCCCTCGCCCCGGCGGCCCGCCTGCATTTACCTCCGAGGGACGAGGCGGCCCCGCCTGGCGAGCGGGCTTCCGTGGCTCACGCCCCGGAGCTCTCCAGGATGACCGCGCTCGAGAGCTCCGCCCGCGCCGAGAGTGCGTTCCGCATCGCCTTCGACACCGTGAAGGTCGCCGCGATCCCCTTCTCGGCGAAGTGCTTCTGGACCTCGCGGACGAGCTTCGAGGTCTGGTCGGCGTCCTCGGGCAAGCGCTGGAGGTCCACCACCACCTCCCCGGTCTCGCGCACCCAGTCGGAGCTCGAGGCCCGCAGGCCCCGGCGCAGCTGGGCGAAGTAGGCCGGCTCGTCCTCGGTGGGCCCGCGGTGGCCGGCGACGCGCACGCCGGTCGGCTCGGGAAAGACGAGCGGGCGGAGGTAGCTCGCGTAGAGGAACTCGGCCACCGCCTCGTCCGCCTCGTCGGGCACGGCGCCGTCGAGCTCGCCGTGGGGAGCCCGCCGTTCCGCCGGGGCGGCGCCGGGGCGGAGCTCCAGGATCGCCGCCTCGGGTAGCCGCGCCCGGACGAGGTCCGCGGCGGTCTCCACCTCCCCGTCGAGCACCCGGTGGTCGAGGAGCACGAGCCGGTAGCGAGCCCCCTCGGCGAGCTCGAGGCAGCGGGCGAGCGCCCCGTCGCCGTCCACGGCGACGTGCGACGGGAAGAGCTTGCGGATGCGCTCTCGCAGCCCCGCGTCGGGGTGCTGCACGAGCGCCATGGGCTGGACGATCCGGAGCCCGGAGAGGTCGAGCTCGAGCGACTTCGCCACCGCCTCGCGCACCTGCTCGGCGGTGAAGGGCTTCTGGACGTAGTCCCCCGCTCCCAGCTTCACGGTGGAGGCGACGGTGGCCGTCGGAGCCCCCGAGGTGACGAGGACGACCTTCACCGGGATGCCCGAGTGCCGGATGATCCGGAGCATGCCCGGGCCGTCGAGCACCGGCATGTTCAGGTCGAGGAAGACGAGGTCGAAGCGGGACCGCCGCAGCTTCGCGAGCGCCACGGCGCCGTTCTCGGCCTGGTCGACCTCGAAGCCGTATGGCTCGAGGCTGGCCTCGAAGCTCTGCCGCACCGAGCGGCTGTCGTCGACCACCAGGATCCGGCGCATGGCCTTCGGGCGATGATACCAGGGGTCGCGGATCGCGCTAGCATGCGCGCCGTGGCGGCCCGGATCCTGCTCTTCTCGCTCGACGAGTTGCGCCGCCGCTACGGACACCTCCTCCCGGCGGGTGCGGATCCCCGGACGGACACCACGCCCTTCCGGGCCTTCCGCGAGGCGCTCCTCCGCGAGGCCGCGCGCGCCGCCCGAGGGTCGGCCGAGCTCGAGCTGTGGTGGGAGGGCACCTTCAACGGCTACTGCCTCGCCATCTCCTGCCTGCCGGCCGAGGCGCTGCGGGAGCTTCGCCCGGACGCCGCCTGCACCCTGGAGGAGGAGCGGGTCGCCGCGCCGCGCCCGGGGGGGTATCCTCTCGGGCGCGTCGCCCCGGGCAGCGCCGAGGTGGCGCGGGATCCCGAGGGCGCCGCGTTCGAGGCTCCCTTCGGGGCCCCGGCGGGCCACTTCGGCGCTCCGGGAGTGAGGAGGGTCACATGAAGGCGGTGGTCTTCGGCGGCAAGGGCGGACCCGAGGTGGCGGAGATCCGGGAGGTCCCCGATCCGGTCCCGCAGCGCGGCGAGGTGCTGGTGAGGGTCCGGGCGGCGGCGCTGAACCGCGCCGACCTCCTGCAGCGGCGCGGCCTCTACCCGCCTCCCCCGGGCTACCGCGAGGACGTGCCGGGCCTCGAGTTCGCCGGGGAGGTGGCCCGGGTGGGGGAGGGCGTCACCGCCTGGAAGCCGGGCGACCGGGTGATGGCCATCGCCGCCGGGGAGGCCCAGGCCGAGTATGCGATCGCCGATCCCTTCCTGCTCGTGCGGATTCCCGACGGGCTCTCCTACGCCGAGGCGGCCACGCTCCCGGAGGCGGGCATCACCGCCCACGACGCCATGGTGACGCAGGGAGGAATGCGCGGCGGCTGGACGGTGCTCGTCCACGCGGTCGGATCGGGCGTGTCCACCGCGGCGCTCCAGATCGCGAAGGCGATGGGAGGGACGGTCATCGGGACCAGCCGGACGGCCGACAAGCTCGAGAAGGCCCGGGCGCTCGGGCTCGACCACGGCATCCTCGTCGCGCGGGAGGAGCCCAAGTTCGCGGACGAGGTGAGGCGCCTCACCGGTAGGAAGGGGGTCCCGGTGATCCTGGACTTCGTGGGGGCTCCTTACGCCGGCGAGAACCTGGCCTCGCTCGCCCCGCTCGGCCGCATCGTCGTCATCGGCACCATGGGCGGGCCGAAGGCGACCTTCGACCTGGGCGCCCTCATGCGCGCCCGCGGCGAGGTGAGGGGCACGGTGCTCAGGCCCCGACCGCTCTTCGAGAAGATCCAGGCCACCCAGGCGTTCGCGAGAGACGTCCTCCCGCTCGTGGCCCAGGGCAAGGTGAAGCCGGTCCTCGACCGGGCCGTCCCCGCCGCGCGCGTGCGCGAGGCCCACGAGCAGTTGGAGGCGAACGAGTCGTTCGGGAAGATCGTCCTCGAATTCTAGCGGGGCCGGCATGGCGGAGGAGGAGGGAATCGGGTTACATGGCGCCCGCATGGCCAACCTGAACCCTCCCGGAGTCTCCTCGGCCGCCGCCCTCGCCTCCCCTCCGCGCGAGATCACCACGCGCGGGGTCGCGACCGCCGTGCTGGTGGCGCTCATCATGGGGGCTTCGTTCCCGTACGTGGTCCTGAAGATCGGGTACGGCCCCAACATCTCCGTGGTGAGCGCCTTCTTCGGCTACATCATCCTCGGCATCGTCGCCGCCGTCACCGGCGTCGCCTCCAACCGCTTCGAGACGAACATGGCCCAGACGGCGGGCACCGCCGCGGGCCAGACCGGGTTCATGGTCATCGTCCTCGCGGCCATCGACATGCTGAACGACCGGCCCGGGCTGGGCTTTGCGCTCCACCTCTCGGCCTGGCAGATCTTCCTCTGGCTCACCTTCGGGGGGCTGGTGGGGGCGTTTTTGGCGGTGCCGCTGAGGCGCCACTACATCGACGAGGAGAACCTCACCTTCGCCGACGGCACCGCGGCCGGCGAGACCCTCGTCGTCCTCTACCAGGGTCGAAGGGAGGCGGCCGAGCGGCTCAAGGCCCTCGCCGGCGGGATGGGGCTCTCCGGCCTCCTCGCCTTCTTGCGCGACGGCCCCTGGAAGCTCTTCCCCGAGGCCTGGGCCTGGGGCCGCCACGGCCACGACCTGCGCGTCGGCACCGAGCTCGGCGTGCTCTCGCTCGGGGCCGGGCTGCTGGTGGGGCTGCGCGTCACGCTCTCCATGCTGCTCGGCATGATCCTCGCCTGGATCATCGCCCCCGAGTCGCTCCACGCCCGCGGCTGGGTGCACGCCGTCTCCTTCAACGAGGTGCTGAAGTGGGTGATGTGGCCCGCCACCGGCCTCATGGTGGCGGGCGGGATCACCGCGCTCTTCCTCAAGTGGCAGGTCATCGCCCGCACCTTCCGCAACCTCTCCTCCAAGGACGCCGAGACCAGCGAGTTCCCCATGCGCTGGGTGGTGGCCGGCGCCGTCGCCTCCTCGGCGGCGCTCGCGGTGGTGCAGAAGCTCTCGCTCGGCTTCCCGGTGTGGCTCTCGCTCGTGTCGCTCCTCCTCTCCTTCCCGCTCATGCTCGTCGGCATCCGGGTGCTGGGGGAGACCAACTGGGCCCCCATCAGCGCGCTCGCGAACCTGATGCAGGCGGTCTTCGCGGCCCTGTCCCCGGGCCATCTGCCGGTGAACATGATCGGCTCCGGGATGAGCGGAACCGTGGCTGGGCAGGGCGAGCACCTCATGCAGTGCTACCGCGCCGGCAAGATCATCGGGTCCAACAACCGTCACCTGACCTTGCTGCAGCTCCTCGGGGTGCCGGTGGGAGCGGCGGCGGTGGCGGTGGTGTACCCGGCCCTGCGCGCCAAGTACGGCTTCGGGCAGGGCGGGCTCACCTCTCCCATCAGCGTGAAGTGGGCGGGCTTCGCCGAGCTCCTCTCCAAGGGCTTCGCCTTCCTGCCGCGCGGGTCCATGACGGCGCTCACGGTGGCGCTGGTGCTCGGGGTGGTCATCACCCTCCTCGAGCCCCGCTGGCACCGCTTCCTGCCCTCGCCCACCGCGGTGGGCCTCGGCATGCTCATCCCCGGCTACGCCGTCGTCCCCATGGTGGCGGGAGGGATCGCCCAGGCCGTCTGGGCGAGGTTCAGCCCCGACACCGAGGCCACCTACAACATGCCGCTCGCGAGCGGATTCATCTCCGGCGAGGCCCTGGTGGTGCTCGTCTTCTCGGTGCTCGCCATCTTCGGCATCCGCTTCTGATGGCGGCCGAGGGCGGTGACAAGCATCGCTGGGTGCAGGTCGCGCGGGAGCTGCAGCGCGCCCGCGGGGCGCGGCGCCTCGTGCCCTGGGCTGCCGGCTCGGCGCTCCTCGGCTGGGCCTTCGTCTCCTATGCGGCCCACAGCCCCCGGGCCGGGCTCCCGCTCCTCGCCGCCGGCCTCCTCCTCGCCCTCTTCATCGCCGGGATGGCCTACCCGCGCTGCCCCGCCTGCGGCCGGAGCCTGTGGCGCCGCGGCGAGCGTCCCGGCCCCCCCACCGCCCCGCGGCCGACGCGGGTGGAGAGCGAGCGCCGCTGTCCGCGCTGCGGCGAGGCCTTCGTCGCCTGATCTCCCGGGCGGCACCCGCGCCGCGCCGGTGCTACATTCCGCTGCCATGCCATCCAAGCCTTCCCGCGAGCTGGAGACGTTCCCCAATCCCAGGCCGGGGCGTCCCTACGAGATCTCCATGGAGTGCCCGGAGTTCACCTGCCTGTGCCCGAAGACGGGCCAGCCGGACTTCGCGGTGATCCGCATCCGCTTCTTCCCGGCGAGGCGGTGCGTGGAGCTGAAGAGCCTGAAGCTCTACCTGTGGAGCTTCCGCGACGAGGGGCACTTCCACGAGGCGGTCACCAACCGCATCTGCGACGACCTGGTGGAGGCGCTCCATCCCCGCTGGCTCGAGGTCCAGGGCGACTTCGGCGTGCGCGGCGGCATCCACACCGTGGTGACCGCTCGCCACGGCCGCCGGCCGAACGTCTAGGCGCCTCCGGCCCCTGCCCCCCTTGATCCGGTGACTTGCGCGCCGGCGCTCGCCCGGCTTCGGCGGCTCGCGGGTGGGAGGGGCGCGCCATTCGGCAGGCCGCCCTCCGGTGGTGCTAGATTCGAGCTCCATGGTGGCCGACGGCGACGCCCACAGCCCCGCGCCGTCCCGCTCGGGAACGGGCAAGCCTCCCTTCCACCCGGAGTCGCTCCTCGGAACCACGCTCGACGGCCGCTACCGCATCTCGGCCCACCTCGCCTCGGGGGGGATGGGGGCGGTTTTCCGGGCCGAGCACGTCTACATGCGCAAGGACGTGGCGCTGAAGGTGCTCCGGCCGGACCTGTCCGCGTCCGCCGACCTCGCCGAGCGCTTCCGGCGGGAGTCCGAGATCGCCGCCTCGCTGAACCACGAGAACATCGTCCGCGTCACCGACTTCGGTCGCAGCCCGGAGGGCTACCTCTTCCTCGCCATGGAGCTCCTCGAGGGCGAGAGCCTGTTCGAGCGGCTGCGCCACAGCGGGCCGCTCTCCCCGGGCGAGGCGGTGCCCATCCTCCTGCAGGTGTGCGCGGGGCTCGAGGCCGCCCACCGCCGCGCCGTGGTGCACCGGGACCTGAAGCCCGAGAACATCTTCCTCCACGCTCCGCAGGGCGGCCCACCCACGGTGAAGATCCTGGACTTCGGCATCGCCAAGATCTCCGACCCGCTCGGACCCGCCGCCGCCGACGCCGGGATGGTGGTGGGCACACCCGAGTACCTCTCGCCGGAGCAGGCGTTCGGGCAGGAGGTGGACTCGCGCGCCGACATCTACGCGGTGGGCATCGTCGCCTGGCGCATGCTGGCGGGGCGTCACCCCTTCCCGGCCGACAACCCCCGCGCCCTGGTGATGAAGCAGGCCACCGAGCCCGTGCCCGCCCTCGGGGAGGTCCGCCCGGACCTGGCGGTCTTCCCCTTCCTGCTCGCCACCGTCGCCCGCGCCTGCGCCAAGGACCCGGACCGCCGCCCCGGGAGCGCCGCCGAGCTCGCCGGCGAGCTGGCCCGCTCGGTGGGCCTGCCCACACCCTCGACCCCGCTCGTCGCGAGGAGTTCCCCGGCCCTGGAGGCCGGCGACACCGTGGCGGGCGAGTCGGTGACGGTGTCCCTGCCCACCCCGCTCCCCAGGGTCGCCGCGCCCCAGCGCCGGCGGCGGCTCTGGCGCCCGGCGGGAGTGGCGGCCCTGGCGGTGGCGGCGCTGGTCGCGGCGGTGGTCCTCGTCTCCCGCGGCGGCCCCGTCCCCCGCGTCGAGGGGCTCCTGGCGGAGGGAAAGGCGGACCAGGCGCGCGAGCTCGCCGCCGCCGTCCTGGAGGAGCAGCCCGGCGACGCCCGCCTCCGGGCGCTGCTCGGCCTCGCCCAGGAGCGGAGCGGCCGCCTGGCGGCCGCGCTCGACAGCCTGGAGACGACGGCCCAGCTCGACCCCGCCGCGCTCGACGGAGAGGCGCTCCTGGCCCTCGCCAGCGCGCTTGGCCGCGACCGCCGCGGCGCCGAGCGGGCCGCGAAGGCGCTCGCCCGGGTGGGCCCGAGGGCCGCCCCGGCGGTGGCGGCGGTGGTGCCGCGGACCTCCGGGGCGGTCCGGCTCAGGTCGCTCGAGCTCCTGCGCGCCCTCGGGGCGGAGGACCGGGTCGACCTGGTCGCGTCCTGGGCCCCCCTGCTCGTGGACCCGGACTGCGACCTCCGGCGGGCGGCCGTCCGCAGGCTCTCCGAGAGCGGCAGCCCCTCCGCCATCCCCTACCTGAAGGCGCTGGCGGAGCGGCGCGAGGAGCACGCGGTGATCCCGGTGCTCAAGCTGGTGCGCGCCGACCCGGTGTGCGGGGCGAGGGAGGCCGAGGAGGCCCTGCAGCGCCTCCAGCCGGCGGCGCGCCGCCGGTGAACGTGGTATCCATTTTCACTGCCCCCGCCGACGTGGCGGGGGCCGGGAGGAGCGCATGAAGGTGGAGGTGACGGGGGCGGCGCCGCTGGAAGCCGAGGCCTCGGTGCTGGCCATCCCGGTGTTCGAGGACGAGGTCTCGGGAGGCAAGGGGTGGTTCGCCGAGGTCGACCGGCGCCTTTCCGGCCACCTCGCGTCCGCCGCCAAGGAGGAGGACTTCGAGGGGAAGCCCGACCAGAGCCTCCTCTTGCGCACGCTCGGCAAGCTGCGCGCCGATCGCGTGCTCCTCCTCGGCATGGGCCCGCGCGATCCTGCCCAGGGTGCCCTCCAGGCGAGCGGGTTCGAGGCCCTGCGCATGGCGGCCGGGAAGGCCGCCCGCGGCGCCCAGAAGGCGGGGGCCACGCGCCTCGCGTTCGTCGCCCCCCGCTTCCCCGGCCAGACCGCTCACGAGGCGCGCGCCATCGTCGAGGGGGCGCTCCTCGGCGCCTACCGCTTCGACCGCTACAAGAGCGACCGGAAGAAGGCGAGGGACGTGGAGCAGCTCATCGTCCTCGTACCCCAGGGGCTGGAGCGGTCCAAGGAGGTGAAGGAGTCGGTGGCGCTCGCCCGCTCCGTCGCCTGGTCCGTCGCCTGGGCGCGCGACCAGGTGAACTCGCCCCCGCTGGAGTGCACCCCGACCCGGCTGGCGCTCGCCGCCCGCGAGCTCGCCAAGGAGGCGGGCCTCCACGCCGAGGTGCTCGGCCCCCGCGAGATCGCCGGGCTTCGCATGGGCATGTTCCTCGGCGTCACCCGCGGCTCGGCCGAGGAGCCGCGGCTCGTCAAGATCTCCTACCTCCCGAAGGGCTCGGCCGCGAAGAAGGCGCCCATCGTCTTCGTCGGCAAGGCCATCACCTTCGACTCCGGCGGCCTCTCCCTCAAGCCCACCGAGAGCATGGTGGACATGAAGACGGACATGGCCGGGGCCGCCGCCGCCATCGCCGCCATGAAGGTGGTGGCGGAGCTCCGGCCGCCCTTCCCGGTGCACGCGCTGGTGGGCGCGTGCGAGAACATGCCCGGCGGGCGCGCCTACAAGCCCTCGGACGTCCTCATCGCGCGCAACGGCAAGACGGTCGAGATCACCAACACCGACGCCGAGGGTCGCCTCGTCCTCGGCGACGTGCTCGCCTGGGGGGTGGAGACGCTCAAGCCGGCCCTGCTCGTGGACCTCGCCACCCTCACCGGCGCCTGCATCGTTGCCCTGGGGATGACCACCGTAGGCGCCTTCGGGCCCGACGGTCCGGCCATCGAGTCGATCCTCGCCGCCGCCCGCTCCGCGGGCGAGGACGCCTGGCGCCTCCCCCTCACCGAGTCGGTGAAGGAGGAGTTGAAGAGCGACGTGGCGGATCTGAAGAACGCCGGGGCGCGCTGGGGCGGCTCCATCAGCGCCGCCCTCTTCCTGAAGGAGTTCGTGGGCGACACTCCCTGGGCCCACCTCGACATCGCCGGGCCCTCCAACGCCTCCAAGGAGCGGGGCTACATCGCCAAGGGCGGCACCGGCGTGGGCGTCCGCACGCTGGTGGAACTCGTCCGCGCGCGCCAGGCGGAGGAGTCGCTCCCGCCCCGGCACTGAGCGGGCCGGCGGCGGCGCCTACCCCGGCCCTCCCGGGCGCGCCGCGGGGGAGCGGAGGTCCTTCGAGGGGGGCGGCGGCGGCAGGGCGGGCTTCTCCGCCTCCACGCGCTTCACCACCTCGGCGATGGCCCGCTCGAGCTGGGCGTCCTTCCCGGCGAGCACGTCCGCCGGCAGGTTGTCGACCTCGATGTCGGGCGCCACCCCGTCGTTCTCGGCTACCCACCGTCCCCTGAGGTCGTAGATCCCGAACTCGGGGACGAGCGCGTACCCGCCGTCCACCAGCCCGGAGGCGAGCGACCGGATGCCGACCGTGCCGCCCCAGGTGCGCTCCCCGACGATGGGACCGAGCCCGTAGGTTCGGAAGAACCAGGGGAAGATGTCTCCGTCGGACGCGGAGTATTGGTTGGCGATGGCCACCATGGGGCCGAGGAAGGCCGCCTGGGGCCACGTTTGGGGCTGCTCGCCGCGCCAGTTCGACATCCCCACCGGCCGGCGCCGCAGGCGCTCCAGGATCATCTGCGACACGAAGCCGCCGCCGTTCGCGCGCACGTCGACGATGAGCCCTTCCTTGTGGACCTGCGGATAGTACTGGCGGATGAACTCGGTGAGCCCGCGCCCTCCCATGTCGGGAACGTGGACGTAGCCCACCCGCCCCTTCGTGGCCTCGTCCACCCGGCGCCGGTTGCCCTCCACCCAGTCGTAGTAGCGGAGGTCCCACTCGTTCGCGAGCGGCTGCACCGAGACCTCGCGGGAACCCTCCAGGGCGGGTTTCCCGTTGACGGTGAGCGTCACGGTCCGGCCCGGGGTCTGCGCCAGGAGCCGGTAGGGCTCGTCCGAGCTCCGAAGCTCCTGGCCGTCGACGGCGAGCAGGTACTCCCCGGCCGCCACCTTGACTCCCGGGACGGCGAGCGGCGACCGGCGAGCCTCGATCCAGTTCTGGCCGGGGAGGATGCGGGCGATGCGCCAGCGCCCCGCCGCGGCGTCGAGCTCGAGGTCGGCTCCCAGCGTCCCCACCGGCACCCGCTCCGGCTTGGGCAGGTCGCCGCCTCCCACGTAAGTGTGGCCCGAACCGAGCTCGCCGACCATCTCGCCGAGGACGTAGGTGAGGTCGTAGCGATGGGTCACGTGGGGCAGAAGCGGCTCGTACCTCCTCCTCATCGCCGGCCAGTCGACCTCCCCCATGTCCGACAGGTAGAAGAAGTCCCGGTAGAGACGCCAGGTCTCGGCGAAGACCTGGCCCCACTCGGCCTGCGGGTCGAGCTCCATCCGCATCCCGTCGAGCTTCAGGGCCCCGTCCCCGGCCTTCAGCCCCTCCTTGGGCTCGACGATGCCCCAGGTCTTGTCGACCTTGTAGAGGAGCTTCGCCCCGTCGGCCGAGACCTCGAAGCGCTCCACGTTCGCGAGCAGCTCCGACTCCTTGCGCTTGTCGAGGTCGTACATCCGGAGCGAGCCCCTCGTCGGCCCCTCCTCGGTGAGCTCCCGGGTGGGGAAGGCGATCCAGTAGACCTTGCCCTTCGCCGCGCGCAGCCCCCGGTCGTTGCCGGGGGGCACGGGGAAGGCCACGATGCGCTCCTGGATCCCGGGGAGGTCGATCTTCACCGGTTCCGGCCGCTTTTCCTTCTCCTTCCTCTCCTTCTCCTCCTTCTCCTTCCTTCGCTCGGCCTCGCGCGCCTCGGGCGACTTCACCTCGTCGCTCCGGGGCGCGAACGGCGAGGGGAGCTCGGCGCGCAGCGGGATGGCGTGGGGCCGCGTCATCTTGTTCACCGTGTAGGAGAGCTCCAGGTGCCCGAGCGTCGGCGCCACGTCGCGGTCCGAGAGGAGGTAGAGGTACTTCCCCTCCGGGTCGAAGACGGGCGCGTGGCTCTCGAAGGCACCGGAGGTGACCTGGGTGACGGCGCGGCCGTCGAGCGAGTAGAGGAAGATGGCCGAGAGGTCGCTGGCGGTGTCGGTGGCGTAGGCGAGCCAGCGGGAGTCGGGCGACCAGGCGTACTCCGAGATCTCGGTGCGCTCCGCCTTGGTCACGAGCACCGGTTTCTTGTCGGCGATCGACACCCACCAGAGCCGCAGCCCTCGGTCGGCGTAGGCGATCTTGGTGGAGTCGGGCGACCAGACGGGAGGGAAGCGCCAGCTGGGAGGGCCGTTCGTCAGCTGCACCGGCCTCGACTTTGCGTCCTGGGCGAGCAGGTAGAGCTCTTCCTCGCCGGTCGCGTCGGAGAAGTAGGCGAGGAAGCGGCCGTCGGGCGACCAGACCGCATTCCTCTCCCTCACCCCCTGGGTGCGGGTGACGTTGCGCACGTCCCCCTGCTCGGCGGGAACCGTGAAGACGTCGCCGCGCGCGGTGAAGACGGCGCGCTGCCCGTCGGGCGAGAGCGCCGCATCGGTCACCCGCTCCTCCACCCTCACCCAGCGCTTGCGCGCGTCGCGCTGGTCGTCGGGCAGATCGACCCTCACCTTGCGCGCCACCCCCTCGGCCGGGTCGAAGAGGTAGAGGAAGCCGCCGTTCTCGAACACGATCTTCCCGGACCCGGAGTGCGCCCACTTCACGTCGTACTCGGTGAAGTTCGTCGCCCGCGTCGTCGTGCGGGTGGCGAGGTCGTAGCGCCACAGGTTCACCTTCCAGTTCTCGCGGTCGGAGAGGAAGTAGATCGCTCCCCCGATCCACATGGGCTGGGTGTCGGTGCCGCGCCAGTCGGTGATCCGCTCCAGCCCGTGCGAGGCGAGGTCGTAGATCCACACGTCCTGAGCGAGCCCGCCCTGGTAGCGCTTCCAGGTTCGGAAGTCGCGGAAGATGCGGGTGATGGCCGCCTTCTTCCCGTCGGGGGAGAAGGAGGCGAAGCCCACCTCGGGCAGCGGGAAGCGCCTCACCGGGCCGCCTTCCGGGCGCACCGTGTACGGCTCCCCGATGAAGCCGCCGATGGGGCCGCGCTGGCTGCGGAAGAGGATCTCCCCCTCCGGGGTGAAGCCGACGACCATGTTGTCGAAACCCATCCTCTCGGGTAGGTCGCGCGCCGGGTACCAGGTGAGGCGCCGCGGCGCCCCGCCCGAGGCGGGAATCACGTACACGTCCGAGGAGCCGTCGTACTGCCCGGTGAAGGCGATGTAGCGGCCGTCGGGGGAGAAGCGGGGGAAGAGCTCCAGCCCCTCGCCGCTCGTGAGCCTGCGCGCGGCGCCGCCCGACGTCGGGACGCTCCAGAGGTCCCCGCCGTGGGAAAAGACGATGGTGTCTCCGTGGATGTCGGGGAAGCGGAGCAGCCGCGCGTCCTCGAGGGCCAGCGCCGGCGCCCCGGAGAGGGCGAGCGCGACGAGGAAGGTGGCTCGGGCAGTGCGTGCGGGCATCGAAGGACCTCCGGCGGGGGCGGGCGGATTAGACAACACTTCCCGGCGGAGCGGGGAGCGCCGGGACGGGACCTCCCCGCTTCCCCGCCGCCGCGTCTTGCAAGCCGGGGCTCCGCGGGATAACAAACGGCGCCTGGCGCTCGGCTCGGGAGCGGCGCCGAGGAGATTGGGCATGCACGGGCGCACCGGCAGCGGGTTCTTCGTCCTCGTCCTTCTCCTCCGGCCGGCGTACGCCGCGGAGCCCGCGGCCGTGCCGGCGCTGAGCCCGCCGGAGCGCGCCGCGGCCTCGCGGGTGACCGCCGAGGAGATCTCCGCCCACACGCGCTTCCTCGCCGACGACCTCCTCGAGGGGCGCTTTCCCGGCACCCGCGGCGACGAGCTCGCCGTCCACTACCTGGCGTCGGAGATGGAGGCGATGGGCCTTCTTCCCGGCGTCCCCTCTCGCGACGGCGGGGCCCCCTCGTGGATCCAGCCCGTGCCGCTCGTTCGCCACGTGAGCGCGGTGCCCGACCAGATCGCCTTCGTCCGCGGCGCGGAGCGCCTCTCGCTGCCGACCGGGCCCGGCACCGACGCCAAGGTGGTGGTCCGGTCGCTCGGGGACACCGACCACGTGCAGGTGCGCGACGCCGAGCTCGTCTTCGTGGGCTACGGCATCGTGGCTCCGGAGAAGGGCTGGGACGACTACCGCGGCGTCGACGTGCGCGGGAAGGTGGTGGTGCTCCTCAACTTCAACCCCCCCTTCGCCGGGGACGGCGTCCGCGTCTGGTACGGCCGATGGGACTACAAGTACCTGGAGGCGGCACGCCACGGCGCCGCCGGCGCGCTCCTCATCCACACCACCGAGTCGGCGAGCTACCCGTGGCAGGTGGTGGCCACCTCCAACCGGAAGGTGGGCTTCGCGCTCCCTCCCGACGGGGAGCCCCGCCTGCCCTTCGAGGGCTGGATCGCGCACGACGCCGCCGAGCGCCTCTTCGCCATGGCCGGGCGCAAGCTCGACGCCGACGAGGCCGCCGCCAGGGACGTGAAGGCGAGGGGCGCCCGCGGCATCCCCCTCGGCATCACCCTGTCGCTCGACATGCCGGTGAGGAGGGAGCGGATCGAGAGCGCCAACGTGGTCGGGCTGCTGCCCGGGAGCGACCCCGAGCTCAGGTCCGAGGCCGTCGTCTTCACCGCCCACCACGATCACCTGGGCCTGCGCAGCCCGGCGGTGGAGGGGCAGCGCAACGTCTACAGCGGGGCGCTCGACAACGCCTCCGGCTGTGCCTCCGTCCTCGCCATCGCCCGGGCCGCCGCCAGCGCGGCCCCGCGGCGCTCGCTCCTCTTCCTCTTCGTGACCGCGGAGGAGCAGGGGCTGCTCGGCTCGCGCTGGTTCGCCCGGCACCCCACCGTCCCTGCCGGGCGCATCGCCGCCGACATCAACTCCGACGTGGTGAACCGCTTTGGGCGAACGAGCGACCTCGCGATGCTCGGGCTCGGGAAGTCCACCCTGGACGCCGAGGTGGCCGCGGTGGCCGCGGCCCAGGGACGCACCGTGCACGGCGACCCCTTTCCCGACCGCGGCTCCTTCTACCGTTCGGACAACTTCGAGTTCGCGAAGGTCGGCGTCCCGGTGGTGTCGGTGGTGGGCGGCCCGACCTACGTCGGCCGGCCGCCGGGCTGGGGCAAGGAGCAGGTGGACCGTTACGTGGCGCAGGACTACCACCAGACGACCGACACCTATCCTCCGGCTCCCGCCTCCTGGGACCTCGGCGGAGCCGTCGAGGACGCCCAGCTGCAGTTGGTGGTCGGGCTGCGGGTGGCGGATGCCCCCACCCTGCCCGCCTGGAAGCCGGGAGACGAGTTCGAGCAAGCGCGCCTCCAGGCGGCCCGCTAGCGGCGGGACCGGGGCGACAGTTGGACGGCTACGGGCGCGACCTCGCCTACGTCCACGACCGGGGCTTCTCCTCCTTCTCCGAGTCGGCCGCGCCATGGCTCCTCGGATGGCTCTCCCGGCGCGTCCCGCAAGGGGGGCTCGTCGTCGAGCTCGGGTGCGGGAGCGGCCGCCTGGCGCGCCGCCTCGCCGAGGCCGGGTACGAGGTCCTGGGAATCGACCGATCGGGGGACACGCTCTCCCTGGCGCGGCGGAACGCGCCCGGAGCCAGGTTCCGGAGGGGCTCCCTCGAGACCGCCCCGCTGCCGCCCTGCCACGCCATCCTGGCCCTGGGCGAAGTCCTCAACTACCGGTTCGGGCGGCCGCGCCCGGCTCGTTCCCTGCTGCGGCTCTTCCTCCGGATGAGGGCGGCGCTCCGCCCCGGCGGCCTCCTCGTCTTCGACCTCGCCGGCCCCGGGCGCGTCCCCGGCGGCCGCGCCGAGGGTTCGAGGCTCGGCAGGGACTGGGCCGTCCTCTTCCGGAGCGAGGAGGACCTCGCGAGGCACACGCTCACCCGGCGCATCACCACCTTCCGCCGCGTCGGGGGGGCCTACCGCCGTTCGGAGGAGGTCCACGTCCTGTCGCTCTTCCGGGAGGGGGAGGTGCTCGAGGCGCTCGCCGCCGCCGGCTTCTCGGCGCGGGCACTCCGAGGCTACGGGGAGCTGCGCCTCGGGCCCGGGCTCCGGGTCTTCCTGGCCCTCGGGCCCGGCGGCGACCCCTCTTCCTCGACGCCCCGCGGCAAACGTAGGATCCGTCGCCGGAGGAGGACGAGATGACCTGCTTCGCTTCCGCTGCCCTTCACCTGTACCTGGCGCTCGGCTCCGCCGAGGTGCGCAACCCGCGGGTGACCCGGCTCGTGGACTCGGTCCTGCCCGCCAGGTTAGAGGCCACGGTGGCGAAGCTCGTCTCGTTCGGGACCCGGCACACGCTCTCGGACGCCGCCTCCCCCACCCGCGGCATCGGCGCCGCCCGTCGCTGGCTCGCGGCCGAGTTCGAGGCCCTCTCGGCGGCGCCGGGCTCCCGCCTCAAGCCCTACCAGGACCGCTTCACCTGCCCGACGGGTCCGCGCGTACCGAAGCCGACCGAGATGTGGAACGTCGGAGCCGTCCTGCCCGGCGTGGACCCGTCGCGGGCGGACGAGGCGGTGGTGGTCGTGGGTCACTACGACAGTCGGGCCTCGGACGTGATGGACGCCACCTCGGACGCCCCCGGGGCGGTGGACGACGGCAGCGGGGTCGCCATGGTGCTCGAGCTCGCGAGGGTCCTCGCCGCGGAGAGGCCGGCCGCGGCCGTCTACCTCGTGGCGGTCGCCGGCGAGGAGCAGGGGCTCCTCGGCTCGGCCCACCTGGCCCAGCGCCTCAAGGCGGAAGGAGTGAAGGTCCTCGCCATGACGAGCGTCGACATCGCCGGGAACTCGGAAGGCCAGGACGGCGTGAAGGACGATTTCCAGGCCCGCATCTTCAGCGAGGGCGTCGCGGCCTCGGAGTCGGAGGCGCAGCGCCGACTGCGGGAGGCCCTGGGCGGCGAGAACGACGGTGCCGCCCGCGAGTGGGCGCGCTACCTGAAGCGCGTCGGCGAGCGCTACGTCGAGAACCTCGACCTGTGGGTGATGCTCAGGCGGGATCGCATCGCCCGCGGCTCGGACCACCTCAGCTTCTCGAAGGAGGGCTTCCCGGCCGTTCGCCTGACCGAGGCACACGAGCACTACGACCGCCAACACCAGGACGTGCGGGTGGTGGACGGGCGCGCCTACGGCGACGACCTGGCCCACTTCGACGCCGCCTACTCCTCCCGCCTCGCCCGGGCGCTGCTCGCCGCGGTCGCCGGCCTGGCCTTCGCTCCCGCCCCGGCGCGCGACGTGGCGCTCGGGGGGGCGGTGAGCCCGGACACGCGGCTGCGCTGGACCCTTCCCCCGGACCCGCGCGTCCAGGGACTGGTCCTCTACCGCAGGCGGGCGGACGCGGTGGAGTGGCAGCGCGCCTCCCGCTACCCGGTGGCGGACGAGGTCGTCCTCCGGAACGTGGTCCCGGACAGCTACGTCTTCGCGGTGGCGACCGTGGACGCAGAGGGGGACGAGAGCCTCCCCGCCCACCCGGTGCGGCTGCAGTAGGCGCCGACTCGGCCTACTGCCCGACCCGGCCGCCCTCGCCGGCGAGGCGGCAGGTGTCGGCGTAGGCCGCGAGCGTCCGGGAAAGCGCGTTCCGCTGGGCGTCGGTGTCCCGGTCCGGGATCGCTTCGATGGCGCGCTGCTGGATCCGGATCGCCTCCGAGCACCGGCCCAAGCCGGAGAGGACGGCGGCGTAGCCCGCCAGGATGGGGGTGCTCCAGGGGGCAAGCGCGGCTGCCTTCTCCGCCACCGGGAGCGCCTCGCCGAGCTTTCCGCTGGCGAAGAGCTCGTCCGCGAGGTTGTGGAGCGCGGCCGGGTTCCTCGGGGCGAGTTCGGCGGCCCGGCGGAAGGCCTGCTCCCGCTCGGCCGCGTGGGCGGGCCCCTGTAGGGCGCTCGCGAGGAAGATGTGCGCCCGGGGGTCGTTCGGGTGGCCCGCCACCGCCCGGCGCGCGAGCGGAAGGGGATCCACGCGGTCGAGGCCCGCCAGGTACTCGAGGGCGGTGGGGTTGGCCGGGTCCTCCTGCAGCGTCTCCTGCACCTCCGCGCGGAGTCGGCGGACGTCCTTGCCCGCCCCGAACTGCCAGATCTCGAGCCTTATCGCGTGCATCTCGGGGGTGGACAGGTCCTGCTCGAAGTAGCCCACCGCCGCGGGAGAGTGGCACTCGCGCTCCTCGGTGGGGAGCCTGCCCTGCAGGTAGACGGTGAGCGCGCCGTCGAGGGCCAGGAGCGCCTGCGGGTCGTCGGGGTCGACGTCGGGAAGGGCGGCCCGCCAGGCGGTCTCCGGCGCCACGCCCGCGGCCAACAGCCGCCCCATCGTCTCGAAGGCCGCGGGGCGTGCGTGGACGAGCCAGTGCACGAGAAGCCAGCTGCCGGCGTAGTAGTCGAGCATCTGCCGCTGACCCGGGCTGCCGTCCCACCGCAGGAGCTCGCTCACGCTCACCCGGGACGAACGGGCGGTGTCGAGCCGCTCTCGCGGCGCCCCGCCGACGGTGACCGTCCCGTCGGCCCCGTCCCTGACGGTCTCCATGTAGACGGCGAGCCCCTCGGCGAACCAACGCGGCCGGCGCTTGTACTTCGCCGCCAGGAGGTCGTGGGTGATCTCGTGTGCCAGCATGGCGTGCTGGAGCGGGCCGAATTCGCCGGGGATCACGATCCGGGGCGACCCACCGTCGTAGCGGATGTAGTAGCCGAAGGTGTTGCCGGGAGAGAACGGCTGGTACTCCTCCGCCGTCCGGAAGGCGATCACGTCGACCCGCCCGGAGGCGGGGGTCGTCCCCCCGGGGAGGCCCGCCACCAGGGCGGCGCGCAGCCTCTCGACGCGACCGAGGAGCCTGCCGGCCTCGGCGCTCGGCAGGTCGGTGTGGAGGATGAAGTGCTCGCTCGAGATCTCGTGCCAGGGGGGTCCCCCCGCACGCGGGCAGGTGAACGTTCGCGGGGTAGTGATGCAGCCCGCGAGGGCGATGGGCCCCAGCCAGGCATAGGCGGCGAGGAGGGCGTGCCGCCGCATGTCATCTATGCTAGCCGCCACCGCCCCCCGGCGCACAGCAACCGGCCCCGACCCGGCATTGACCGGATCGGGGCCGACGGTCTCCGAGACCGGCTTACGCCCCGGTCTTCGCGTCGGCCTGCTTCTTCGCCGGGGCGCCCACGAGGGCGCTCACCGCCGCGCCCGCCACGGCGCCGCCGACCGCGAAGAGCGCGCCCACCCCGGTCACGCCGAGCACCATCCCGAAGATGATGAGGGCGCGGACGAGGAAGGTCGCCCGGATCGGCGTTCCGAAGATCCCGCCGGCGAGCAGCACTCCGGCGTAGCCGCCGTACATGAGCGCGGGCAGAAGCCCGATGGCGAGGAAGAGGGCGAGGCCGATAGCGGCGCCGATGATGGTCGGGGTCTTGCGGTTCATGGTGCTCCTCCTTGTGGTTTCGAATTGGCGGGTGGCGTCTCGTTCGCGCGTCACCCTCGCCCCTGACCTACTGCAGGCGGCTTGCCACCCGGCCACTCTCGTTCTTTCAGGGGGTTAGGAGGCAAACCTGTCGGGATTCCCCGACCGGATGCCCGGGCGTCCCGACAGCGGGGGGCGCCTCCTCAGTGGATCCGGGGTCCGAGCGGGAGGGAGGCGACGAGGGCCGCCTCCTCTCGCGCCAGCTCCTCGAGGCGGAGGTCGGCCTCCGCCCCGCCGCCCTCCCGCGCCAGCTCGGTGAAGAGCCGCTCGTGGCCGGCCTCGGCCGTCGCGAGGCGGCCGTAGAGGTCCCTGAGCCTCGGGTCGTGGAGCGCCCTTGCGAGGAGCGCCAGCCGCTCGCAGCTGCGCGCCTCGATGAGTGCGCACACGAGCAGCCGGTCCATCAAGCGGGAGGCGCCACCGCGCACCCGTCGAAGAAGGGCCTGCGCGTAGGCGTCGCCGCCGTCGGGCGGAAGGGTGCGCCCGCGCCTTGCCAGCTCGTTCAGGACTGCGAGGAAGTGGTGGGTCTCCTCCTGGGCGAGCTTCGCCATCTTGCGCACGAGGTCGGGGCGGCCGGGGTAGTCCGCAATGAGCTTCACCGCCGTGGCCGCGGCCTTCTTCTCGCAGTGGGCATGGTCGCCGAGCGTCCGGTCGAGGTCCGCGAGCGCCACCCCCACCCAGCGCGGGTCGGTCTTCGAGCGAAGGATGCCCACCGGGGCGAGTCTACCCTCCCGCGCTGCCCCCGGGGGCGCCCGCGAGCACCTCGGCGGCCGCCGGGTCGAGCCGCGCCGCCGCGCGCGAAAGCTCCTCCATCCGAAAGCCCGCGACCAGCTCGCTCGGGTGGAGCCTCGTCCCCGGCGGGGCGAGCCCCGAGAGCGAGGCCAGGAGACCGGCCACGGCCCGGGGATCGGCCCCTCGCCTGCGCAGCTCGCCGAGGGAGAGCGCGCCGTGCCGCTTGGCGAGGCGCTCCCCGTCCGGGCCGACCACGAGCGGGACGTGGGCGAAGCGGGGCGCCGCGAGCCCGAGCGCGCGGTAGACGAGGACCTGTCGGGCCGTGGACGGGAGCAGATCGTCCCCGCGCACGACCTCGGTGATCCCCATGGCGGCGTCGTCGACCGCCACCGCCAGCTGGTAGGCGGGGATCCCGTCGGCCCGGGCGACGACGAAGTCTCCCACGGCGTCGGCGACGTCGTACGCGCACGGACCGTGGACGCCGTCCACGAAGCTCACCCTCCCCTCGTCCACCTGGAGGCGCCAGGCCGGAGGCCGGCGGCGAGCCCGCTCCTCCCGGTCGGCCGCGCCGAGCGAGCGGCACGTCCCGGGGTAGCGGGGCCCCTCGTCCGAGGCGTGGGGAGCCCGCGAGGCGAGGGCGATCTCGGCGCGGGAACAGAAACAGGGGTAGGCCCGACCCGACTCCCGGAGGGCGCGGAGCGCGACGGCGTAGGCCCCCTGTCGCTCGGACTGTCGGTACGGCCCGACCGCCCCGCCCACGTCGGGCCCCTCGTCCCAGTCGAGCCCCAGCCAGTGGAGCTCCTCCAGTATGGCGGCCTCGAGGCCGGGCCGGACCCGGGGGCCGTCCAGGTCCTCGATTCGCACCAGGTAGGCGCCGCCCGCCGCCCGCGCCGCAAGCCAGGAGAGGAGGGCGGTGCGGGCATTCCCCAGATGGAGGGGGCCCGTCGGGCTGGGCGCGTACCGCCCTCTGTAGGTTCCACCCTGCGACAAAATCGCCCCTGGCCATCGCCGCGGGAAAGAGGCTACAACGTCCGGTCTCATGCGTCAGGCTGGCGTCCTCATCCCCCTCTTCTCCATCCGCAGCGCCGCCGGCTGGGGCCTGGGCGAGATCCCCGATCTCGTTCCCTTCGCGCGCTGGGCGACCCAGGCGGGATTCTCGCTCCTCCAGGTGCTGCCGGTCACCGAGGCGGGGCGGGGCGAGAGCAGCCCCTACTCGGCGCTCTCGGCCTTCGCCATCGACCCGGTCTACCTGGCGCTCGACGCGGTCGAGGACTTCGAGGCCGCCGGTGGCATCGACGCCCTCTCGGCCGCGGACCGGGAGACCCTGGCCACGGTGCGAGCGTCTCCGCGCGTCCGCTGGCGCGACGTGCGCGGGCTGAAGCACCGCGCCAGCGAGGCCGCCTTCCGCTCCTTCCTCGAGCGAGAGTGGCGGCGGCGCAGCCTGCGGGCGAGGGAACTCGAGGACTACTGCCGCGAGCACGCGGCCTGGATCGACGACTACGCCCTCTTCGTCGCCCTGCACGACGACCTCTACGGCGGACGGGCGTGGGGGGAGTGGGAGGTGGGGCTGCGGGCCCGGGAGGCCGAAGCGCTCTCGGCGGCACGCGCCTCCCTCTCCGAGCGCATCCTCTACCGGTGTTGGCTGCAGTGGCAGCTCGATCGGCAGTGGCACGAGGCCCGGCGCGCGGTGAACGAGGCCGGCGCCGAGCTCATGGGCGACCAGCCCTTCATGGTGGCCACCGACTCGGCAGATGTCTGGGCGCGCCCCTTCGACTTCCGCCTCGACGCCCGCGCCGGAGTCCCCCCGGACGCCTTCAGCGCCGAGGGGCAGGACTGGGGCCTGCCGGTCTACCGCTGGGAGGAGATGGCCAAGAACGGCCTCGCCTGGATCAACGAGCGCGCCCGCCGCTACGCGCAGCTCTACGGGGCGTATCGTGTGGACCACGTGGTCGGTCTGTACCGCAGCTACTTCCGTCCCAACGACGGCGGGCCGCCGGGCTTCGTCCCCCCCACCGAGCCGGAGCAGATCAAGAACGGCGAGCGGGTGCTTTCGGCGTTCGCGCAGGGCGCGCGGGTGATCGCTGAGGACCTAGGCGTGGTTCCCGAGTTCGTCCGGGCATCGCTCGCCCGCATCGGCGTCCCCGGCTACCGAGTCCTGCGCTGGGAGAAGGACGGGGCGGTCTATCGCGACCCGGCGAGCTGGCCGGCGGTGTCGCTCGCCACCACCGGCACCCACGACACCGAGTCCCTGGCGGACTGGTACGACTCGCTCTCGGGCGCGGAGCGCAAGGCGCTGCTCTCCTTGCCGGGCCTGGCCGAGCTCGCAGCACAGGCCCCGGAGCGCTTCGACGCGGGCGTGCGCGACGCCCTGCTCGCCCTCGTGTACCAGTCGAAGTCGGACCTGCTGCTCGTTCCCTACCAGGACGCCATGGGGTGGCGCGAGCGCGTGAACGTCCCCGGGACGGTGACCGACCTAAACTGGACCTACCGCATGCCCGTCGACGTGGCCGCCCAGCTCGCGGACGTCGCCACCACCTCCCGGCTGCGCGGCCTGGCGGAGCGGAGCGGCAGGATCGCCCCCCGGTGAGCGCGCTCTTCTACCTCGTGCGCCACGCGGAGGCGCAGCGGCCCGAGGGCGTCCCAGACCGGGACCGCAGCCTCACCGCACACGGGCGCGCGTCCTTCGCGGCGCTGGCCCGCTCCCTCTCTTCCCGGGCGCCCATCGGCCGCATCCTCACGAGCCCGTTCGCCCGCGCCCGGGAGACCGCAGGCCTCCTCGCCGCCGCGAGCGGGGCCCCGGTGGAGGAGGAGGAGCTCCTCGCCTCCGGCCGGTCGGGCGGGGCGGCGCTCCTCGGGCTCGCACGCAGGGCCGGGGACGGGACGGCCCTGGTGGGACACAGCCCGGAGATCGCCGAGGCCATCGCCATCGCCGGTGGGTCGCAGCGCCCGGTCCCCCCCGGCACCGTGGCCGCGGTCGAGGAGGAGCCGGGCGGATGTCGGCTCCTGTGGGTGGAGAGCCCCTAGGGCGCCCCCCCGGGCGGCAAGAGGAAGGGGCCCGCCCTCCTTGCTATTGTCGTCGCATGGCCGCCCAAGAAAGCGGCGCCGCTCCGGAAGCGGCGGCGCCCGCGCCCCAAAGGCCCCGCTTCGTCCGGGAGCTCGAGACGCTCGTGCGCGCTCGCTACCCACTCGTGTACCTGGTGAGCTGGGAGGAACAGCGCGTCGACGGCCACCTCGAGGAGCTGGCGCGCGAGCACGGCAAGGCGTACCTCTCCTGGTCGGTGACGAGGGGTTTCCGCCATCCGGGCGGCGCGCGACCTCCGGCGCCCGAGGCCAGCCGCGAGCCGGCCGCGGCGCTCGCCGCCATCGAGAAGCTCTCCGAGCCCTCGCTGGTGGTGCTGAAGGACTTCCACCCCTACCTCGGCGACCCGGCGGTCGTCCGGGCCCTGCGCGAGCTCGCGCAGTCCCTGAAGTCGACCTACACCACCCTCATCCTGCTCTCCCCGGTGCTGCAGATCCCCACCGAGCTCGAGAAGGAGATCACCGTCCTCGACGTGCCCCTGCCGACCTACCGGGAGCTCTACGACCTCCTGCGCGAGATCGCCGAGGTGGTGGTGCGCACCAAGAAGGCGGTGGTGAGCCTGAAGCGCGAGGACGTGGAGCAGATCGTGAAGGCGGCGCAGGGGCTCACCCTCTCCGAGGCGGAGAACGCCTTCGCGAAGGCCATCGCCTCGGACCAGAGGCTGTCCCGCGAGGACGTGGCCCTCGTCCTCGACGAGAAGCGACAGGTGATCCGGAAGAGCGGGCTGCTCGAGTACTACCCCGGGGAGGAGGAGCTCTCGGGGGTGGGAGGGCTCGAGAACCTCAAGACCTGGCTCCTCCGCCGCAGCGGCGCCTTCGGCGAGCCCGCCCGGCGCTTCGGGCTGCCCGAGCCGAAGGGGCTCTTGCTCCTCGGGGTGCAGGGGTGCGGCAAGAGCCTCACCGCCAAGGCGATCGCTTCCGCCTGGAAGCTCCCCCTCCTGCGGCTCGACATGGGGCGGATCTTCAGCGGTCTGGTGGGCTCGTCGGAGGAGAACCTCCGGCGCGCCATCCGGGTGGCGGAGAGCGTGGCACCCGCGGTCCTGTGGACCGACGAGATCGAGAAGGGCCTGTCGGGAAGCGCCTCCTCCGCCACCGCCGACGGGGGCGTCACCGCCCGCGTCTTCGGGGCCCTCCTCACCTGGCTGCAGGAGAAGACGGCGCCGGTCTTCGTCGTCGCCACCGCCAACCGCGTCGACCTCTTGCCTCCCGAGCTCCTGCGCAAGGGGCGCTTCGACGAGATCTTCTTCGTCGACCTCCCCTCCGAGGCGGAGCGCCAGGAGATCTTCCGCATCCACCTCTCCCGGCGCGGCCGCCGCCCCGAGGCCTTCGACCTGGCAGCGCTCGCCGGGCTCGCCCGGGGGTTCAGCGGGTCGGAGATCGAGCAGGCGATCGTCTCCGCGCTCTACGACGCCTTTGCCGCGGGGAGCGAGCTCGGGGACGCACACCTGCGGCGGGCGGTGGAGGAGACCTTCCCGCTCGCCACCACCATGCGGGAGGACATCGACGCACTGCGCGAGTGGGCCCGCACCCGGACCCGTCCCGCATCCGCCGCCGAGGACGGCGCCCGGCGCGACCCGCTTCCGCTTCACGGCTAGCGATGAGCTCGGAAACCCGCGATCGCTTCCTCAAGCTCGAGCGGCCCCGCGAGGCGCCCGCGGGCAGGGTCGACCCGCTCGCCCACGACCGGCGCTTCGAGCGCGTCGGGGACGACGGGGGGGGCCACCCCGCGGCGAATCCCCCGCCGCCGCCCGCCCTCGAACGCTTCCGCGAGCCGCGCGAGCGCGCGCTCGAGACCGAGGAGCTGCCGAAGGACGCGCAGCCCTTCACTCGCTGCGCCAAGTGCGGGGCCGACGGCTCGCTCTACGCCAGCGCTTGCCCGCACTGCGGCGCCCCGCTCGACACCCCGGAGCAGCGCGCCTTCAACGAGGAGGTCTGGGCGTCGCACCGGGCGGAGGAGGCCGCCGAGGAGGAGAGCCTGCGGGTGCGGCGGGAGGCGGGAGAGCGGCAGGCTGCCGAGCTGGCCGCGGCCCGCCGCCGGGCCGCAGAGGAGCTCTCGCGGGCCGAGCGCGCCCGGGTCGAGGAGGAGCTCGAGGGCGGGGGCTTCCGCCTGCCCCGCTTGCCGGAGGGGGCGCCGGCCTTCCGGTTCCTCTCCCGGCTACCGGAAGGGGCGCGGCTCCCCATCGCTGGCCTCGCGCTCCTCCTGCCGCTGTTGCTCCTCCTCCTGGGGCGCGGGCCGTCGCGCTTCCTCGGCTTCGCCCTCCTCGCGGCCGGGGTGTGGGCCCTCGTGCCGGGCCGACCCCGCCCCCCGCCTCCCTGAGGCGCCCTGCCGCGGCTCGACGCGCCGCGACGGCCCGTCCCCGGCCGCCCCGAGCGCTTGATCTCCTGCATGCGCTGCGCGATGTTGCGGCCCCACCTCGCCGGAGAACCCGCATGGCCCACATCCCGAGCGCCGACCTCGCCGAGAAGGCGGTGAACACCATCCGCATGCTGGCCGCCGACGCCGTGCAGCAGGCGAACAGCGGGCACCCCGGCATGCCCATGGGCGCCGCCGACATGGCCTTCGTGCTCTGGACCCGCCACCTGCGCTTCAACCCGCGCCAGCCGCGCTGGATGGACCGCGATCGCTTCGTCCTCTCCGCCGGCCACGGTTCGATGCTCCTCTACTCGCTCCTCCACCTCTCCGGGTTCGACGTCGGCCTCGATGACCTGAAGAGGTTCCGGCAGCTGCACTCCAAGACTCCGGGCCACCCCGAGTTCGGCCACACCCCGGGCGTGGAGGTGACGAGCGGCCCGCTCGGGCAGGGGTTCGCGAACGGCGTCGGCATCGCGCTCGGGCAGGCGATGCTCTCCGCCAAGCTCGGCCCCGGCAACCCCATCGAGGACCACTGGACGTACGCCATCGTCTCGGACGGCGACCTGATGGAGGGGGTGAGCTCGGAGGCGGCAAGCTTCGCCGGCCACAACCGGCTCGGCCGCCTGGTGTACCTGTACGACGACAACCAGATCACCATCGACGGCCGCACCACGCTCTCCTTCTCCGGCGAGGACGTGACGAGGCGCCTCGAGGGACAGGGCTGGCAGGTTCTCTCCGTCGACGGGAGGGACCACGACGCCATCTCGCGGGCCATCGACGAGGCCAAGGGCGAGCTCTCGCGGCCGAGCCTCATCCGCGTCCACACCATCATCGGCTACGGCGCCCCGAACAAGCAGGGAAAGTCGAGCGCCCACGGGGCGCCTCTCGGCGAGGAGGAGCTCAAGGCGGCGAAGCAGTTCCTCGGCTGGCCGCTCGAGCCGCGCTTCCTCGTCCCCGAAGACGTTCGGGAGCTCTGGCACCGGGTGGTGGAGGGCAAGGTGGCCGACTACGAGGCCTGGCAGCGCCGGGAGAGGGACTGGCGCGCCACCCACGCACCCGAGGCCCGCCTCCTCGACGCCCACCTGGAGCGCACCGTCCCAGCGAACATCGAGGCGCTGCTCCTGGAGGGCAGCGAGGGGAGCGACGCCACCCGCAAGCTTTCGAGCGCCGTCATCCAGAAGGCCGCGGCGCTCGTGCCCTGTCTCGTCGGCGGCTCCGCCGACCTGGCCGAGTCGAACCTCACCGACATCAAGGGCGCGGGGTCCGTGGAGCGCGACCGCTACGGCGGGCGCAACCTTCACTTCGGCATCCGCGAGCACGCCATGGGGGCCATCGCGAACGGTCTCGCCTACGACGGCGCCTTCATCCCCTTCGTGGGCACCTTCCTCATCTTCTCCGACTACATGCGCCCGGCGGTGCGCCTCGCGGCCCTCTCCCGGATCCAGGTGGTCTTCGTCTGGACGCACGATTCCATCTTCCTCGGGGAGGACGGCCCCACCCACCAGCCCGTCGAGCAGCTCACCGCGCTCCGCGCCATCCCCAACCTGCACGTGGTGCGCCCCGCGGACGGAGCCGAGGTCGCGGTCGGCTGGGCTCACGCCCTCACCCGGCGGAGCGGGCCGACCGGTCTCGTGCTCACCCGCCAGAAGCTCGCCCCCCTGAAGCGGGACGGGGGCGTCGACCCCTCCCGCATCGCCCGCGGAGGGTACGTCGTCCACGACCCGCCGGGAGCGAGGGTGACCCTCGTCGCCACCGGCAGCGAGGTGGCGACGGCGCAGGGCGCGGCGGAGCTGCTCGCCAAGAAGGGCGTTGCGGCCCGCCTCGTGTCCATTCCCTGCCTGCACTGTTTCGAGGAGCAGCCGTTCGAGTACCGCCGCGAGGTCCTGCCCGCCGGCCAGCGGGTGGCGGTGGTGGAGGCGGCGCGCGGGCTGGAGTGGTGGAGGCTCGCCGGGCCGGACGGCCTGGTCTTGGGCGTGGAGCGCTTCGGCGCGAGTGCCGCGGAGAAGGCGCTCGCGGAGGAGTACGGCCTCACCCCGGCGAAGGTCTCGGAGCGACTGGAGCGCTGGCTCGCCGGAGCCTAGCGAGGGAGCTCGTCGCGGCCCAGAAGCGGCGAGGCCCCGCCCGTCGGGGGCGAGGCCTCGGGTGAGACGTGGTGGGCGCGGCCGGACTAGCGCATCGCCGGCTGCTGCGGCGCCATCGTCGGCTGGGCGGCGACGACGGGGTGCACCTCGATCCTCTCGCCCTTCGACAGCATCTTCAGGGAGAGGGCGAGGAGCTTCGCCAAGAGCTCGGCGGAGCCCGGGACGTCGAGCTTGCGGTAGATGCGCTTGCGGCGGGCGCGGATCGTCTCGGGCGAGACGCCGGCCGCGGAAGCGGAGTCCTTGCAAGCGAACCCCTGCGCGATGCGGAGCACCTCGGCGCGCTCTGCCGGGGTGAGGTTCGTGCCTTCGAGGAAGCGAGCGGCAAACGGCTGGAGAATTTCGATATCGATTTGGGCCATCGTCAGACCTTCCCTTCGAAAAGTGCCTGCTGCAAGGCGGCTCTCCTCGGTTCCCGGCCGCTCGCGGTCCTTCCCCCCGCAATGAACCCGGTCGGGTCCCAACGCCCCAAACGATAACAACGACCCGCCAGGATGCTACCCCCCCTGCTTACTTTTTTTCAGTCCCCAGCGATGTGTCGAATACCAAACTGTTTTTCGACAATCGTGTCACTCGAGGCGAAAATCAATATAACCCTTTTGGGTGGCAGATGCAACCCATTGTCGGCCCAGGTGGGTGGGCATGCGGCCGCGTCGGCCTAGGGCTCGGGCCACCGGGAGAGCAGGGGCAGGAACTTCTGGCGCGCTGCGGCGAGATCCTCCCAGTCGAGCGACGGCGACGCGACGTCGGCGGCCGAGCGCACTCCGTAGGGAAGCGGCACACCGCGGCGCAGCGGCATGCAGCCGGGTGCGCGCGCCGCCATGAGCTCCTCCGCGTCGGCGCTCGCCATCCACTTTACGAGACGGCGCGCGCCCTCGCTTCCCCTCCCGCGCGCGAGGATCGCCGCCGCGGTGGGGAAGACGAGCGCGCCCGTCGCGCCCTCGTCGGGGTAGACGACCTCGAGGGCCGCCGCGCTCACCGCGCCCGCCGCGCCCTGCTCGGAGCCAGCGAGCCCGAAGCCCGCCCTCCCCGAGGCCACCGCCGCCTGCACCGCCGCCTCGTTCGCGAAGAGCTGCGGGCGCCCCCTGGCGATGGCGTCGAGCAGCTCCCGGGTGGCGGCCTCGCCGAGCACCAGCGAGAGGGCGGCTGCGGTGAGCGGGCCCTCCTCCCGGCCGAAGGGAACGAGCGCCTGCATGCCGGCGAGCCTGGGGTGGGCGAGGTCGCGAAGGTGGCGAGGCGCGAGCGGAAGGCCGGCGTGGGGGTTCACGAGGAGGACGCGCGCCCTCGCGCACAGGGGGAAGAAGCGGCCGCGCGCGTCCCTCCAGCGCGCGGCGACCTCCGGCTGGGGCGGGGCCGAACCCGGGACGAGGAGGGGAGCGGCGGCGAGCGCCTCCGTCGGGTCCCCGAACCAGCCCACCTCGGCGGCGGCCGGATCGGCGACGAGCACCACCCGGGCCACGCGCCGGTTCTGAGCGAGCACGGCGAGCGCCTCGGCGGCGAGCGGTGACACCGAGGCGTGGACGCGCACCTCCGGCAGGGAGCCGCCCGCCGGCAGGCAGGCCGCGAGCGCCGCGGCGGAGCAGAGGGCGGCGACGAGGGATGAGGTCCGCAAGGCCCTCATGCCATGCTGACGCGGTCGCGCCGAGGGCGCCCGGCGGCGTGCGCGGTCCGGTCCCCACCGCTCGTCCGCGCCCGCTCGAGCGCGTCGGACGCGGCCCGGACCAGAGAGGAGAAGGACATGGTCCCCTCGCCGTCGAAGGTGGCGACGCCGACGCTCACCGTCAGCTTCGCGGGGTGGGAGCGGACGCGCTGCACCACCCGGCTCGCCACCTGCTGGGCGCCCCGCGCCGCCGTGTGGGGCATGAAGACGAGCAGCCGCTCCTCGCTGTAGTGGAGGGGCAGGTCGATGTCGCGCACCGTCCCGGCGACGAGCGTGAGCAGCTCTGCCAAGAGGGAGGCGCGCACCCTCCCGGCCATGCGGGCCGAGACCTCCTTCCAGCGGTCCACCGCCACGAGCGCCAGCGAGACGGGGTAGCGGTAGCGGCGGGAGCGCTTCACCTCCATGAGGAGAAGCCGCTTGAAGAACTCGTAGTCGTAGATCCCGGCCGCGGCGGGCCGCGCCCGCTCCTTCTCGAGCTCGGCGATGCGCAGGGTCTGGGCGCGCACCCGGGCCATGACCCGGCACAGGCTCACCACCGCCGGGCGGGAGAGGGGGGCGACGAGCAGCGCGTCCGCGGAGAGCTCCTCCGCGCTCGCCTCTTCCTCGTCGTGGTAGAGCAGGACCACCGGGAGGGCGGGGTCGGAGCGCCGCAGCCCATCGAGGAGCCGGGGGCCCCCGGTCACCTCCGGCCGGACCACCGCCACGGCGTACGTCCCCGGCTCGATTCCCTCGAGCGCGCCCGCCGGCGTCTCCACGTCCACACGGAAGCCGGCTCCCTCGAGATGTCGCCGCAACGCCGCCACCACGGGGCCGCTCTCCTCGATGACCAGGATGCGTTGCGCCATGGGCGAAGGGGGATGCTACCATTCGCGCGCGTGCCCGCGAAGCGCATCGCCCTGGCCCAGATCGATCCCACCGTCGGCGACCTCGACGGCAACGCCCGGAAGATCCGCGAGTTCACCGAGCGCGCCCGGGCCGCCGGCGCCAGCCTGGTGGCCTTCCCGGAGCTTGCCGTCTGTGGGTACCCACCCCGCGACTTCCTCGACATGCCGGAGTTCGTCGCCCGCTGCGCTTCGACCGTGGCCGAGCTCGCCCGCCCGGCCGAGTGGTCCCGGGGCGTGTCGGTGGTGTTCGGCTTCCCGGAAGCGGTCGCGGGCGCTCCTCCCCCCGGGCTCTACAACGCCGCCGCCCTCCTCGACGGGGGGCGGCTCGCGGCGGTGGGGCGGAAGTCGCTCTTGCCCACCTACGACGTCTTCGACGAGACGCGCTACTTCCTCTCGGCGCCCGCGAGCACCGCCGCGACCGCGGAGGGGATCGGCCTGCGCCTCGGGCTCTCCGTCTGCGAGGACATCTGGAACGACAAGCGCTTCTGGGACCAGCCTCGCTACGACCGCGATCCCATCGCCGAGCTCACCGCCGCCGGGGCCGGTCTGGTGGTGAACATCTCCGCGTCCCCCTACGCTCTCGGCAAGCCGTCCCTGCGCGAGCGGATGCTGTCCGCGAGCGCGCGCTCCCACCGGGCGCCGGTGGCCTACGTGAACCAGGTGGGCGGCGACGACTCGCTCGTCTTCGACGGAGCCTCCATGCTCCTCGGGCCGGACGGGACGGTGCGGGCCCGCGCCCCGCTCTTCGAGGAGGCGCTGCTCGTCGCCGACCTCGAGGGGGGGAGGCCGGAGGTCCTCTCTGCCGACGGCGCGCCAAGATCCCTTCCCGGCCCTCCCGATCCCACCCCCGAGGGCCAGGCCGACGAGGTGCTCGCCGCGCTGGTGCTCGGGGTGCGGGACTACGCCCGGAAGTGCCGGTTCCGCTCCACCGTGGTGGGGCTCTCCGGGGGGATCGACAGCGCCCTCACCGCCTGCGTGGCCGCCCTGGCGCTCGGGCCCGCGGCCGTGCTCGGGGTGGCAATGCCCTCCCGTTACAGCTCACCGCACTCCCGCGAGGACGCCCGCGCGCTCGCCGCCAACCTGGGCATCGCCTTCCAGGAGATCCCCATCGAGCCCATGCACCAGGCCTACCTCGGCTCGCTCGCCGTCGCCTTCGGTCACCCCCCGGGCGACCTCACCGAACAGAACGTCCAGGCGCGCATCCGGGGGCAGATCCTGATGGCCATCTCCAACGAGACCGGGGCCCTGCTCCTCTCGACCGGCAACAAGAGCGAGCTCTCGGTCGGGTACTGCACCCTCTACGGCGACATGGCCGGCGGCCTGGCGGTCATCGGCGACGTGCCGAAGACGCTCGTCTACCCCGCCGCCCGCGCCGCGAACCGGCGGCTGGGGCGGGTGGCCATCCCGGAGCGAACCTTCACCAAGCCGCCCTCCGCCGAGCTCAAGCCCGACCAGGTCGACCAGGACACCCTGCCGCCCTACGAGGTGCTGGACGACATCCTCGCCGCCTACATCGAGGACCGGCTGCCGGTGGACGAGATCGAGCGGCGCGGCCACGACCCCGAGCTGGTGAGGCGGATCCTGCGGATGGTGAACGGGAGCGAATACAAGCGGCGCCAGGCCGCCCCGGTCCTGAAGGTGACGAGCAAGGCCTTCGGCGAGGGGCGGCGCCTCCCCATCGCTCACGGCTATCGCCCCTAGGGAAGGGTCAGAGGACGCCGAGCAGGGCGGCGAGGACGAGCCAGAGCGGCCCGCCCACGAGGAGCGTCGTCACCCACAGGAGGCCGTAGAGCCGGCGGCGGGCGGGGGAGAGGCCCGGGCGGCCGGAGAGCGCGAAGAGCGCCGCCGCCGCGGTCCCCAGGGCGAGGAATCCCAGGAGGAGGACGCCGGGGTGAGGGCCGAGGAGGCCCCTCACACCTGCATCACTTCCTTCTCCTTGGCGGCGCAGATCTCGTCGATCCGCTTCACGCCCTCGTCCGTCTCCTTCTGCATCTTGTCGAGGGCCTTCTTGGCCTCGTCGCCGGCGATCTCCCCGTCGCCCTCGGCGGCCTCGATGAGCTCCTTCGCGTCGCGCCGCTCGTTCCGCACCGCGACCTTGAACTCCTCTCCCTTCTGCTTCACCTGCTTCACGATCTGCTTGCGCCGGTCCTCGGTGAGCGGGGGGATGGGGATCCGCACCACGTCCTTGTCGCTCTGCGGGTTGAGCCCGAGGTTGGCGTCGCGGATGGCCTTCTCGATGCCGGGGATGAGGGTCTTCTCCCAGGGCTTCACGGTGATGAGCCGAGCGTCGACCACCGCCAGGGTGCCCACCTGGCTGAGCGGGGTCATCTGGCCGTAGTAGTCGACCCGGACGCCGTCGAGCAGGTGGAGGTTGGCGCGACCGGTGCGGATCGTCTGGAGATCGGAGAGCAGCGACTCCAGGGTCTTCTGGATTCGGCCGTGCAGGTCCTTCAGGATGTCGTCGGCGGCGCCCATGTTCGGCCTCCGTGTCCCGGGAGCCCGGGTGGCGGCGCGCCGCCTAGGCGGCGCGCGTGGAGAGCTTGCCCACGGTGGTCCCGATCTCCTCGCCCAGGATGACGCGGCGGACGTTCCCGCGCTGGGTGGAGTCGAAGACCACGATGGGAAGGTCGTTGTCCATGCACAGGCTGATGGCGGTGGAGTCCATCACCTTCAGGTTCTTCTTCAGCACGTCCAGGTAGGAGAGCTGCCGGTACTTCGTGGCCGCCGGGTTCTTCTTGGGGTCGTCGGAGTAGACCCCGTCCACCTTGGTGGCCTTGAGGAGCACGTCGGCGTGGATCTCCATGGCCCGCAGGCTGGCGGCGGTGTCGGTGGTGAAGTAGGGATTGCCGGTGCCGGCGGCGAAGATCACCACCCGCCCCTTCTCCAGGTGGCGGATGGCGCGGCGCCGGATGTAGGGCTCGGCCACCTGGTGCATCTCGATGGCCGACTGCACGCGCGTGCTGACGCCGAGCTTCTCGGTCGCGTCCTGGAGTGCCATGGCGTTGATCACCGTGGCGAGCATGCCCATGTAGTCGGCGCTGGAGCGGTCCATGCCCTCGGTGGCCCCCGAGACTCCACGGAAGATGTTTCCTCCACCGATGGTGAGGGCCACCTGGACCCCCAGGTCCACCACGTCCTTCACGTCCTGGGCAATGGCGGTGAGCGTCTTCGGCGAGATCCCGTACTTCCCCTCGCCCATGAGCGCCTCGCCGGACAGCTTCAGCAGGACGCGCCGGTACCGGGCCTTGGACTTTTCGACCGACTTCTCGGCGGGACTGGATGGGGCGGTCTTCATGGATTGTTCCCGGGGGCAGGCGCGGGATGGCGCATTGTAACCGAAATGAATCCGGGGCTAGGCCCCGGCGGACGGTACCGGGTCGGCGCCCGAGTGGCCCGCCGCCTCGGCGCCGGATGCCCGTCCCCTGCGCCGGCGGCGCCGCCCTCCGCGCCGGCGCCGCCTGCGGCGGCCCGGTGACTCTTCTCCCCGTGGATCCGGATGCCCAGGCGGCCGGCCCGGCAGGGTCGCGTCCACCTCGATCGTCCTCGTCCCTCCCGGGGAACCCTCCCGCTCCATCCCCCCCTCGAGGTCCTCCGGGGGGGGCTCGGCCCGGTCCCCGTCGCCGGGGGTCGGGTGCCGCTCCGCCTCGGACCTCCAGCGCGCGAGTGTCTCCGCACCCTCCCCGGTCGCCTTGACGGACATCTCGAGGAGCTGCAGGGCGTCGCGGAAGTAGGCCTGCGCCGAGAGGCCGCCGCCGCGCCGGCGCCGGCGGCGCCGCGGCGGGCCGTGCAGGAGCTCCTGCGCTCCCAGGGCGAGCCGGGTCCGCTCGGCGATGCGGCGGGGAAGGCGGGCGGTCTGGACGAGCTGGGCGAGGAGCCCGTCGGCGGCCTGGTCGCCGGCCGGCCCGTGGCGGACGTGCGTGAGGAGCGCCCCGAGCAGGACCGCCTCGGAGATCTCCTCCCCCGAGCGCACCATCTCGTCGAGCGCGTGCAGGTGCGCCTGGAGGCGCGCGCGCACCCCTGCCTCGCCCGCCTCAAGCAGCTCGGCGAGCGAGGGGAGGACCACCGAGAGGGCCCCGGAGGCGCGCAGGAGATCGAAGGCGCGCCCGGACCCGCCGCAGCGAAGGATCTTGAAGACCTCCTCGAGCACCCGCGGCGGGGCGCAGCGGGCGAGCTCGCTGGCGTGGCGCCGCATGGCCGCGAAGACCTCCGGCTCGATGGTGAAGCCGAGCCGGGCCGCGAAACGGATGGCGCGCAGCGCCCGCACCGGATCCTCGCGCATCCGGATCTCCGGGTCGCCGATGGTGGCGATCCGGCGCGCCTCCAGGTCGGCTCGCCCGCCGACGTAGTCGATGACCTCTCCCAGGAAGGGGTCGTAGAAGAGCCCGTTCACCGTGAAGTCGCGCCGGCGCGCGTCCTCCTCGGCGGTGCCGAAGACGTTGTCGCGGGTGATGAGGAGGTCGGCATCGCCGGGGACGTCCTCGGCCACGTCGATGGGGTTCGCGCGGAAGGTGGCGACCTCGATGATCTTCCCGCCCCGGAAGTAGACGTGGGCGAGGCGGAAGCGCCGCCCGATGAGGCGGCAGTTCCGGAAGATGGCCCGCACCTCCCCGGGGTGGGCGTCGGTGGCGAGGTCGAAGTCCTTGGGGGTGCGCCCGAGGAGCAGGTCGCGCACGCAGCCGCCGACGAAATAGGCCTGGTGGCCCACGTGGCGCAGCCGCGAGATGACCCTGACCGCGTCCGCGTCGAGCCGCTCGGTGGCGATCTCCGGCGGGTGCTCCGGGCGCGGCATGTCCGGGTCGAGGACGAGCGCCCGGTTCGGGTGGGGGCGCTCGTCCGGGTGGCGCCGCGGGCGGCCGTGGTCCTCGCGCGGCTCGCGGCGGCGCCGGCGGTGGCGATCGCGCCGGCCGCGCGACGGGCCGGGCGCGGCTTCGCCGGACGCCGCGTCGGGGGAGCTGGTGGTTTGCTGGGGTTCCCGCTCGGCTGCGGGGGGGGCGGGGTCGCGGTTCTGTGGTTCTTCCATGCATTCGCCGGATCGGGGGGCGCCTCGCCCGGGGCTCATCCGCCGGGCCCGCGAGACGCACCTTCACCGTCGGGCATTTCCTTTTGCCACGGTTCTAAGGGATTGATATCGCCACGTCAATTTTCTTCTGAAAACATCTCCACCTGCGCCGGGGCGAGCCCCAGCACCTCTCGCACCGGGGCGAAGGAGCGCCGGTGGATGGGGCAGGCGCCCCGCTCCTTGAGGGCGGCGAGGTGATCGGGAGTGGGGTAGCCCTTGTGGCGAGCGAATCCGTATCCGGGGTGCTCCGCGTCCATCCGCTCCATGAGCGCGTCGCGGGCGGTCTTGGCGAGGATGCTCGCCGCCGCGATGGTGAGCGAGAGCGCGTCCCCGTGGACGATCCCGTCTTGGGGAATGTCGAGGTCGCGGATGCGGCGGGCGTCGATGAGCAGGTGCTCGGGTCGGGTGGGGAGCGCCAGGACGGCGCGCCGCAGCGACAGGATACCGGCCCAGTAGATGTTGAGCCGGTCGATCTCCTCCACCTCGGCCCGGCCGATGGCCCAGGCCACCGCGTTCCTGCGGATGTCGTCGGCGAGGCGCCTTCGCTCCTCGGGGGGAACCTGCTTCGAGTCGTCCACGCCGCGGGGGCGGTAGTCGGGCGGCAGGATGCAAGCGGCGGCCACCACCGGGCCGGCGAGCGGGGCCATCCCGGCCTCGTCCACCCCGGCCACGAGCCTCACCCCGCGGGCCCACAGGCGCGTCTCGTGCCGGAGCAGGTTCCGCAACCGCTGGCCCTCGGCACGGTTGGCGCGACGGCGGCGCCGAACAGCGGCCGCGACCGCCCGGGCCCCCCGGCGCGGATCGGTGCGGAGGGCCTCCTCGCACTCGGGGGAGAGCGGGTGCCCCTCCTCCACGAACCGGATCCTCAACTCGTCGATCGACAGCCGGGCCAGTTCGTCCGGGCGCATTCCGGCGCGGAATCCTAGCCGACCTGGGCGGCGGCCGTCACGCGCCGCGACTCCTCTAGCGCTGACAGCGGCGGCAATAGAAGGTGGAGCGCTGCCCCTGCACGATGCGGAGGAGCACGTCGCCACAGCGGGGGCAGCGCTCCCCCTCCCGGCCGTAGACGCGGAACGGGTTCGTGGCACCCGCTTCCTCCAGATAGGTGACCTCGGGCCCGTCCTCCTCGCGGAGGGTCCTGCGCATGGAGGCGAGCACCGCCCGCGCGAGCCGGCCCCACTCCGCCCGGGAGAGCGAGCCCGCCCGGCGGCGCGGATCGATGCGGGCGAGGAAGAGGGCCTCGGACGCGTGGATGTTCCCCACCCCCGGGAGGACCTTCTGGTCGAGCATGGCCGATTTGACGGCCCGGCGGCTCCTCGAGAGGAGGCGAGCGAGGCGGGCCGGGTCGATCCCCTCTCGCAGCGGATCGGGGCCGAGGAGTGCCACCTCCGGGACCTCGTCGAAACGCGCGCCCGGAACCACCCGCAGCCGCCCGAAGAGGCGCGGGTCGCTGTAGTGGAGCACCGTCCCGTCGCCGAGATGGAGCCGGGCTCGGGAGTGCGGGGGGGGCTTCTCGCCCGGGGCGCGCCGCAGCCACTTCCCCGACATGCCGAGGTGCGAGAGGAACCCGACGGGCCCGCCCGCCTCGAGCGTGACGAGGAGGTGCTTGCCGCGTCGCTCCACCGCTCGGAGGCGCGCCCCGGTCACGGCCGCCGCGAAGGCCCGCGAGGTCCCGGGCCGGAAGATGCGGCGCGCGCGCGGATCGGCCTCGACGTGGGCCACCCGCTTCCCGGCGCCCCAGCGGCGCAGGTTTCGCGCGGCGATCTCGACCTCGGGGAGCTCGGGCATCGTTCCTGGCGCCTAGCGGCCCCTCTCGAAGGCCACCGCGAAGAATCCGTCGGTCCCGTGGCGCTGCGGCGAGAGGCGCAGCCGGTTCCCTTCCGCCCCCGCCTCCCGGGCGAGGTCCTCCCCCAGCGTGCCGGCGAGCGGGAACGGCCGCAGGCCCGGCAGCTCGGAAGCGAAGGCCGCCACCTCCTCGTTCTCGACGCGGGTGACCGAGCAGGTGGCGTAGACGAGGCGCCCGCCCGGCGCGAGCATTCGCGAGAACCGCAGGACGAGCTCCCGCTGGGTGGCGGCGAAGCGCTCCGGGTCGCCGGGCGCGAGGCGCCAGCGGGCGTCGGGCTTGCGGCGCAGGGTGCCGAGCCCGCTGCAGGGGGCATCGACGAGCACCAGGTCCGCCTTGCCCTCCGAATCGCGCAGGAGGAGGTCGGCCTCCGGGCCGGGCGGGAGCGCGCGCGTCCTCAGGTTGTGGACCCCGGCGCGGCGGGCGCGTCGCCGCGCTTCCTCCAGCCGCCCCGGGTCGACGTCCAGCGCCAGGATCTCGCCGCGATTGTGCATCTCGGCCGCGAGCGCCAGGCTCTTTCCCCCCGCACCGGCACAGGCGTCCACCACCTTCATCCCCGGGCGCGCCCCGCAGGCGAGTGCCACGAGCTGGCTGCCCTCGTCCTGGACCTCGAAGAGCCCCTCCCGGAACGCCGGGAGGGAGAAGGCGTTCGCGTGCCCCGTGAGCGCGAGCCCCCAGGGGGACAGGCGGGCCGGCTCCGCCGCCATCCGCTCGCGGCCGAGGCGGTCGCGGAGGGCGTCCCGCGTCGTCCGGAGGAGGTTCGCGCGGACGGTGAGCGGGGCCCGCTCGTTGCTGGCGCGGGCCAGGGAGCGGGCCTCGTCTAGCCCCAGGTCGGCGACCAGCTGTCGCGCCAGCCAGGGAGGGAGCGACTCCTCGGCGGCGAGCCGGTTCGCCGGGTCGGCGACAGCGGCGATGCGCCCGTCGGCCCCGGCCAGGGGCGAAAGCGCCCCGCGGCGCAGGCCGGTGCGGCGCTCCGCCTCGGGGGCCGAGAGCCCCCCGTGGCGGGCGAGCCAGGCGGCGTAGATCTCGGCGATCCCCGGGCGTCCCCCGAGGAGCCACTCCAGCTGCCCCTGCCAGCGCACCACTCCGTAGAGGGCCTCGGCGGCGGCTCGCCGCTCGCCGGAGTAGAGGCGCGTCTCGCGGCGCAGCACCATCTCGAGAGCCCGGTCCGCGAGCCAGCCCTGCTCGCGCACCCGCCCCAGCACCTCCAGCACCGCGGAGTCGACGAGGTCCTGCCGCAGCGGGCGGTTCGCGCGCGTGCGGTGCGGTGTCGCGCTCCGGCTCATGGTCGCGCCGCCCGCGGGAGAGCGCTAGAGGGCGCCCACCACCTCCGCCACGTGCCCGTCGACCTTCACCTTGGGAAATACCTGCTCCACCTTGCCGTCCGCCCCCACGATGACGGTGGTGCGCACAGTGCCCCACACCTTCTTCCCGTACATGTTCTTCTCGCCCCACACCCCCCAGGCCTTCTGCACCTCGGCGTCTGGGTCGGAGAGGAGCGGGAAGGGAAGCTGGTACTTCTGCTTGAACTTCTTCTGGCTCTCGGGCTTGTCCTTCGAGATCCCGAGGACCGCCACCTTCCTCTTCTGGAAGATGGCGATCTCGTCGCGGAAGTCGCAGGCCTCGCGGGTGCAGCCGGAGGTCATCGCCTTCGGGTAGAAGAAGACGACCACCTTCCTCCCCCTGTAGTCGGAGAGCCTCACCTTCTCTCCCTCCTCGTCGAGGAGCGCGAAGTCCGGAGCCTTCTTGCCTGCTTCGAGCGCCATGTCGTCCTCCCTGGGCGCGCCGGGAGAGGCGGGGGCCCTCGCGCGCCGCGCAGGAGATACACTCCCCTCGATGCCGGGCGCAACGCCCCGTGTGATGCTCGCCTGGGCGCGCGACCGGTCCGGCTCCCGCGTGCACGTCGGGGAGCTCGACCGGGCGCGCCGGGCGGAGCGAGCCCCCTTCGCCTGCCCCCGCTGCGGCGAGGAGGTCCTGGCGCGCCTGGGACGGGAGCGCGCGCACCATTTCGCCCACCGCCCCGGCTCGCGCTGCGCCCTCACCTCCCCCGAGTCGGCGCTCCACCAGAACGCGAAGGAGCGCCTCCTCTGGCTCTGCGGCGAGGCGTTCGCCGGCCGCCGGCGGGTGCGCCTGGAGGCGCGCTGCCCCGGCTGCCGGCGTCTCTCCCCCGTCGAGCTCGCCGGCCTGGGCGACCTGGCCTGCGAGGAGGGCGTGCTCGGCACCCTGCGGGCCGACGTCCTCGTCCTCCGCGCCGGCCAGCCAGCCCTCGCCCTCGAGGTGCGCGTCACCCACGCGGTCGACGCCGAGAAGGAGCGGGCACTCGCCGCCCTCGGCGTGCCGGCGGTCGAGTTCGACGCCCGCTCGAACTGGGAGCGCGAGGAGGAAGGGGCTACTGCCCTGGCCTGCGCCTCGAGCCTCGGGTTCCCGCCGTGCCCGGCGTGCGCGGCGGGCGCCCGGGCGGAGGCGGGCCGGTCCCGGGGAGGAGAGGAGGGCCTCGTCGCCGAGCTCGAGGCCTACCGGGCCCGGGGGCTCATGGGCCCGAGGCCGGGCCCTCCCGTCGCCGACCCGAGGCCCCTCAGCGCCGCGGAGCGGCGGGCCCTCGCCCGGGCCTTCCGCTGCCCCGACTGTGGCGGGGAGGCGCTCTCCGTCGGCGATCGGCTGGCCCGCCACGCCTGCCCGGGGGCGCCGCCCCGGGCGGTCGCCTGGCGGGGCTACGACGACCTCCTCGTCGAGATGGGTTGGTGGCGGCGCCGATAGCCCGGAACGCTCCCGAGAGGACCCTCGCCTCTCGCGGATTCCGTGAGGCCTTCTGCGCACTTGCGAGATGGCGGGGGTTGTGTTAGGAACCCCGGCGCCCTGCGGGGATCCTCCCGCGAGGCGCGAGAAGGGCAGCTACCCGCTGCAAATTCACACACTTCTCGTCCGGCTGCCCCGGTCGCGGCGGCCGGGTGGAGGGGCTTTCCCTCTCCCCCGGCGCTCGCGAAGGCGGTCCGGGTGAAGAGAAGTGGAGGACGGAACCGGAGACACGCATGGAGACGCAGACCCCTGAGGAATCCGCCGCACCCGTACCGCCGCCCGCCGAGGGAACCCCCGCCGCCAAGGAGACCATGGCCGGAGCCCTGCAGGGCGCCGGATCGGCCATCACCATGAAGCAGTTGCTGGAGGCCGGCGTGCACTTCGGCCACCAGACCAAGCGCTGGAACCCGAAGATGAAGCCGTACATCTTCGGCGCCCGAAACGGCATCTACATCATCGACCTCCAGAAGACGGTGGGGCTCGCCCGCACCGCCTTCCGCTTCGTGTCGGACGCGGCCGCCAAGGGCGGGAGCGTGCTGTTCGTCGGCACGAAGAAGCAGGCTCAGGACGCCATCCGCGAGGAAGCGAGCCGCAGCGGCATGTTCTTCGTGACGAACCGCTGGCTCGGCGGCACGCTCACCAACTTCAAGACGGTGAAGACCGGCATCGACCGATTGAAGAACATCGAGAAGATGGCCTCCGACGGCACCTACGAGCGGCTCCCCAAGAAGGAGGTGGCCTCCCTCGAGCGCGAGCGCGAGAAGCTCGAGAAGAACCTGGGCGGCATCAAGGACATGACGCGGCTGCCGGCCGCGCTCTTCGTCATCGACACCAAGAAGGAGTACATCGCGGTGCACGAGGCCAACCGGCTCGGCATCCCGGTGGTGGCGGTGGTCGACACGAACTGCGACCCCGAGGGGATCGACTACGTCATCCCCGGCAACGACGACGCCATCCGCTCCATCCGGCTCTTCACCGGCAAGGTGGCGGAGGCGGCCATCGAGGGCAAGGCCCGCTACGGTGCCTGGGTGGCGGAGCACGGCGGCCGCGAGCAGCTGGAGGGTCAAGAGGACCGCGACGCCGCCAGCGAGCGCGGCGACAAGCGGGAGCGGCGCGGCCCGCGCCGCGAGCGGCGACCGCGCGAGGACCGCGGGGCGGCGAGCGCCAACGTCGAGGTGCTGCGCAAGGGAGAGGTGGCGCCGCCGGCCGAGGAGCCGCCCGCCGGCCAGTAGCCGGGCCCGGCACGACGATCTTGCGGGGGCGGGCCCGGTGCGGGTCCGCCCCCTCGTCTTCGAGAACGAGAACCCTGGGAAAGGAACGGAACGTGGCCGAGATCAGCGCGAACGCGGTGAAGGAGCTCCGGGAGAAGACCGGGGCTGGGATGATGGACTGCAAGAAGGCCCTGGCGGAGGCCGGCGGGGACCCCGCCAAGGCCGAGGAGGTGCTCCGCAAGAAGGGGCTCTCCGCCGCCGCCAAGAAGGCGACCCGGGCCGCCTCCGAGGGGGCGGTCGGCAGCTACGTCCACATGGGCGGGAAGATCGGCGTCCTGGTGGAGGTGAACTGCGAGACGGACTTCGCTGCTCGCAACGAGGCCTTCCAGACCCTGGTGAAGGACGTGGCGATGCAGATCGCCGCCTCGGCCCCGCTCTACGTGCGCCGGGAGGAGGTCCCGGCGGAGCTGGTGGCGAAGGAGCTCGAGATCGCAAAGGCCCAGGCCCGCGAGCAGAAGAAGCCGGAGCCCATCATCGAGAAGATCGCCCAGGGCAAGGTCGACAAGTACTACAAGGAGATCTGCCTGCTCGAGCAGCCCTTCGTGAAGGACGACAAGAAGACGGTCCAGGAGGTCATCACCGAGCAGATCGCCAAGATCGGCGAGAACATCCAGGTGCGTCGCTTCGCGCGCTTCGTCCTCGGCGAGGGCATCGAAAAGAAGACCGAGAACTACGCCGAGGAGGTGGCGAAGGCCGCCGGCCTGAAGTAGGCGGCGGCCCTCGCCCGGGCCGTGCTCTCGGGGAACTCTAGCGGCTCGTGCCGCGGAGGATGACGACGAAGTAGGTGTTCCGCCCGAGCTTCGGGTGGTCTCCCTGCGCCACGCCGACCCCGAGGGCGTCCGGGCCCGAGGCGATGAGCTTCGGCTGCTTGGCGTAGTCGAGCGGCACCGTCGAGGCCCCGGAGAGCATGCTCACCGAGCCCTTGTAGCCCTTGCGGACCTCGGCCAGGATCTGCTCGTCCCGGGACTCGGGCAGGTCCCCGTGCGCGGCGGCGAGTTCCTCGGCGTACTTCTGCGCCGCGGCGTTCAGCGTCGGGTTGATCTTGAGCGGGGGCACCTTGGCCTCCGCGCGCCGCGCGGCGATGGCGGCAACGAGCTGGGAGGCGGTGCTGTTCGTGTCCGCCCGGGCGGCCACCTTGAGCAGGACCTCGGCGAGGTAGGCCGTCGACCGCCCGTCCTTCCCGGCGACGATGGCCACTCCGATCCCGCCGGTGTTGATGTCCGGGTTGAGCATGTTGGCGCGGTGCGTCGGGCTCGAGAGCAGCCGCTGGTGGGCCTCCGCGGCGCTGGGCGCCTGGGCGGGGTTCACCTCCACCAGCGAGGAGGCGACGCCCGCCTGCTGCAGCGCCGCCTGGACCTGCGCGGACGAGGCGGCGGTGGCAGCCCGGGAGGGGTCGCTCAGGCCGTCGGCGACGCCGCGGGCCACTCCGGCCACCGCGTCGTCCCACGCCAGCGCCGGAAGCCCCGCCTGGGCGCGCTCCGCGTTCACGCTCGCGAAGACCTGCCTCTCCTGGCCGGCGGCGTCCGCCGGGCCCTTGGGCGGGGCGATGGGCACGGAGCTCGCGAGCTCCGTTCCGCAGGCGACCGAGAAGTTGGCGACGGGACGCCGCTTGCCCGCGAGGTCGGCCGTGATCTGAACCCGGATGGCGCCGGGCCGGCTGCCGCAGGGCAGGGCCGCCGCGAACTCCTTGCCCGGCTTCTGCTCTGGGGCCAGGACCTGCCCGTCGACCTGCGAGACTTCCACCCGGGGGTCGGCGGCGTCGCCCAGGAGCGTTCCCTTGAAGGTGGCCGTCTCCCCCAGGTTCAGGCGGCGCGGCACCGGGGGCGCGATGGCGAGGTTGTCGTCGGCGAGGGCGAGCACCACGCGGCTCTGCACCTGCGCGAAGCGATCCGACTTGGGGAGCATGACCGTGACGGCGCCGTAGCGCGCGGTCGGCACCGTCCGGCCGAACGAGACGATGGTCTCGGCGATGTGCTCGGCGATCTGCTGCGGGTCGTCGGTGGCCAGGACGGCGACGTTCACCTGCTTCACCGGGACGGCCATGCCGAACCATTCCGAGGTGAAGTTGGTGACCTGGCGGCTCGGGTCGTCGACGCCCGGCCACTCCAGGAAGCTGTCGGCGACGACGCAGAGGGTGCCGCTCTCCTTGGGGACGGGGGAGCCGGCGGCCTTCGCCTGGCGCTCCACCTCCGTCGCCAGCAGCGTGTTGAAGCGACCGACCGGGCAGGCGAGGCCGGCGTTGGCGCCGAACTCGGTCAACTGGGGACGTCCGGGGGTGAAGTTGCCCCCGGTCACCTTTCCCGGCTGCGACCGGGTCGCCTGGATGGTGGCGCAGGCGGCGGTGCCGACGACGAGGAGTCCCGCGGCGACGGGTCCGAAGAGACGATTCCTTGTCACGTTCATGCTCCTTTGCGCGGGGTCCTTGCCGCGGGCAATCTCCGGAGCCTCCTCGATGCCGCCGGCTCCCGCCCGGGGAAGAGCGGGGACGCTCCCGTCCTGCCTCCTAGAAGCGCGGGAACCGGCCCGACGGGCGCCGGAGAAGAAAGTGGGGCGGGCGGACGCGACGGCCCGCCCGCCCCATTCAAACGATCAACCTAGAACGACTGGCCCACCCGGAAGTAGTAGTAGGTGCCGACCCAGTCGTAGCCGGGGTCGGAGTTGGCCGCGAAGGCGGTGTAGATGACCGGAGGCTTCGCGTTGAAGATGTTGTTGATGCCGAACCCGAAGAGCGTGTTGCCGACGGACGTCCGGAGCGTGTAGCTCACGTAGATGTCGCTCGAGTCCCAGGCGCTGACGGTGCGGCGATACCCCGAGACGCCCGGCACCCACGGGTTGTTGAAGCAGGTCTGCGCGTAGGTGTAGTTGAAGTCGGCGGGAGCGCCCAGGTTCGATCCGTCGCACTCCGTGAAGCTGTTGATGAAGTGGTTCTGGTAGGCGATGAGGATGTCCTTCCAGTTCCAGCTCAACAGGATGTTGAACTTCCACTTCGGGTAGAGGCCGGTCGGGTAGGAGTTGTTCGTCGACCCGTAGTCATAGGTGCCGGCGATGTGATCCGTCTGGCCGTTGCCGTAGGTCTTGTCGAAGTAGTTGAGCCAGGTGACCTGCCAGAGGAAGTTCCACTTGCCGAAGTTGGTGTCCCGCGTGTACTTGAGCGCCAGGTCGACGCCGGCCGTCGAGTCCTGCCCGATGTTCTCGAACGGGTCGTTGAACTGGATGATGAAGCCCGTCTTCGGGTCGCGCTGGATGGCGTTGCAGTACTGGGGGTAGTTCGGGCTGTAGGTGTAGCAGAACGCGAAGATCGACGGCGCGCCGACAGGCTCGATCGCGTTCGTCACCACGTAGCTCCAGTAGTCGGCGGTGAGCGTCAGCCCCTTGAGGTCCCAGAAGGTGGGCTCGAAGACGAAGCCCGCCGTCCACACCTTGGCGGTCTCCGGCTTCAGGTTGGGGTTGCCGCCGACGTTGCCGTTGAACTGGGCGCTCGTGTCGCCGGTGCCGGTGGTGGGCATCCCCGGTCCGCCGTACTTGATGCAGTTGTTGTAGGTGGCGGAGCCGACAGGGGCGCTCGTGCCCGGGCCGATGGCCGAGCACGGGTCCTTGGCGGTCTCTGCGCTGGAGAAGGTCCCGCCGGCGAGCTCCTGGATGTTCGGAGAGCGGAAGGCGGTGGAGTAGGTCCCGCGGAGAGTGATGTCGGGGACCGGCCGGTAGCGCCCGCCCACCTTCCAGCTCCAGTTCGTGCCGAAGTTCGAGTAGTCGGAGAAGCGGAAGGAGCCCGTCGCCTCGAGGTCATCCACGAACGGGATGTTGTTCAGGATGGGGATGACGAGCTCGAAGTAGGCGTCGTTCTGGAAGTAGTTTGTGAACGGCGTGGCGTGGACGTTGTAGTCGAACGACTGGTAGTTGTTGGAGATCGGGTTCGGGATGAACTGGCCCGCCTCGTTGATGAACTCGTACCCGGTGGCGAACGCCATCGCCCGGGTCGACCAGAGCTTCGCGATCTCGCCCTGGACGTTCAGCTGGTAGTCGACGATCTGGTTGAACCCGTAGTCGGGGCCGGTCCAGGAGGAGTAGGCCTGCTGGTCGGTGGTGCTCGAGTTCACGCCGCTGAACATGTTCAGCGGCACGCAGCCCGCGAGCACGTTGCTCGGGGTTCCGCAGTGGTACCCGGTCGCGTCCTTGAAGCTCGGGCCGAGCGCGAACTCCGCGTTGAGGGTGTTCGTCGATCCGACCGACACCTGGGTGTAGTCGCTTCGCCCGAAGTTGAGCGATGTGTCCCAGGTCCAGGTGCTGAAGGGCTCGGGCGGCGTCCCGGAGGAGCCGAACTTGCCGTCGGCGCCGAGGACGAGGCGGTAGGTGTCCACGTTCTGCGACTGCTGGCGGAATCCCCACTCAACCATGCGCTTGCGGGCGTAGACGGGCAGCCCGGTCGGGTTGTAGACCGAGTTCGGGTCGACCTGGAAGGCGACGCCCGGGAACTGCGCGGTGTAAAGGGGCTCGGGGGCGAGGTCCTGGGACGAGCTGCGGTTCGCCCACTGCCCCTCGAAGTAGGCGCGCGCCCAGTTGGAGAGCTTCGCGTCACCCGCCGTGAAGATGTTGATCTTCTGCAAGGGGGTGAGGAGGTAGTTCACCGACTGGTAGTTGTAGAGGTCGGTCGCGGAGTTGCGCGGCCGCCAGCACTGCTTGTTCCCGTTCGGGTCGGTCTCGCAGACCTTGCCGGTGGGGTCGTTGACGAACGACGTGGGGTGCGCGCCGTTCACCCAGTAGGTGTCGAAGAGGCTCTTCGTGAACGGGTTCAGCGAGGCGGGGTCCATGCCACCGTACGGGGCGGACCCGTTCAGCTGGCCGCCGCTCTGGTTGAAGAGGGTGAAGTAGCCCTGCGGGATCGAGCCGCTGCCGAAGGGATAGGGGCCGACGGGGCCGTCGAGCGCGGCGTCGGCGCTGTAGCCGAGCACCTGGTTGGACCAGCTGCGCGCCGAGCTGTAGATGGCGTTCTGGTGGAAGTACTCGGCGCCGAAGAACACGCTGCCGGCGTCGCCCGAGGTCCCGGTCTGCGCCTGGACGTCCCAGCTGGCGCCGTCCCCGTAGCCCGAGATGCCGTACTGGGCGACGACGTTCGTGCCCGAGTAGTTGCGCTTGGTGATGATGTTCACGACGCCGGCGATGGCGTCGGAGCCGTAGATCGAGGACGCGCCGTCCGGGAGGACCTCCACCCGCTCGATGGCGCTCAGGGGAATGGTGTTGAGGTCGACGGCCGAACCGGCCGCGCCCGTCCCCGACGTCTTCACGAGCCGGCGCCCGTTCAGGAGGACCAGGGTTCGCGACGGGCCGAGGCCGCGCAGGTTGACCTGGAAGCTGCCGTCGCCGCCGTTGTTCACCTGCTGGTTCGGGCTGGCGGTCTGCTGGGGGAGCAGCTGCAGGTAATCGCCGATGGAGATCCTGCCGCTCTCCACCAACTGCTCGCGGTTCACCACGTCGACCGGCGCAGGAGCGGTGAGGTCCATGCGCTTCACGCGGCTACCGGTGACGACCACCTCTTCCATCTGCACCGCTTCCGGCACCACCGTCAGGCTGGCGCGGAGCGTGGTGTCCGCCTTGACGACCAGGTCGGCCCGCTCGAAGGGCTTGTAGCCGCCGAGCTGCACCGCGAGCTTGTAGTCGCCGGGCGGCAGGTTGGCGAAGCTGAACTTGCCGCTCCCGTCGGTGACCGCCGTCTGCTCGGCGCCCTTGAGCGCGGGGCTCGTGGCGATGACGACCGCCCCGGCGACGACGCCCCCCGAGGAGGCGTCGGTGACGACGCCGGTGATCGTGCCCGGCTTGGGCGCGACCGCCTCGGGTGCGGGTTGCGCGGGCGCAGCTTCCGTCTGCGCGGCGGCTACCCCGCAGACGAAGAGGACCGCAAGAGGAGTAAACCGCAGGAGGCTCAGCGACTTCTTCCTCATGACTTTCTCCCTGGAGAATTTCGAGGCTGCAGGTACAAGAGGTGTGTCTCAGGAAAAGGTGGAACGACGCCGACCTACCGACCTGGGTTGCGCTTCTTCACACAAGTGTCGGATTTCTTCGCACCCGGCCTTGGGAATGTCAACATGGTATTGCGTGTTACTAAACGCTAGGCTCGCGCGAGCGACTGGACAAAGGTGGGGGGCCAGCGGGCCCCAGGGCGCGGGGCGGCCCGCTTCGCGCCGGGTGTGGATCGCGCGCCGCTCGCCAAGAGCGGGGATGACGAGGCGCTCTGGCGGTCCTTGGCGCGCGGCACCCGATCGGTGAGTCCCCGTTGACAACGGTCCACAGTAGGACTAGACACGCGGCTCATTTCCGGGCTGATTCTCCCGTCAATCGCTCCGAGGGCTCGGCGTGTTCGACGAAGTTCTAAAAGCAGAGGGCGGCAAGCGAGTCGCCCGGCGTGGCGCCTTTCTGGCTGGCTCCACCGTCACCCAGATCCTCTTCGTCGCCCTTCTCATTGTCGCCGGGGAGCGGATCCGGGCGGCGGTGAAGTCCGAACCGGTGGTGGAGGTGAAGTTCGTCAAGGCCGCCCCCCCGCGGCCTCCGGCGCCTCCGCCGCCCCCGGCCCCGAAGAAGCCGCCGCAGGACCGCCCGAAGACGGACGTGAAGAAGGCGCCACCCATGGCGATGATCCAGCCGAAGACGGTCCAGGAGGAGATCAAGCCTCCCGATCCGAACGAGCCCGAGGAGGAGTACGAGGGCGGCGAGGAGGGGGGCGTGGTGGGCGGTGTCGTCGGCGCCCCGCCGCCCGCGGCCGCCTCGCAGCACGCCGTCGAGGAAGCCCCCCGGTACGTGACCACCGGCTTCAAGCCGCCTCGGCTCGCGAACAAGACGTGCCTCGCCGAGAACATGCGCCTGCGCCCGGAGCTGCTCGACCTCATTTCCGGCCCGGTCACCGTCAAGTTCGCGGTCTACTCGACCGGAGCGGTGGGAAGCATCCAGATCCTGACGCCCGTCTCGGACCCCCGCATCGCCGAGGCCATCAAGCGCGCCATCGCCAACTGCGAATGGGTCCCTGGCGCGGACGCCCAGGGCAAGGCCACTGCCCTCTGGGTGATTCAGCCCTTCCGCTTCGCGGATTAGCTCGCCGTTCGCCTCAAGTCTTCCTCACCTCAGGAGAAAAGAGATGTCCCTTCCCCTCGATGCGATTCAGCAGTTGGCGCTGCAGGCCGGCGAACCGGTGATGTCCTTCGACCTCCTCAGCATGTGGCGCACCATGGGTCCCTTCGCGAAGTTCATCGCCATGGTGCTCGCCATCATGAGCGTTTGGTCGCTCGGCGTGGCGGTGGAGCGGCTCGTGACCTACGCCCGCGCCACCTCCGCCTCGCGCAAGTACGCCGCCGAGCTCGCCCAGCTGCTCCCGGCCGCCAAGTTCAAGGACGCGGTGGACCTGGCCAGGGGAAAGCACCTCGCCCGCGGCTACCTGCCCAAGGTCCTGGGCCTGGCGCTCGACGAGTACCAGAAGGGGCTCGAGGCGCTCCAGAACAAGGGGCCGCGCGAGATCGGCGACTTCGACATCGTCGCGGCGGTGAACCGCGCCGTCGACCGGAGCCAGCTGCGGACCATGACCGATCTGCGCCGCGGCCTCGGCTCGCTCGCCACCATCGGCTCCACCGCGCCCTTCGTCGGCCTGCTCGGGACGGTGGCCGGCATCATCACCGCCTTCCAGGCGATGGCCGCCACCGGCTCCGGCGGCCTGGGCTCTGTCTCCGCCGGCATCGCCGAGGCGCTCGTCACCACCGCCTTCGGCCTCCTCGTCGCCATCCCCGCCGTGATGTTCTTCAACTACTTCACCAACCGGGTGGAGGAGATCCAGGTCGACGTGACCGACTCCGCGAGCGAGCTCATGGACTTCATGATCAAGGAAGGGCGCAGCTAGCCCGACCGCTGCGGCACCCCCCTCGCGAGGGGCGGGCCTAGCCAGCGAGGATCCGCGTCATGTCGATGGACGTAGGTAGCAAGAACGTCAAGAGCGACATCAACGTCACGCCGCTCGTCGACGTGGTGCTGGTGCTGCTCATCATCTTCATGGTCATCACCCCCTTGCTCCAGCGGGGCAAGCCGGTCACCCTGCCCGACGCCAAGGTCGTCTCGGAGCTGAAGAGCGGCGGCGACCCGATCATCCTCTCGGTCACCCGGGACGGGAAGGCCTGGATCGAGAAGGCCGAGGTGAAGAAGGAAGACCTGGCCGCGGCCCTCGAGGCCGAGATGGCGAAGCTCCCCGGCGCCCCCATCATGTTCAAGGGCGACAAGGAAACCGACTACAAGGCCATCCGGGAGATCATCCTCGAGGTCACGAAGACCCACGTGATGGGCGTGTCCCTCGCCGCCACCCAGCTCCGGGACGCCGCCGACGTGAAGGGGGCGAAGTAGCCATGTCGATGCAGCTCGGGGCCAAGCGGCCGGTCACCGACATCAACGTCACCCCGCTCATCGACGTGGTGCTGGTGCTGCTCATCATCTTCATGGTGCTCACGCCTCTCGCCGAGAAGCAGATGTTCATGCGCGTGCCGGAGTACGAGCCCCCCAACACCCAGGTGGTGCCGCCGGAGTCGGTCCCGCCGGACCAGATCGTCCTCACCGCGCTCAAGAACGGGAGGGTCCTCCTCAACAAGCAGGACCTGACCGTCGACGAGGCGATGGCGAAGCTGAAGCCGGTGTTCGAGGGGCACTACTCCAAGGTGCTCTTCTTCAACGCCCAGGACGGCACCCGCTACGAGTTCGCGGTGAAGGTGCTCGACGAGGCCCACAAGGCGGGCGTGAACACCATCGGCATGATGACCGACCCCCCCATGGTGGAGGCGGTCGGCGAGGGCGCCGCCGGCGGGGCCCCGGCCGCGCCGCCTCCGGCGCCGCCGCAGTAGCGGCTCAGCTCCGCGGGACCCGAGACCCGCCGCCCGGCGGGGGATCCGGCCGAGCCCTCTCCTCGGGCTCGAGGCGCGAGAGCACCTCCTCGAGCTCGGGCGGGAGCGGGCTCTCCGCCAAGGCGCGTCCCCCCTCCGGCCGATCGAATCCGAGCCGCGAGGCGTGGAGAAAGTGCCGGGAGAGGCCGGGGAGGCGAGCCGCCTCCCCTCCGTAGAGGAGGTCGCCGGCGACCGGGTGGCCGAGGTGGGCGAGGTGGGCGCGGATCTGGTGCATCACCCCGGTGGGGATGCGCACCTCGAGGAGCGTGTGGGCGGCGAAGGTTCGGCGCACCTCCCAGCGCGTCTCGGCCGGGCGCGGCGCCCGCGCCCGGCTGGGGAGGCGGAGGCCGGCCTCCGCCTGCGGAACCGCCACCACCCGCCCGCCGCGCTGCGCGAGCGGCACCGAGCACACTCCCGAGGCGACCACCCGGCCCCGCACCAGGGCCAGGTAGACCTTCTCCATCCCGCGCCCCGCCATCCCGGCCCGCAGGAACTCCCACGCCGCGCGGTCGCGCGCGAAGAGGACGCAGCCGCTCGTGTCGGCGTCGAGCCGGTGCACGGCGCCCCCCTCGCGCGGCGCGGAGGAGGCCGTGGCGCACTCCGGAAACCTCGCCACCACCGCGTTCGCCAAGGTCCCGGCCTCGCCAGGGCGGAGCGGGTGCGTCGGCACGCCCGCGCGCTTGTCGACCACGAGCCAGCGTTCCGAGGAGAGGAGCACGGGGAGGGGCGCCTCCGGCTCGGGCCTAGGAGGCCCGGGGGGATCGGCCACCTCGATCTCCACCTCCGCGCCGGGCCGGGCCGCGTCGCTCGCCTGCGCGCGGCGTCCGGCAACGCGCACTTCTCCCCGCTGGAACGCCTCCTTCACCACCGCTCGACCGACCCCGAGCGCGTCGGCGACGGCGCGGTCGAGGCGGCCGCCGGCGCCCTCCCCGAGCCGGACCCGCCGCTTCACGCCCCCTCCTCCCGGCTCCGCTCGAAGGACCCGGAAACCTCACCCCACGTCCCCCCCTCGGGACGGGGGCGCCGGCCGTCGGCCCTGGCCTTCCGCCCCTGGCGCGAGCGGCCCCGCCCGTCCCCGGTGGGGCGCATGGGCATGAGTCCCTGGAAGAGCTGCTTCTCGGTGTAGAGCCGGCGCCCGCCGTACTCGCCCACCCGGTAGGAGCTGCCAGGCCGCTCGAGCCACATGCGCACGCGCGCCGTTCCGCGGTGCGAGAACGGCGCCACGACCTCGTCGGGCGCGACCGCCAGGTAGCGGTCGCGCATGGCGCGGATGCGGCGCTCGTAGCGGCCGCGCGGGAGCCTCTGGTGCAGCCTCCCCTTGTGGAGGGTGCCGTCGAACCGCTCGCTCGCGTGGTAGAGCTCGTGGAGCACGGTCGCCACCCGCTGCTCCGGGGTGGAGTCCACGAACCAGCGCGGCCGCAGTGTGATGACGTAGAGGATCTTGCGCCCCTTGATCTGGATGAGGGGCTTGCGCCGGCCGCCGCGCCCGCCGCGCCGGCCGGTCTCCTTGAAGTGCGCGGGCCGGATGGTGGCCCGCGAGGCGCGCCGCGCCTCCCCGGCCACCACCAGGATCCGCGAAGGCTTCACGTGCGCCAACTCCGGCACGCGCGCCGCCACGTCGCGGATGAGCCTCTTCACTGCGAGCGTCATGTTGGGCCTGCGGCGCACGCCGCCCACGGATACCGCTGTCGCGCCGTCCGCACAAGCGCGGCGAATGTGCGCGCGATGGCCCTTGTGAGCCCCCTTCGGGGGCACTAGGATGCTCGACCGATGCAGGGCTTCCTCCTCGGCGCGCTGGTGACCGCCGCGGCCGGCGCGGCCGCTCTCGTCGGGCGCGCGATGCGCTCGCGGGCCGCGGAGGCCCACACCCTCTCCGACGAGATGCGCAAGCTCACCTCGCGCCTCGACTCGCTCCAGGACGAGGTGGCGCGCACCTCGCTCCGGGCCGACGTGGCGGAGACCGTCCTCCTCGAGAAGGGGGTGGCGGACGAGGAGGAGATGGAGGAGGCGCGCCGGTACTTCGAGCAGCACGGCCACCCGCGCTACGTGCGCGAGCGCGACGGCAGCCTCCACTGAGGAGAGGGCGCCGCCTCCGCGGAAGAAGCCGTTAGCCCTCGCCCCGCGGAGGGGCGCCCGGGTCGGTCGGCCCCTCGAAGCGCGGCTTCTTCGGGTGCCGCCGGTAGAGGAGCACGGTGCGCCCGAGGATCTGCGCCAGCTGCGCCCCCCCGCCGCTCGCCAGGGCCTCGGCGGCCTCGAAGCGATCCTCGGGGCTCTCGGAGCCCACCTTCACCTTGACGAGCTCGTGGTCGAGCAGCGCCCGGTCGAGCTGCCGCAGCAGGGCTTCGGTGACCCCTTCCTTGCCCACCTGCACGATCGGCGCGAGGTGGTGGCCGGCCGCTCGCAGCGCCCGGCGCAGGGGGCTCGAGGGCATCAGGGCACGCTTCTTGGGGTTCGTGGCCGCGGGCACGATCACTTCTTCAGGAAGCGGACCTCGCGCTGCAGCTCCGCGTGCTCGGGCAGCTCGGCCAGGCCGCGCTTCAGATGCTTCTCGGCCGCGCCCAGGTCGCCGGTGAGCTTGGCCATGCGGCCGAGGAAGAGATAGGCCCAGCCGCACTTCGGGACCTTCTTCAGCGCGGCCTCGATGGCGCGCTCCGAGCTCAGCCGCTGTCCCTTCTTCTGGGCGTCGCCGGTGAGCAGGAACTCGATCCACGCCTTCCAGACGCCGTACTCCGGCTCCTCGGCGTAGAGTCCCATGGCCTCGTTCACGCGCTGCAGCGCCTCGGCGTAGGCCCGAGCGGTGACGAGCGCCGGGACCTTCTCGAAGATCTGCTCCGCCTTCAGGATGGCGGCGATGTCCACCTGGCCCGAGGTCCCGGTGCGGAGCTCGTCCAGGTACTGGGCGCGCGCCTTGTCGTCCTCGAGGACGGCCCAGGCGGCGCCCACCCGCGCGAACACCTCGGCGCGAAGCTTGCGCGCCTCTTCCGGCTCGCCGTCCCCGGCGGCGTCGGGGTGGTAGACCTTCGCGATCTGGAAGTAGGCGGCCTTGATGCGCGCCAGGTCCGCCTCCCTCGGAACGCCGAGCACCTGGAAGTGGTCGCTCTCCTGGAAGCGGGCGAGCGTGGCGCGCAGGGACTCGAGGGTCTGGGCAGCGGGAGCCGCCGCCGGCCGGGAGGCCGGGGGCGCCGGAGACTTCGCCGGCGGGGGCTTCGGCGGCGGAGCCGCTGGGCGCGGCGGCGGCCGCGCCGGGGGAGCGGGGGCCGCCGCGGGCGTGGGCGCGGGAGCCGCCGCCGGCGGCGGCTTCGGCGGCGCGGGCGCCGGGGGCGCCGGCGCTTCCGGGGGCGCCTCCGGTGCCTGGGACGGGCCGAAGGAGAGCAGCTCCGTCTCGGCGAGCAGCAGGGCGACACGGCGGACGACGTCCGCGTCGCCGCTCTGCGCGATCGCGACGGCGTTCACGGTGCGCTGCCCGTCGAAGAGGCCGGCGGCGCGGGCCTCCTGCGGGTTCAGCTTCAGGTCGGCGATGTCCACCCGACTGCCGAGCCGCGTCGCCACCTGCCCGGCGCGCTCCCCGAGCCTCCTCGCCACCCCGGCGGCGTCGAGGCGCCGCACCGCGTCGCAGAGGAGGCCCCAGCGCGAGCCAAGAGGAAACCCGAAGGCGGGCGGCTGGGCCCCCGGCTCCCAGCGCCACGACCCGCTCTCGGTGGCGAGCGCCCTCCACACCAGGCCCGCTCCGTGCTCCTTCAGGTCCTGGAAGCGGGCCGCCGGATCGATGAGGCGGAGTTCCACCAGCGCCGCCAGCATGTCCCCGCCGAGCCGCGGCGCGAGCGCGCGGGCGTCGTTCACCTGATCGACGGGGAGGATCCCGCGCCGGAGCAGGAACTCGCCAAGGTCGTCCTGCGACCAGGAGGAGGAGGCGTGCTCGACCTGCCCCTTCTTGAAGGTGAGCCCGTAGGTGGCCACGTCGGAGACGATCGACAGGCGCCCCGCGGCCTGGACCGCGGCCGCCAGGTAGTAGAGGCGCAAAGGGCTCTGGCCCGCGAGCGTCCCCTCGGCGGGCAGCCCGGCCGCGAAGGCGGCCGACACCGTCACCTCCGGCGCGGCGAGCCCGCGCCCGCCCGGCGGGGGAGCGGCCCCCGGGCGCGCCCCCGCGGGGGGCGCGCGCTGCAGCACCGGGGGGGCCCGGTCGTCTGGGTTCTTCGGCCGCTCGCTCACCCCCGCTAGACTACCACCGTCTCCCGGTACTCGCCGAACACGTCGCGGAGCGCGTCGGAGATTTCGCCCAGAGTGGCTTCCGCCCGGACGGCGTCGAGAATGTGCGGCATCAGGTTCGCCTTGCCCCGGGCCGCCTCGCGGACCGAATCCACCGCCTGCCGCGCCGCGGTGGAGTTGCGCTGCGCGCGCAACTCCTTCAGGCGGCGCACTTGCGACTCCTCCAGCGACGGGTCGACCTTCATCACGGTCACCGGCGGTTCCTCCCGCTTGTAGGCGTTCACCCCCACCACCACCTGCTCCTTCGCCTCCACCTGGCGCTGGAACGCGTAGGCCGCGTCCTGGATCTCCCGCTGCACCCACCCCTTGGCGATCGCCTCCACCATTCCGCCCATGTCGTCGATCTTGCGGATGTAGTCCGCGGCCCGGTCCTCGATCTCGTCGGTGAGGGCCTCCACCGCCCACGCGCCGCCGAGCGGGTCGATGACGTCGGCGGCCCCCGACTCGTGGGCGATGATCTGCTGCGTCCGCAGCGCCAGGAGCGCCGAGGCCTCGGTGGGCAGGCCGAGCGCCTCGTCGCGGGAATTCGTGTGCAGGGACTGGGTTCCCCCGAGCACTGCCGCGAGCGCCTGGAGGGTGACGCGCACCACGTTGTTCTCCGGCTGCTGGGCGGTGAGCATGGAACCCGCGGTCTGGGTGTGAAACCGCAGCATCCAAGAGCGGGGATCCCGGGCGCGGAAGCGGTCCTTCATGATCCGCGCCCAGAGCCTGCGGGCGGCGCGGAACTTGGCCACCTCCTCGAGGAGGTTGTTGTGGGCGTTGAAGAAGAAGGAGAGGCGCCCCGCGAACTGGTCCACGTCGAGGCCGGCTCGCTGCGCCGCTTCCACGTAGGCGATGCCGTCCGCCAGCGTGAAGGCCACCTCCTGCACCGCCGTCGAGCCGGCTTCGCGAATGTGGTAGCCGGAGATGGAGATGGGGTTCCACTTCGGCATCACCTGCGCGGTGTAGGCGAAAATGTCGGTGATGATGCGCAGCGATGCCTGCGGCGGGTAGATGTAGGTCCCCCGGGCCGCATACTCCTTGAGAAGGTCGTTCTGGATGGTGCCCTGCAGCTCCGACGCCGGTACCCCCTGCTTCTCGGCGACCGCCTGGTAGAGGGCGAGGAGGATCCCGGCGGTGGAGTTGATGGTCATCGACGTCGAGACCTTCCCGAGCGGGATCTCGGCGAGCAGCGTCTGCATGTCGCGGACGGAATCGATGGCCACCCCCACCTTGCCCACCTCCCCGCGGGCCCGCGGGTGGTCGGAGTCGCGGCCCATCTGCGTGGGCAGGTCGAAGGCCACCGACAGGCCGGTCTGCCCGGACTGCAGGAGGTAGCGGTAGCGCCGGTTCGACTCCTCGGCGGTCCCGAAGCCGGCGTACTGGCGCATGGTCCAGAACCGCCCCCGGTACATGGTCGGCTGCACCCCGCGCGTGAACGGGTACTCCCCGGGGTTCCCGAGCCGGGCGCCGAGCGTGTCGCGCACCTCGCCCGGCCCGTAGGCGGGGACGAGCTCGATGCCGCTCGAGGTCTCGAAGCGCTTCTTGCGCTCGGGGGACCTCGCCACCGCCTCGCGGTAGGCCCCCTCGAGCCACGCCCGGGCGCCGTCGCCCCCGCCCGTCCTCGCCTTCCGCCGCGACAGCGGCTTCCGCGACGGTGGCGGACGCGAGGTGGGGCGTTTCGTCCGCGGCGGGGACGCCTTCTTCCGAGCAGGGGTGCGCTTCTTGTTGGCCATTAAGATCCCTTTCGGAGACGAGGGCGGAAGGCCCGCGGCCGGGCTTCACGCGCTCGTCCTCAATGCACTTCGGGTCGGGAGGAGGACACGCCGCCTACTCCACCGCGGCGAGCCTGGCGCCGCCCTCCACCGACTGCCCGTCCTCCACCAGGAGCTCCACCACCTTCCCGTCCTTGGGGCTCCTGAGCTCGTTCTCCATGTCCATCGCCTCGAGTACCACCAGTCCCTCGCCCTCCTGGACCGCGTCGCCGAGCCTGCGCAGCACCCTCAGGACCCTGCCGGGCAAGGGCGCGCGGATCGCCTGCCGGCCGTCGACGGTGAACTTCCGCGCCGGGCGGCGCGTCCGCAGGCGGCGCTCGTCGAGTACCTCGAGCGGGTACACCGAGTCCCCGACCTGCATCCGGGTCTCCCGACCCCGATCGTCGACGAGGACCGCGTAGCTGGCGCCGTCGACGAGGAGGGAGACGCTCCCGGAGTCGTGTTGGAAGGCGTCGACCGTCCTCGTCCTTCCCCCCAAGGTGACCTGGTACAGGTGGGGACCGAGCGCCTGCACCTCGACCGGCACCTCGCGCTTGCCGGAGTCGAGGAGGACGAGGTAGCCCGTCACGGCTCGCCTCCTCCCCAGCCCCGCGCTCCCCCCGGGCGCGCCCAACCCCACCCAACCCCCTCCGCCGTGCCGCCGCGGGCGGCGCGCTCCTGCGCGCGCCCCTGGTCCCGCCGGAACTGGGTCACGGCGGCGGCGAGGACGGCCACCTCCTCCAGCGACGGGTCGGGCTTCGGGAGGAGCTCCTGGGCGTGGGCCGCGCAGAAGCCGGTGTCGTAGTCGCCGCTGCGAAAGGCCGGGTGATGGAGAATCGCCCGCAGGTAGCGGGTGTTGGTGGCGATGCCGTGCAGATGGTACTCGGCGAGCCCGCGGCGGAGCCGCTCGATGGCCTCCAGGCGCGTGGGCGCCCATGCCACCACCTTCGAGATCATCGGATCGTAGTGCTGCGGGACCACCCATCCCGCATAGACGCCGGAGTCGTCGCGGATGCCCGGGCCTCCCGGGACGCGGAGGTAGGTGATCCGCCCCGGGGCGGGGAGAAAGCCTCTCGCCGGATCTTCCGCGTACACCCGCGCCTCGATGGCGTGACCGCGGCGCGTCACCTGGTCCTGGCGGAGGATGGTTCGCCCCTCGGCGACCTCGATCTGCATCCGCACCAGGTCGAGGCCAGTGACCATTTCCGTCACCGGGTGCTCCACCTGCAGCCGCGTGTTCATCTCCAGGAAGTAGAAGTTCCTCCGGGCGTCGACGAGCAGTTCGACCGTGCCCGCCCCGAGGTAGTTCACGGCCCGCGCGGCGTTCACCGCCACCTGGCCCATGGCCTCGCGCAGGTCCGGGTCGACGATGGCGCTCGGGCTCTCCTCCACGATCTTCTGGTGGCGTCGCTGGATCGAGCACTCGCGCTCCCCGAGGTGGACGGTGTTCCCGGTCTCGTCGGCGAAGACCTGGACCTCGACGTGCCTCGGCCTCTCTAGGGCCTTCTCGATGTAGAGCCGGTCGTCGCCGAAGGCCGAGAGCGACTCGCGCTTGGCCGTCTGCCACAGGGCAGTCAGATCCTCGCCGCGCTCGCACCTCTTCATGCCCTTGCCGCCGCCGCCCGCCGCCGCTTTCAGCATCACCGGGTAGCCGATCCGGTCGGCGAAGGCGCGGGCCTCCTTCTCGTCGGCGAGCGGCTCCTCGCTGCCCGGCACCACCGGCACGCCCGCGGCGCTCACGCGCCGTCGGGCGCTCGTCTTCACCCCCATCACCACCTGGCTCTCCGGGAGCGGGCCGACGAAGGTGATCCCCGCCTCGCGGCAGGCGCGGTTGAAGTCGGCCCTCTCGGAGAGAAACCCGTACCCCGGGTGGATGGCATCCGCCCCGGTCCGGACGGCGGCCGAGAGGACCTTGTCGGCGGCGAGGTAGCTCTCGCGCGCCGGCGAGGGCCCGATGTGGACGGCCTCGTCCGCGAGGCGCACGTGCAGGCTGCCGCGGTCGGCGTCGGAGTAGACCGCCACCGTCCGGATCCCCATCTCGCGGCACGTGCGCATCACCCGCACCGCGATCTCGCCTCGGTTGGCGACGAGCACCTTCTCGATCCGCCTTCGCTCGCTCATCTTGGTGCCGCCTCGGCCGGGGATCCGAAGGGTTCGGGGCCCGCCACGATACCCGCGCGCCTCGCCGCTCGTCCACGTGGAAACGTCCGACGCCCCGCGTCATCCCCTGGCCCCAACGGGTGCTCGCACCCGGGCCGCGCTTGGAGCAACCTTGCCGGCAGCGAAGAGCTCGACACCGCAGCGTGGACGCCCGGCTTTCCGGAGGCCGCCATGAAGATCCTCGTCGCCGATTCCTTCCCCCGCGAGCGGCTCGCCGACTTCGAGGCGATCGGGCTCTCGGTGGACCACCAGCCCACGGTGTCGGCGAAGGACCTCCCCGCCGCCGCCCGGGACGCCTCCATCCTGGTGGTGCGCTCGAAGCAGGTGTCGGCCGAGGTCTTCGAGCAGGCCCCGGCGCTGTCCCTGGTGGTGCGCGCCGGCGCCGGGGTGAACACCATCGACGTGGCCGCCGCCTCGCGCCGCGGGGTGTACGTCACCAACTGTCCCGGCCAGAACTCGATCGCGGTGGCGGAGCTGGCCATCGGCCTCCTCATCGCCCTCGATCGGCGCATCCCCGACAACGTGGCGAAGCTGCGCGCCGGCAAGTGGGACAAGAAGGCCTTCTCCGAGGCGCGCGGCCTGTTCGGGCGCACCCTCGGGATCGCCGGCGTCGGGGCCATCGGCCGCGAGGTGGCCCATCGCGGCCGCGCCCTGGGGATGCGTGTCGTCGCCTGGTCTCGGTCGCTCGACGAGGCCCGGGCCCACGAGCTCGGCCTGGAACGAGCTCCCGACCTGCTCTCGCTCGCCAAGGTGTCCGACGCGCTCTCCCTTCACCTGCCCCTCGCCAAGGAGACCCGCGGCATCGTCTCCCGACAAGTCCTCGAGGCGATGCGCCCGGGCGCCCTGCTCGTCAACACCGCCCGGGCGGAGCTCTTGGACGAGGAGGCGCTCCGGGAGGCCGTCGGTGCCGGGCGCATCCGCTTCGGGTCCGACGTCTTCGGCGGAGAGCCGGAGAAGGGCCAGGCGGACTTCGAGTGCGCGGTGGCGGCGCTGCCCGGCGTGTACGGGACCCACCACATCGGTGCCTCCACGGAGCAGGCGCAGGAGGCCATCGCCCGCGAGACGGTGCGGATCGTCGAGGCCTTCGTCCGCTCCGGTCGGGTGCGCAACTGCGTCAACGTGGCGAAGAAGACCCCGGCGCGCGCCCGCCTGGTGGTCCGCCACTACGACAAGGTCGGGGTCCTCGCCAACGTCCTCGGCGCCATCCGGGAGGCGGGGATCAACGTCGAGGAGGTGCAGAACACCGTCTTCGATCAGGCGGCGGCAGCCTCCTGCTCCATCGACCTCGACGAGCGCCCCAAGCCCGGACTCCTCGACCTCATCCGGGCGCGGAAGGACGAGATCCTGTTCGTGGACTGCGTGGACCTGTAGGTTCCTCCTCGGCGGCCGCCGGCTCCGGCTGCGCCTTTGCCCCGCGCCGCTCGAGGGCGGCGGCGATGGCGCTCCGGGCGGCGTCGCGAAGCTCGGCGGTGGAGGCGTAGCGGGCGGGATCGATGGGGTCGAGCACCTCCACCACGGAGCGCATGCGGTTGCGAAGCAGGAACCCGTGCTTCGGCAGGGTCTCGTAGGTTCCGAAGACGGCCACCGGGATCACCGGGACGTTCGCCTGCCGGGCGAGTCGGAAGGCCCCGTCCTTGAACGGCTGGAGGGCGCCGGTCACCGATCGCGTGCCCTCGGGGAAGAGCAGCACCGGAGCCCCCATGGCGAGGAGTTCCTGGCAGCGAGCCATCATGCGGCGCACCGAGTCGGCGGCGCCGCGGGTGAGCGGCACGTACCCGTTCAGGACCATGTTCCAGCCGACGAAGGGGATGCGGAAGTTGGAGGACTTCGAGACCCACTTGAACGGGCGGAAGAGCCCGTAGAGCACCAGGATGTCGACGAGAGAGTTGTGGTTCGCGACCAGCACTGCCGCCTTCGTCCAGGGGAGCCTCTCGCGCCCCACCACCCGGCTCCTCCACAGGGGGTTCACCCACACGTAGATGGAGGCCCACAGGCACCCGTAGAGGTGGAGGAGGACGCGGCGGCGGTCGAACGCGAAGGTGAGGAGGAAGACGACGAGCGCCCCGGCGAAGAGGATCGGCATCGAGAGGACGGTGAACGCCCACACCAGGATCGAGAGGACGGCGTACACGCTCGCCAGGGTAGCGGCTCGCTCCGCCGGCGCAAAGTCCTTGGCACGGGTAGCGCGGCGCGGGGTCCTCGGCGCGCGCGGCGCGCCGCGCCCGGCGACCCGGCCCCGGGTCGAGGAGTGGAAGGGATTCGCGCTCGGGCGTCGGCGCAGGTCGGCTTCCGGACAGCTTCCCCTCTGGTGCGGGACGTGGCGCCGCGGAGCTCGTCGCATCCGCGACGGGCCTTCTCGCGGCCGCGTGCGGTGGTCCGAGCGGCTCGTCCGGCGGCGCCTGCGGGACCTCGGGACGGGGGCTGCGCCGAGAGCGTCTGCCGCGGCGACCTGGAGTGCGAGAGCTACGCGAGCAAGGTCGGTTGCCTCGCGCCCTGACGGGCGCGGCCCCTTGGCCGCCGCTCCCCGCCCCGCCTCTAGGGTGCGACCGCCTTGCGCGCCTCCTCGACGATCTCCCCGGCGCCGATCTCGTCGAGGATCTGGTACAGCCCGTGCTTCGGCAACCGCATGAAGCCCGACCAGGCGTTGCCGGCGAGCGTCCCGTCCTCGAGCCAGTCGGCGATCCACTCCGCGGCGAAGGCGACGTCGCGCTGCGCCAGCCCGGCTCCGCTCTCGCGCGCCCAGCGGCGGTTGTATCGCTCGTGCACCCCCACCGGCGGCGCGAAGACGATGGGGATCCCGAGCGCGGCGTAGAAGGTGAGCTCCGAGGGCTTGGTCCAGAGGATGTCGGTGCGCGACATGAGCTCGTCGAAGGAGGCGAAGTAGTCCTCCAGGTCGGCGGCGCGGAGGATCTCGAGCCCCTTGCCCAGCGAGCCCTCGAGCCCTGCCTCGGCCACGTAGGCGTCGAAGCGCTCCGCCACCTCGCGCCGGACCCCGGCGATGAGCGCCACCCGCAGCTTTCCGCCCTCGATGGCGGCGCGGCAGCTCGGCAGGAAGCGGCGCGCCAGGCCCACCTGGGCTCCGGCTCCGCCCACGGCGAAGGCGAGCAGGGGTGGCCTTCCCTCCTCCTCGGCGGGGAGCGGGCCCAGGAACTGCGCCAGCTCCTCGCGATACCAGCGGCGGAACTCGCGGGTGGGGTCGAGCCGGACCAGCCGGGCCGCCAGGTTCCGCCGGAGGGTGGTGAGGCGCGGGCCGCCCACGAGCTCGTGCGGGAGCGGAAACCCGGTGAAGGCGATGCGGTGGTCCGGCACCCCGTAGGTGCGCAGGCGACGCGCCGCCCGCGGGCTCGGCACCAGGTAACGGATGGCGGTCTTGTCCGCCAGGAGCGGGGCCCAGACCCGGTTGATGTCGCTGTCGGTGACCACGCAGAAGACGTTGTTGAGCCCGGCGCAGTCGGCGGCGATCGCCGGAGAGTAGAATGTGGTGACGAGCGCGTCCTGCGTCTCCTGCAGGCGGGTCACGAGCCCCTTCCCCAGGCTGCGGCGGCGGATGAGACGATCGAGGGCCATCACCCCCTGGGTGGGGCGCGACAGGTCCCGGTACGGGTGGAGGCGGGGGATGTCGGTGACGGAGTCGAGGAGCCAGCGGAACGGGCGGCCCAGCACCGGGGTCTGGGAGATGCGGCTCGTCCACTCGTAGGCGCTGCGCACCCGCTCCCAGACCTTCTTCTCCTCCGCCCCCACCAGGGGTTCCCGGTCCACGTGGACGATGTCGATGCCGAGGGCGCGCGCCAGGGGGCGGGCCGCGCGCAGGTGGCCGTAACCCATGTCCACCGAGGCCACCATCGGCTTCAGCCGGTGGAAGTCGAGCTTGGGGCTGGCGTCCGTCATCGGTCCTCGGGGCGGGAGACTCTACCTCGAAGGAGGGCGAGGCGCGACAGGCCGGGCCTCCCGGCGCGGCTCGGCGAGCACCGTTCCGGACAGCACCCGAAGCCGGCGCCCGCGCCAGTCGACGGTGTTGCGGACGAAGCCCTCCGTCCAGGAGAGCCCGAGGAGCAGGTCCTTCACCGGGACGGCGAGGAGCTCCAGCGGGCGGAACCCCGGTGGGCGAAGCGCCCGCCCCGCCCATCCGTCGAGGAGCGCGCGCAGGCTGGCCGCCGCCGCCCAGGCGCCCCACGCCCGGGGAGAGGGGGAGGCGGCGAGCCCCAGGGTGGCGAGGAACACCGGGTTGAGGAGGGCCTGCGCGGTGTAGGGGCCGAGTCCCACCAGGTGGCGCTGCAGGACGCTCCAGCGCCGGCAGCGGGCGGCGAACTGCAGGAGCGTCTTTTCCCGGTTCACGTTCTCGATGGGGCGAGAGGCGATCTCCACCCGCTTGCGGAGCAAGTCCGACACCCGAGCGCCGAGGACGTAGTCCTCCGCCAGGACGTCCTTGACCGACTCCAGCCCGCCCATTGCGTCTAGGTCCGCGCGCCGCAGGGCCATCGATTTCCCCATCACCACGTCGCGCCCCGCCACGCGCTTGGCGCCGACGATGGCCGGGGCGACGCCGCCGGCGAGGTGGAGGTTCTCGAGGAGCGCGCCCATGCGCCGCTCCCCCACCCCGGCGATGAGGTGCGTGACGAGGCCCACCCCCGGGTCGTCGAGGCGGGCGGCGATCTCCGCCAGGTAGCCGGGCTCGACCCGCACGTTGGAGTCGGAGACCACGAGGATGTCGTGGCTCGCCTCGGCCGCCAGGGTGGCGAGCTGGCTCACCTTCGGGTTCATCCCCAGCTCGGCGCGCTGCACCACCACCCGGAAGCGCTCGGGCCAGCGCCCGACCGCGGCGTGGGCGAGCGGAGCCGCCGGGTCCCGCTCGTCCTGGAGGCCGAGCAGCACCTCGTACCGCGGCCAGTCGAGCGCCGCGAACGACGCCAGGTTCCCCTCGAGGTCGTCGTCCACCCCGCACAGGGGCTTCAGCACCGAGATTCCCCGGGCCCCTCGGGGGCGCGGGGCTGCCTCGGCGAGGTGGCGGCGCAGCGACATCCCCTGCACCGCCAGGGCGACGAGCCCCAGCGCGGCGAGGAGGAAGAGCGCGATGGCGAGGCCGGGCATCGAGGTTCTGCCGAGGAGGCTGCAGCGGGAGTCGCCACCGGCGGTCGAGTGGACTGTATCCCGCGTACCGCCCGGGCGCCACGAGCCCACTCTGCACTCCCAGGAAAGCCCCCGCCTAGAGCGGGATGTTTCCGTGCTTCTTGGGCGGGTTCTCCTGCCGCTTGTGGCGCAACATCTCCAAGGCGCGAATCACCTTGGGCCTCGTGTCCTCGGGAAGGATCACCTCGTCGACGTAGCCGAGCTCCGCCGCCTTGTAGGGGTTGGCGAACTTCTCCCGGTACTCCGCGGTGAGCCGATCGCGCTCCGCCTTCGGGTCGGCGGCGCCCTGGATCTCCTTGCGGAAGATGATGCCCACCGCTCCCTCCGGAGCCATGACCGCGATCTCGGCGGAGGGGAAGGCGAAGTTCACGTCCGAGCGGAGGTGCTTCGACGCCATCAAGTCGTAGGCGCCGCCGTAGGCCTTGCGGGTGATGACGGTCACCTTGGGGACCGTCGCCTCGGCGAAGGCGAAGAGCAGCTTGGCGCCGTGCTTGATGATCCCCCCCCACTCCTGGTTCACACCGGGGAGGAACCCGGGCACGTCGACGAAGGTCAGGAGCGGGATGTGGAAGGCGTCGCAGAAGCGCACGAAGCGCGCCCCCTTCACCGAGGCGTCGACGTCGAGCACGCCGGCGAGGACCGCCGGCTGGTTCGCCACCACCCCCACCGGTCGCCCGTTCAGGCGGGCGAAGCCCACGACCAGGTTCTCGGCGAAGTGCGCCGCCACCTCGAAGAAGTGGCGATCGTCCGCCACCGAACGAATGACGTCCCTCATGTCGTAGGGCTTGTGGGGGTTCTCCGGGATCGCCGTCTTCAGCGACTCGTCGCGCCGGCCGACGTCGTCGGTGGGAGGCTGCGCCGGCGGGTCCACGGTGTTGTTGAGCGGGAGAAAGGAAAGCAGCTCGCGCACCGCTCGGAGCGTGGCCGCCTCGCCGTCGATGGCAAAGTGCGCCACGCCCGACTTTCGGGAGTGAGCCTGCGCGCCTCCGAGGTCCTCCTTCGTCACCTCCTCGTGCGTCACCGTCCGGATGACCTCGGGGCCGGTGATGAACATGTAGGCCGAGTCCTTCACCATGAAGATGAAGTCGGTGATGGCGGGGCTGTAGACGGCGCTGCCGGCGCAGGGTCCCATGATGACGGAGATCTGCGGCACCACCCCGGAGGCGAGCGTGTTGCGGAGGAAGATGTCGGCGTAGCCGGCGAGCGCCTCCACCCCCTCCTGGATGCGGGCGCCGCCGGAGTCGTTGAGGCCCACCACCGGACACCCGACCTCCAGGGCGAGGTCCATGACCTTGCAGATCTTTTCGGCGTAGGCGCCGGAGACGGAGCCGCCGAACACCGTGAAGTCCTGGGCAAAGACGAAGACCTGCCGCCCCTCCACGAGCCCGTAGCCCGTCACGACCCCGTCGCCGGGGATCTTCTGCCTTTCCATCCCGAAGTCGTTGCAGCGGTGGGTCTTGAACTTGTCGACCTCCACGAAAGTTCCGGGGTCGAGGAAGAGCGCGATCCGTTCGCGGGCGGTGAGCTTTTCCGACTCGTGCTGCTTCGCGATGCGCCCTTCGCCACCCCCCCGCTCCGCGTCCTCGTTCATCCTGGCGAGCAGAGCTCTCTGTGCGTCCGAGTCCGGGGGTTTGGGCATAGGGGCCGCGAGGATAGCGAGGGCTGTTCCGATGTGGCAAGCGCCCGATCGGCGGCCGCCGCCGGGCGAGAAGGGGGTCGGCCGCGCCGCGCATCGGGATCTACGCCGCCGGACCTCGGCGATGCCACCAATCGGCCCAGGCGCGGGCCGCGCGCTCGCGCTCCGGGGCGGGAGCGTCGGCGAAGTAGGGAACGGGGGGCGCTCCCGACTCGCGGAGCTCGTCCGATGCCACCTGGCGCATGTCCCGGTCGGGGCTGGTGAGGGCCTCGAGCAGCCAGCGCGATCGGGGCGAGGACCGGTGATCCTGCCACCATGCGAGCCAGCGCCCCGGGTCCGATCCCAGGCGCTGCAGGGTGATGCGGCAGAGCGCCTCGGCCGCGACCGCTCCCAGCTCCCCGCCTCTCTCGAGTAGCTGGATGAGCAGCGACACCGACTCCGCGTCTCCTAGGCCGGCGAGGGCGCGCGCGGCGTGGATGGCCCGCGAGGGCTTGCCGGAGGTCAGCTCCCTGCGCAGGGACTCTGCGAGCGGCTTCATCTCCGGGCGATGCTTGGCGGCGAGGAGCGACTGCCGCGCCGCGGTCGCGACCCGGATGTCCTCGTCGAACACCCGGTTGGCGATGCCGGGGAGCGCGTCCGGGTCCCCCTGGCAGCCGAGGAGGAGCACCGCGTAGCGACGGCGGTCGGGGTCGGGATCCGCGAGCGACGCCAGCAGCGGACGCGTCGCCGCGGAACCCAGTGCGGCGAGGGCAGCCAGGACCGGACCCTGCTCCTCCACCGGCGTCAGCTCGGAGAGCCCCTCGCGAACCTCGATGGGACCGGGCAGGCGCTCGACCAGCGCCGGGGCCGCCTCGGCCGCCCGCTGCGCCAGCTGGGCGATGAGGCTCGAGCGCTCCGCCGAGCCGCGTGCGCTCTGGGCGAGGCGCTCCACCGCCCAGGCGAAGTCCAGCGCGCGAGGCGACGAGAGCGCGTCCGCGGCCGAGGCCACCTCGTATTCGCCCATGTCCACGTCGACCGAGATGGGGAGCGGATCGCTCTCGGGCGAGCGAGCCGGCTCCTTCACCTGCCAGTCCTCCTCCTCGGGGGAGGGCGCCGGGTGGAGCTTGCGCTCGCGGATGACGCGCTCGAAGGACGAACCCAGGGAGGAGAGGACGAGGAAGAGGTCGCCGAGGCGCCGGGCGGAGACCGGCGCGTCCCCGTTGTCCGCGTAGAGGACGCACACCGGGCGCTCCCGGACGAACACCGGGTGCAGGAGCACGGTCCGCGGCGTGCCCCTCCGCAGTCCCGCGAGCATCGAGGCCGTGACCGGATCGAGGGCCGGCGGCCCGAGGTAGGGGCCGCGGGTCTCGATGGGGGTCCGGAAGAATCCGGGGTCGGACAACTCCACCGCCACGCGCCGGCACTCGTCGCGGGCCGCCTCGTCCCGCCCGATCGCCTCGTGTCCGTAGAGCGCGTCGCGAGTGACGGCGAAGACGGCGGCGTACTCGAAGAAGTCCCGGGTGTAGCGGAGTGCCGCCAGGATGACCTCGTCCCGGTCGTTGGCCGAGGCGAGCGCCGCCCGCGCCTCTCCCAAGGTCCAGCGCGGCCCGGCGGGCGGCGACCCAGCCTCGCGCGCCAGGGGCTCGGGCTCGACCTCGCGCGGCGGCGCCGGGCGCGGGGGCGGAACGGACCCGAGCGCGTGCGCCAGGGCAGAGAGGGCCGGCTGGAGGCTCCCGTTGGTGCCGCGCCGCGACGGCACGGCAGCCGGAACGGGCTCGGGCTTGGCGGGAGCCGCCTGCGGGGCGGGCTTCGCCTCCGCCTCCGGGGCCGGGGGTGGCGCCGGGGACGGCGCGGCGGAGGGAGCTGGAGTCGGTGCCGACATTTCGTCCGCTGGCTCCTCCACGTCCGCGTCGGGGAAGTCGTCTACCGCGACGACCTGCCTCCCATCGCCGGGCCTCCGCTCGCGCAACGCCTTCAACCGCTGCGGGACGGTGGTCCCGTAGAGCCGGTGCACGAGATCGCGCACGCGAAACTCCGGCGCCACGTGCGGCCTCAGGTGCAACGAGAGCATGAAGCTGATCTCGTCGAGAAGTCCCAGGTCGGGGGGATAGGCGGAGACCACCGACAGGTCCCGGCCCTCGAGCGCGAAGGGCGCGATCCCGTGTCGTTCGGCTACCTTGGCGGGGAAGACCCGGCGGGCCCGGGCGTCGGGGTCTCCCCAGGCTCCTTCGGGAGCGGATGGCAGGCCGGAGGCGCGTGCCAGGAAGCCGGCGAGCTTCTCCTCGTCGAGGAGCTCGAGCTCGAGGAGCGCCGTGTCGAGCGTGCCTCCGGCCTCCTGCTGGCGGGCGGCGGCCCGCTCCGCGTCCATGGCGGACAGAGCGCCATCTTTCACCAGCAGTTCGGCTAGCCTGTCGGCCACGTCTTGCTTCTAGGCCCGGCCATGCCGGGCGGTCAAGGCGCCAGGACCGGGTACGTTCCCGCGCCGAAGTCGTGCAGCGAGCGCCCGCTTCGAGTGAAGAGTCCTAGGAGCGGCCCCATCCCGAGAAGAAGGAAGGAGGGAATCGACAGCGCGGCGCGGAAGGCGCTCCGGCCGAAGGAGGGCCGGCGGCCGTCCGGGCCCACCACCGAGAGGCGAAGGAGGCGCTTGCCCGGCGTCGCGCCCATGAGCGCGATCCCCAGCCACTGGTACACGAAGGTGGCCACGATCACCACCAGGATCGCGGGCGGGAGCACGCCCCGGTAGCGGGTGAGGGCCTCGATCACCTCGTCCACTCCCATGCCCGCCGGGAAGTCCGCGCGCGAGAGCACCGGTCCGAGGAGCAGGGTGACGAAGAAGCCGAGCAGCGCGAAGTCGACGGTGGAGGCGACGACTCGCCGCCACGCGGGTGCTCGGCGGAGGTGGACCTCGATGGCGTCGACGTCGGCCTCGAGCTCGAGCTCGGGCTCCGCCTCCTGGCGCAGGGTCGGAGGAGACGGCGCGGGGACTGGCGCCTCCCGCCGGGCGGCGACCGGCGGAGGCTCGGCCTCCCGCCGCGGAGGAGGAGGGGTGATGCGGGCGAGCGGCTCGACGACCCGAGCCTGAGACACCGCCGGGGCGGGCGCCGGGGCCACCGCCGGGCGGAGGCGGGAGGGAGGGGGCGCGGGCGGGCGGGGCGCGGCCACCGCACTCCGCGCCGCGCCGTCGGAGGCCGGCCGAGGAGCCGGGGCCGCGGGGGGCGTCGGGGCGGCTCCGATCGCGCTCGGCCTGGCGGGCTGCCCGGGAGTGACTCTCGGCGACGGCTGAAGCGGCGCCAGCGCGGAGAGGCGCAAGGCGCTCGGCGGCTCCCGGCGCGGGGCCAGCGGGAGCCGGGCGGCTGGCGGTGCCATCTGCCAGGCTCCTTCGTCTCGCTTCTGCCGATCCGGCGACGGCGTTCGGGGACCCGGGGGCGAAGGCGGCGACGGTCTCACGGCGCGGTGCTCCGAGCGTCGATCGATGTCGACGGCCCGAGTGAGGGGCGACACCCCGGGATCTTCCCCGAAGGCGATGGGCGCACCACACCGCGTGCAGCAAAGGGATGCCGCATCATTCTCCGTCCTACAGCGGGGACAGCGCACCGCAAAAAACCTACCGGTGGCCCGGAGGCCGGTCAAGCAAAGGGCTTGCGACAGGCCATGATATCGCTCGCTATCCGAAATCGCCAGCCAGGTGCTGCAGAAGCGCGGCCGCCGCGATCGCAGCCGTCTCCGCCCGGAGCACGCGCGGCCCGAGCGAGACGACTCTGCAGCCCGCCTCGACGCAGAGGAGAAGCTCACGGGGAGTCATCCCTCCTTCGGGTCCGATCACGGCCAGGAAACCGGGCGCGCCGCGCGGGAGCCCCTCCGCGAGCGGGGTGCCCCCCTCGCCGTGAAACGCCAGGCGGACGAACCCGGGCGGGGCCTGGAGCGCGCCCGCGAGGCCCACCGGGGCCGAGACCTCGGGGACGTCGGAGCGGCCGCACTGGCGCGCCGCCTCGGCGGCGATGCGCCGCCAGCGACGGGCGCGCTCCTCCGCCCGCTCGCCCTCGAGGCGCATCACCGAGCGCTCCGCCCGCCAGGGAAGGAGCCGGGCGGCGCCGAGCTCGGTCGTCTTCTGGACGACCCAGTCGGCCTTCTCCCCCTTGGCGAGCGCGAAGGCCACCCAGACGGCCGCGCTCGCTCGAGGTGCCTGCCTTCTCTCCCCGAGCGAGAGGCTCGCCCCGGTGAAGGTCGCTTCCCAGGCGTTGCCGCGCCCGTCGAAGACCTCCACCGCGGCACCCGGACCGAGCCGGAGCACGTCGACGAGGTGATGGAGCCCGGCCGGGTCAGGCTTCGCGGTCGTCCCGGCGATGCGCTCCGGCGGGACGAAGATCCGGGCCCGCGTCACGGCCTCCGCCCTCCCTCGCGGGACGTCACGGACGCGACCTCGCGAAGCGGAGCAGGGACCACTCTCCCTCGCGACTTCCGGAGAGGCCCTCGAGGCCGCGGCTGGCAAAGGCGGCCCGCACCTCCTCCTCTTGCGGGACGAGCACCCCGGCGAGCACCAGTTCTCCCCCGGGCGCAAGGTGTCCGGAAAGCTCCGGAGCGAGCTCGACGAGCACGTTGGCGAGGATGTTCGCCACCACTAGGTCGAAGGCCCCCGCGACCGATGCGAGCGGCGCCTCGGTGAGCTCGAGGGCGGCCCCGTTGCGCGACGCGTTCTCGGCGGCAACCCGCAGCGCCACCGGGTCGTTGTCGGTCGCGACCACCCTCCCGGCCCCGAGCCGGCGCGCCGCGATGGCCAGCAGGCCCGACCCGGTGCCGACGTCGAGTACCGCCGCGCCCGGGCGCCGCGAGAGGAAGTCGCCGACCGCCTCGAGGCATAGCGCGGTGGTGGGGTGGGTGCCCGTGCCGAAGGCCATCCCGGGGTCGAGGACCACCTCCACCGAGCCGGGCGGGGCCTCGGCCTCGATCCAGGACGGGCGCAGGAACACCCGGCCCACCTGGAGGGGGGTGAGCCCCCTCTTCCACTCCTCGCCCCAATCGCGCCCCTCCACTCGCTCCACCGCTGCGCCCGGGCCGAGCGATGCGGCTGCCGCCTCCGCAGCCTCGCGCCCCGCGAAGAAGGCGATGAGGAGCACGCGACCGGGGGCCGGCTGCCGCGCGCCGGGCATCGGGGCGAGACCGGCGAGGCGCTCCTCGACCCCAGTCGCCCCCCAGTCGAAGAGGAGGCTCACCGCCTCGTCGGAGTCCCCCGCGGGGACCTCGGCGCAGAGCGCCCAGCTGGAATCCATGGGTCGAATCCTGGCGCAGTGCCGGCCGTCAAGCCAGCCTGGTTCCAGGTCCTCCTTTCAAACCGTGCGTGCGGATTGCCCGCACACGGCTTACCGATGGTCTTCGCGGGATCGCTTGCGCGGGGTAGCGCACGGTGGTGCGCAGCTGATGCAGGCCCATCGCGAGGAGACGGTCCAAGGGCCATTCGGAGAGCCGGTACCGTGCCCGCTGCCCACACCGCCGAAGCATCCAGCGGGTGATCCGACCGTGCACGTACCAGTCGATCCGAACGAACTCCCGGTCCGCTGTCCCGGTCCGGAAGTAGTTGCCCCATTCGCGGAGGACGGGGTTGACGGACGCGATGATCTCCTTCACGTCCTTCGCCCCGCTGTGGCGCGCGTCGGTAAGTCCGTGCACGCGCTCGCGAACGCGCTTCATCGCCTTGGGAGAGGGCCATCGGTGCATGAAGTGCAGGTGGGGCGCCCTCTGAATGCTCCGGCGCCCGCCACTTCGCCCCCTCCAAATACGAGGCTTTCGACGCACCGCTCGGCCTGCGGGATCTCTCCCCCAGACTGGTGCCTGCTTCCGGGCGCTCCGGCGCTTACCCGGACCGGACTCTCACCGGCTGGACCGGTGCAGCTTTCACGACGCACCATTGTGGTCGAAGGTAGCATCCCACCTGGTCTTTGGGCGTCCTGCGGTTCCGGGATAGCATCGCGCGAGATGGCCTTCCAAGTGGTCCACATCGAGGCCGACTCCGGCTTCGCCGACCAGGTGCGCCGGGCGTTCGTGCCGGCCGGCTTCTCGGTGACCACGCTCGCCCACGGGGAGTCGGCGGTGGAGCGCTGCCGGACCGCCAAGCCCGACCTCATCCTCCTCGCCGCGGAGCTCCCGGACATGAGCGGCTTCTCCCTCTGCAACCGGCTGAAGAGGGCGCTCGGCCCGGTCCCGCTCATCCTCTACACGGCGGAGCCGAACGACTCGGCCATCGAGGCCCACCGCGCCACCCGCACCCCCGCGGACGACTACCTGCGGCACCCCTTCGACATCGCCGACCTCGTCGAGCACGCCGCCCGGATCCTGCAGGCCCAGCCGCACTCCTCCGCCCCCGACGGCGCTCCGCGGCCGCCCCCTCCTCGACCGACCCCGCCTCCCCTCGGGACGGGAGGGATGGGCGCGCCCCCGCTTCCGGGGGTGCCGCCCCCCGTCCCCGCCCAAAGGCAGCGCTCCGCCGCCGGGGCGGAGAAGGAGGCGCCCGTCCCGTTCGCACCCCAGGTCCGCGCCGAGGTCCCGGACCCTTTCGCCGACGCTCCCCGCGACCCGGCGCCTCCGCGGGGCAGCCCCGAAGAGAAGCTCGAGTTCTTCCGGGAACGGCTGCGCGTCCGCGACGCCTTCCTCGGCCGGGTGCGGGAGGCCTTCGGCGGGCTGCGGGCCGAGCTCGAGCGCGTCGTCGGAGAGGCGTCGCGGGCCGCCGACGAGATTGCGGTGAGCCGCTCCCATGCCGCCGCGGCAGCCGAGGCGGCCGAGGCCCGCCTCCAGGCGGCGGACGCCGAGGCGCGTGCCCGTCTCGCCACCGAGTCCGAGGCGCGTGCCGCTGTCGAGGCCGGCAACACCGAGCTGCAGAAGCAGCTCGCCGAGGCACGGGCCGGCACCGCCGACCTCACCAGTCGCCTCTCCGACTCCGAGGCCACCCGGCAGTCGCTCTCGGACGTGCTCTCCGCCACCATGCAGGAGCGCGAGGCCGCCGAGCAGGACTGGTCGCTGCGGCTCTCCCGGGCGGACGAGGAGAGGGCCAGGCTGGAGGCGGCGCGGGAGGAGGACCGGCGCGCCGCCGAGAGCGTCCTCGGCACCCGCAACGCCGAGTGGGAGGCCCGCCTCGGGGAAGCGAACGCCGAGAAGGCGGCCCTGGAATCCGCTCGCGCCGAGCTCGAGGCGCGGCTTCTCGCCCTGGGCGCCGACCGCGACAACCTGGCCGCCGAGGGCGCTCGCCTGTCCGCCGAGCTGGCGCAGGAGGTGGCGGCGCACGCCGAGACGCGCAGCGCCGCGGATCGCGCCGCGGAGGCGCTGCGCGGCGAGCTCGACGGGTCGAGGAGGCACGCCGAGGGGCTGGCCGGCGAGCTCGCCGAGGCGCGCGCGCGCCTCGAGGCGCAGGAGGCCGAGCTCGGCCGGCGGGCGGAGCAGCGCGCCACCCTGGAGGAGGAGCTGCGCCATGCGCGGGCCGAGGCCGGCGCCTACGGGGAGAAGGCGGTGGCCGCGGAGCAGGCGTGGCTGGCGCAGGGAGCGGAGCTCGAGGCGCTGAAGCGCAGGACCGGCGAGCTGGCGCAGGCCCTCGACGGGGAGCGGAGCTCGGTGGAAGGCGCCCGCGGCCGGGTGATGGCGCTGGAGGGCGAGTTGCAGTCGAGTACCCGAGAGTTGGCCCGGACCGCGTCGGAGCGCGATCAGGTGCTCGAGGTGGCCCAGTCGGAGAGGCGGGCGCGCGAGCAGGCGGTGGCTCGGGTGACCCAGCTCGAGGCCGAGACGGCACGCCTGGCCGAGCTCGAGACGCAGGCGGCCGAGGCGACGCGGCTGCGCCGCGAGCTCGCGCAGGTCCACGAGATCCTGCAGCAGCGCACCCAGCAGACGGAGGCGGCCGCCCGGCTGGCACACGACACCTCGGCGGAGCGGGAGCGGCTGCGCGAGCGCTTCGAGCTCGAGAACTCGCGCCTGGCCGCCGACCTGACGCGGAGGGAGGCGGAGGCGCAGGGGGCGCGGCGCAGGGTGGCCGAGCTGGAGCAGGACCTGGCGACGCGCGGCGCTCGGGCCGAGGAGGCCTCGGCAAAGATGGAGGCGGAGCGCCAGGGGCGCGGCCGCGAGCTGGCGGAGCTGGAGAAGCGCCACGCCGAGGAGCTGGCGCGGCTGCGGGCGAACCTCGTCGACCTGGAGCGCCGCCTGGAGGGAAGCGCCCGGGCAGAGGCCCAGTGGCGGCGACGCGCCGGCGAGTCGGAGAAGCGCGCCGCGGCCCAGCAGGGAGCGCCCGCGGAGCTGGCGCGGCTGGGAGAGCGCCTCCATCGGCTCGAGGAGGAGGTGACGGACCTGCGCGAGGAGAACGACTTCCTCAACGCGGAGGTGGCCCGATTCACCCAGAAGAGCAAGGAAGCGCAGACCCGGAGCGACGGCCCGGCTAGATCGTAACAGCTTGGCCCCTCGCCCCTACGGCGTCTATGTCCACTTCCCCTGGTGCACCACCCGGTGCCCGTACTGCGACTTCGCCGTCACCACCGCCCGCCCCATCCCGGCGGCGCGCTACGCGCGCGCTGTCGTCGAGGAGGTGGACCTGCGCCGCGCAGCGTTCGACGGCCTCGCCTGCGCCACCCTCTACATCGGCGGCGGGACGCCCTCGCTCTGGGAGCCGGTCCACCTCGCCGAGGTGATCGCGGCGGTGCGAGGGCTGGGGCTGCCCCCCGACGCCGAGGTCACCCTCGAGGCGAACCCGGAGTCGGCGGACTCGGAGCGCGCCCGGGCCTGGAGGGACGCGGGGGTGAACCGCGTCTCCATCGGCGCGCAGTCCTTCGACGGCGCGGTGCTCGCCAAGCTGGGGAGGCGCCACGGTCCCGAGCGGGCCGAGCGGGCCATCCGGGAGGTGGCGGCGGTCATCCCCAACCTCTCCGTCGATCTCCTCTACGGGGCCCGGCGCTCGTCGGAGGAGACGGCGCGCGCCGACGCGGAGAGAGTGGCGACCCTCCCGGTGGGCCATGTCTCGGCGTATGCGCTCACTCTCGACGCGGACGTCCTCGCCGAGGACGTGCCGTTCGCGCGCCTCGCCCGCGGGGGCAGGCTCCGCTTCCCCGGCGAGGAGGAGGTACTCGCCCAGGCGGAGGAAATCCGCCGCGTCCTCCTCTCGGCGGGCCTGCGGCGATACGAGATCTCCAACTTCGCCCGCCCCGGGCTCGAGGCGCGGCACAACCGGCTCTACTGGGAGGCGGAGAGCTACCTGGGCGTGGGCGCGGGCGCGGTGGGCTGCGTCTTCCGCGCAGCCGGCGCGCTCCGCTGGTCGAACCACCGGAGGGTCCCGGACTGGTTCGCGGCGGTGGAGGCGGGGCGACCCCCCTCGGCGGAAGAGGAGGCCCTCTCCCCGCTACAGCTCCGGAACGAGCGGCTCATGCTGGGGCTCCGCACCGCGGAGGGGATTGCCACCTCGACGCTGTCCGGTCGTCAAGCGGCGGAGGCGGCGTCGCTCGCCGCGGCGGGGCTCGCCTCCTTGCGGGAGGGTCGACTCGCCCTGACCGCCCGTGGAATGGAGGTCCACAGCGCCGTGGCCGAGCGCCTCTTCGAAGCGTCACCGGGCGACCCCGGGGTGTGACTCCGGTCACCGTTCGCCTACATCGAGCGGCCCGGAGCTCGCTGATAGGATGGCTCGATTGCGGCGCGTGGTGTTGCCGGTCCTGCTCCTCGCCCTGGGCATGGGCTCGCTCGTCCTGGCGTGGCGGGCTCGCCCGGTCTCGGCCGTCGCCTCGACGCCGGTGGTCCTCGAGCGGGTGCGGGAGACGGCGCGCCTCGAGACGCTCCAGGTGGCCCTCTACCGCAAGATCTCCTTCGCCCCGGAGCCGGTCCCGGCCGGGTCCTTCTGGGGCGACGTGTTCGCCTTCATCCGGCAGACCCTGCGCCCCTCCCGCGGGCGGGCCATCGTGTTCGCGGACGCGCGCATCGGGCTCGACCTCTCCCGGCTGGGCCCGCAGGCCCTGTCGGTGAGCGGCCGCGAGGCGTGGCTCGTCCTCCCCCCGCTCGAGACCACGGTGGTGCTGAAGCCGGGCGAGACCGAGATCATCGACTCCAACCTGGACAGCGCGGAGACCGCTCAGCTGCTCGAGCACGCGCGCGACGCCTTCCAGCGAGAGGTGGAGGCGAGCCCGGAGCTGCGCGCCCGGGCCCGCCGGCAGGCGGAGCGCGCCATCCGCGAGCTCCTGCTGGGCCTGGGCTTCCAGGACGTCCACTTCGTCGATCGCCTGCCGGGGGCGAGCGCGAGCTAGCGGGAGCGGGAAAGGAGAAGGGGGGCCGCCGAGAGAGAAACGGCCCCCCACCCCCCACTTCTCACCTTCAGGTCCCGAGGAATTCCCGCATGAGCGCGTTCCACTGCGACTCGCCGAGCAGCACCGCGGGCGGAGAGGTGAGGTCGCCCCCGTCCGCGCTCCCGATCCCGAGCTGTGCCTCGTAGAAGCGCGCGAGCCGCTTCCCCTCCTCGGCAAGCCACTGGCGAGCAGCCTCGCCGCCCGGGAAGGCCCTCCAAGCCGGGCCCTCCGGCTCGATGGCGAAGAGCCACCCGGCCCCGTAGCTCTGGCTCTTGAGCAGCAACGGGTGCCTCGCGAGCCGGGGGTTCACCGCCACGACCGTCCCGGCCACCGGGGCGGCCAGATGGGCCTCGTGGCTGCCGCAGCACACCCGCGCCACTCGCTCTCCCTCGGCGACGCGCCTTCCCGGCCGGGGGAGGTCGACCGCCACCGCCCAGGGGAGGAGCTTCTGGGCCAGGTCGTCGAGACCGACCCGCAGGACCTGCCCTTCCGGCCTGAGCCAGGTGTGGCCGGGTGCGTAGCGCAGGCCCTTGCGGAACCGCAAGGCATCGGCGGCGCGGTACCCCTTGGCCCAGCCGGCCGCCGCTCGGAGCACCTTCGCGGCGCCCGCCAGCAGGAGCGCCGGCAGGAGCAGGGCGGCGAGGACCAGGAGGAAGACCCCGAGGCGGGCGAGGAGGCCCACGAGAAAGACCCCGATGGCCGCCAGTGACGCGAGGATGCCGCTCACGATCTCCTCCTTGCCCCCTGCCTCAGGAGTGGTGGCACATGTCGCAGCTGTCGAACCCGAAGGCGGACTTGCCGTGGCAAGCGCCACACTGCCTTCCCTGCTCCATGGACTTGTGGACGATGACCTGGCCGTCGGCGGTCGACCCCTTGGCGAGCGTCCGGAAGAGGGCCGGGTGACAGCGGGTGCAGCCGGGCTGCTTCGCGTCCACGTGGCTCGAGTGGCTGAAGACGACCGTCCCGGGGCTCCCCTCCGAGGACGGCAGCGAGTAGTCCTTCGGCAGCTTGGGGAGTTCGCCGGCGCGGGCGAGGCCCAGGAGCGCGGTGGAGAGGAAGGCGAGACAGAGGACTCGGCAGAACTTGGTCATGGTCGGCTCCTACGCTCCCTCGGTGTGGAAGAACTGGCTCGCGACGCGATCCCAGTTCTCGGGGTCGATCTCCCGCGCCATCCCGTGAACCGGGACGCCACCATCCTGGAGGAGCTCCACGCCGGCGCGCGGGGCGATGCGGGCGACGAGCCGCTTCGCCTCCTCCTCGATCCAGTCCTTCGCGGCCGGCCCGTCGAGCAGCTGGGCCCGGCTGAGCTTCCAGTTGGCCGGCTGCACCTTGAAGAGCCATCCCTGGCCGTAGGGCTCGTTGCTGCCGTCCGACGAGTCGGCGACGGCCGCGTTGTAGGCGATCACCTGCCCGTCCACCGGCGACACCAGGGCCACGCTCTTGCCCGCGGCGTGGAGCCGGACGGCCGGCTCGCCCTGCGCAAGCGTCACCCCCGCCGCCGGCAGCTCGAAGCTCTCCACCGGCCCCACCATGCGGTGGCCCAGGTCGTCGAGCCCGACCGCCACGCTCCCGTCGGCGAGCAGCCTCGCCCACGTGTGGCCCGGATGGAGTGCGACGTCGCTCGGCAGCTCGAACCAGCCCGAGCTCGCGGCCCGCTCGCGATGGGGCGTGGCGCGGAGCTCCGGCTGCGCCTTCGCCGTGCCTCCCTGGACGTAGCGCCAGAAGGCGACGAACAGCACGAGGTAGCTCACCGCCAGGCCGTACTCGAGGAGCTTGGCGGAGTAACCGGCCAGGAAGTCGTGTCCGAACATGGCGTTCCCCCTAGTGTCCGGCCGGCGAGCCCTGGTCGAGCTCGTGGAGGACGGGCATGCGGTTGACGATCCAGCGGAAGGCGAGGATGCCCACGGTGACGAGGGCGAGGGACACCATGATCTCCATCCAGCTCGGGA
>DATJZG010000083.1:0-8493 GCA_035499295.1 Anaeromyxobacteraceae bacterium
AGGGCCGGGGTCCCGCAGCGCGGGGCCGCCGGCCCTCGCCGCTTCCGGGGAGGCACTCGACTCCGGCCCCCGGGAACCTACCCCGCCTCGGGCGCGGCCTCGTCGAGGAGGACGCGCGGCGGGCGGGCCACCCGCGCCGCCTCAGGAGCGAAGTGGCGGGAGCGGCGCCGACAGCGCCCGCCGCTCCTCCTCGGTCGCGCCCTCTAGCAGTCGCTCGCGGAACGACGGCGTGGCGAGGTAGATGCGCCAGGCGTTGCGGCGCCGGGTGCCGGCCGGCTCGCCCTCGGCGCGGCGAAGCTTGTCGAGGTAGAAGCCGCGGTAGCAGGCCGCGGCGGCGGAGACGATCTGCTCCGGGCTCATGGCGCGCGCCTTCACCACCGCCTCGCGGTGGTTGAAGCGCCGATAGTCCCGGGTCGTCACGTGCGGGCCCAGCGTTCGCCAGGCAGCCGTGTAGGGCAGGGGCGCGAGGGTGAGGAAGTGCGCCAGGTCGGGGTCCCATTGCCTCGCCCTTTCCTGGAGCAGTCGCACCAGCTCCGGCGACTCGTCCGGGAAACCCAGCCAGAAGTTGGTCTCCGAGGTGATTCCGTGCTCGCGGAGCATCCGCACCGCGCGCCGCCCGACGCCGAGCGCGTAGTCCGCCTCGTCCTCCCGCAGGCGCTCCTCGGAGGTGTCGCGGCACAGCCCCACGTGCGCCACCCCGGCGGCGCGCCACCGGTCGAGGCTCGCTTCGTCCCGGATCACGTCCTCGGGACGGCTCCACAGGATCATCTCGATCCCCAGGTCGAGATCGGTGATGCGCTCCAGGATGCCAGCCCACCGGCGACTGTCCGCGGTGGGCGCCTCGTCGAAGAGCGCCACCACGTCGGCCCCGTGGTCGCGCCGCAGCGTGGAGATCTCGTACGCCACGCTGTCGGGAGAGCGAGCCCGCCAGGTGCCCTCCCCGGTCGCCGCCTGCGAGCAGCAGGCGCAGTGGCGGGGGCAGCCGCGCGAGGTGGCGGTGGCGGCGAGCCGGGACCCGGGACGGCTGCTCCAGGTGTAGGTGCTCCAGTCGAGGAGGTCCCAGGCCTTGGGGAGTGGGTCGAGCGCGGCGAGCCGGGGGCGGCGAGCCGTGCGGACGATGCGCCCACCCAGCGGGAAGGCGATGCCGGCGATGCGGGCCGGGTCTTCGCCGGCGGCGATGCAGCGCAGGAGTTCGGGAAGGGTCTCCTCCCCCTCCCCCACGGTGGCGAAGTCCACGCCTCCCTGCGGCAGGAACTCCGGGTACATGAAGGAGGCGTGCGCTCCGCCGACGACCGTGACCGCCCCGTGCCCCTGCGCGGCACGGCACAGATCCACCGCCGCCGGGAAGCCCGCCGTGGCCGCGGAGACGCAGACCACGTCCGCGCGAGCGTCGGCGATGCGCTTCGAGGTCTCCGCGCCGGTGAGGCCGAGCGAGAGCGCGTCCAGGATCTCGCACTCGTGCCCCGCGGCGCGAACTGCGCCTGCCAGGTGAACGAGCGCCAAGGGGACCCACCGCCCCGCCGCCTCGAGCGCGCCGGACGGGTCCGGCGCTGTCACGAACAACACCCGCAAGGTGCCCCCCTCAGGACACACGAGCGCGATGGCCGGGAGCACCGGGAGGACGTCTCCCTGCTGGTCGCCTCCGGTTACGCCCCCTGCACACGCGGATCGCCCCCCTCCCGAGGCGACCCACGCGCAGTGTAGTAGAGAGCAAGAACTGATCCGGAAGGCGACCGGCGCGGCGGCCTGGAATCACAGCGGAATCTGGCGAGAGCCCATCGCGTGGGGTGGGGCAGACCCCCCAATCGCCCGGTCATTGAGCGCGATTTGCCCCACTCGCGCTACGGGTCGACGCGGATGACGCCTCTCTTCAGCGCAAACCGCACGAGCTCGGTGCGGTTGTGGAGGCCGAGCTTCTCCATCACCTTCTCGCGGTGGGACATCGCCGTCTTCACGCTGATGGCGAGCACCTCGGCCACCTCCTTGTTGGAGAGCCCCTCGGCGACGAGCTTCAGGACCTGCTTCTCCCGGTCGGTGAGCGCCTCGTAGGGATCGGCCTCGGCCGGGGCCCGCGGCCCCGCGTCCTCCATCGCCGTGCGCGCCACCTCCGGGTCGAGCACCAGGCCGCCGCGGTGGACCGAGCGGATCGAGTTCGCGAGCTCGACCCCGGCCGACTTCTTGAGGAGGTAGCCGGACACGCCCGCCTTGAGCAGCCTCCGCACGTACTCGCGATCCTCGTACTGGGAGAGGATGAGGACCTTGGAGCGCAGCCCCTCCTTCTTCATCTCGATAGTGGCCTCGAGGCCCCCGAGGCCGGGCATGGCGATGTCCATGAGCACCACGTCCGGGTCGAGCTCGCGCGCGAGGTCGACCGCCTGCCGCCCGTCGACCGCCTCCCCCACCACCTCGATGTCCTCGGTGAGCCGAAGGAGCGCGCGGATGCCCTCCCTGAGGATGGCGTGGTCGTCAGCGATGAGGACGCGGATCTTCGCCACTTCTAGCCCTCCGGCGGCACCGGGACGTCGATGTGGAGCCGCGTTCCCTTCCCCGGGGCCGAGTCGATTCGCACCTGGCCCCCGAGGAGCTCGACGCGCTCCCGGATCCCCATGAGCCCGAAGGGGCGCCGGTGGGCGCGGGAGATGTTCTCCGGGTCGAAGCCCCGACCATCATCCTCGATCTCGATGTGCAGGGCACCCCCCGACTCCGAGACCTGGATGAGCACCGACTCCGCCTGGGCGTGCCGGGCGATGTTGCTCATCGCCTCCTGGCACACGCGGAACACCGCGGTCTCGAAGGCCGCCGGGAGCCTGCGGTCCTTGGCCTCGAACTCGCAGCGCACCGAGAGGCCGCGCGGGGCGAGGTGGCGCTCCGCGTACCAGCGGATGGCCGAGAGCAACCCCAGGTCGTCGAGCACGGAGGGCCGGAGGTCGAGGATCATGCGGTGCACCTCCTCGATCGTCCGCACCGCCAGCGCCTTCGCCTCCTCCAGCCTCGGCACCCCGCCCGCCTTGAGGGTCGCCATGGCCCCGTCGAGCGCCATCACCAGCACCGCAAGGCTCTGGCTGGTGTCGTCGTGCAGCTCGCGCGCGATCCGCTTGCGCTCGTCCTCCTGCGCCGCCACCACCTTCTCGTAGAGGTTGGCGAGGGCGCGCTCGCGCTCCCTGAGCTGGGCGTTCACCTGGGCGAGCTCGGCGGTGCGCTCCTCCACCCGCTTCTCCAGCTGCTGATTGGCGGTGGCGACGATGCCGATGAGGTCGCGCAGCGATTCGCGCATCTTCTCCAGCGCCTGGGCGAGCCTGGCCACCTCGTCGAAGCCCGCCGGCTGGATGTGGCCGGTGAGGTCGCCGCTCGCGATCCGCTCCGCCGCCGAGGTGAGGCGGGAGACGGGCTCGGTGATGCTGCGGGCTGCGCCCCAGGCGAGGATGGCCCCGAGCCCCAGCACCGCCCCGGTGAGCGTCGCCAGCCAGCCCGGGAAGGCGCCCGAGGAGGCGAGCACGTCCTTCTCGGGCAGCCGGGCCAGGACCGCCCAGGAGGCGTTCATGACGGGGGCCGCGGCCAGCACGGCCCGGCCCCGCTCGTCCGCCTGCCTCCCCGGGTGGCAGTCCCGGCACAGGGCGGCGACGGCCTTGCGCTCCGCCACCACCCTCGCCGCCTCGCCGCACCCGCTCGGGTGCCGCGCGCGTCCCGCGTCGGTGCTGAGGATGACGCGCCCGCTGCGGTCCACGAGCTCGGCCGTGCCCTCCGGGCTTCGGCGCAGGTAGCGCAAGAGCACCGAGAGGTGCGACTGCGCAGGGTCGACGACCCCGCCGGCGATCCCGGTGACCCTCCCCTCCCAGTTCCGCACCGGAACGAGCGCATAGATGCGCTCCCCGCCCGGAGGCCCGACGAAGGAGGTCACCGCCGGACGTCCGCTCTGGACCGCCTCCTTGACGTCGGGGAGGTCCGGGGGGGGCACCACGCTCTGGCTCCCCCGCTCCGGCTCCTCGACCAGTCGCTCGCCGGAGGCGCCGAGGAAGAAGGCGCCGCCCGGGAACTGGGCGCGGATGCGGGGGTCGCCGAGCGCGGCCCGCTCCGGTCCGGGATCGGCGTCTTCCAGGTTCACGTGAGGCGCGGTGGCGGCCCGCTGCAGCACCTCGAGCGCCTGGTTCAGCTCCTCCTCGACCTGGCTGGCGGTGGCGCGCGCCGCCCACTGGCGGGACGCGAGGAGCTGCTCGTCGAGCTTGGCGACGCGGGACGCGAACGCCCAGGCGACGATGGCGGTGGGGCCGAGCGCGCTCACCGCGAGGAGGAGGTAGACGCGGGTGCGCAGCGAGCCGCGCAGGCGCTCTCGCAGCCCGACCCTCGTCACCGCACCACCCCGTGGATGCTTCGCGCCATCCTCGTCAACCCTTCCAGGGGTCCCCGTCCCCTCAGCACGAAGTGCCGGCCGCCAGCGGTCCATTCGAGCTGGTTCCACAGGGTACCGTCCTCGCCCACAATCCGCGAGAGGGTGGAGCCCTCCCCGAGCCCGGCGCGCTGCTGCTGGATCACCGCCGCCTCCGGAAGGAGGCCCGCCCCGAGCGGCCCGGTGCCGCCGACGGTCTCGGCGAGGAAGAGCGAGGGGGTCCCGTCGCGCGCGTCGAAGGCGAGCGCCACCGACCCGCCCTCGTCGCGGGTGAGGCGGATCGCCTTGGGGGGCCAGCGGTAGGTGTCGGGGAAGTAGGCCGGGAGCATGAGACGCGCCCGCAGCTGTCGCTCGGCCTCCTCCACCGTGGAAGCCCGCCGCACCCCGCGCGGCTCGCCGCGGAGCCATCCCGGCACGGCGTCGAGGGCCCAGAGGAGGGCGGCGGTGCCGACGAGGACCAGCGCGAGGGTCCAGAGCGCGCGCAGCCCCTCGCTCGCCGCCCTTCTCGCCGCCGTGACCCCCGGTTCGCTCATACCACGTGGAAGAGCAAGAGGAAGAGCCCCGCCCCCACCGCCGCCAGGCGGAGGAGCGAGACGCGCAGGGGCTCCGGTCTCGGTCCCAGGAGCGCCCGGCAGCGCAGCTCGATGTCGTGGGCGCGGGCGCGGGCGATGGGCTCCGCGAGCGACGAGAAGAGCGGCCGCGCCCGGTCCGCCGGCGCCTCGTAGCTCCCTCCGGTGGCGCGGTACAGCTTGAGGAGCGCGCTCGCCAGGGCGAGCCTGTCGCCGGTGGCGGCCGCCCCGCGCTCGTCGGCGAGGCGCTCGGCGTCGCGCGCCAGCGCCCGCACCAGGACCTGGGCCCCGGGGTTGAACCACATGAGGCCTCTCGCCCCCATGAGCGCCCAGCTGAGGGCCGGGTCGCGGTGCTCGAGGTGGGCGAGCTCGTGGGCGAGCGCCCCGCGCAGCTCGGCGTCGTCGAGCAGGTCGACCGCCGCGCGCGAGACGACCACCACCGGCCGGCGGGCGCCGGTGCAGTAGAGCACTGCCGGGCCCGCCGGAAAGTAGGCGAGCGGCGGCACCCGCATCCCGAGCGCCCGGGCGGCCTCCCCGAGCGCGCCCCGGACCCGTTCCCCCTCCGGGGTGGCAGGTGGCAGGGGAGGCGGCGCCGCGGCCCGCGAACGGAGGAGCGGGACGAGGTCGAGGAGGAGGAGCGCGAGTCCGGCGAGGGCCATCCCCGTGATCCACCAGGCGTAGAGGCCGGCTCCGAGGAAGGTCACGTCGTCCCAGCGGCGGGCGCTGAAGAGGGCCTGCCCCTCCCGGAAGGCCTCCCCTTCGCGCTGCGGGAAGAGGAGGAAGAGGGTGGGCACGACGAGGAGCGGCCACGCCAGTGCGAGCAGGCGGAAGCCCATGCGCTGGGAGGGCGCGCGCACGCCCCAGAGGCGGACGAGCGCCTCGATCACCAGGGCCGCCACCAGGGTGTGGAAGATGGCCTGGCCGGCGAAGTCGACCCACCGGGCGGCCGCCATGCGCGTCGACCGCCCTCTCCGTCAGTGGCCGTGCCCCGGAGCCGGGGGGGGGCGACCCTCGAGGCGGGCGAGCTCGAGCGGGTGCTCGTGCTCCATCCGTTCGCGGCTGATCTTCCCGGTGAAGATGCAGGCGTCGAACGGGAAGACGTCCGGGTGGAGGTGGGCGTTGAAGATGTGCCAGATGCTGATCACCAGGAAGGCCATCAGCCCCTCGTTCGAGTGGGCCACCTTGGCGGCGGGGATGAGCTCCCCGGGCGCCACCCGGGCCGCGATGGCGGGGTACATGAGGGTGAGGCCGGAGAGGATCATGATCACGTTCCCGATCATGAGGCTCCAGTACTCCCACTTCTGCTTGTAGTCGTAGCGGTCGAAGGGCGCCGGGTGGTCGGCGAGTCCCAGGTAGTAGCGAAGGGTCTGGACGACGTCGAAGAAGTCGCGCTTGTTCACCGCCATGCTGAAGCCCACCCGGCGCGAGAGGATGGCGGAGACCGCGCCGGCGCCGTGGACGACGACCGAGAGGAGCAGCACGATGCCGAAGAAGCGGTGCAGCCAGCGGACGTTGTCGATGCCTCCGAGGAGGCCGATGAGCCCCTGGGCCCAGCGGGCGGTATAGAACTTCTGCGGCAGGCCCGTCGCCACCAGTCCGACGAAGTCCACCATGGTGACGGTGTGCTCGATCCGCTGCTTCGTGCTGAAGCGGACGAAGTACCGGGTCTCGGCGGCTGCGGTGCGTTCGGTCATCGGTTCACCACCACGCGCCACAGGTGGAGCGCGATCTGGATCACGAGGCTGAGGAGGATGAAGGGGATGAGGATGTAGTAGAAGAGCTGCACGCTCCAGACGAGGGGCGACTTCTTCAGGCTGGGCTCGTAGTGCGACATCCAGGCCTTGGGGAAGTTGGCGGTGGCCTCCGGGTGGCACTTGCGGCAGGTCTGGACCAGGTTCGCCTGCAGCACCGTCGAGGTCGGATCGCTCGGGCGCATGATGTTGTGCACGCCGTGGCAGTCGGTGCAGCCCGCCGCCAGGCGATCGCCCTTCGACTTCCTGCCCTTCTGCAGCGACGCCTCCATCCCGTGGAAGTCGGAGAGGTAGGTGTCCACCACCTTGGTGGAGAGCCCGTACCTCTTCATCAGCTTCTCGTCGGTGTGGCAGCGACCGCAGATGTCGGCGGTGCGCAGGGAAAGGGCGCCGGAGCGGGGGTCGGCCACGTCATGGGCGCGGTGGCAGTCGGTGCAGACCGGGACGTCCGGGTTGCCCTCGGTGAGGGCCTTGCCGTGGACGCTCTTCGCGAAGGTGTCTGCCACCTTCTTGTGGCATCCGGCGCAGGTGCTCGACACGCGCGTGCGGGGCTCGCCCGGGTGGCCGATGGCATGGGACCCGTGGCAGTCGACGCAGAGCGCGGCCTGGCGGTTGCCCTTCTGCGCCAGCTGGTAGTGCACCCCGTCGAGGGTCTTCGTGTAGTTCGAGAAGTGGCACTTCTTGCACTGCTCGTAGAAGGCGACGGTGACGTCCCGCTTGGTCTTGAAGGGCTTCGAGTCGTGCGGGTAGTCGCTCATGTCGGTGTGGCAGTCCGTGCACTTCAGCATGTCGCCGTGCACAGACTTCGCGAACGCGTCCTGGTCCACGTAGAGAGCGAGCTTCTCCGGCTGCGCCTTCCCGTCGGTGCCCGGGGCACCCGGCAGGTCCATGGTCATCGTCGGATCGCTGCCGTGACACCCGAGGCAGCTGTCCTGCTCGGCCGGGATGGCCGCGCGCGCCGGCAGGGCGGCGAGCGCGAGGAGCAGGATTGGGTACAGCCTTCTCATCGAAGCACCCCCAAGGAGGCCAGTCGGGAAACGCGACACCGTGAGGGTGTCGGTCCAAGCTTTGCCGTTTACCAGATGGGGCCTGTCGATGCTAGTGCCCTTTCTGCTCAACTGTTCGAATCTCCACAGAAATAATTGATCCAGGATCAAAGCCGCGGGGCGCCCGGATGGGGCGCCTCGCCCACAACGCAAGAAGCGCGCGCGGGCGCTTTCGGAGAGGAGCGCCCGCGCATTCTTTTCGCGGTCGACAGCGCCCGCGAGGTCGGCTCGGGCCGGCGCGCTCCCGGCCCGACCGAGCGGGGATCACCTCACTAGTGGTGACACATGTCGCAGCTGTCGAAGCCGAAGGCCGCCTTGCCGTGACAGGTGCCGCACTGCTTTCCCTGCTCCATCGCCTTGTGGTTGATGGGCTTCCCGTCGGCGGTGGAGCCGGAGGCGAGCGTCTTGAAGAGCGTCGGGTGGCAGCGGGTACACCCGGGCTGCTTCGCGTCCACGTGGCTGGAGTGGCTGAAGGTGACCTTGCCGGGGCTGCCCTCGGAGGAGGGCAGCGGGAAGTCCTTCGGTAGCTTGGGCATCGAGCCGGCGAAGGCCGCCCCGGCGAGGCCGAGCGCCAGGGCGAGGCCGAGGAGTCGAGTGGCTCTCATGGCGTTCCCCCTAGTGTCCGGCCGGCGAGCCCTGGTCGAGCTCGTGGAGGACGGGCATGCGGTTGACGATCCAGCGGAAGGCGAGGATGCCCACGGTGACGAGGGCGAGGGACACCATGATCTCCATCCAGCTCGGGA
>DATJZG010000084.1:0-2738 GCA_035499295.1 Anaeromyxobacteraceae bacterium
GGAGGTCGCCTCCAAGACCTCCGACGTGGCCGGCGACGGCACCACCACCGCCACCGTGCTCGCCCAGGCCCTCTACCGCGACGGCGCCAAGCTCGTGGCCGCCGGGCACAACCCGATGGACATCAAGCGGGGCATCGACAAGGCGGTCGAGTCGGTGGTGGCGGAGCTGAAGAAGCTCTCCAAGCCGACCAAGGACCAGAAGGAGATCGCCCAGGTCGGCACCATCTCCGCGAACGGCGACACCACCATCGGCGGGATCATCGCCCAGGCGATGGAGAAGGTGGGCAAGGAGGGCGTGATCACCGTCGAGGAGGCGAAGGGCCTCGAGACCACGCTCGAGGTGGTCGAGGGCATGCAGTTCGATCGCGGCTACCTCTCGCCGTACATGGTGACCGACCCGGAGCGGATGGAGGCCATCCTGGAGGAGGGCTACATCCTCATCCACGAGAAGAAGATCTCGAACATGAAGGACCTGCTCCCGCTGCTCGAGCAGGTGGCGCGGGCCGGCAAGCCCCTGCTCATCGTGGCCGAGGAGGTCGAGGGCGAGGCGCTGGCGACGCTGGTGGTGAACAAGCTCCGCGGCACGCTGCACGTGTGCGCCGTCAAGGCGCCGGGCTTCGGCGACCGCCGGAAGGCCATGCTGGAGGACATCGCCATCCTCACCGGCGGCAAGCTCATCGCCGAGGAGCTGGGCCTGAAGCTGGAGCAGGTGACGCTGAAGGACCTGGGGCGGGCCAAGCGGATCACGGTGGACAAGGACAACACCACCATCGTGGACGGGGCCGGGAAGAAGGCCGACATCGAGGCGCGGGTGAAGACCATCCGGGCGCAGATCGAGGAGACCACCAGCGACTACGACAAGGAGAAGCTGCAGGAGCGGCTGGCCAAGATCGTGGGCGGGGTGGCGGTGATCAACGTCGGCGCGGCCACCGAGACCGAGATGAAGGAGAAGAAGGCCCGGGTGGAGGACGCGCTCCACGCCACCCGCGCGGCGGTCGAGGAGGGCATCGTCCCCGGCGGCGGGGTGGCCTACCTGCGCTGCCTCGGGGCCCTCGCTCAGGTCAAGGCGAGCGGCGACGAGAAGAACGGCGTCGACCTGGTGCGCCGCGCGCTCGAGGAGCCCATCCGCCAGATCGTCCAGAACGGCGGGCAGGAGAGCTCGATCGTCGTGAACAAGGTGAAGGAGTCGAAGGAGGCCAACTTCGGCTTCAACGCCCAGAGCGACGAGTACGAGGACCTGGTGAAGGCCGGCGTCATCGACCCGACCAAGGTGTCCCGCATCGCGCTGCAGAACGCGGCGTCGGTGGCCTCCCTCATGCTCACCACCATGGCCGTGGTCGCGGAGAAGCCGAAGGCGGACAAGGGCGGCGGCATGCCCCCCGGCATGGGTGGGATGGGCGGCATGGGCGGCATGGACATGTAGCTCGCTCCGCAGACCCACGTCGGACCGTGAAGAGGCCGCCTCCGGGCGGCCTCTTTCGTTCACCTGCGACCGAAGAGCCACAGGAGCAGGGTCAGCGCCAGGCTGAGCACGATGGAGGTCGCCAGCGGGAAGTAGAAGCGGAACCGACCGCGCTCGAAGGCGATGTCCCCGGGCAGCCGCCCGAGGCGCAGGCCGGGGAACCGGTCGGCGACGAGCAGCAGCAGCCCGAGGACGCAGAGCAGTGCCCCGGCGGCGAGGAGCATCCGGCCGAGAGCGCCCATGCCGCCGTGCATGGGCCGGATCGTAACGCCGCCCGGCTGCTCGAGCCGCCTTCCGGTGCGCCCGCGGCGTCGCGGCGGTCCGGGGAGCGGTCCTGGCGCCGCGAGGCGCCTCGCGACACGCCCGTTCTCTGGCGGAGAGCCCCCGGGCGCAGCGAGGCCCTCGACGGTACCGTTCGGCTCTGGTACGCGGAGGGAATGACCCGCTCGCGCCGCCTCGCGGCCGCCCGCATCGTGCTCTCGGCCTTCGTCCTGGGGATGGCGGCCACCGCCGCCTTCATCCGCCTGACGACGGGGGCCTGGCCGCAGCTCGTCCGGCCCACCGCGCCCCGCGCCGCGCCCCGGCCGGTGGTCGCGCGCGGGGATCTCGCCGCCGACGAGCAGGCCAACGTCGCGCTCTTCAAGCAGGCGAGCCCGAGCGTGGTCTACATCACCACCCTCACCCGCCGGCTGGTGGGGTACTTCGACGTGACCGAGGTCCCGCAGGGGACGGGGTCGGGCTTCATCTGGGACGCGAGCGGGCACGTGGTCACCAACTTCCACGTCATCCAGGGCGCGAGCGCGGCGCGGATCACCCTCCACGATCAGTCGGAGTGGCCCGCCACGCTCGTGGGAGCCTCACCGGACCAGGACATCGCCGTGCTGCGCATCGCGGCCCCCCGGGGCCGGCTCGCGCCCATCCTCCTGGGGCGGAGCGCCGACCTCCAGGTGGGCCAGCGGGTCTTCGCCATCGGCAACCCCTTCGGCCTCGACTTCACCCTCACCACCGGCATCGTGAGCGCGCTCGGCCGCAGCATCCCGTCGCTCACGGGCCGCAAGATCGAGGACGTGATCCAGACCGACGCCGCCATCAACCCGGGCAACTCGGGCGGTCCGCTCCTCGACAGCGCGGGGCGGCTCATCGGCGTGAACACCCAGATCGCCAGCCCGAGCGGCGGCTCGGCCGGGATCGGCTTCGCGGTGCCGGTGGACACCGTGAACCGGGTGGTGCCGCAGCTCATCGAGCACGGCCGGGTGACGAGGCCCAGGCTGGGGAT
>DATJZG010000085.1:0-45334 GCA_035499295.1 Anaeromyxobacteraceae bacterium
CCTCGTCTTCGGGTTCGCCCCACTCGTGGAAAAAGTTGCGCGGCATGATCTAACCTCGGAGGTCCCGGGCAGGCTGCGCCCGGCTGTGCTGGCTACCACGTTCATCCAGCCAACAAGGCGGTGTCACGCGGCGAGCCGGTAATCGTGATGCAGCCCTCCGAGCATCGGGCGACCCTCGACGACGGCTGCTGGTACGAAGTCCTGCGACAGGGCAGCGGAGCCGAAAGCGGAAGGGCAGCGCTGGTCGATTCCCTGGTGAGGTCGTGCGCGGTTGAATCACGAACGGTACTCAGCGAGGACGCGTTGCAGATGGCGCTCGCCGAGCAGAAGGACGTGGTCCAGGCATTCTCGGCGAAGCGAACCCACAAACCTCTCGACGAAGGCGTTTGCCGCGGGCGCAAGGACAGGCGTGCGGATGACGCGGATACCAGCGCTGTGGGCGACGTCGTCGAAGGTCTCGGTGAACTTGCCATCGTTATCGCGGAGCAGAAACCTCGGGCCGTTGCCGAACGGAGTCAGGTCGCGCAGCTGCTGGACGGTCCAGGCGACGGTGGGCGTCATCGTGGATGCGGTATGGACGAGTTTTCGCGTTTCGAGGTGGATGACGACGAAGACGTAGTGACAGCGAAACCAGAGATCGCGGACCTCGACGAAATCGCAGGCCCAGATCGCTGCAGCCTGTTGGCGAAGGAAGGTGGACCAACGCTGGCCATCCGGCGGCGTCGTGCGGACCTTGCTCAAGTACCGCTGGACGGTTCTCTTGGCGACGGCGATGCCCAATTTGAGGAGTTCGCCTCGGATGCGTTCAGCGCCCCACAGACGGTTCTTCGGGTCGCCATACGGCGAATGAGGAGGACGACCTCGGGCGACAGGCGCGAGGCACCAGATGGCTTCCGCCGTGAGCGCCACTTCCACCACCGCCGGGAGCCCTCTCGGTGCCAGCGCAGAAGCGTATCAGGCTTGACGAGCACGAGGGCATCGCGCCAGAGCGAGAACATCGCCGCGAGGGTCACCAGCAGGGCGCGTTCCGAGGCGCGAAACTGCGGCTTCTTGACGCCTCGGGCGGCAACCAGGAGTTGTTGGCGAAGGAAGGCGTTCTCCGCGATAAGTTGCCTCCTGGTGCGTACGAGGTCAGAGAGGAGCCCCCGGTCACGCCGCAGGGCCTGGGAGTAAGCATGCGAGCCGCGCGAAGGGCCCGGCGGCCGGCGACGGTCATGCTGCGCCGGAGTCGCGCAATGAGCAAACCGACGGGTCCGAACACGTCTCACCTGTGCCCCATCACGCGCGCCGAAACAAGCTTGCGGCCGCGCGTCGGGTAAGCAACGCTGAGGTGCCCGAGGCTACGTTCGTCGAGGAGAAACTCTTGGATGAACGAAAGAGCCAGCACAGCCGCCGATTCCGGAGGGTGCGAGGCACCGGTGCCGCGCGACGGGGCGCGCGGACGAAGGGACGCGGATGGTGAGGGAACGTGACCTGGAGCGGGAGCGCGTCCCCCACTACTGACAGGCCGAGCAGGTTGTACCGCAGGCATTCGCAGCAGCCGTCTCGGTCGTGTAGCAGTTGTTGGTGGAGGCGCAGTAGAACGGGGAGGACGCGTAGCAGCAAATCCCGTTGCCGCAGTTCACCTCTCCCGCCCCGGGGCACGTCGCCGGTGGCGGCGTCGTGCAACTCAATTGGGTTGGGGTGACGCAGGCGCTGCAAGACGTGCCGCAGAAGCGCAATGCCCGTGCTCCCCTTCCGCACGGCCGCATTCGCAGAGCAACTCACCTGAGCGCGCATCGACGCCCAGCCTGCGGCACTCGGACTGAATCGCGTCCGCCAGCCAGGAAGCACCGTCACGCACCTCCTCGAGCGATCGGCCTGGGAGGATGAGGCGCGATCGAAGACGGGCAACCGCGGCGGACTCGTTGGCAAGAGCGAGCACGAAGCAGGCAAGCGCCAGGTCCGTGCCGGCGTCCCTGTTTGCGGGCCCTGGGGTGGAGAGGCTTCGAATTGTGCAGACGGAATCCACGTCGGCGGCAAGCTGGGCGTAGTGGTAGGCGTTCTTGGCTGCGTTGAGCTGTTCGCTGGTCACCTGGAGCCTCCGCCGCGGGGGAAGGGCGTGCACCTCCTTACAGCGAGTCGGGTACATCCAAGGTTGCAAGTTGGAAACGTCACGCGCGCGGGAAGAACAAGCCCGATGCGGTGTTGTCACCCGAGGGAGCCGGACCTCGATGCGTCCGCGAGGCCCTTTTCGCCGGCAGTGCCACCCGCGGGCGAGGTGAGAGGCGCGCTACGCTTATCTGCCGGGCGCGCCAGCCACGCATCCGTTGCGTGTGGTTGGAGCCGTCTCTACGGCTCGTCGGCAGGACGCACCGGAGGGGTACTCTCTCTCCGCCCAGGCCACCCAAGCAGGGCACCCGCGAACCCCATCCAGAGCGCTGCTCTCCAGGCGCTCCCGGTGAGTATTCATGTGTCGGCGCTGCGGCAGCCAACCGTCTTGCAGCAAGGGAGACCCAGCAAGGCAGGGGCGACGCCAGCTCCGCTGAAGCTTGCCCCCCTCGGTCGGGAGGGGAGGCTGGCGCGAACCTCGCCGCCCGAGGGGTCCGGGGTGGTTACCGCGCCCGCCGCGAGGATCTCCGGCGGCAAATCCTCGGGCTAATAGCCTGCTCCCCGGCAAACGATGGCCGCCAACTGTTCCCAGACTCTCATCGGACCACGCGCATCATCTCGGGAGAAGAGTCGCGGGACGCGCCCCGTGCGGGTGCCGATCCGGGCGAGTAGAGGCCGTGCGATGTCTCGGTGTTCTCGCGGAGCCGACGAAGCGGCAAGACCTCGACGGCAACGGGGCGCCCGGGTAGCGCCGGTTTCGGTTGGACACCTTGCGTGCGACCACAATGTGTCACTGCTTTCAGACGTGCGCGCCCCTGACTGCGCTCGCCACTCACGGAGAGCCCCGGTCACTGCGACGCATGGCGGCAATCGTGGCAATTCATATTTGACCGATTCGTTACGCACACTAAGCGAGCAACTCGCACCGCGTTCGAGCGTGGCGACAGCGACGGTGGTCGAGCTCGGGCTTTCGCTCCTTTGGCGACCGGGCTCGATTGCGGCGCGAGGAACGGGTTCCGCCGATGGTGTGACGTGGCGCTGCTGCCAGATGCCGCGCCAGGAGCCTCAGTAGAGAGGGTCTCGGCGTCGAGCGCTTGCGGCATTCGCCAATCGCGTCGCCGCGCACCCCCAATTGACGTCGGTTGTCCCGACGACTGCTCGCTAAGTGCTGCTGCGGAGGTGCCACGTGAATCGCATCGCTGCCGCTCTCGCTCCGCTGCTGGCCTGGACGAGTACCGCGCTCGCCGAGGAATTCACCGTGAATCCTGACGCCGGGAACAACGGCTTCGCAGCGGTCTTCGACGACGCGCTGAAGGAGTTGAACATCGCGGTCAGCTCCGCGGTGGAGTGTAGCTTCACCTACGACGAGGTCACCGGCGCAGTGTCGGGTCGCTGTGCCGTGCCGCTGGCTACGGTTCGCGTCGACAACAACTCGACGAAGACCCGGCACTTTAGAGAGTGGATCACCAACAACAAGTCGGACCCCGAGGCATGCAGGTTCGAGGCCGTGTTCAACGGCGTGAAGGTCGGGCCGCTCCCGTTGGACACGCCGGTGCCGTTCTCGGCCGAGGTCGCCATCACCGTCTGCGGCCGCGGGCGCGCAGACGGCGGAAGGGAGAAGGTGACGGGCACGGCGCGGCTACTGCCGCCGAGCATCTACGCCGGGAGGAAGACCGTTCGCCTCCGCGCCGTCATCGCCGTCTTTCACCGCGAGGCATACCGGATCGGCCCGCAGTTCACGGAGGGTTGGCCGGCAAGGCTCCAGTCGCTCGCTGACGTAGTGGCAGAGGCTGGCGCCATCGAGTTCTGCCTTTTTGCGGAAGCGCGCGAACCCTCGCTGCCCGCGGTCGCCATCTCTCCCAGCCCGGAAACACAGAGCCCGCCGGCGGCGACCAAGGAATGGGAAGGGACGCGATAGCCCAAGGGTCGGAGGCCGCATGCTCATCGGGCTCCGGGCTTGCCGGCCACGCGGCCTCGCACGCCTGAGGAGGACCGCTTCGGGGTGGGATGCCCATCCAGCGGGCGAGAGCGAAGGCGAGAGACGATCGACACGCGCTACGGCACGGCGAGTTGCCCCGGCACGGACTCTTGCTGCGGCGGATGCGGCGTTCATCCCGGAAGGGGAAGAGGGGTTTCATCCGCAGCCTTGGCGACAAGCACCCCTGCCGCGGCCAGGTTCTTGGCCAGTTCTCGCGGCAACCCGTGGCGCGCCACGACGTACTCCGGATCGTTGTAGGAGAGCCAGACCTTCCCGTCCCCGTCCTCCCAGGCGAGAGCCTTGAGGGGGAGGTCGAGTGCGGATCGGGGCCCCGAGAGCATCAGCGGTGTACCCGCCCTGGGGTTCCCGAAGATGAGCATCTGCGTAGCGGGCAGGGCGAGGCCGATGGCCGCGGCATCGCGACTGAAGTCGATGCGGGCGAACACGAGGAGGCCGTTGGCCCTCGCGAGGCGCTCCAGGCGATCCAGGGTTTCTGTCACCGGATGGGTGCTGCGGACGTCGGTGACTCCAGAAGAGGTTTCCACCGTGGCCTCGATGACGGCGACTCCCCCGCGACCGCGGGCGAGAGCGGAGCCAGGGTGCACCGCTCGATCCTTGCTAACCTCGACGGCGTGCGGGCTCACGTCCCGCGAGGGTGATCGAGAGCGGTTCTTGCTCGTTCGAGGGGCTACCTAGCCGGCGATGAGGTCGGGCTGGCCGTGGTCTTCTTTGCTTTCTTCTGCGTCGAGACCGCCTGCTTGTAGAGGTCGGGGAACTCGGGCTCCGGCTTCCCGCGCTCGGCCCCGGTGGTCTTCCGATAGGCGGCGGCCAATCGGGCGTCGACCGCGAGGGCAGTCGCGTAGACCTCTGGAAAGGGCGGCTCTTGTTGCCCCTCGCCGGCCCCGGTGATCCTCTTCTGGGCCGTCTCAAGCTTCGCTTGGAGCGCGGTCGCTCGGTCGTAGACCGCGGGAAAGTCGCGAGCGCGCCCGCGCGGGCTCGGGCCCTCCACGTTCGCGAGCGCGGCGTCGAGCCTGCCGTTCAGGTTCGCCGCCTTCTGCAGGAGAGGCGGGAACTGCCCCTCCGGGCCGACCTTCTCGCTCGCCCGACCGATGGCCGCGGCGAGCCCGGAGGCGGACGAGTAGACTTCTGGGAAGGGCTCGTTGTTGGGCGGCAGGACCTTTGCCAGGTCCGCCTGCAGCTCGGTGTTGAGACGGTGCGACCGCTCGAGGGTTTCCGAGATGTCCGAATGGGCCTCGAGCTCGATTCGCTTCGTTTCGGATTGAATCGCGGCGCGGAGCTTCGCTACGTCGGTCAACGCCGCCACGACCTCCTGGTTCTCCAGCTGCTCGATCTTGAGGGCGATCTGCTTGAGTTGGTGGGAGAGGGGGCCGACCACCGTCGCCACGAAGAGGACGATCGCGATGAGGCTGAGTCCACCTGCCATGCGGAGCGCCCACTTGATGCGTGTCAGCGAAGTGCGGATCTCCTTCATGTCGTTGCGGATCTGGACCTCGAACGCCTTCAGATCCTGGGACAGCCCCTCGAGACGAGCACGCGCCGGCGACATAACACCTCCTGACCTCCGGGATTCAGTGGATCGATGCCGATCGGCGGGGCGCGGTCAAGGGCGTAACCGTCTCTCGAGCCGCTCCGGTCTGAGCCGACGGCCCCGTGAAGGGCTCGCTCCTCCCTGGAGCGCCTTCGCTTGAGCTCCGCGACGTGCCGGGAAGAGCCCGAATCTGCTCCGGAAGGTCGAGAGACGGGGCGCCACCGCCGTGGAATTCGGGCGAGCGCGCCATCGAACACGACAAGCGCCAGCCCGACGGGCCGGTGCGCGCTCGATTCCGTTCCCAGTGGCCGAAACGAGCGCTACTCGCCCGAAACGCGCACGACCCCGGCGACACCCCTCAGGGAGAGGTGGGGCCTCCGAGAGCGCGGACGGCCGCGGCGACCACGAGGAAGTGGCAGCCCGCCGCCGCGATCACCAGCAGGTGGAAGATCTCGTGGAAGCCGAAAACTCGCGGAAACGGATCCGGCCTCCGAGCCGCGTACACCACGGCCCCCACCGTGTAGAAGAAGCCTCCGACGAAGAGGAGGGCGAGGGCCTCGTTCCCAATCGCCGCCCGGAGGACCGGAAGCACGGGGAAGATGAACCAACCCAGCAGGACGTAAAGGAGGGAGCGGAGGCTCTTCGGCATGCCGTGCCAGAACACGACGAGCACGACTCCCGCCGCTGCCGCGATCCACACCGCCCGAAGGAGCAGGTCCCCCGTGCCGTCCCCGATGAGGAGGCAGAACGGCGTGTAGGTGCCTGCGATGAGGAGGAAGATGGCCGAGTGGTCGATGCGCCCGACAAGGTGGCGAACGGGTGAGGGCCAGAGCACGCGATGGTAGACCGCACTCACGGTGAGAAGCGTGACGAGACTGGCGGCATACACGATGGCGCCGAGCCGTGCCGGGCCGCGGGTCGCGGTGGCGATGAGCCAAACGGAAGGCGCGACTGCGGCGATGGCCGCGATCTGATGGGAGACGCCTCGCAAGCGGGGCCTCTCGCGGTGAGGCTTCGGGTCGAGATGGACTGGCGCCAAGAAGCGTCCCGTGCGCGCTACGGAGGCCCTGCCTTCGGACCTCTCGACCATGCCACACGGTTGGGCCCCCTTTCCAGGGATCTCGATGTGCCTGAGCCCGGTGACACCGCGCCCGTGGACGATCGCGGACGACCGCGCAGCAAGCGAGAGGAGAGGGGCCTGCCGGGCACCTCCTCGGTCTACTCGAGTCGAGCAGCGCAGGGCAGGCTCGGGCTCGCGCTCGCACCGTCGATCCGTCGGAAGCCGGGCGACTCGTGCGATCGAGACGCCGTCCCGTGGGTGCTGCCGGGAAAACGCCGCTAGGGGATGGCTACCTTGGAGACGTGAATGACATCACCCGCCAGGTCGCCGCTCACGTTGACGCGGATGTGGTCCTTCTTGGTCGTCGCCTTGAGAGCCGCGAGGGCCATGTCGTTGCCGGCCTTGTCGAACTTGAGCCACTTCCCGTTGTCGAGGATCCCGAAGCCGCTGCCGGCGCACTGGACGAGGCAGGACGTTTTGTGATCGTCCGGAGACGCCTTGACCTTCTCGAGGCACATGTGGTCCACGAGCGGTGCGTTCTCCCAGGTCGCAGCCGTCGCCGCGAATGGCAGGGCGAGGGTGAGAGCCAGAGCGAATCGCTTCATCTTGCTACCTCCTCCCATCAGGGCGGGTGAGGGGCCAGCCGGTTTGGCAAGCCTTGCTGGGCCGAAGGTAGCCGCTGGCGGACGCCCCTCAGCCACTTGTTGGGTCGGGCCCCGCCAGGGTCCCAACGGCCGCCTCTCACGCACGCCCGTCGCGGGTCTTGCTCGACCGCGACGCGGGAGCCCTTCGGGCGGGCGGCCCTGGAAGAAGCCCGCGACCCTCCGACGCCCAACGCCGGCTCGTCACCGCGGCTTCCCCCTTGATGCGGTTGCCCGGCGCAGGACCGAGACCACGGCGAGCGGCGGCGCTGGAGGTGCTGGACCAATCCGCCACCCGACCCCGTGCAAGACACCTTCCCGCGCAGAAGCAGAACTGCAACTCCACTCTGACCTCGACAAGAACAACGAGATGAGGTTCGCCGGCGACCTCCGGAGCCTCTTCGCCACTGTGTCCGATCTGCTGGGACGGTCGGCCGGCACCACGAAGGCCGTCCTCCGGACGAGTTACCCGAGCCTCCCCTTCCTGTAGTCTGCGGGGATGGCCGCGGGCCCTCACCTCCGATACCAGACGCCTGAGCGCTCGCTCGTGTCGCTGCGGGTGGCCGGCCTGGGGGGGCGGTCGCTCGCCTGGCTCCTCGACTCGCTCTTCCTCCTCCTCGCCTGGGTGACGCTCCTCGTCTCCTGGTCGTTCGGGGGAGATCTGTTGCATCGCTTTCAGCTGCTCTCGGGCGCGGCCCGGGCGGCCGTGGCCCTCCTGGTGCTCGCGACGGGATGGCTGTGGGATGTGGCCTGGGAAACCCTGTGGCGGGGGAGGACCCCCGGAAAGCGGATCCTGGGGCTGCGCGTGGTGCGCAGCGACGGCGGCCCGGTGGGCCCCGTCGAGTCCCTGGTTCGCAACGCCTTCCGAGCTCTCGAGGTGCCCTTCCTCTACGCCCCGGGGGTGCTATGCGTCGCCTTCACCCGGCGTCACCAACGCATCGGGGACATGGTCGCCGGGACCCTGGTGGTTCGGGAGCGAGCGAGCGACCTGTCGCGGTACTTCACCCCAGAGACCGCTCCGGGTTCCACCTGGGGCGCCGTCCACGGCCGAGCGGCGCGCGCACTCTCGCACCAGGAGCTCGAGCATCTCTCGGACTTCCTGCGGCGACGCCCGTCCATCGAGCCGGACTCCCGGGCGCGCATCGCCACCAAGGCGGCCGCCGGCGTGGCGGTCCGGGCTGGGCTTCCCGCCCCGGCCCCGTCCGAGAGCGAGTCGTTCCTGGAGGCCGTGGCCGCCGCCGCGGCGGGAGCGCGCCCGTGAGCGGGGCCGAGGGCTTCGAGAGCGTCGCCTCGTTCGTGGCACGCCGACGGGTCGGCTGGGAGCGCCTCGACGAGTTGGCGAGCCGGCTGGGACGTGCCCGGCTATCGCTCGCGGAGGTCGAGGAACTCGACCGCCTGACGCGGCGGGTTGCCGCGGACCTGGCGAGGGCCCGGGCCGCCTATCCGGGGTCGGACGCGGAGGGCTACCTGTCCGAGCTCGCCTCCCGCGTCCACGCCGGGCTGCACGTCCGCCGGGCGGTCACCGGCACCCTCCGGGTGCTCCTGCGCGACGAAGTGCCACGGGTGTTTCGACGCAACGTCCGTCTCTTTCTCCTCGCCGCGGGCCTGCTCGCCGCCGGGGGGATGGCGGGTGCCTTCGCGGTCCATTTTGATCCCGTCGGGGCGGGGTGGCTCGTCCCCGGCGCGGTGCGAGAGGCGGTGGCGGAGGGAAGGTTATGGACCGATACGCTCCTCACGGCGGCCCCGGGGATCACGGGCTCCCTCATCGCCAGGAACAACGTGGCGGTCGTCGCCCTCGCCTTCGCCCTCGGCCTGACGGGCGGGCTCGGTACCGCGGCGGTGCTGATCGGGAACGGACTTCTCCTGGGGGCCGTCGCGGCACACTGCGAGCGCCACGGGATGCTCCGGCCACTTCTCGGCTTTGTCGCCGCGCACGGACCTGCGGAGCTGGCGGCGGTCCTGCTCGCTGCCCAGGCCGGGTTCCTGCTCGCCGCTGCGGTGTGGGCGCCCGGGGAGCTGTCTCGGCAGGACGCACTGCGGGAGCGCGCCCGGGAGGGCGGGAGGCTGCTCGTCCTGGTGGTGCCGCTCCTGGGAGGGGTGGCCCTGGTGGAGAGTCACGTTTCGCCCGCCGCGACGTTGTCGGCCGGGTGGAAGGCCGCTCTGGGCCTCGCTCTCGTCGCCGCGCTCGCGATCTACTTGGCGTGGCCGGGGCGAAGGGGAGGGACGGCGTAGCTCACGGTGGGTTCGGGCGACCGCCGCCCGTTGTGGTGCGCGCAGCGGCGTTCCTCGCGCGCCAGCCGGGCGAACCACCGGTCGGCCCGCCCCTTGAGCTCGCGCCAACCGGCGTCCTCGGCGCTCGCCTGGGCGGCGGCTCCCCGCACCCCGACGCCCGAGCCCCTCCGGGCGTCGAGGAGGCGGGCGCCCGCGCCCCTCTTGAAAAGGTCCCCGTAGGCGGAGCACCAGGTCCTGCCGCAGAATGGGCACTGATAATAGCGAGTCTGCGAAGCCGGCGCGGACCAGCTCGTCATGACCACTCCGCAGTGCGTACACTCTACCGGCAGCTGCTCCATCGGAATCGGGAGATATCACTGGGGATCCGGGGGTCAAGTAAACGGCCATGCCAGTTCTCGTGAACCTGAATGGGGTCATCGTGCCTCCTGGCGAGGCGAGGGTCTCGGTCTTCGACCGCGGGTTCCTCTACGGCGACAGTGTCTACGAGGTGGTGCGCACCTACGGCCTGAACCTCTTCGAGGTAGCGCCCCACCTCCGGCGCCTGGCGGCTTCGGCGGCGCGCATCGGCCTCGAGATGCCGTGGCCGGCGTCGCGGATCGCCGCCGAAGTGGAGCGCGCGGTGCTCCAGTCTCGAGGCGACGACCCGGCGGAGCCGGGGGAGGCCCCGTGGAATACCGGGGAGCGGTCGGCTCGGATCGTCGTCACCCGCGGGTCGGGCGAGATGGGGCTCGACCCGGCACTGGCGGTCGATCCGTCGCTGGTGGTGATGGTCCTGCCGCTCCGCGGCCCGCCTCTCCAGGCGTACCGGGAGGGGGTCTCTGCCTGGCCGGTGGGGCACCCCGGGGGGATTCGCCGGGGTGGCGACCCGGCCGCCAAGACCGGGGAGCACCTGTTCCACGTTCTGGCAGTGAGGGAGGCGCGGGCCCGAGGCGCCCACGAGGCTCTTCTCCTCGACTCGGACGAGTACGTCACCGAAGGCGCGAGCTCCAACGTCTTTGCCGTCCGCGGCAGCGAGCTCGTCACACCGCCTCTGGGGGTTGGGATCCTGGAGGGGGTGACGAGGGGTGTCGTCTTGGATCTGGCCTTGGAGCTCGGAGTGAAGGTGAGGCAGGAGCCCCTACCCCTCGCCGCCCTGCAAGCGGCGGACGAGGCCTTCCTCACCTCGACCGTGCGCGAAGTCCTGCCGGTGACGAGGGTGGGCGATCGGGTGGTGGGGCGAGGGGAGCCCGGGGCGCTCACCCGCAAGATTCACGCCGTGTTCCGAGACCGTGCCGACCGCCTGGCGCGGGCGCGTTCCTGACGGAGGACCCAAGGAACGGTAAGCTAGGCGCCCGCATGTGGAGGCGCCGCCTCATCGACCTCGTCGCGACCCTGGCCGGGCTCGGGATGGCCGCTCTGCTCGCCGGCAGCCTGGCGGAGGGGCTCGATGCCAACCTGGAGCGGGCCATCGAGGCGCTGAGGCAGGACCCGTCGCTCAAGGTGCGAGCCCAGGCGGCGCTGCTTCTCGGACAGAAGGGGGGAGCGGCGGTCGTTCCCATCCTGAGCGCATCGCTGGCCTCGGATCCATCGACCGCGGTCCGCGCCGCAGCCGCCGCCGCTCTGGGGAGGATCCGAGACCCGTCGGCGCGGGAGGCGCTGGCTCGGGCCCAGCTCTCCGAGGAGGACGAAGAGGTGCGCCGGGCCACCGTCCGGGCGCTCGAGGATTGGACGGAGCGGACCCGCACGCAACCGCGCCCCAGATCGGTGGCCGTCGAGGACGTGCAGGGGAAAGGAACGCTGGCGGACAAGGGGGCGCTGCGCGACGCGCTCCTCCGCAACCTCGCCGACCGGGGATTCCCGGCGGCCTCTCCCGGGGAGACCGCCACCTTTCGGGTTAAGGCCTCGGTGCTGGCGCTCGACGTGCTCCAATCGGGCAGTAGGGTCTCCATCGACGTGAAGGCGTCGGCGGTGGCCGTGGAGGAGGGGGGGCGCATGGCCGCCATGAGCGAGGGTGCGGCACACTTGAAGACCCAGTCGGCCGGCCTCACCCGAGAGCGGGAGCAGCAGCTTTCGGCGCGGGCGTTGGAGGCCGCGGCGCGCATCCTCTCCGACGAGATCGCCGTGGAACTGAAGTAGACCGGAGGACGCAATGAGCGAGTGGACCACCGCAGGTGAGGGGCAGGACGCCTCGGGCCCTCAGAAGCGGCGCATCCGCAACTACCTCATCGACTCGAGCATCCAGCTTCGGCTGGCGAGCTATCTGGTCGCGGTGGCCTGCGCCATCAGCATCGGCATGGGCTGGCTCCTCTGGAACGCGTACCGGGAGTCGAGCCGACTCGTGTCGCTCGGCGATCCGAAGGTGGACGACGCCCTCGCCACCATGCTCGCGCGAGAGGATCGGGAGCGGATGCTGTGGCTCGGCATCGGCCTGGTGGCGGTGATTCTGTGCCTGCTCATCGTGGCGGTGATCGTGACGCATCGCGTCGCTGGCCCCACTGTGGCTCTTTCCCACACCTGTCGGCGCGTCGGAGCGGGCGACCTCTCTCGCCCGAGGCCGCTGAGGCGACACGACCTGCTCGTCGACCTGGCCGACGAGATCGCACTGATGGTCGATGGGCTCCGAAAGCGCGAGGCGGAAGAGCGCACCATCTTGGTCGAGGCAGTGGAGAGGCTGCGCCGCGGGGCCTCGCCCGCCGAGCAGGAGGTCGCGGTGTGGCTCGAGGACCTCGCGTCGCGCAAGGGCGCGCGCCTGAGCCAGGGCGCTTGAGACCGCGAGCGGCAGCGGTCGCGGCCTTGGCGGCCCTCTCCTGCGCCGCGCCTCCGCCGGTCCCGGAGGCTCCGCCGCCCTCGGCCGGCGCCGGGGCGCCGGCGTCCGAGCCCGCGCCGGCGAGGGACCGGGCGCCGACGGGAGACCTTCCGGTTCCGCTGCCCCCGCCGGCGCTCGCGGGCGAGCCGCGGGAGTCGCGCGAGGCTCCCCCGGGGGACCCGCTCGAGCTCCTCTGGGCCCACCGCCTCGACTTCTCCGCTGGGGCGCCACTCGTCACCATACGGCTCCTGGAAGGGCAGGAGGAGATCGCCTTCCGGCCTCGTGGGCCCGGCCGGCTCGAGCCGCGCGGCAGCGACCCGCTCGCGGTGACGGCCCTGGCCCGTCTGCGCGCGCGGTCGCGCAACGCCCGCCCGGCGACGGTGACCTACCTGCCGCTCCTCGCCCAGGTTTCGGCTCGAAGTCGCTCCTCGATCGACCGGCTCCGGGCGCTATGGGAAGGCCGCGGCGTGCGCACTCGGGTCGGTGCCGCCGGTGGCATCTACGGCATCGCGGGCAAGGTGATCGACAACCGGCGCCTGCTCCTGCTCGCCGAGGGAACCTGGACCGAGGCCTCCGCCGAGGCATTCGCCGCCAGCGCATTCGAGCGCTGGGGGGAACGGCCCGAGGTCCACGGCGAGCTCGTCGCCCGGCCGTCGGGCGAGGTGGAGGTCCTCGACGACGAAGGGGCGGTGGTCACCGCCGGCGACTCCGTGGTGGTGCTGGAGGCGCCGGAGGGCTTCACGCTGGAGCGGGTTCCGCGAGAGCCCGCGCAGCCGGCGCGCGGGGTGGAGGATCGCTCCTACCCGGGCAGACTCCTCGTCACCCTCGACGCCAGCGGAAGGCTCGCGGCCGTCGCCGCGGTCGAGCTCGAGGCCCTGTTGCGCGGCTTGGTGCCGAGCGAGATGCCGGCCGGCTCGCCCACCGAGGCGCTCAAGGCCCAGGCCGTGACCGCGAGATCCAACGTGCTCGCCCAGATCGGCACGCGGCACCTCGCCGACCCGTGGGCGCTGTGCAGCGACGTCCACTGTCAGGCCTACCGGGGCGAGGGGGCGCATGCGGCCGCGACCGATGCCGCCGTGCGCGCGACGGAGGGGGAGGCTCTGTTCGGGAAGGACGACCGGCGACTGGTGGACGGCGTCTACTCGGCGATGTGCGGGGGCCACGGCGAGGACAACGACGCGGTATGGGAGAACGCTCCCGATCCCAGCCTGCGCGGGCGCCCCGACCTCCCGGCGCCGGCCGCGGCTCCCTGGGCGGGCGGTCTCTCGGCCGAGCCCAGGCTGCGCGCCTTTCTCGGCGACGCCCAGGTCGCCTGGTGCGCTCGCGCACCCGGCGCGCGACCCGATCGCTACCGGTGGGAGCGCAGATTCACTTCGGCGGAGCTCGACCAGTGGGTTGCCCCGCTCGGCGTCGGGAGGGTACGGGCGCTCACCGTCCTGGAGCGCGGCAGGTCCGGGCGGGCCCGCACCCTGCGCGTCGAGGGCGAGCGGGCTGCCGCCACCATCCGGGGCGAGTTGCGCATCCGCCGCCTCCTCGGCAGCCTGCCGTCGGCGATGTTCCTCGTCGCGCGCGAGGGAGACTCGTGGGTGCTGCGCGGCGGCGGATGGGGGCACGGGGTGGGCATGTGCCAGTGGGGCGCCATCGGCCGGGCGGCGGCCGGGCAGGACTACCGGCAGATCCTGCGCGCCTACTTCTCGGGCGCTGAGGCGGCGCGGGTCTACTGAGACGTCGTCACCGGCGCGGCCGGCCAGGCCGACATCGGCCCCAGGTCGTGGACCCGGTTGTAGCCGAGCTCCTCGAGCGTCGCGGCTGCGACGGCGCTGCGCCGGCCGGACCTGCAGTAGAGAACCACGTCCGCCGCCGGCGGGCCGATCTCCGCCGCCCTCGCCGCCACCTGGTCGTAGGGGATGTTGATGGCGCCAGGAAGATGCCCGTCGGCGAACTCGTCTGGCCGCCTCACGTCCACGAGCCGAGCGCCGGCGCGCACCAGAGCCTGTGCGCTCGCCCCGTCCAGCCGCGGCGGCACGTCGGTGACCGCCCCGCCCTTGACGGGGGGGGCGGTGGCGCAGGCGGCCGCCAGCGTCGCCGCGGCGGCGAGCGCGAAGCCGCGGGACGAGCCGACGAGCACCGTCAGCCCCGGAGAGCTGCGGCGATGAGCCCGGGCAGGTGGCCGATGCCGGGGTTCGCGGCGAGCCGGGTGAGGCGCCTGCCGACCTCGTGCGCCCGTCGGTGGGTGACGAACCACGGCGGCTTCGGTCCCATGTGGAGGTGGCCGCTCAGCCAGGCCCGCGGGAAGGGCTGGAAGGGCGCATAGACTACGGTCTTTTGGGGCCGGTCGAAGAGCAGGGCGTTGTGGACGAAGCCGCGCCCGCTCTGGATGTCGGTGTCCGCGTGCCCGGGGTAGGCGCCCCAGGCGGCCTGCGGCAGGAGGTAGGTGACCCCGGCCCACGTGTTGATGCTTATCGATCCGTAGCGGAGCGCCGCGATCGCCTCCTCCAGCCTCGGGCCCAGGGCGGCGGCGGTGGCTGGGTGCACCACCAGGTTCGCTCCCAAGGTCCCCCGCAGCCCCTCGTTCGCGAAGCGGATGGCCTCCTCCAGGAACTCGGCCGGGCTCTCGCCGGGCAGGGAGGTCTCGGCCAGGATCGCTCCGAAGAACTCCTCGCTGAAGGCCGGCACCGCGGGGTCCCGGGAGTCGAGATTGGGAATGAACGTGCGAGGGACGGCGGCGCCGGCGTCGAGCACCTCGGCCGACCGGTGAGCCTCGACCGCCCGCCGCTGCCGGTCCGCGGCCCCCGGGTAGTAGGCCGCGCGCACCGGCAGGGAGCGGAACGTCTGGCGGAGCGTGCCGAGGAACTCCTCCTTCTGGGGCCACTGCTCCGGGAGGACGAGGACCTGCGTGGCGATGCAGTTGAATCCCCCGTTGTGGAGCTTCTGGGAGGCGACGTGCTCGGCCTGGAAGGCGATGTCGGAGGCCCGCCACGGTCCGGGGAGGACGATGGTGGGGGCGACGCCGCCCAACTCGGCCGTGATCCGGCGTGGATTCAGGGGCTCGCCACGCCGCTTTCGCTCGGCTCCCTCCGCTCCGGTGCCGAAGCGGATCGCGTCGTAGGTTCGCTCGCTCCCGGTGATATGGATCTCCTCCACCAGCGGATGGCCGACGAGAAAGGCGCCCACGTCTGCGCCCCCGTAGGCGAAGCGTACGAAGCCGCGCTCGACGAAGGGGGCGAAGATCTCCTCGAAGATGGGGCCCAGGTACTCGTTCACCGGGTTCATCTTGAGGATCGCGACCTGCCCCTCGGCATAGAGCTTGTGGACGAGGTCGAGGGGAGGGATGGACGCGATGTTGCCGGCGCCGAGCACCAGTGCCACCCTCCCCGGGCTGCCCGGCCGGCGGTAGAAGCCGGCCACGTGCTCGCGCAGGTTGTCGGCGGTGACCCCCGGCTCCATCCAGACCTCGGCCCGGACGCCGGAGAGCAAGACCCGGTCGTAGCCGTCGGCAGGGAAGACCCTCGCCACCAGCTGCCCGTCCCGGCGCGTGCGCAGCGCCGAGCGCGGCGGTACCGGGACCTCGCCGCGCGCGATCCGCCACAGGGTCCGCTCGAGCGCCCCGAGGCCCCAGAGGAGGGCGTAGGGACCGCTCGTCCACTCCTCCCCCTCCCAGGGGGAGCCGAGCGGAATCCCCTTCGCCTTCACCGCAGCACCGACCCAGCGCTCCGCCGCGGCGGCCGTCCGGGGTCGGAGGGCGGCCAGGAGCTCGAGCTTCGCCGTCAGCGGAAGGCGGGCCCAGCCCTCCTTGCGGGCGGCGAGCGTGGCGAGGGCCTCGTCGATGCGCGTCGTGTCCATGGGAATCCCCTCGGTTTCAGGAGAGCATGGGCGCCGGTCGGTGGCGCATCGTGCACCCGAAAGGGCAGGCGTCCCCCCTGGGTGGTCGCGCCGCCGCGCGACGACCTGCCCGCGAGTGCTACCCTCGGAGTGCCTGCCGGGGCTCGCAGACCGCTATCCACCGAGCCCAGCAACTGGAGGGAGCGATGGACGGCCTGATGATGGACTACGACCTCACCCTTTACCCGCTCTTCGAGCGCGTCGGGCAGTACTTCCCAAAGACGGAGATCGTCTCCCGCTGGCCGGACAAGTCCATCCACCGCTCCACCTACGGCGAGTTCTACAAGAGGGTGCAGAAGTTCGCGAACGCGCTCACGCGCATGGGGCTCCGGCCCGGCGATCGGGTGGCCACGCTCGCCTGGAACCACGGGCGCCACCTGGAGGCCTACTTCGCCATCCCCCTCGCCGGCGGGGTGATCCACACCCTCAACCCGCGGCTGTCGCCCCAGGACCTCACCTACATCATGAACCATGCCGAAGACCGCTTCCTGGTCGTGGACGACGTGCTCGTGCCCATCTACGAGAGGTTCCACAAGGACGTGAACCCCCACGAGGTGATCGTCTGGACCCACGGCCGCGCAGCTCCGGACTGGCTGACAGACTACGAGCAGCTCATCGAGCCGGAGATGCCGTCCTTCGCCTTCCCGCGCCTCAGCGAGGGGCAGGCGGCGGGGATCTGCTACACCTCCGGCACTACCGGGCGCCCGAAGGGAGTCGTCTATTCCCACCGGGCGCTCGTGCTCCACTCGCTGGCCTGCGCCATCCCCGACGCGCTCGGCCTCTCCCAATCGGACGTGATGATGCCGGTGGTCCCCATGTTCCACGTGAACGCATGGGGACTTCCCTTCACCTCGACGATGGTGGGTGCGAAGCAAGTCTTTCCGGGGCCGCACCTCGACGCCGCGAGCCTGCTCGAGCTCATCGAGCGCGAGAAGGTCACCTTCACCGCCGGCGTGCCCACGGTGTGGCTCGGCATACTGGAGGCGCTCGACAAGAACCCCTCCGGATGGGACACCTCCTCCCTGAAGGTCATGGTGGTGGGCGGAGCCGCGGCGCCGGAGGCGATGATCGAGGCATTCGAGAAGCGCCATCGCCTGCAGGTCGTCCACGCCTGGGGCATGACCGAGATGACTCCGGTCGGAACGGTGAGCCGCCTGAAGCCCGACCTCTTGGGCGCGCCGGAGCGGGAGAGGTTCCGGCTGCGTGCGAGCCAGGGGGTGCCCTTGCCGCTGGTGGAGACGCGGGTGGTGGGGGAGGGCGGGCCTGCCCCCTGGGACGGGACCTCGATGGGTGAGCTGCAGGTCCGCGGCCCGTGGGTGGCGAAGAGCTACTTCCAAAACCCCGCCGAGGCCGACAAGTTCACCATGGACGGCTGGTTCCGCACCGGCGACATCGTCTCCGTCCATCCCGAGGGCTACGTCCGCATCACCGACCGGCTGAAGGACCTCATCAAGTCCGGCGGCGAGTGGATCAGCTCCGTCGACCTGGAGAACGCGCTCATGGGCCATCCGGCGGTGAAGGAGGCCGCCGTGGTGGCGGTGAGCCATCCGCACTGGGGGGAGCGGCCGGTGGCGTGCGTGGTGCTGAAGCAGGGCTCCACCGCCACGCCCCAGGAGCTGCGCGACTACCTGGCGCCGCGGTTCGCTCGCTACTGGCTGCCCGACGGGTTCGTCTTCCTGGAGCAGATCCCGCGCACCGCCACCGGCAAGTTCCTCAAGTCCGCCCTGCGCGACCAGCTCCGCGACCACCGCTGGGAGGAGATGGGCTCCTAGCGCGGACCGCCCCGGGGCCGCCTCACCCGTTCCGCGGCTCCTGTGGGGGCTTGGAGGCCCCGAGGCGCAGGGTGTGGCGCCGCTCCCTCGGTCGCAGCGCGAAGAGCGTGGCGAGCCCGGTGACGAGCGCCAGCACCGCCACAAGGGTCTCGACGGCGGCGATCCGCTCCGCCAGGAGGCGGGAGGGGCCGCCGAGCCCCTCCACCCGGAAGGCCTGCCAGGCCCGCCAGAGCATGAACCCTCCCCCGAGGAGGAGAAGGCCGGACCTCAAGAGAAGACGCCCGCGCGAGAGTCGCACGGGCGTCTCCTTAAGACGGCCCGGGGCTCGAGTCTACCCGCCTCCGCCCGCGGATTCCTCTCGGTAGGTGAACGATCCGGCCAGGAAGTCCTTGTTCATCCGGGCGATGACCTCGAGCTGAATTCCCTTGGGACAGGACTCGGAACACTCGCCGATGACGGTGCACGACCCGAAGCCCTCCTCGGCGTGCCTCTCCGCCATGGCGAGAGAGCGAGCCTTCCGCTCCGGCTGGCCCTGTGGCAGGAGCGCCAACTGGAAGATCTTCGCCCCGGTGAAGAGCGAGGCGGAGGCGTTCGGGCAGGCCGCCACGCACGCCCCGCAGCCGATGCAGGCGGCCGCGTCCATCGCCTGGTCGGCCTCCTTCTTGCCGATGAGGATGGAGTTGGCGTCGCGTGCTCCGCCGGCGTTGATGCTCACGTAGCCGCCGGCCGTGATGATGCGGTCGAGGGCGCTGCGGTTGATCGCCAGGTCCTTGACGACGGGGAAGGCCTTGGCCCGGAAGGGCTCGAGGCGCAGGACCTCGCCGTCGTGGAAGAACCGCATGTGCAGCTGGCAGACCGTGGTGAGCGGCTGGCTGCCGTGGGGCTGGCCGTTGATGACGAAGCCGCACATGCCGCAGATGCCCTCGCGGCAGTCGCTGTCGAAGGCCACCGGCTCCTCGCCCTTCCCGATGAGGCGCTGGTTCAGCACGTCCAGCATCTCGAGGAAGGACATGTGGTGGTCGACGTCCTCCATGTCGTAGCGGACGAAGCGTCCGGCGTCGTCCGCGTTCTTCTGGCGCCAGATCTCGAGCGTCAGTCTCACTTGTAGCTCCGGGTCTGGAGGTGAATGTTCTCGAAGACCAAGGGTTCCTTGTTCAGGGCCCAGGGCTGGCCTTCGCCCTTCCACTCCCACGCGGCGGCGTAGGTGTACTCGTCGTCGTTTCGCTTCGCCTCGCCATCCTCCGTCTGGTACTCGACGCGGAAGTGACCGCCGCAGGACTCGTTGCGCTGCAGCGCGTCCCAGGCGAGGAGCTCGCCCAGCTCGAAGAAGTCGGCGAGGCGCCCCACCTTCTCGAGCTCCTGGTTGAAGTCGGCGCCCGAGCCCGGCACCCGCACGTCCTGCCAGAACTCGGCGCGCAGCTCGGGGATGGCCTTGAGCGCGCGCTCCAGGCTCTCCTTGGACCGCGCCATGCCGACGTCGTTCCACATGATCTCGCCGAGCCTCTTGTGGAAGTGGTCGACCGAGTGCTTCCCGTTAATGGCCAGGAACTTCTTGGTGCGCTCCTCCACCACCTTCTCCGCCTCCTTGAAGGAGGCGTGGTCGGTGGTGGCCTTGGCGATCCCGCCGCGGGCCAGGTAGTCGCCGATGGTGTAGGGGATGACGAAGTACCCGTCCGCGAGCCCCTGCATCAGCGCCGAGGCACCCAGACGGTTGGCGCCGTGGTCGGAGAAGTTGGCCTCGCCGAGCACGAACAGCCCCGGCAGGTTGGACTGGAGGTCGTAGTCGACCCACAGCCCGCCCATGGTGTAGTGCACCGCGGGGTAGATGCGCATGGGCACCGTGTACGGGTCCTCGCCGGTGATGCGCTCGTACATCTCGAAGAGGTTGCCGTAGCGCTCGGCGATGGCCCTCTTCCCGAGCCGCTTGGTGGACTCGGAGAAGTCGAGGTACACGCCCAGGCCGCCCGGGCCGACGCCCAGGCCGGCGTCGCACACCTGCTTGGCCGCGCGCGAGGCGATGTCGCGGGGGGCGAGGTTGCCGTAGGTCGGGTACTTGCGTTCCAGGTAGTAGTCGCGCTCGTCCTCGGGAATCTGGTCCGGGCTGCGCTTGTCGCTGGCCTTCTTCGGGACCCAGATGCGCCCGTCGTTGCGCAGCGATTCCGACATGAGGGTCAGCTTCGACTGGTAGTCGCCGGAGCGCGGGATGCAGGTGGGGTGGATCTGCGTGTAGCAGGGGTTCGCGAAGAACGCGCCCTTGCGGTGGGCGCGCCAGATGGCGGTGGTGTTCGAGCCCTTGGCGTTGGTCGACAGGTAGTAGAGGTTGCCGTACCCGCCGGTGGCGAGCACGACCGCGTCGCCGATGTGGGACTCGACCTTTCCGGTGACAAGGTCGCGGGCGACGATGCCGCGGGCGCGGCCGTCGATGACCACGAGGTCGAGCATCTCGGTGCGCGGGAACATCTGCACCTTGCCGAGCTGCACCTGGCGCATGAGCGAGCTGTACGCCCCGAGCAGGAGCTGCTGCCCGGTCTGGCCCCTCGCGTAGAAGGTGCGGGACACGAGCGCGCCGCCGAAGGAGCGGTTGGCGAGCAGGCCTCCGTACTCGCGGGCGAAGGGCACGCCCTGGGCGGTGCATTGATCGATGATGTCCCCGGAGACCTCCGCGAGCCGGTAGACGTTGGCCTCGCGGGCCCGGAAGTCGCCGCCCTTGATGGTGTCGTAGAAGAGGCGCCAAACGGAGTCGCCGTCGTTCTGGTAGGCCTTCGCGGCGTTGATTCCGCCCTGGGCGGCGATGGAGTGCGCGCGTCGAGGCGTGTCCTGGAAACAGAAGTTCTTGACGTTGTAACCGAGCTCACCGAACGACGAGGCGGCCGACGCCCCGGCGAGCCCGGTGCCCACCACGATGATGGTGTACTTGCGCTTGTTGGCCGGGTTGACGAGCTTCAGGTCTTCCTTCCGCTTCGTCCACTTCTTGTCGAGAGGTCCGGTCGGGATGCGTGAGTCGAGGGGCGCCATCGGTTCTCCTCTTAGAGGCGGATGAGGCCGGTCACGACGCCGACCGGGATGAGAATGTAGAAGATCGCGAGCACCAAGCCGATCACCACCGCAGCGGCGCGGAAGCGCGGGGTCCACAGCTGGCTCCTGAACCCGAGCGACTGGAGCATGCTGTAGAGGCCGTGCGACAGGTGGAGCCCGAGACCGATGAGGGAGATGCCGTAGAAGATCACCTTGCCGTAGTTGTGGAAGGTGGCGACGAGGTTGAAGTAGGCGTCCCCCGGCACGAACCCGGCGTGCACCACGGCCGCTCCCAGGGTCAGGTCGAGCAGGTGGTAGACGACGAACGCCAGGGTGAGCAGGCCCGTCCAGATCATGGTGCGAGACGAGACCGGCGAGGAAGGGACGAGCGGCGCGCGGTAGGGAACCGGTCTCGCGGCCCGCGACCCGAGGTAGAGCTGGATGCCGGCGGTGGCGTGCAGGATGACCGCGCCGAGCAGGACGACGCGCGTCGTCCAGAGGAGTCCCTTGGCGCTCTGAAGGAAGTGCGCGTAGGCGTTGAGCTTGTCCATGCCTTGGAAGGCCTGGAGGTTGCCGAGCAGGTGCCCGATCACGAACAGAAAGAGGACGATCCCGGTCAAGGCCGAGATGAACTTCTTCCCGATCTGGCTCTGCCAGAATGCGGCCAGGCGCGAGACCTTGGCCGGGGCTTCGACGTTGGCGGTTGCGACGCTCATCATCACCCCTCGAGGGCTGGAAGTGTGACCGTCTGCGTGGCGGTCGCCGTGCCCGGAAGGGCTGCGCGGCGGCCGGTCCTGGCGATATTGGGTGCGCGATTGTAGTCGGCGGCCCCTTGCGGGGGAAGGGGAATTGCGGCCCATTTTCGTGGACCGAATCGCTCCACATACTAACAGTAAATTGACCGGCGACCCGCGCTCGGCGAAAGCGCGGGATTCGGGGCGATCCGCGTCGTTCCCTCCCCCTCGACGCGGTGCGGCGCCCGTCATCGGCTCGCCCTCTCCCAGCCGCGGTGCGGTAGCATGCCGCCCCCATGAAGCGAGTCTGCGTCTTCTGCGGGTCCTCGATGGGCCGGCGCCCTGTCTATGCGCGGGCCGGGCGCGCTCTCGGCGCCGCCGTCGCCCGGCGCGGCCTCGGCCTCGTCTACGGAGGCAGCAGCATCGGGCTCATGGGAGTGGTGGCCGATGCGGCCCTCCAGGGAGGGGCGGAGGTCATCGGGATCATCCCCCGCGCCCTGGCGCGCCGCGAGATCGCGCACGGCGGCCTGAGCCGGCTCGAGGTCGTGTCCTCGATGCACGCGCGCAAGGCGCGCATGGCGGCGCTCGCCGACGCGTTCATCGCCATGCCGGGCGGGCTGGGGACGCTGGAGGAGCTCTCCGAGGTGCTCACCTGGGGCTACCTCGGCATCCACCGCAAGCCCACCGGGCTTCTCGACGCCGCCGGGTATTGGGACCCTCTCATCGCGCTCCTCGATCACGCGGTCGCCGAGGGGTTCCTTCGCCCCGAGCACCGCGAGCTCGTCCTCGTCGACCGAAGTCCTGCGCGGCTGCTGGAGCGCCTGGGGCGCCACCGGGTGCCGCCCGCCACCCGGTGGCTCAAGCCGCGCTCCACCTGAGGGCCGGGCCGGCGGGGCTCGTCAGAGCCTGAGTCCTCGCAGCCGCAACGCGTTCGCGATCACCGTGACCGAGCTCATGCTCATGGCGGCGCTCGCGACGACCGGGGAGAGCAGGACGCCGAAGAAGGGATAGAGGACCCCGGCGGCGAGCGGGACGCCGATGGCGTTGTAGGCGAAGGCCCAGAAGAGGTTTTGGCGGATGTTCCGCATGGTGGCGCGCGACAGGCGCCTCGCCCGGGCGAGGCCGGAGAGCTCTCCCTTGAGGAGCGTGATCCCGGCCGTCTCCATCGCCACGTCGGCCCCCGTCCCCATGGCGACGCCCACGTCGGCGGCCGCGAGCGCAGGGGCGTCATTGATCCCGTCCCCGGCCATGGCGACCCGATGACCGGCGCGCCGGTATCTCTCCACCACCGCGCTCTTCTCTCCCGGGAGGACCCCGGCCTCCACCTCCGCGATTCCCACCTCGCGGGCGACCGCGAGTGCGGTGGTGCGCGAGTCTCCCGTGACCATGACTACCCGGGCACCCTGGGCCCCGAGGTCCCGGATGGCGCCCGCGGCGTCGGGTTTCACCGGGTCGCGCACTTCGAGGAGGCCGGCGGGGCGCCCGTCCACCGCCACGAGCACCACCGTCCCGCCGGAGTTGCGCATCTCCTCCGCCCGCGCCTCGAGCGGCCCGGCCGGGATCCGGAGCTTCTCCAGGAGTTCAGGGTTGCCGAGCGCCACCTCCCGGCCGTCGACCGTCCCCGAGATGCCGAGCCCAGGCCGGTAATCGAAGGAGGAGTGCGCGGGAACCTCCAGACCCCGCTCGCGGGCCCCAGCCACGATGGCCGCGGCGAGCGGGTGCTCGCTGCCGCGCTCCAGCCCGGCCGCGAGCCGCAGGAACTCGTCCGCCGACGATCCCGCCACGGCGTGCACGGCTTCGAGCCGCGGCCGCCCGGCGGTGATGGTCCCGGTCTTGTCGAGAAGGAGCACGTCCACCTTGCCGAACTCCTCCAGGGCGGCGGCGTTCTTCACCAGGATCCCGGCGGCCGCGCCCCGGGCGGTCCCGACCGTGATGGCCATGGGCGTGGCGAGGCCGAGCGCGCACGGGCAGGCGATGATCACCACCGCCACCGCGTTCACGAGCGCGTAGGCGAGCCGCGGCTCCGGCCCGAAGAGCGCCCAGGCGGCGAAGGAGAGGGCGCTGACGCCGACCACCGCCGGGACAAACCATCCGGACACCGCGTCCGCGAGCCGCTGGATCGGGGCCCGGCTGCGCTGCGCCTCGCTCACCATGCGGACGATCTGGGCGAGCAGGGAGTCCGCGCCCACCCGCTCGGCGCGCATGAGGAAGGTCCCGACCCCGTTGACCGTCGCACCGGTGACGGCGTCTCCGGGACCCTTCTCGACCGGCATCGGCTCGCCGGTCACCATCGACTCGTCGACGGAGGACGTGCCCTCGACGACCCCGCCGTCCGCCGGCACCTTCTCGCCGGGGCGCACGCGGAGCAGGTCGCCGGGGCGGACGTCCTCCACCGGGACGTCCTCCTCGCCGCCCACGCGCACGCGTCGGGCCGTCCGGGGCGAGAGCCCGAGGAGGGCGCGGATGGCGCCGGACGCCCGGCTTCGAGCCTTGAGCTCGAGCACCTGCCCGACCAGCACCAGCTCGACGATCACCACCGCCGACTCGAAGTAGAGGGGCACCGCACCCCCGTGCCCCCGGAACGCCGCAGGGAACCAGTGAGGAGGGAACACGGCGGCGGCGCTGCTGAACAGAAACGCGGCCCCGGTGCCGAGGCCGATGAGGGTGAACATGTTGAGCTTCCAGGTGCGAAGCGAGAGCCAAGCCCGCTCGAAGAACGGCCACCCGCCCCAGAGCACCACCGGGGCGGAGAGGAGGAACTGCATGCGCGCGAGGACCCGGGCGCCGAACAGGTGGGTGACCGGCGCCCCCGGCAGCATGTCGAACATCGCCAGCGTGAGGAGCATGAAGGTGGGGACGACGCACAGCCAGAGCCGTCGACTCATGTTCTCGAGTTCGGGATTGCGCTCCTCCGTGAGTGGCATCCCCGCCGGCGCCAAGGGCTCGAGCGCCATGCCGCAGACGGGGCAGGGAACCGGCTCCGACTCCCGCACCTCGGGGTCCATGGGGCAGACCCAGACCACCCCCCGAGCCGGGGCCCGGAGCGGCGCCTCCATCCCAGAGGGCCCCGAGCGCAGGAAGGGATCGGGGGCGGCGCGGAAGCGCTCGAGGCAGCGGGGGCTGCAGAAGAAGTGGCGAGTGCCGCGCAGCTCGAGGCTGCCGCCGCGCGGCGCCTTCGGATTCACGTCCATGCCGCACACGGGGTCCTTGGCGAGGTGGCGTCCGGGGTCGGCGGCGAAGAGGTCCCGACACGAGGCGCTGCAGAACGCGTAGGCGAAGCGGCCCACCGTGACCACGCCGCCGGGAGGCGCGCTCGGCTCGACCTCCCTGCCGCACACCGGATCCCGCGGCTGAGCCGCGATGGGCGGCCTCGTCACCTCGGTACCGGGCGCTACGTCGGGAACGGTGTGGGACATGGGGTTTCTCTACGGCACCCGGAGCCCGGATGCCAAGGTCAGGGTGGTGGGACGCCTTCAGGGAACAGGCGAGGAGACCGGAGGGGATCCGAGGTGCCGCTCCACCTCGCGCAGCACCTCGTCGATGTCGAAGGGCTTCTCGAGGAAGCCGGCCGCCCCCACCTCCTCGGCGCGTCGCCGCGCGTTCTCCGCCGCGGTGACGACGACGATGGGGCAGCTGGCGCCGTGGCGCTCGCGGAACGCCTTCGCGAACTGCCAGCCGTCCATGCGCGGCATGCGCATGTCGAGGAGCACGAGCGCCGGGAGGCGCGCCGCCGCCATCTCCAAGGCCTCGTGGCCGTCGTGCGCGACGTCGACCGAGTACCCGGCGCCCGACAGGATCTCCGCCTCCAGCGACAGGAGGTCCGGGTCGTCCTCGACCACGAGGATGTGCCCGTCACGCCCGTACATGGGGAGCCTCCGGGGCGAGCGGGAGGGAAAAGAAGAAGGTGGAGCCCGAGCCGGTCTCGCTCTCGAACCACACCCTCCCCCCATGCCGGGAGACGATCTCGCGCGCCAGGTCGAGTCCGAGTCCGAAGCCCCCGCGGTCGTCGGGGTCGCCCTCGTGGGCGCGGTAGTAGCGCCGGAAGAGCTGGCGCTGCCTCTCGGGTGGGATGCCGAGGCCGCTGTCGCGCACCGAGACCACCGCCTCGGTGCCAGCCCGATCCACCGAGACCACGACCTCCCCGCCGTGGGGCGAGAACTTGAGCGCGTTGTCGAGCAGGCTCACCAGCACCTGGTCGATGCGGTCGCGATCGGCCCGGACCGCGGCCGGTGCCGTCGCAGTGGCCTGCAGGCGCTGTCCGCCCCCCATCCGGTTCATGCGGCCGAGGACCTCCCTCACCTGTGCCGACAGGTCGTACTCGGCCAGGGCGAGCTCCGGTCCGCCTTGCTTGAGCCGGGCGACTTCCAGGAGCTGCTGTACCAGCCGGGAGAGCCGGTCTACCTGCCGGCTCACCACCTCGAGCGCGGCGGCCTCCCCCGTCGAGCGGCGCTGCAGGAGCTGGACGTAGGCCTTGATGACGGCGAGGGGCGTCTTGAACTCGTGGGCGGCGGTGGCGAGGAACTCGTCCTGCAGTTCGTCCCGGCGCCGAAGCTCGGAGACGTCGCGCAGAACGACCACCGCGAAGCGGAGGGGCCCGCCCGGGCGCTCCAAGATCGGGGCCGCGGTGACCTCGGCCTGCACCTCTCGGCCCTCGCCGCGGTGCAGCACGACCGCGGCGCGGTGCAGCGTCTCGCCCTCCACCCGGGCGGGAAGGAAGGCGTCCGGGAGGACGGGCGAGCCGTCGGCCATTCGCATCTGCGAGGCCTTCGCCAGGTCGAGGAGCGGGATCTCGACCTCTCCTCGGAGGAGGCCCTCGAACATGCCGAGGGCGGCCCGGTTCGCGTCGACCACATGGGCGCCGGGGTCGACGACCAGGATGGCGTCCTCGATGCTGTCGAGGACGGCGCGCACCTGCGCCGCGACCGCCGCGCGCTGGCGGGCGTCGCGCCGCATCAACAGGTAGAGCAGGGCGGCTCCGGCGAGGACAAAGACCCAGCCCTTCGCCGTCTGCAGGGCCACGTTGAGCGGGCCGGGAGCCACGAGTTGGTCGAGAAGCCGATCCGAGAAGAGGATCCACAGCCCCCCCACGGCCGCGTAGGTGACGACAACGCGCAGCGGAGTCGACGGCGGTGGGTCGCGCCCTCCCGCTTCGACGCCGGCAGCCGTTCCCTCGATGTCCACCGCGCGGGGCATGGGCCGACTATACGCGGCGTCGGACCCGGCAATCCCCGCCCTTGGCGGGTTCCGGGGCCCGGGCGAGCGAGGGCGGGGCCGCGTCCCCGGACCATGCGACCCCGCGCCGGATCCCGGCCTCCGGCCCGTCCTTCAGGGGAAGAGAGGGAGCTGGGAGCCGGGCCGGCGGAAGGGGCTCGGCGCCGGAGGGGTCGATTCCCGGCCGCGCAGCCCCATCTTTCGCGCCGCGCCCTCGAAGAGGGCGGCGATAGCCTCGGCGTAGTGCCCCTCGCCACGCCCGCGTACCTGGAAGCGGGCGTCGTAGAGCCTTCCCGCCCGCGTCTCGCGGATCCGGTGGAGGACGCGCTCCGCCCGCTCGGGCAGCGCGGCGCGGAGTCGCTCCTCGAAGACCGCCTTCACCGAGCCGGGCAGTCGCAAGAGCAGCCAGCCCGCGCCCACCGCCCCCGCGTCCCGGGCCGCCTCCAGGATCCGCGGGATCTCCTCGTCGTTCAGGCCCGGGATGACGGGCGCCACGTTGACGCGCACCGGGATGCCGCTGCGGGAGAGCCGCTCCACCGTGCGGAGCCGCCTCTCCGGCGAGGCCGCCCAGGGCTCGAGGGCGCGGGCGCGCGCCGGGTCGAGGAAGGGGAGGCTCATCGACACGGTCGCCGCGCCCGCCTCGGCGAGGGAGCCGAGCAAATCCGCGTCCCGCTCGACGAGAGGTGCCTTGGTGATCACCGCGACCGGGTTCAGGTACTCGAGGCACACCTCCAGGCAGCGGCGGGTGAGGCGCAGGCCGGCCTCGAGGGGCTGCCAGGCGTCGGTCGCCCCCGAGAACGCCACGAGCTCGCCCTTCCAACTCTCGCGCTCGAACGCCTGGCGGAGGAGCTCCGGGGCCCGGAGCTTCGCGACAATCTGGGTCTCGAAATCCGTGCCCGCACCGAAGCCGAGGTACTCATGGGTGGGGCGCGCGTAACAGTAGGCGCAGGCGTGCCCGCAGCCGCGGTACGGGTTCACGCTCCAGGTGAAGGGGATGTCGGGGCTGTCGTTCCGGGAGAGGATCTCGCGGGTGGCGTCGGCGTACACGCGCGGCAGGGCGGCGGGCGGTTCTCCGAGCCAGTCCACGGACGCCGCGAGCCAAGGGTTCGGTGGGTTGGCGACCGGGAGGGGGCGCATGGCCCTCCCATAACTGAACACCCGTTCCAGTCAAGGCGAGGCCGCCCAGGCGGGGCGAGGGCGAGCCGGGCCGGCCGCGGGAGCCCGACGAGGCGGAAGGCCAGGCTTGGCCCGCGTGTTATAAGGCCTCGCCTTGCCCGAGAACCTGCTCATCGTCGCCGCGGAGGCGAGCGCGGATCTTCACGCCGCGCGTGCCCTCGAGGAATTGAAGCGGCTGCGCCCGGAGGTCCGCGCCTACGGGGTGGGCGGCCCGCGCCTGCGCGCGGCCGGCCTCGAGGCGCTCTATCCAGCCGAGGAGCTTTCGGTGATGGGGATCGCGGAAGTGCTCCCGAAGATCCCACGCATCCTCGCGATCCTGCGCGGCCTGCGTCAGGCGTCCCTCGAGCGCAGGCCCCGGGCGGCGCTGCTCGTCGACAGCCCGGACTTCAACCTCCGCCTCGCGAAGCAGCTGAAGCGCCAGGGCGTGAAGGTGGTCTACTACGTGTCACCCATGATCTGGGCGTGGCGGAAGGGGAGGGCGAAGAAGATGGCGCGGCTCGTGGACCGGATGCTCTGCATCCTGCCCTTCGAGGAGCGCTTCTACGAGGGGACAGGGGTCTCGGCTCGCTTCGTCGGCCACCCGCTGGCGGAGCGGCCCCTGCCCGGCGAGGTCGGTCGCTACCGGACCACCCTCGGGCTCGCTGCCGAGCGGCTCACGGTCGCGCTGCTGCCCGGGAGCCGGCGCAGCGAGCTGGCGCGCATCTTTCCCCCCATGCTCGAGGCAGCCGAGCGCATCCGCGTCCGGCACCCCGAGGTCCAGTTCGTCGTCCCCGTCGCGCCCACGCTGCAAGAGGAGACGGTGCGCCCGTTCCTCGCCCGCCACGCCGCCCTCGACGTCCGGCTCGTCTCCGGGCGGGCCGACGAGGCGGTGGGGGCGAGCGACGCCGCGCTCGTGAAGAGCGGGACCTCCACCCTCGAGACGGCGCTCATGCGACGGCCCATGGTCGTCGTCTACCGCCTCGCCTGGCTCTCCTACCTCGTCGGCAAGCTCTTCGTGCGCATCGCGCACTTCGCGCTCGTGAACATCCTGGCGGGGCGGCGGGTGGTCCCCGAGCTGCTGCAGAGGGAGGCCAGCCCGGAGCGCATGGCGGCAGAGGTCGAGCGGCTCCTGTCCGACCCGGCGGCACGCCGCGAACAGCTCGAGGGGTTGGAGGACGTGCGCCGCTCGCTCGGGGAGCCCGGGGCCGCTCGCCGGGTCGCCGAGGAGGTTGCCGGAGCGTTGACGCCATGACCGAGACCATCGAGAAGCCGCGACCGGGGCGGCCGGCGCTCGTCTGCCTGCCCACCTACAACGAGAAGGACAACGTCGTCCCCATCACCGCTGCGATCCTGGCGGCGACGCCGGACGTCGAGGTGCTCGTCATCGACGACAACTCGCCGGACGGAACCGGGCGGCTGGCGGACGACATCGCCGCCCGGGAGTCGAGGGTGCACGTCCTCCACCGGCGCGGGAAGGAAGGGCTCGGCAAGGCCTACCTGGCGGGCTTCGACTGGGCGCTCTCCCGGGGCTACAACTACGTCCTCGAGATGGACGCCGACTTCTCGCACGACCCGGCGCGCCTCCCGGCGATGCTCGAGGCCATCCGGGACGCGGACCTCGTCCTCGGGAGCCGGAACATCCCGGGCGGCGGCACCGTGAACTGGAGCCCGATCCGCAAGCTCATCTCGCGCGGCGGGAGCTTCTACGCCCGGACGATCCTGGGAATCCCGGTGCGCGACCTGACCGGCGGCTTCAAGTGCTTCCGTCGCCAGGTGCTCGAGGCCATCGACCTGCCGACGGTGGAATGCTCCGGCTACGCCTTCCAGATCGAGCTCACCTACCGGGCGATCCGAAAGGGCTACCGCGTCCGCGAGATCCCCATCGTGTTCGTGGACAGGCGGGTGGGCCAGTCGAAGATGTCGAGGCGGATCGTGCTGGAAGCTCTCTCCAAAGTGTGGTCCATTCGGGCGAGCGGCTTTCGCTAGCGGTCCCGGAGGAGCGCGCCCGCGATAAATGGCCCGCGAGGTCCTGACGCAGAGCCTCGTCGCGCTCTCCGCGATCTTCGTGGTGGTGGATCCGTTCGCCGCCGTCCCGTTCTTCCTCGCCATGACCTCCGACCAGTCGGCCGAGGGCCGGCGCGACACCGCCAAGCGCGCCTCGGTCGGCACCGTCCTCATCCTGGCGGCCTTCGGCGTGGCCGGGGCGGTGGTCTTCCGGGCGCTCGGGATCACGATCCCGGCGTTCAAGATCGCCGGTGGGATCCTCCTGCTCCTCATCGCCGTCGACATGATCCGGACGAAGCCGTCCGCGGCCCGCATCACCGCCACCGAGGTCGAGGCCGGTGCCGCCAAGGACGACGTCGCCATCGTGCCCTTGGCGATGCCCCTGCTCGCCGGGCCGGGGTCCATCGCCACCGTCATCGTCCTCATGGGGCGCGCCAACCAGCACCACTGGTGGGGTGGCGCCCCGGTCCTGGGTGCGGTGCTGGTGACCGGGCTCGTCACCTACTGGGTCCTCGCCGGCGCCACGCGCGTCGAGCGCGTGATGGGGCACACCGGGATGAACATCCTCGAGCGCGTGGCCGGCATGCTGCTCGCCGCCATCGCCCTGCAGTTCATGATCGACGGGGCCGCCGAGGCGTTCCCCGGACTCCTGCGCTGACGAGGGGCGGGATCGGCGCCGCGCCCCCGGAGACCGCCATGAACGCCACCGACAGCTTCCGCCGCGCCCGGGACTTCCTCCTCGCCCACCGGGAGGACTGGCAGGCCGCCTACCGGGGCTTCCGCTGGCCCGCCCTCGACCGGTTCAACTGGGCCCTCGACTGGTTCGACGTCATTGCCGAGGACAACGGTCGGAGCGCCCTGCACATCGTCGAGGAATACGGAGCCGAGGTGCGCCTCAGCTACCTCGAGCTGGCGGAGCGGTCCAACCGGGTGGCCGTCTTCCTGCGCCGCACCGGAGTGGAGCGCGGCGATCGCGTCCTCATGATGCTCCCGAACTGCGTGCAGATCTGGGAGGTCATGCTCGCCGCCATGAAGCTCGGCGCCGTGGTCATCCCCGCCACCACGCTCCTGACACCCGAGGATCTCCGCGACCGGCTGCAGCGCGGCGAGGTCCGTCACGTCGTCACGAACCCCGACGGAGCCGAGAAATTCCGGGGAATCGGCCAGGGCTTCTCGAGGATTGTGGTGGGCGAGCAGGTCCCGGGCTGGATCTCCTACCAGGGCGCCTACGACGAGTCCTCGCACTTCATCCCGCACGGCGAGACTCACATCAACGATCCGGTCCTCCTCTACTTCACGAGCGGGACCACCGCCAAGCCCAAGCTCGTGCTGCACACGCAGCGGAGCTACCCGGTGGGGCACCTCTCGACGATGTACTGGATCGGGGTCCGGGAGGGGGACGTCCACATGAACGTGAGCTCGCCGGGGTGGGGCAAGCACGCCTGGTCGAGCTTCTTCGCGCCCTTCAACGCGGGCGCCACCGCCTTCGTCCACAACTACGCCCGCTTTCAGCCGCGGAGCACGCTCGAGGTGCTCGAGCGCCACGCCGTCACGATCCTGTGCGCCCCTCCCACCGTCTGGCGCATGTTGATCCTCGAGGACCTCTCGCGCTACCGGGTGAGCGTGCGGGAGGCGCTGTCCGCCGGGGAGCCCCTCAACCCGGAGGTGATCGAGAAGGTGCGCAACGCCTGGAGGACGACCATCCGCGACGGGTACGGCCAGACCGAGACGACCGCCCAGATCGGCAACACCCCGGGCCAGGCCGTGAAACCCGGCTCCATGGGTCGGCCCCTGCCCGGGTACGAGGTGGCCCTGCTCGACCCGGCGGGCCAGCCCGGCGACGAGGGCGAAATCTCGCTGCGCCTCGAGACCCGCCCGGCCGGCTTGATGGCCGGTTACATCGACGATCCGACCCTGAACGAGTTCGTCGCGCGCGACGGGCATTTCCACACGGGCGACCTCGCCAGCCGCGACGCCGACGGGTACATCACCTACGTCGGTCGGGCCGACGACGTCTTCAAGAGCTCCGACTATCGCATCAGCCCCTTCGAGCTGGAGAGCAGCCTCATCGAGCACGACGCGGTGGCGGAGGCCGCGGTGGTCCCGAGCCCGGACGCGGTGCGCGGCGTGGTCCCGAAGGCGTTCCTCATCCTGCGGCCGGGGCAGGCGCCGTCGAGGGATCTGGCGCACGACATCTTCAAGTTCGTCCGCCGTCGCCTCGCCCCCTTCAAGCGGGTGCGCCGCCTCGAGTTCTCCGACCTGCCGAAGACCATCTCCGGGAAGATACGCCGGGTGCAGCTGCGCGACCGGGAGCGACAGCGCCACTCCCCGGACGCGCGCGCCCCCCACGAGTACTGGCAGGAGGACTTCCCCGACCTGAAGACGTGAGCCCCGCAATCCCCGGGACGGGTCGCGGCGCGACCGTCCCATGGTATGACTCGACACCTCGCCGTCACACGATCCCCCGCGCCTCGCCGCGGGGCCGGAGCCGGAGACCCCGCACCATGGCCCAGCGCATCGTCCGCACCTTCTCTATCCTTGGCGCCGACGGCGCCGGCAAGACCGCGCTCGTCGAGGCGCTCCTCCGGGTCGCGGACGCGAAGCGGGCGAGCCCCGAGGGCAGCACCTCTCGACTCGACGCCGAGCCGGAAGAGAAGAAGAGGAACTTCACCCTCTCCATCCATCCCGAGACGTTCGAGGAGGGCGGGCGCACCTTCAACGTGCTCGATACCCCCGGGTTCGCCGCCTTCATCAACGAGGCGGAGTGGGCCCTGCAGGTGACCGACGGGGCCGTGCTCGTCGTCTCCGCCGTGGACGGGACCCACAACCGCACCGAGCGCATCTACGACGCGCTCGCGGAGTCGAAGCTCCCGGCGATCGGCCTGGTGGGGCGGCTCGACCACGAACAGGCCGACTTCAGGCGGACGCTCTCCGACATCGAGGCTTCCCTCAAGGTGAAGCCGGTGCCGGTCCACCTCCCCGTCGGCCAGGGGGCCGCCCTGAAGGGGATGGTCGACCTGCTCACCATGAAGGCCCACCTCTACGATAAGCCGTTCGGCAGGATGGCGGAGGCGGAGGTGCCGGCGGACATGCGAGCGGAGGCGGACGCGGCCCGGACGGCGCTGGTGGAGGCCGCCGCCGAGTCCGACGACGAGCTGCTCGGAAAGTACCTGGAGGGCGGCAGCCTCACCGCCGACGAGGTCATCCGCGGGCTGACCGCCGGCGCCCTCCAGCAGAAGTTCCTGCCGGTGGCGATGGCGGCGGCGAAACCCGGAATCGGGGTCCGCGAGCTCCTCGAGCTGGTGACCCTGCTCTTCCCGCCCCCGGAGGGGCGCACCGTCAGGGGCAAGGACCTCGCCGGCAAGGAGGTCGAGCTCCGGGGGGACGCCGGGGCTCCCTTCTGCGCCCAGGTCTTCCGCACCACCATCGACCACTTTGCCGGCCGCGTGGACTACCTGCGCGTCCGCTCCGGTACCCTGAAGCCCGACGCGGTGGTCATGAACCCGCGCACCCGCGTGGAGGAGCGCATCGCCCGGCTCTACCGGACCGACGGCGCCCAGCAGGTAGAGGTGACGTCGGCCGGGCCCGGGGACGTCGTCGTCCTGCTCAAGCTCAAGGACGCTCGCACCGGGGACACGCTCTGCGACAAGGACAACGTGGCGGTGCTCCCCGACTTCAAGCAACCCAACCGTCCCGTCGCCTACGCCGTGCAGGCCAAGGGCTCCGGGGACGACAAGGCCACCGCCGGGCTGCAGAAGCTGATCGAGGAGGATCCTTCCCTCGAGCTGGGACGGGCCGCCGACACCGGCGAGTTCCTGCTCAAGGCAACGGGCCAGGCGCACATCGAGGTGACGGTCGAGAGGCTGAAGCGCAAGCACGGGGTGGAGATCCAGCTGGCCGTCCCCACCCCGGCGTACCTCGAGACCATCACCGTCTCCTCCAAGGCCCAGGGCAAGTTCAAGCGGCAGACCGGCGGCCACGGACAGTACGGGGACTGCACCCTCGAGCTCTATCCGCTGCCGCGCGGCTCTGGCTTCGAGTTCGAGGACGCCATCGTCGGCGGGGTCATCCCGCGCCAGTTCATCCCCTCGGTGGAGAAGGGCGTCCGGGGCGCTCTCGGGTCCGGTCCCTTGGCGGGGTACCCCGTGGTCGACTTCCGCGCCAAGCTGGTCTTCGGCAGCTACCACGACGTCGACAGCTCCGACATGGCCTTCCAGATCGCGGGGTCGATGGGGTTCAAGAAGGCCATGCAGGAGGCCCGCCCCATCCTGCTCGAGCCCATCATGAAGCTCGACGTGCGCGTCCCCGAAGAGTACGTGGGGCCGGTGATGGGCGACCTCAACAGCCGCCGGGCCAAGGTGCAGGGAATGGAGCCCATCGCCCGCGGCGTCGCCATCCGGGCGCTCTGCCCGCACGCGGAGGCGATGACCTACGACGCCGAGCTCCGCTCCCTCACCCAGGGCGTCGGGTACTTCACCATGGAGCCGTCGCACTACGAGCCGGTGCCGCCCCACATCGCCCAGAAGATCATCGAGAAGCGCCGCGCCGAGGGCAAGGTGAAGGGGATGGAGGAGGAAAAGTAGCCTGAAGGGGCGGCCCCCGGGCTATCGGGCCCGGACGGCGCGCCGCAACAGGGTCTTGCGCCTCTCCCCCGGCACGCGCTGCGGATCGGAGAGGTAGACGTCGTGCTGGCGGCCGTGAAAGGCGAGGCCGTGCTCCGCAGCAGCCCGCTGCATGCGTGCCAAGGTCTGGGCCTGGCTTTGCCAGGGCCCGACGTGGAGCGCCTGGATGCAGCGCCCTTCCTTCAGGTCCTCGAGCCGCACGGCGCTCTCGTGGGCGAGCGCTCCCGGATCCCCGAGGTCACCGGCGGCGCCGGCGATGTCGACGCGGCGGACGAAGCTCGGCATCCGCAGCAAGAGCTTCCAATGGCGGTCCGCGGGGCACCCGCCGCCGGGGTCGAGGGGCGGGTCGTCCCACCACAGCACCTCGAGCAGGGGGAGCTTGAAGTCCTTGCCGCGCGCTCGGCGGATGTGCGCCCGCAGAGCGCCCGCCACCCGCTGGAGCGCCTGGACCTGGTCCTGGAACCGGGCGCCCTCCGGCTCACCCCGGCCGGCGAGTGCGAGGAACCGCGCCGGGCCCACCGTGACCACGCGCGGCGCCCGCCCGGTCGCGTACTCCTCGGCGTGCAGTCGAAAGAGGTCGACGCGCGCGGACATGGCGGTGAAGATAGTGGGCCGGTGCGGAAGCGCCATCCTTCGAGCACGGTCGCGGTCCGATCCCCCTCCGGCGCGGGGTGGTGCGTCGGCGACCACGGCCCGGCCGCGAAGCCGCGAGGTGGGCCCTTCACGAACCCCCCGGGGATGGAGTAGGACCGAGTCGGCGTGCACGCACTCTACGCTCTCGCGAGCTACCTTCTCTTCCTGGCGTTCCTGCCGGTGCTCCTCTTCCACCCGAAGCTCCGGCACGGAATCCCTTTTCGCTTCGGCTTCTACCCGCGCTCGCTCGACCTCGGCTCGGGCTCCCCCCGCGTCTGGCTCCATGGGGCGAGCGCCGGGGACCTGCTCTCCCTTCACCCCATGATGAAGGAGCTCAAGGCGCGCCTCCCCGGCTGCTGCATCGTCGTGACCACCATCACCAACAGCGGCCTGGAGATGGCACGGAAGAAGCTCACCGAGGCGGACGTGGTCATCTACGCTCCCTACGACCTGCCGGGAGCGACGCGCCGGGCGGTGTCGGCCTTGCGCCCCGACCTCCTGGTGCTGGAGTACACCGAGATCTGGCCGAACCTGATCCGCGCCGCCCGCAAGGCCGGAGTACGCATCGCCCTCACCAACGGCCGCTTCAACCCGGAGAAGATGACGCGCTACCGGGCGCTCTTCCGCACCATCGGCAACCCCCTCCCCTCCATCGATCTGTTCCTGATGCGTTCTGACGAGGAGGCGGAGCGCGCGCTCCAGCTCGGCGCGCCGCCGGATCGGGTTTGGGTCACCGGCAACACCAAGTTTGACGCCCTACCGCTCGACCGCCCCGGGGGAGACGACGAGCCGCTGCGCGCGGCGATGGGGCTCGGCCCGGACCGCCCGGTGCTCATCGCCGGCTCGACCCACGAGGGAGAGGAAGAGCTCGTGCTCGGGGTGTACCGGAAACTACTCCCGGACTTCCCCGGCCTGCAGCTGGTGGTCGCTCCCCGCTACGTGGAGAGGTCGGGGAAGATCCTGGGCCTGTGCTCGGAAGCGGGCCTGTCGGCGCGGCTCCGCAGCCTGGGGGCGCAGGCGCGCCGCCCGCAGGTGGTGGTGCTCGACACCATCGGCGAGCTCGCCGCCGCCTACCGCCTCGCCACCCTCGCCTTCGTCGGCGGGAGCCTGGTGCGCCGGGGGGGGCAGAACATCCTCGAGCCGGCGGGGCAGGGAAAGCCGGTCCTGTTCGGCCCGCACATGGAGAGCTTCAAGGACAGCGTGCAGGTCTTGGTGGGGCGCGGCGGCATCCAGGTGGCCACCCCCGAGCAGCTCCTGCGGGTGGCGCGCGAGCTCCTCTCGCGCCCGGATGAGCTCGCCGAGCTCGGCGCCATGGCCCGCGAGGCGGTGAGCGCCATCCGGGGCGCGAGCGCCCGCAACGTGGACCACATGCTGGGAGTGCTGCCGCGGGGGCGTCAGGAAGGCCGGGCGGCGTGACGTCGGCGGCGAGGCGCCACGCCGCCATCGGCCGCATCTGGTGGCGGCCGGACCCCGGCTGGGGGGAGGGCCTTCTCTTCGCGCCGCTCACCGGGGCCGAGGGGCTCTTTCGGGCCGGGGCGGCGCTGCGGGGGGCGCTCTACCGGTGGGGCGTGCTCCCTGCGGTGCGGGCGAGTGCCCCGGTCGTCTCGGTGGGTAACCTGGCGGTCGGCGGGGCCGGCAAGACGCCGGTGGTGATGGCGATCGCCGAGCGGCTGCGCGCCGCCGGACGGAAGCCCGCCGTCCTCTCCCGCGGTTACGGCGGCCGGGCGACCGGAGCGCGGGTTGTCTCGGACGGGGCGGGTCCGCTCCTCGGCTCCGAGGAGGGTGGGGACGAGCCGGTGCTCTTGGCGCGCCGGCTTCCCGGGTTGCGGGTGCTGTGCGGCCGGGACCGCGGGGAATTGGCGAAGGTGGCGGTGGCCACCCTCGGCGCGGACGTGCTCCTGCTCGACGACGGCTTCCAGCATCGCCGGCTCCTCCGCGACCTCGACGTGGTGGTGCTCGACGCCTCGAACCCGTGGGGCAACGGCCACTGCCTCCCGCGCGGCCCGAACCGGGAGCCGGCGGGGGCGCTCCGGCGCGCGGGGCTCGTCTGGCTCACCCACGTCGACCGGGCGGAGGAAGACAGGGCCGAGGGGCTGCGGGAGTTGGCGCGCCGGTTCACGGGCTCGGACCCGGTGGAGTCGTGGCACGCCCCGCGAGATCTCGTCCCCGCCTCGCTGCAGGGGAGCCTCGGCCTCCCGTGGCTCCGGGGCCGGCGCGTGGGGCTCCTCACCGGGGTGGCCCGCCCGGAGAGCGTGCGGCGCACGGTGGAGGCACTCGGCGCCGAGGTGGCCCTTTCCCGGGACTTTCCCGACCACCACCGCTTCACCGACGAAGAGGTCGAGGAGGCGCTGGCCGCCGCCGAGCGGGGAGGCGCGGACGGGGTCGTCACCACCGAGAAAGACGCGGTCCGGCTCTCCCCGGCGTGGGCTGGAGAGGAGCGATTGCGGGTGCTGCGGATCGAGGCGGAGATCGTGAGAGGCGCGGACGTCCTCGACCGCGCGCTCGCGGAGGTGCTCGCCCGGTCGGCGAGGCCCGGGGGGGAGGGGGGACCGTGATCCGGCGATGGCTCGGAGCGCTGGGGGCGGGGATGGGCTGGCTCCTCTGGGCGCTGCGCGTTCGGCGCGGCGTGGTGATGGACAACCTGCGGCTCGCCTTCCCGCAGTGGAGCGACGCGCGGCGCCGGGCGGTGGGGCGGTCGATGTTCGTCCGGCTCGGGCGCATGGCGCCCGACTTCCTCTTCGTGACTGGCCTTCGCTCGGAGGAGATCGACCGGCTCTTCGTCTACGAGCCGGGAGCTCTGGAGCGAATCGCCGACGCCCGCCGCCGCGGTCGGAGCGTGGTCGTCTGCACCGCCCACTTCGGCAACTTCGAGAACCTGGCCGCCGTCCACAACATGAAGGGCTATCCCATCACCATGATCGCCCGGCGGATGGGGGGAGGGTGGCTGGCGCGCCTCTGGCGCCGCGGGCGCGAGCGCGCCGGGGTACAGGAGCTCGTCGTCACCCGCGGCGAGACCCTGCGCGCGGCGCTCCGCGCCATGCGCGAGGGGCGCGTCCTCGGTTACGTCATCGACCAGAACATGGCGGCCCGCCGTGCCATCTTCCCCACCTTCTTCGGGGTCCCGGCCGCCACCTCCCCGACACCCGCCTACCTCGCTCTGCGCGCCAAGGCCGAAGTCTTCTTCGCCCTCGACGTGCAACTCGAGGACGGGCGCCACCGGATCGTCATCGAGGGTCCGCTGAAGGTGCCCGAGAGCGGGGACCGGGACGCCGACGTGCTCGCCTTCATGCAGGGCCTGAACCACCGGCTCGAGCACTGGATCCGGCTCCATCCGGAGCAGTGGTACTGGGTCCACAGAAGGTGGAAGACGAGACCGCCGGCCTGGAGCGGCGCGGGTGTCCCCGGCGGTTCACCCGGGACGGGAGCCTCGCCGCCGGCGGCGGAGCCCCATTGACCAGGAAGAGGACGCAGGGTAGACAGCCCCCACATGCCCCGGCGCCCCGCCCCCTCGCTCGCACCGCTGGCCCGTCTCCTCCCTTCCTTCCGGCGCGCCAAGGTGGTGGTGGTCGGCGACTTCGTGGCCGACGAGTACGTCTACGGAGAGACCGAGCGCATCAGCCGGGAGGCGCCGGTGCTCATCGTTCGCTTCGAGAGGAGCGAGCTCAAGGCAGGCGGGGCGGGCAACGCCGCGAAGAACCTCGCCGCGCTGGGCGTGAACGTCCGGGCCGTCGGCCTCGTCGGCGACGACGAGTTGGGCAGCCGCCTCCTCTCGGAGCTGCGAGGCGGGGGGATCGCCGTCGCCGGGATCCAGCGGTTGCGCGGCCGGGTCACCGAGGCGAAGACCCGCATCCTCGCCGGCGGGCGCTCCACCCGGCGCCAGCAGATGCTGCGGGTCGACCGCCCCCCCGAGCCCCTCCCGACGGCGGCGGAGCGCCGGCTGCTGGGCGACCTCGAGCGCGCCTGCCGGGGCGCCGACGCGGTGCTCGCGAGCGACTACGGGTCGGGAGCCCTGTCGCCGCGGGTCATCGAGGCGCTCCGGCGGCTCAAGAAATCCGGCCTCCCGGTCTGCGTCGACTCTCGCTACAACCTGCGCAACTTCCGCGGGCTGACCATGGCAAAGCCCAACGAGCCGGAGCTGGAAGCGGCCTCCGGCGTGCCGCTCGCGCAGCCCGGCGGCCTGTTGCGGGCGGCGCGGGTCCTGCAGCGCCGGCTGGGTTGCGAAAGTCTGCTCGTCACGCGTGGTCGAAACGGCATGACGCTCTTCCACCGGGGAGCAGCGCCGCTACACCTGCCGGCGCATGGCAACAAGGAGGCGGTGGACGTCACCGGGGCCGGGGACACGGTCGCCGCGACGTTCTGCGCGGCCATCGCGTCCGGCGCCAGCGCCGAGTCCGCCGCTCGGCTGGCCAACGTGGCCGGGGCGCTGGTGGTGCAGAAGGCGGGGACGGCGACGGTGACCCGGGAGGAGCTGGAACCGGAGCTGGTGGGGAGATGAGCCGGGAGCGCATCGTCCGCCTGGAGGATCTCCCGCGCATCCGCGCCGAGGCCGACGAGGGCGGCCGCACCGTCGCCCTGGCGAACGGCATCTTCGACCTCTTCCACGTGGGCCACCTTCGCTACCTGGAGGGCGCGAAGGCCCTCGCCGACGTCCTGGTGGTGGCGGTGAACAGCGACGCCTCTGCCCGCGCGAACAAGGGGGAGGGGAGGCCGGTGGTCCCGGAGGCGGAAAGGGCAGAGATCGTGGCGGCGCTGGCCTGCGTCGACCGCGTCGTGATCTTCGGCTCGAGGGACGTCGTCCCGGTGATCCGGGCGCTGCGCCCGGACGTCCAGGTGAAGGGCACCGACTACACGCCGGACACCATCCCCGAGGCCGCCGAGGTGCAGCGCTACGGAGGCCGGGTGGCGGTGGCCGGCGATCCCAAGGACCACTCCACCACCGAGCTGCTCCGGCGCCTGGAAAGCGCGAAGAAGGGGTGAGCGGCCCGACCTCGGGAACCCCTCCGCCATGCTGCTCGCACCCACGGCCGGACCCTTCCTCGAGTCGCTGTCGCCCGGACCGCGCGCGCCGCGCCTCCGCGGTGTCCCCTCCGGTGGGAGGGCGGCGGCGGGCCCGGGTCCCCCTTCCCGGAGGCCCCGGTGAAGGTCCTCGAGCTCCTCTCCTCCCCAGTGTGGACGGGCCCGGCCGAGCCCATGGCCTCGGTGGCCCGGGAACTCGCCCGGCGGGGCCACCGGGTGGAGATGGCCGTGGACCGCCGCCGCGAGGGGGACCTGCGGGAGCGCCTCGCCGGCATGGGATTCCCGCTGCGGGACGAGCTCGCGCTCACGACCAAGGGAGGTCCGGCGATCTACCTCGCCGACGCCTTCCGGCTGCGGCGCCTGGCGGCGGAGTTCGACGTGCTGCACGCCAACTTCTCCCACGACCACGGGCTCGCGCTCCTCGCCCTCTCCGGCCGGCGGGAGGGGCGGGTGGTCCGGACGGTCCATTCCTCCCGGTCGCTGCGCCGGCGAGGGCTGCAGGGGCTCACCCACCGCGCCACCGACGGGCTTATCGCCGTGTGCGAGGCGCACGCGCGCGCGCTACGCGAGGGCTTCGGGGTCCCCGCCGAGCGGGTGGTGGCGGTGAGGGGGGCGGTGGATTCGAGCGCCTTCACCCCCGAGGGGCCGGACCTGCGCTCCGAGCTCGGCATCGCCGCCGGGGCGCCGGTGGTGGGCATCGTCTCCCGCATCAAGCCCGACCGCCGCCACCCGGAGCTGCTCGCGGCCTTCCGGCTGGTGCAGGCGCGCCAGCCAGAGGCTCGCCTGGTCGTCGTCGGGCGCGGGGAAGGGCTGCCGGAGGTGCGCGAGGAGGCCGTCCGCCTGGGCATCTCGCGGAGCGTGGTGTTCGCCGGATACCGGCGCGGCGCCGAGCTCGCCGCCGCCTATCGGACGCTCGATGCCAAGGTGCTCCTGGCGGAGGGGAACGACGCCACCTGCCGGGCGCTCCTCGAGGCCATGGCGAGCGCGCGCCCGGGCATCGCCTACCGGGCTGGCGCGCCGGCGGAGAGCATCGTGGACGGGGAGACCGGACGGCTCGTCGAGGAGGGGGACGTGGCCGGTCTGGCGGCGGCCATCGAGGAGGTGCTCTCCCATCCCGGCCGCGCGCGAGAGATGGGCCGGGCGGCTCGGTCGCGGATGCGGGCGCTCTACACCGAGGAGGCGCGCGGCGCCGCGGTAGAGGACTTTCTCCTGAGAGTGACGCGCATGCCCCGCGCCTGAAGGCGACCCGGTGGCGGGGGAGCGCGGTGGGTCGCGCCGATCGTTGCGATGCCGGAAGGGGTGGAGTAAGAGGTCCTTGCGGAGGTCCGATGGCACTCGCCCCTGAGCTCAAGGAGATCCTCGCCTGCCCCAAGTGCAAGGGCGACCTCGAGTTTCACGAGGAGAGAAGCGAGATCCACTGCCCCGCCTGCCGGCTCGTCTACGAGATCAAGGACGACATCCCAGTGATGCTCGTCGACGAGGCCCGCCCCCTCGCCTGAGCGACCGTGCGTTTCGTCCTCGTCCACCCAGCCTTCCTGGGAGACACCGTTTTCCTGGGGCCAGCCGTGCGCGCCCTCAAGGCGCGCTGGCAGAGCGCCGAGGTGGCGGTGGTGGTCTCCCCGCGCGGCGAGCAGGTGGCCCGGCTCCTGCCCGGGGTGGACGAGGTCTACGTGTTCGACAAGCGGCAGACGGCCAAGGGGCTGCGGGGGCTCCTGCGCCTGGGCCGGGAGATCCGCGCCTTCTCGCCCGACGTCGCCCTGGTGTCCCACCCGTCCGCACGCTCGGGGGCGCTCGCGTGGCTCTCGCGGGCCGAGAGGCGGATCGGCTACGCCCCCCTGTGCAACGAGAAGGTCCCTCTCGACCGCGGCCGCCCCTTCGTCGATCGGGTCCTTTCGCTCGCCGTCGCCGCCGGGGCCAGTCCCGGGGACCGCCGGCTCGAGCTTCGCCCACCCTCGGGGCTCGAGCGCTATACAGACGAGGCCTTGCGGGGAGCGCCGGAACCGCTGGTGGGGATCGTGCCCGGCGCCGAGTGGGCCACGAAGAGGTGGGGGGAGGAGAGGTTCGCCGCCCTGGCGCGCCGGCTCGTCGACGCGGTCGGTGGAACCATCGTTCTCCTCGGGGGGCCCGCCGAGCGCGATGTGGCCCGCCGGATCTCGGAGGGCTCGGGGGTGCCGGTTCGCGACACCACCGGGAACTCCATCCCGGAGGCCCTCTCGCTCCTCGCCCGGTGTGGCGTGGTGGTGGGTGGCGACACCGGCCTCGTCCACTGCGCGCGCGCCCTCGGGCGTCCGACCGTGGTCGTCTTCGGGCCTACCGACCCGGGGCGCCACGTCTTCGGGGCCGCCGAGCGGCCGGTGTGGCTGAAGGTGGAGTGCGCGCCCTGCCACGACCACGGCCCGAAACGATGTCCGCTCCGGCACCACCGATGCATGGTCGACCTCGAGGTGGAGAGGGTGGCGCGGCCGGCGCGGGAGCTGCTCGAGGGCGCCGCGCGCCGGGCCGTGGCTCCGGGGGCCTCATGACTCGCAGCATGACGGGATTTGGGTCGGGACGCGCGGGAGCGGCGGGCGAGGAGATCGACGCCGAGGTCCGCTCGGTGAACCACAAGTACTGCGAGGTAAAGGTGCGGCTCCCGCGAGAGCTCGCGGCGCTCGAGCCGGAGCTGGCGCGCTTGGTGAAGGAGCGCCTCGCGCGCGGCGGTGTCGAGGTGACGCTGCGGCGCGGGGCGGCGCGCGGTTCCCAAAGCCCGCGCGTGGATCTGGGCCTGGCGGTGGAGTACGCGAAGGCATTCGAGGAGGTGCGGAGCCGGGTGGGCCTGGCGGGACCGGTGTCGCTCGAGTCGGTGCTGGGCGCCGAGGGAGTGGTGACGCTCGAGGAGCGCGCGGTGGACGTCGAGGCGATGCGCCCGGGCGCGAGCGAGGCCCTCCAAAAGGCCCTGGACGCGCTCTCGACCATGCGGGAGCGGGAGGGAGCGGCCTTGGGGCGCGACCTGGAAGGGCGGCTCGCGGTGGTGGAGAGCTTGGTGACCCGGGTGGAGGCCCTCTCGCCCCGGTCGGTGGAGGTCTACCGCGACCGATTGGCGGAGCGGGTGGAGGAGCTCTCGCGGGGTCTCGCTCCCGATCCGGTCCGACTGGCGACGGAGGTCGCGCTCTTCGCCGACCGGGTCGACGTGAGCGAGGAGGTGACGCGACTGCGCAGCCACCTTTCGCAGATGCGCGGGCTCCTCTTCGGGGACGAGCCCGCTGGGCGGAAGATGGACTTCCTGGTGCAGGAGATGCATCGAGAGGTGAACACCATCGGATCGAAGTCCCAGAGCGCCGACATCGCCGCCAGCGTGGTGAGCCTGAAGGCCGAGGTCGAGCGCATGCGGGAGCAGGTGCAGAATGTCGAGTGAGCCACGCGGGCCGGGCCAGCTCCTGGTGCTGTCGGCTCCCTCGGGGGCTGGAAAGACCACGCTGGCGAGGCTGTTCGTGGAGCGGACGCCCGACGCGTGCTTCTCCGTCTCGGCCACGACGCGAGCGCCGCGGGGCCAGGAGCGAGACGGGGTCGAATACCGGTTCCTGGAGAGCCCGCGCTTCCGGGAGATGGTGGCCCGGGGCGAGTTCGCCGAGTGGGCGGAGGTGCACGGCCGGCTCTACGGCACTCCCCGGACGAACGTCGAGGAGGCGCTGCGCTCGGGCAGAGTGGCCGTGTTCGACATCGACGTGCAGGGAGGCCTGCAGATCAAGAGCCACTGGCCCAGGGAGGCGGTGACCGTGCTCCTCGTTCCCCCGACGCCCGCGGAACTGGAGCGCCGGCTCCGGGGCAGATCCACCGACAGTGACGAGTCCATCCGAGCTCGGCTGGCGGCCGCCCGCGCCGAGGTGCTCGCTGCCGCCCACCGGTACGACTACGTGGTGGTGAACGATCAGCTCGAGGAGGCCCTCGAGCGGCTGGTGGCGATCTCCCGGGCGGAGCGCGCGCGAGGGGGCGGGCCGCGGAACCTGGAGGCAGAGGCCCGGGCAGCGCCCGCGCGCCTCGACGCCGTGGACCTCTCGGCCTGGCTCCCGTGATCCAACATAAAACGCAAGGGGATCGGAGGGTTGCGGGGGTACGCCCGCCGCCCCTTGGAAGTCGCGCCCGTCCCGGTTGGTTCGCGGTGAGGGCCTCTTGACACCCGGACGCCCCTGACTATAGTGCGGCCCCTTCAAGGCGCTCGAAGGCCCTTCTTCAGAGGTAGTTACGGGGGCTTCGGCGGCTTGACAGCAGGAGCGTCGCAGCTATACTCCGACCCCCTGCCGCTGTTTCGAAGACGAGCCGAACTCGTTGTCGGCTTTTCTCTTGACGGCACCGGGGAGGGGATGTAAAAGCCTCCCCCCTTGACGCTGCACGGTTGTCTTCGCGACTCCGCGACGGTCAGGGTTTCGGGAAAGAGGTTTTCGGCCTCGATCCCGGGGTAGCGCTCGGTCTTTGAAAACTGAATAGCAAGCCTACGACGGAATGCGGATTCAACGCGTTCCTGCGAGTGACAAATATTTCCGAATCAAACACCGAGCCGCGTGACCTCGAAAGGGGTCCGGGCAAGGGATTCAAGCTCTTAATTGGAGAGTTTGATCCTGGCTCAGAACGAACGCTGGCGGCGTGCCTAACACATGCAAGTCGAACGGGAAAGCCCGCAAGGGTGAGTACAGTGGCGCACGGGTGCGTAACACGTGGGTAATCTGCCCTGAAGCCCGGAATAACTCCCCGAAAGGGGTGCTAATGCCGGATAAGACCACGGGGACTTCGGTCCCTGAGGGAAAAGGTGGCCTCTGCATGCAAGCTATCACTTCAGGATGAGCCCGCGGCCCATCAGCTAGTTGGCGGGGTAATGGCCCACCAAGGCTACGACGGGTAGCTGGTCTGAGAGGACGATCAGCCACACTGGAACTGAGACACGGTCCAGACTCCTACGGGAGGCAGCAGTGGGGAATCT
>DATJZG010000086.1:0-2440 GCA_035499295.1 Anaeromyxobacteraceae bacterium
GCCTTCCTCCACGGGTACCGGGTCGGGATCCTCGCCAACAACGGTGTCCTCTTCTCGCAGAGCGCGCTCAAGGCCACGCAGTTCGTGCAGCTCTGCGATCGTCAGGGCGTCCCGCTCGTGTTCCTGCAGAACGTCGCCGGATACATCGTCGGGCGGGAGTACGAGCGCGCCGGCATCACCAAGGACGGAGCCAAGATGGTGAACGCGGTGGCGACCGCCACCGTCCCGAAGTTCACGGTCATCATCGGGCAGTCGTTCGGGGCCGGGAACTACGGCATGTGCGGGAGGGCCTACTCGCCCCGGTTCCTGTGGACCTGGCCCAACGCCCGCATCGGGGTGATGGGAGGCGAGCAGGCCGCGGAGGTGCTCGTCTCGGTGAAGAACGACCAGCTGGCCCGGGAGGGACTGCCCCCGCTCACCCGCGAGCAGGCGCAGGAGATCCGGGCCCCCATCCTCGCCCAGGCCGAGGAGGAGGGGAGCGCCTGGCACAGCACCGCCCGTCTCTGGGACGACGGCATCCTCGACCCGGCCCGCACGCGAGACGCGCTCGGCCTGGCCATCGCCGCCTCCCGGCACGCGCCCCTCGCGGGGCGCCGCCAGGGGCACGGGACCTTCCGGATGTGAGGGAGCGAGTGTTCCGGAAGATCCTCGTCGCCAACCGGGGGGAGATCGCGGTCCGGATCCTGCGCACCGTGCGCGAGATGGGGATCCGCGGGGTTGCCGTCTACTCCGACGCCGACCGCGAGGCGCCCCACGTCGCCGCCGCCGACGAGGCGGTGGCGCTCGGCCCGCCCGAGCCGGCCTCGAGCTACCTCGACTCCGGGAAGGTCCTCGAGGCCGCCCGGAGCACCGCGGCGGAGGCCATCCACCCTGGCTACGGCTTCCTCTCGGAGAGCCCGGCCTTCGCGCGGGCGGTGGGCGAGGCCGGGCTCGCCTTCATCGGCCCCCCGCCGGAGGCGATGTCGCTCCTCGGCGACAAGGTGGCGGCGCGCCGGTTCCTGCGCGCGCGCGGCGTGCCGGTGGTACCGGGAACGGTCGAGCCCGCGGCCGATGCGGAGCGGCTCGCCGCCGCCGCCCGGGGGCTCGGGTACCCGGTGATGGTCAAGGCGGCCGCCGGCGGCGGCGGAAAGGGAATGCGGAGGGTGGAGCGTCCGGAGGACCTCGCCGAGGCGGCGCGGCAGGGGTCGAGCGAGGCGCGGGCAGCCTTCGGCGACGGGACCGTCTACCTCGAGAAGGCCCTCCACGCCCCCAGGCACGTGGAGTTCCAGATCCTCGCCGACGGCCACGGCCAGGTGGTGCACCTCCACGAGCGGGAGTGCTCGCTGCAGCGGCGGCACCAGAAGCTCCTGGAGGAGTCGCCGTCCCCCGGGCTCGACCCCGACCTGCGGCGCCGGATGGGAGAGGTGGCGGTCCAGGTGGCCCGGGACGCCCGCTACCGGAGCGCCGGCACCGTCGAGTTCCTCCTCGACGGCGACCGCTTCTACTTCCTGGAGGTGAACACCCGGCTGCAGGTCGAGCATCCGGTGACGGAGATGGTCACCGGGCTCGACCTGGTGCGCTCCCAGATCGAGATCGCCGCCGGGGCGCCCCTGTCGCTGCGCCAGGAGGAGGTCCAGCCGCGCGGGCATGCCATCGAGTGCCGCATCTACGCCGAGGACCCGGAGCAGGGGTTCGCGCCCTCCCCCGGGCGCATCCTCCTCGCCCGGGCTCCGGCCGGGCCCGGCATCCGCTGGGACGGGGGCGTCGAGTCGGGCAGCGAGGTCGGCCTCCACTACGATCCGATCCTCGGGAAGCTCGTCGCCCACGGGCCGAGCCGCGAGGCCGCCATCGGCCGCATGGTCCGGGCGCTCGAGGAGTGTGCGATCCTTGGCGTCGCCACCCCGGTCGAGTTCCTGCTCGACGTCCTCCGGTCGGCGCCGTTCCGCGCCGGGAAGACCCACACCCGCTTCCTGGAGGAGCACTTCGCCGGCTGGCGCCGGCCGGGCGACGAAGCGGGCGACCGGATGGCGCTCCTCGGCCACCTCCTCGAGGCGCAGGGGAGCCGGGGGCCCTGCTCCCCGGCCGGGGAGGCGGCCCGGCCGCCGCCCTCTCCCTGGAGCGCGCTCGGCGCCTGGGACATCGCCGGGAGGCGCTCGTGAGGCAGACGCTCCGCGTCGGCGACCGCCTCTACCCGGTCTCGGTCGGCGAGGAGGGGAAGGAGCTCCGCCTCGAGGCCGGCGGGGTCTCGCTCGCGGTCCGCGTCGTCTCGTCCTCCCCCGGTCGCCACCTGGTCGAGGTGGGGGGGGGCCTCGAGATCCTCCTCACCGCCCGGGCTCCCGGCGGGACCTTCGTCTTCCACCGGGGGAGGGTCCGGTTCGTGGAGGAGGCCGCGCGCGGCGGGTCGCCGGCGCCCCACAAGGGCGCCGGGGCCGTTCCGGGAGCGGCCGCCCGGGGCTCGCCG
>DATJZG010000087.1:0-4541 GCA_035499295.1 Anaeromyxobacteraceae bacterium
GCTCGGCTCGCGAGGCCCGGCAAGGTCACGGTGAACATCGCGCCGCGTGGACCCTGCCCCGGACTGCAGCGGATGTGCCCCCCATGCGCCTCCACGATCTGCCGACAGAGATAGAGCCCGATTCCGGCACCGCTGGTCCCCTCTGCACGTCCCAGACGGTGTTCGACCCGAAAGAACTTTTCGAAGACTCGCTCGCGGAACTCCTCGGGAACGCCGGGGCCAGAATCGATCACCCTGAGAACGGCGTCACCGCCCAGCGCAGCCCGCGCGCACTCCACGACGATCCTTCCGCCCGAGGGAGTGTACTTGCCTGAATTGGAGAGCAAGTTCGCGACAACGACTGCCAGCCGCTTGACGTCGACCTTGCCGACCACGGGGGTCTCGAGGCGCGTCTCGAGGGAAACCCCGCTCGCCTCGCATTGCGATCGAAACCGTTGGGTGACGCTATCGACGATCCGCGTCACATCGACGGGCTCCATGTTCAATCGAAGCTGACCGGCCTCAACCCGCGTGAGGTCGAGAAACTCGTCCACAGTGGCCCCGAGCTGCTCCACGCCCACGAGAGCCGTACTCACCAGTTCACGTTGCCTGTCGCTGAGCGCCTCCTCGCCGAGCATCCCCAGCGTCATTCCAAGCGTGGTGACCGGAGTTCGCAGCTCGTGAGAAGCCACCCCAACAAGCTCGAGTCTCATCTCATCGAGACGAACCAGTTCCGTCACGTCGTAGAGCACGAGGACCCCTCCGGCCCGCTCCGAGCCGGAGAAGGGGACGACTCGGGGCATGAGTCGACGATGCGCCACCCCGTCACCGACCCGGAAGGCCAGAGAAAGCTCGATGGCTTTCGGGTGCGCCTGCCGCTGGCGGAGAGCCCGTGAGATCTCAGCCTGTGCTGTCTCGGGCAAGGGAAGGGCTGTCAGGCTCGACCCCTCCAGAGAGAGGGAAGGGAAAAGTCGCCGGGTCTCCGCGTTGAACGAGACGACGTTCCCCTCGGCGTCGATGACCAGCACTGCATCCGGAAGGGCCGCCAGGGTCGCCTGGAGCGTCTCGTTTGCCTTGAGCAGCTCCCCGAGGCTCGACTTGCGGAAGGTCGCCAGCGCACCGGCCATCCGGTTGAAGCCCTCGCCGAGTCGACCGAGCTCGTCAGTCGAAAGTGCAGTCACCCGAGCCTCGAAATCGCCCGAGGCGATGCGGTCGACGCTCGAGGTCAGCTCGCGAACCGGCCCCACGACGACTCGGATGAGGTGAATGGCGATCAGGGCCGAAAGTACGACTGCAACCGCGCAAATCCACGCGGCCGTGACGGCTCCACGCTTTGCCGAGTCACGGGTGAACGCCGCAAGAGTCCTCAGTTCTGTTGCCTGCTCGTCCCGGATTCTGTCTGCTGCACTGACTGCTGCCCGCAGTCGCGGGTTCACGTCCCGATGGTAGCGAGCCAGCGAATCGGGACCGGGCGGGTCCTGCAGGAGGACGTCACCAGCGCGGTGGTAAGCGTCGATGGCTGCCCTGAGTTCGGCTCCGCTCCCTCGCTCCTCATCGCTGGTCAGCGAAGGAGCGAGCCGGTCGAAGGCTCGGGAGACTTCGGCTCGGCTCGCAAGGAGCCGCGCCCGCTGCTCGGTTTCACCCGGAACCAAGGCGAGAAGGAGGACATCGTCCTCTCGCTCCAGTCCGGCCGCGACTGCGTCGATGGCCGCGGTCGTCATCTCCGTGTTCTCCAGCCCCGCTCCGACGACGTGACTGAGCCGAAGGAGGATCAGGCTGGTGAACAGCCCAGCAACGATGGTGGTGATGACCAGCAGAGCCCCCGCGACAACGAATCGCGTCCGAAGCGGCATCCTCCTCTTTGGTCGGGCAGGCCTCATGCCAGGTTGTACCGACGACGCTTTCGCAGCAGCGTGTTCTCTCCGATCCCGAGAGTGCGCGCGGCTGCTTCAATCGACGGCGCGCTGGCCAGCACCCTCGCGATGTGCTCGCGCTCGACTGCGTCCAGGGGGACCGCTGCCCCGAGAGCCACGGGGGTCTTGCCGGACGAGGGTTGCGAGGGCGCGTCGACGTTCAGGTCTCCGCGTGTGATGAGCCCGCCCTCGGACAGGATCGTCGCGCGCTCGATTGCGTTCCGCAGCTCGCGCAGATTTCCTGGCCAGTCGTAGTCGTGGATCGCACTCTCCGTTTCCTGGTGAAACTCGAGCTGCCGGCCTTGCCGGCTCGCAAAGAACCTCAAGTAGTGCCGGGCGAGCGGAAGCAGGTCCTCGCGCCGTTCGCGGAGGGGCGGAACCAGGAGCGTCAGCACGTTCAGGCGGAAGAGCAGGTCCTCCCGAAATCGACCCGACCTCACCGCTGCTTCGAGATCACGGTTCGTTGCCGCGACGAGACGAACGTCTGCCTTCCTTTCCACCGTTTCGCCGAGCCGCTCGTAGCTGCGGTCATTGAGGAAGCGGAGCAGACGTGCCTGGGCATCGGCGGTGAGGTCTCCCACTTCGTCCAGGAAAAGGGTTCCTCCCTCCGCCTCCTGTACCTTTCCGAGCGTATCGGAGATGGCCCCTGTGAATGCTCCACGCCGGTGTCCGAAGAGCGTGCTGGACATCAGCTCGCTCGACAGGCCTGGGCAGTTGACGCTCACAAGAGCCGCCTCGCTTCTCGGCGACCGCGCACGGATCCAGCGGGCGAGCACGTTCTTCCCTGTGCCGCTCTCGCCCCGAAGCAGGATCACCGCCTCGGATGAGGCCGCGCGGGACGCCGTCTGGAGAAATGCACGGAAGCGGGGGCTTTCGGTCTCGAAGAACTCGTCTGCCTCCGTCGCGTTGAGCTGGTCCTGCAACTCGGCAACGCGTCTCTTGAGGAGACCCGCTTCGACCACGCGTCGAGCAGCCAGCCTGACTTGTTCCGGAGAGAACGGCTTCGGAAGATAGTCGGAGGCGCCCAGCCGCATTGCTTCGACCGCGGTCTCGAAGGTGGCGAACGCAGTAACCACGACGATGGGCAGTTCAGGACGGCGACGCAGGAGCTCGGGGATGAGCGCCAGACTGTTCTGCGTCCCCAGCCAGAGGTCGAGGAACAGAACGTCGAAACGGCCACGCTCGATGGCCTCGAGTGCACCGCTGGCCGTCGCAACCCCCAGCACTCGTGCCCCCGCCGCCTCCAGGCACAGCCGGAGTGATTGCCTCACCCCTGCATCGTCGTCCGCGACGAGAGCTGCCCAAGACGTCGGCACCGGTCCCTCATGCACGCTCGCCGGGATAGCACAATCCGTACCTTGTTCCGGACCGCTGGGTTCACTCTAGGGGCGTTGTGCGTTCCGCCAGAATGGCGGTTCGAGCGGGACGTGGTCAGCCGATTCGGCTGGACGACGCGTGCAAGACTGCTGGACTCAAAGCCCAGCACTGGAGAGCCGAGTGGCATGCACCTTGCGGAGGCGCAGGGTGCAGACCGCGTCGCGACCTGAGCGAGGCGGCTTCGCAGAACCGAGGCGTACATGCTGGCCGTCTTCTGCACCGACTGCGGTGCCAGGGCTCACCTCCAGAATCAATCGGGGAGCGTCTCCGCAACCGTCGGAGGGCAACCCCGCTTCCTGTGCGGCAGCTGCGCGAGAAAGTTCACCAAGCGAGAGAGCGCGGTCACCTACCTGAAGGGCAAAGCCCCCCTGCGCCCGCCGGAGGATCTCACTGGGCTCGAATGATACGGGCGCACAGCTGCGAGACGGACGTCGGAGCATTTCGTCCGAGGTGCCGGTCGCACCGGAGTCGGATGTTCGCTGGCTCGCTGCTTGTTCTCCTCGGCTGTGCGACTGCATCGAGCGACTCCCGACGGATCCCGGACCAGGCGCAATCGACCGACACTCAGTGCTCTGAAGAGGACCGCCAGAGGGCACGTTCGATCACCTCGAGCATGGTGGCGACAGTCGACCCGGAGAACGTCAGGGTGCACGTGGGGAAGGGACTCGGAGAAGAGCGGCTCGTCGGCGCTCGGGTCGTGTTTCGTGCACCCGCGGACTGGAACGCCGGAGTTCTCGTTCAGGCAGCACGCTGCTCGCAGGCCGCCTTCTTGCTACGAGGAATGGCGGCGGCACCGATCGATCATCTCTGGGAGCCCGGGAGATGGATCGATGTTGAGCCCACAGATGCGGGCACCCCTCCGCAGACCGTGACGCTGGTGCTGAAGACGGTGACGGGCGACGCCGCCCAGCAGCTCCTGGACCGAGTTCGCGACTTCGCCGGCCAGCACTGATGGTGACTGCGCCTCGGATGGCGCTGCGCTCTCACTGCCGTTGGGCGATCGGTGCACCTGTCACGGCGAAAATCGAGCCCGCAATCGATTGCGGGACGGGCTTGAAATGGCCCACCAATTGGCTCGCAAATACGCCCACGAATACGCTCCTGGATCGGTCGTATTTCCGGTCCACTTCCAGGGCGGAAAGTAGGGCGGATTCCTATAACCATAGCCCGCCATTCCGCGCCCTTGCGCCCTCACCCAGCCCCCTTTTCTTGCAGCGCCAGCAGCACCCCCGAGTTTCCCGTTCACGCTCTCACAACCACATGATGAGAGCG
>DATJZG010000088.1:0-47379 GCA_035499295.1 Anaeromyxobacteraceae bacterium
CTCGTCCTGCGCGGGCTCAAGACCCTCCACGTCCGCATGGAGCGCCACCAGGAGAACGCCTTCCACGTGGCCCACTTTCTCGACCGACACCCCCAGGTGGAATCGGTGACCTACCCCGGGCTGGAGAGCCACCCACAGCACGAGCTCGCCGCCCGGCAGATGCGGGGGTTCGGGGGGATGCTCTCCTTCGTCATCCGGGGCGGGCTCCCCGCGGCTCGCTCCTTCCTCTCCTCGCTGCGCGTGTTCTCGCTCGCCGAGTCGCTCGGCGGGGTGGAGAGCCTGATCGAGCACCCGGCCATCATGACCCACGCGAGCGTGCCGAAGGAGACGCGCGAGCGGCTCGGCATCGCCGACGGGCTCATCCGCGTCTCGGTGGGGATCGAGAACGCCGACGACCTCGTCGACGACCTCGAGCGCGGCTTCGCGGCGGCCCATTCGGCCGCCGGGAGCGGGTAGGGATCCCGGCGCCCCCCCCCGCGGCGCCACCGGCCTCCCGGGCCGGAGCGCCCCCCTCTCCCGGAGCCTCGAAATGCCACCGCCGATCGCCCTCCTCGCCCTCCTCTCGCTCGCCGCCCCGGCGCCCGAGCCCGGGATCGCGGCCGCCGTCCCCCGGGTGAAGGAGGCCCTCCTCTCCCGGCACGGCGAGGCGCAGCGCACCCGCATCGAGCGCGGCGTGGACCAGGCCGCCTTCTACTGGCGGGCGAGCGATGGCGACCCCGCCGCCTTCCGCGCCTTCGCCGAGGAGCAGTTCCTCGCCGACCCGGAGAGGCTCGAGGCCACCTTCCGCCGCTTCGAGGAGGCGCTCGAGGAACTCGACGGCCACGCCGAGGAGGTGGACCGGGACCTCGCCCGCCACGCGGTCCTCGACCTCGGTCCGACCGTCCCTGCCGACGCCCTCTTCGCCGCCTTCAGCTCGAGCGCGCACCTCACCGACGACCTCTTCGCCACCAAGCTCGCCTTCGCGGCGCTCCTCAACTTTCCCCTCACCACGCTCGAGCAGCGACTGCGGGACGGACCGGCCTGGACCCGGCGGCAGTGGGCCGAGGCGCGCCTGTTGGGGCGGCGGGGCGCCCTGGTGGGGTCGGGGGACGCCGGGCTGTCGGCGCGGGTGCCGGGCGAGGTGAAGCTCGAGGCCTCCCGCGCCGGCGCCGAGGCGGAGGCCTACGTCGCGGACTACAACGTCTTCGCGCACCACCTCGTCTCGGACGCCGGAGCGCGCCTCTTCCCCAAGGGGAAGCGGCTCCTCTCCCACTGGAACCTGCGCGACGAAGTCCGGGCGGCCTACGCCGAGCCGGACGGGACGGCGCGCCAGCGCGCCCTCGCCAAGGTGATGGAGCGCATCGTCACCCAGGAGATCCCGCTCGCGGTGGTGAACGACCCGGCGGTGGACTGGAACCCCTTCACCAACGAGGTGCGTCCCTCGCCGCCGGAGGAGGTGGAGACCGGGGCGAGGCCTCCCCCGTCGGTCGACCCGGCCCGGGAGCCCGACACCCGCTACGCCCACCTCCTCGCCCAGTTCCGGGCCGCCCGGAAGGTCGACCCCTACTCCCCCGCCGCCCCCACCGCCCTGGCCCGCAAGTTCGAGGTGGACCGGGAGATCCCGGAGGCCCGGATGGTGGCGATGCTCACGGAGATCCTCACCTCCCCGCTCGTCCCGCGGGTGGCGAAGCTGGCGGAGAGGCGGCTCGGACGTCCCCTCGAGCCCTTCGACGTCTGGTACGCGGGGTTCCGGCCCGGTTCCCGGCTCCCGGAGGCGGAGCTCGACGCCCTGACCCGGAAGCGCTACCCGACGGCGCAGGCCTACGCCGCCGACCTGCCGCGGCTCCTCGAGGCGCTCGGCTTCCCGCCCGAGAAGGCGCGCTTCCTCGCCGACCACATCGAGGTCGACCCGGCGCGCGGCTCGGGGCACGCGCTGCAGGCCCTGCGGCGCGGCGACAAGCCCCACCTCCGCACCCGGGTGGGCGCCGGGGGGATGGACTACAAGGGCTACAACATCGCGGTCCACGAGATGGGGCACACGGTGGAGCAGGTGTTCTCGCTCTACGAGGTGGACCACACCCTCCTGCAGAGCGTGCCCGCCCCCGCCTTCACCGAGGCGCTCGCCTTCACCTTCCAGTCCCGGGACCTGGAGCTCCTCGGCCTGGGCCGCCCCGGCCCGGAGGCGGAGCGGCTCCTCGCCCTCGACGCCTTCTGGAGCGCCTACGAGATCGCGGGGGTGGCGCTCGTCGACATCGAGGTCTGGCGCTTCCTCTACGGCCACGAGGGGGCGAGCGCCAACGAGCTCCGGGAGGCGGTGGTGCGCATCGCGAAGGAGGTGTGGAACCGCTACTACGCCCCGGTCTTCCGGGTCCGCGACGTCCCGCTCCTCGCCATCTACAGCCACATGATCTCCTACCCCCTCTACCTCGCCGACTATCCGCTCGGGCACGTCATCGCCGCCCAGCTGGAGGAGCGCTTCCGCCAGGCAGGCGCGCTCGGCCCCGAGTTCGAGCGGGTGACGTCCTTCGGGTCGCTCTCGCCCGACCTGTGGATGCGCAACGCCACCGGCGAGCCGGTCTCCACCCGCGCGCTCCTCGAGAGCGCGCGCCGCGCCCTGGAGGCGGAGAAGGGGTAGGATTCGTCGATGGCCCTCTTCGCCCCCCTCGCGCTCCGCTCCGTCACTCTCCGCAACCGCCTCGCCATGTCCCCCATGTGCCAGTACTCGGCGCAGGAGGGGCGCGCGGGCGACTGGCATCTCGTTCACCTGGGGGCGCGCGCCGCCGGGGGCGTGGGTCTGGTGCTCGTCGAGGCGACCGGCGTCGAGGCCATCGGGCGCATCTCGCCCGGCGACATGGGGCTCTGGGAGGACGGGCAGGTGGAGCCGCTCGCCCGGGTGGCGCGCTTCGTCGAGGAGCAGGGCGCAGTCGCCGGCCTCCAGCTCGCGCACGCCGGGCGCAAGGCGAGCGTGCGCCCGCCCTGGGTACAGGGGGGCGCTCCCCTCCTCCCCCGCGACGGGGGGTGGGTCCCGGTGGGGCCGAGCCCGGTCGCCTTCGCCGAGGGGCACCTCGCGCCGGAGCCCCTGTCGGAGGCGGGGATCGCGGGGGTGGTGCGCGCCTTCGCCGCCGCCGCGCGGCGCGCGCTCTCGGCCGGCTTCCGGGTCCTCGAGCTCCACGCCGCCCACGGCTACCTGCTGCACCAGTTCCTCTCGCCGCTCTCGAACCGGCGCCAGGACCGCTATGGCGGCTCCTTCGAGAAACGGACGCGGCTCGCCTGCGAGGTGGTGGAGGCGGTGCGCGCCGAGTGGCCCGAGCGCCTGCCGCTCTTCGTGCGGGTCTCCTGCACCGACTGGCTCCCCGGGGGCTGGGACCTGCCCCAGACCGTGGAGCTCGCGACCAAGCTCCGCCGGCTCGGGGTCGACCTCGTCGACTGCTCCTCGGGCGGGACCTCGCCGGCGGCCCAGGTGCCCGCCGGGCCCGGCTACCAGGTGGCCTTCGCCGAGGCGGTGCGCCGCGGCGCCGAGATCCCCACCGGCGCGGTCGGGCTCATCACCTCCCCGGAGCAGGCCGACCAGATCGTTCGCTCCGGGCAGGCCGACCTGGTGCTCCTGGGGCGCCAACTGCTGCGCGAGCCCATGTTCCCCCTCCGGGCCGCCGCCGCGCTGGGCGCGGAGGCGCCCTGGCCTCCTCAGTACCTGAGGGCCCGCTAGCCTTCCCGGAGACCGTGGTGGGGAGTCCCTTCTCCGAGCCGGTGGTGAAGCTCACGCGCCGCGGGTCCGACCGGCTCGCCGGCGGCCACCCCTGGGTGTACCGCTCCGACGTGTCGGAGGCCTCCTCGGCCCGGTCCGGGGACGTGGTGGCCCTCGTCGACGGGCGCGGGCGCTTCGCCGGCAAGGCCTTCTGGTCGGAGCGCTCCCAGATCGCGGTGCGGCTGCTCACCCGGGAGGAGGAGCCGGTGGACGAGGCCTTCTTCGCCCGGAGGCTCGAGTCGGCCGTCGAGCTCCGCCGCCAGGCCTTCGGCGAGGAGACGGTCGTCCGGCTCGTCCACGGCGAGTCGGACCTGCTCCCGGGCCTGGTGGTGGACCGCTACGGGGACGCCGCGGTGGTGCAGACGCTCGTCCCCGGCACCGATCGGCGCAGGGAGATGCTCGCCGACCTCCTCCTCCGGGCGCTGCCGCTCCGGGCGGTGCTGGAGCGGAACGACGTGCGCGTGCGAGAGCTCGAGGGGCTTCCCCAGCGCAAGGGCGTCCTCCGGGGCACCGACCCGGGGCCGATCGAGGTGCGCGAGGGGGCGGTGCGACTGCGGCTCGACCTCCTCGCCGGGCAGAAGACCGGCGCCTTCCTCGACCAGCGCGAGAACCACCTGCGCGCCGGCGAGTACGCGCGCGGCCGGTGCCTCGACTGTTTCAGCTACGCGGGGGGCTTCGCCCTCCAGCTGGCCCGCCGCGCCGAGCGGGTGGTGGCGGTGGAGCTGCAGCCTCAGGCGGCGCTCCTCCTGCGCGAGAACGTGGCCCTGAACGGCGCCGCCAACGTGGAGGTGCAGGAGGCGAACGCCTTCGACTACCTCCGCGACGAGGCGGAGAAGGAGCCCTCCTGGGAGATGATCGTCCTCGACCCTCCCGCCTTCGCCAAGGGGAAGGAGTCGGTGGCCGCTGCCCGGCGCGGCTACAAGGAGGTGAACCTGCGCGCCTTCCGGTCGCTCGTCCCCGGGGGGATCCTCGTCACCGCCTCCTGCAGCTACCACGTGCCCTGGCCTCTCTTCGAGGAGATCGTCCTCGAGGCGGCCCGCGACGCCGGGCGAGAGGCGCAGGTGCTGGAGCGGCGGGGAGCCGGCCGGGACCACCCGGAGCTCCTGGGGATGCCGGAGAGCCGCTACCTGAAGTGCATGGTGATCCGCGCTCCCTAGGCGCGGGCCTCCAGTGGCCGCCCGCCGGGCCCGGGTGTAGCATTCCCTCTCCCATCACTCGGGAGCGGGGGAAGAACGATGGACTTCCGACCGGAACGGCCGCTCCCTCCCGCGGCGGACATCGTCGCGCTCGCGCGCTGCCGGCTCCTCGCCGGGCTCTCCCCCGACGAGATCCGGCGGCTCCTCGCCTGGGCGGAGCACCTGGAGGTGCGCGCCGGGGTCGTCTTCCTGCGCGAGGGGGACGAGAGCCAGGACATGTACTTCGTCCTCGGCGGGGAGGCGCGCCTGCGCCGCCACGAGCTGGCGCTCAAGCCGCTCGGCCCCGGGGACCACTTCGGCGCGCTCGGGCTCCTCACCGCCCGCCCGCGGACGACGTCGGTCACCGCCGTCACCCCGCTCACCCTGGCGCGCGTCTCGCCCGAGTCCTGGAGGGAGCTCTCGGTCCGGGAGCCTCACCTGGCCCTCCGCATCGTCCAGTCGCTCCTGCGCGAGGTGCGGGACGACCTGGTGGAGATGACCGACAGCGTCGGGGCGCTCCTGCAGGGGCGCTCGCTCCCGCGCTCCCGCGAGGTGGCGGTGCGGCTCGGTCGCGAGGTCCGCCGGGTGGCCACCGGGACCCCGGTGCGGGCGCTCCTCCCGGCCGAGGTGGAGGGGGCGCTGGTGGTGGCGGGCCTCCTCGGCCAGAAGCCGGTCTCGCTCTCGACGCCGCTCTTCTCCGACGCGACCGTCGCCCCCCTCACCGTGGCCCACCTCGAGGGGCGGCAGATCTACACGCACACCGTCGGGCTCCTGCTCCTCTCGGCGGCGAGCCGCGTCGCCCCCGACCTGGTGGTGCGCCTCGGCCCCTCGCGCGGCCCGGCGCAGCTCGTCGACGTCCACGGCCCCTGCGACCGCTCCGGACTCGCCCGCGCCCTGGACGAGGAGATGCGCCGGCTCGTCCGGGAGGACATCCCCATCCGCCAGGAGCACTGGATGCTGGAGGAGGCCATGGCGCTCTTCCGCGAGCGCGGCTGGGACGACGCGGCCCACCTCCTCCGCACCCGCCGCGAGGGCACGGCGCCGCTCGCCGCCCTGGACCCGGTCTACGCGCTCTCGCCCGGCCCGCTCCTGCCCTCCACCGGCATGGCCCGCGACTTCCGCCTGGAGGTGAGCGGCGGGGAGATCTACCTCGACTACGGCAAGAGCGATCCCCTGCGGGCCGGGCTGGTGCGCGCTCCTCCGCCCCGGGACGCCCGCATGCTCGAGGAGCACCGCGCCTGGCTCGCCACCCTGGGGGTGACGAGCGTCGGCGCCTTCAACGAGCTCTGCATCAGCGGGCAGGTGAGCCAGCTCATCCGGGTGGCGGAGGGCTTCCACGAGAAGCAGATCGGGCGCATCGCCGACGACGCGGCCTCCCGGCGCGACCGCCTGCGCATCATCGCCATCGCCGGTCCCTCCTCCTCGGGGAAGACCACCTTCATCAAGCGCCTCACCGTGCAGCTGCAGATCAACGGGCTCAACCCGGTCGGCCTCTCCCTCGACGACTACTACGTCGACCGCGAGAAGACGGTGCGCGGGGAGGACGGGAACTTCGACTTCGAGGCGCTGGAGGCGCTCGACCTCGCGCTCCTGCAGGACCACGTGGCGCGCCTGCTCGCCGGCGAGGAGGTGACGAGCGCCCGCTACGACTTCCGCTCCGGCCAGAGCCGGCCCGACGGAGGGCCGCGCATCCGCCTGCGCGAGAAGGACGTGCTCCTGCTCGAGGGGATCCACGGGCTCAACCCGCGCCTGCTCGGCTCCATCCCCGCCGAGGGGCAGCTCTACCGGGTGTTCATCCACCCCGCCACCACCCTCGCCCTCGACCGTCTCACCCGCGTCTCCGCGACCGACCTCCGGCTCCTGCGGCGCATCGTCCGCGACCGCCACGGGCGCGGTTACGGCGCCGCCGCCACCATCGCGCGCTGGCCGGCCGTGCAGAGGGGGGAACAGTCCCACATCTTCCCCTTCCAGGCAGAGTCGGACGCGGTCTTCGACTCCTCCCTCATCTACGAGCCGGCGGTGCTGAAGGTCTACGCCGAGCGCTACCTGCTCGAGGTCCCACAGCAGGACGCCGCCTACTCCACCGCCATCCGGCTCCGCCACCTCATCGATCGCTTCGTGTCCATCTACCCCGACCACGTCCCTCCCACCTCCATCCTGCGGGAGTTCGTGGGCGAGAGCGGGTTCGAGTACTGACGGGTCCCCCGGGCGGCTAGAGGTAGTCCTTGGCCGGGAAGAGGAGGACGTCCGCCACCGACCGGGCGCCGGTGAGGAGCATGAGGAGCCGGTCGAGCCCGAGCGCCACGCCGCCGGCGTCGGGCAACCGGCCGACCGCCTCGAGAAAGCGCTCGTCGAGGGGGTAGGCCGGGCGGCCGAGCCGCTCCCGGAGCGCGCGCTCCTCGAGGAGGCGGCGGCGCTGCTCCCGGGCGTCGTTGAGCTCGAAGAAGCCGTTCGCGAGCTCGAGCCCCGCCGCGTAGAGCTCGAAGCGCGCCGCCCAGCGCGGGTCCCCGGGGGTGAGCCGCGCCAGGGCCGCCATGGAGGCGGGCCAGTCGACGAGGTAGACCGGCCGCGAGCGGCCGAGGTGGGGCTCGATGGCGGCGAGGAAGATCCGGAAGAAGGCGTCGTCGAAGCTCTCCCCGGCGGGGCCCGCCTCGATCCCGGCGCGCCTCCCCTCGTCCCGCAGGCGGCCGGCGTCGCCCTGGCAGGCCGCGAGGTCCACTCCGGCGGCGGCGAAGGCCTCCGCCACCGGAAGCCGGTCGAAGGGGGCCGCGAGAGAGAGCTCGCTCCCCCGCCAGCGGGCCCGCGGCCGGCCGTCCCGGTCGAGCGCCGCGGCGCAGGACGCGACGAGCTCCTCCAGGTCCCGCATGATCCCCCGGTGATCGGTGCCGGACCGGTACATCTCCAGCATCGTGAACTCCGGGTTGTGGGTCTCGGAGACCTCGCCGTTGCGGAACACGCGGGCGAGCTGGAAGATCCGCTCGAAGCCCTCCGCCAGGAGCCGCTTCATCGCGTACTCCGGGCTCGAGTGGAGGTAGAGCGGGCGCCCCTCGCCTCCGCCTTCGGGGACGAACGGCGCCTCGAAAGCCCGGATGTGCGGCTCCATCCCCGGCGCCGGCACGAGGCAGGGGGTCTCGACCTCGTCGTAGCCCCGGGACGAGAGGTGGCGCCGCACCTCGGCCTGGAGCCGGGCGCGCGCGCGCGCCATCTCGAGCCTCGCCGTCGGCACCGCGCGAGTCTAACGGACCGCGCGCCGGAGCGCCGCCCGGGCCGCCGCGCCGGCCGCCGTCTTGCAGGGAGTGGGAGCGTGGTAAACCTCCTCGCTCGCGGCGGTTGACGATGGGCCCTCGGCTCAATATCCTCCCGCCCCCTCCATGGCCCCGCGGGCGAAACCCCTCCACGTCGCCGAGCTCGGCCGCGGCCGGCCGCTCGTCCTCGTCCACGGATGGGCGACGAGCGGTCGAGTGCTCCTCGAGCTCGCCGGGGCGCTGTCCGGGGTCGCTCGGGTGGTGCTCCCCGACCTGCGCGGCCACGGCTCCTCTCCGCCGCCGGAGGGAGCCTTCTCCATCGACGACCACGGCGCCGACGTGGCCGGCCTGGCCCGCGAGCTCGGGGGCGAGCCCCCCCTCCTTGCCGGCTGGTCCCTGGGCGCGCTCGTGGCGCTCGCGGCCTCGGCCCGCCTCGAGGCCGAGGGGGTGGCCGTCGCCGGCCTCGCGCTCCTCGCCCCCACGGCCCGCTTCACCTCCGGCGAGGGGCATCCGCACGGGCTTCCGCCCTCCGAGGTCGAGGGACTGAAGGCGAGGATGAGGCGAAACCCCGCGAAGGCGCTCGCCCGCTTCTTCGCCGCCTGCCTCGCCGAGGGCGAGCTCCCGGGCGCGGAGCGCGAGCGCGCCCTCGCGCTCCTCGCCCTGGAGCCGCCGGACGCGGGGGGCGCTCTCGCCGCCCTCGACGCGCTCGCCGCCGGCGACCTGCGGGAGGTCGCTTCGCGCCTCCGCTCCCCGGCCCTGCTCCTCCACGGCGAGAGGGACGCCATCGTCCCGCCGGGCGCCTCGGAGGCCCTCGCGAGGACGCTCCCCCGCGCCCGCCGCCGCACCTTCCCCGGTGCCGGGCACGCTCCCTTCCTGAGTCGCCCGTCCGAGGTCGCCGCCGCCCTGCGCGAGTTCGCCGCGGCGCCGGCAGATGGGGTGGCCGATTGAGCGCCGTCGACAAAGCCCGCCTCCGGGCGGCCTTCTCCCGGGGCGCCGCCCGCTACGAGGCCCGTGCCGTCGTCCAGCGCGAGGTGGCCGCGCGCGTCGCCGGGCTCGCGATCGACTCGGCTCCGGCGGCCGCACGCGTGCTCGACGTGGGCTGCGGCCCGGGCGGGCTCCTCGCCGAGCTCTCGGCCCGCCGGCCTTCGCTCTCCGCCACCGGGGTCGACCTCTCTCACGGCATGGCCCGCGCCTGCCGGGAGCGGCTCCCCGGTGGCGCCGCCGTCGACGGGGACGCCGAGGCCCTGCCCTTCCGGAGCGGGTCGTTCGACCTCGTCGTCTCGACGTCCACCTTCCAGTGGGTGACGGACCTCGCCCGGGCCCTCGGCGAGGTCCGCCGCGTCCTCGCCCCGGGCGGCACCTTCTGCCTCGCCCTCTTCTGCGGCGACACGCTCTGGGAGCTCCGGCAGGCCTGGCGCGCCGCCCTCCCCGCCGGGTCGGCCGCCTTCACCCATGCCTTCTTCACCCCGCTCGAGGTGCGGCGGGCGCTGGAGCGGGCCGACCTCCCTCCCTCCATCCTCACGGTGGAGCGGCGGACCTCCCGGCACCCCTCGGCGCGGGACCTCCTCCACTCGCTCCGCGAGATCGGGGCGGGGAACGCGGTGCGGGGGCGGGAGGGCGGCCTCGGGCTCGCGCCGGCCGTCGCCCGGATGTCGCGCCTCTACGAGGAGCGCCACGAGAGCGAGGGCTCGGTGCCGGCCACCTGGGAGATCGCCTACGCCGTGGCCCGCCTCGGGTAGGCTGCGGTCCCGGAGGGCGCGATGACCGCCGAACCCGTGCCGCGCCCTCGGCGCTCGCGGGGCGCGACCGCCATCGGCCGGCCGCGCACGGTCGCTGGGGGCGCGGCGAGAACCGGCCTCGGAACCTGGCGGCCGCTCGCTCGCCCCGACCCGGGCCGACCGGGCGTCGTGCTACGCCCGGTGCCGACCCCCCGAAATCGCTGGATTCCGCGCATTAGCGGAATGAGTTTTTGCGCCGAATGGACTCGACGGACCCTCTCCCCAAGCCTAGCGCCATGACCGAGTCCAACCCCGCGTATCTGCGTTACCTGACGGAAGGGCTGGAGGCAGCCGTCTCCGGCGGCGACCTCCCCCTTCCCCCGTATCCCGTCATCGCGCAGCGAGTTCAGCAGGCGCTCGCCCGTCCCGAGGTCGGGCTCGCCGAGGTGTCTCGCCTCGTCGCGGCGGACGCGTCCCTCGCCGCCGACGTCCTCCGGTGCGCGAACTCTGCCACGTACTGGCGCGGGGACCCCGTCACCGGTCTCTCGCAGGCGGCTTCCCGAATCGGGGCGAGCCAGCTCTTCCGGCTCCTTCTCGCCGCGAGCCTCGGGGTCGTCGCGAACCGCTCCGGTCCCCTCGCCGAACTGCGGCGCATCGTCTGGATCGAGAGCCTGGCGAGCGCTGCACTCTGCCAGGAGCTCTCCGCGAAGCGGGGCCTGAAGGGCGAGGATGCGTTCACCTTGGGCCTCCTGCACGACTTCGGCAAAATCGTCGCCACTTCGTGCCTCGAGTCGCTCGTCGCTCGGCGGCCCGGCCGGGAGCGCCCGCTGGAGGTCTGGACGGATCTGGTCGAGCGCCACCACGTGGCGCTCGGCGTCGCCCTGGCGACCCGCTGGGAGCTGCCGGAGATCATTCGCGACGCCGTCGCCGCCCATCACGCTGCCCCCGGGCCACACGACTCGCGAGTGCTCGACGTCGTCCGAACGTGCGACCGGGTGGTCGCGCTGCTCATGAAGACCCCCGGGGTCTCGTCGGACCAGCTCGCGGGACTGCCGGAGCTCCCGCGCTTCGCCGAACGCGAGGCGCTCGCCCGCGCGGCACGCAAGCTCCCGGAACTGGTGGAGTCCCTCTCGTCGCAGGGCGGCTCGCCGCCTCTCGGCGCCACCCTCGTCGCCCGGCCCCCGTCGACTCTCGAGTCCGGCGCGCGCGCGGTCCGCTTTCCGGTCAAGGTCAAGCTCGGGCGCCAGGAGCGCGAGTATTCGGCGAGCGCCATCACCAGAAATGCACTCGCCCTGAGCGGGAGCCAGCCGCTCGACGAGCAGCGACTGTTTCAGACGACTCTGCTGAGCACGCCCGGGCCGCTTCATATCTGGGCCCTCGCGCGCCTGTCCCGCCCCGAGAAAGGCTCCTTTCGGATCGAGATCCATCCGTTCGGCCTCTCGGGGGTGGAGAGGGCGATGTGGGATGACCTGGCGGCGGGAGCCCCCGCGGCGGGTTGACCTCCCGCGGGCCCGCTCCTCCTCTTCCGCTTCCGAGCGTCCCTCTTCCCGTGTCCTCACCGTCCGGGTCGGGCCCCTCCCCGCGGAGACCGCGCCGAGATCCTTCGAGCGCCTTGTCAGATTCGGCCCATGGGTGGCGTGCAACCGCGCAAGGGACGTGACGGACCCGGACGGCCACGGGGAATCCCCACCCCCTCACCGACTCCTGGAGGTGGAGGTCCCTAGGCGGGCGGGCGCGAGCGCGCCGAGGAGGGTTTCCCGAAGCGCATCTCGATCGCCTCGTCGATCTCCTGCTCGCTTGCGAGCACTGGCTGGACGGGCATCCCCGCCGCGAACCGGACCTCGTCGATCGCCGCGAGGTCGCGCGGGTTCGCCATCGCCACGACGAGGGTGGTGGCCTCCGCCTCGCCATTGGTCGCGAGGGGGAGGACCCTGCGCGTGCGGATCAATCTCTCCGGGAGCCGCCCGAGCGCATCCCGGGGAATGGCTCGGGGCTCGATCCGGATGTAGGGCACGCGGACGTGGCTCGCGACCTCGAGGAGGAGATCATTCTCGGTCATGAATCCCAGGTCGACGACGGCTTGCTCGAAGGAGCGACCCCACTGCCTCTGGTGCCCCCGGGCGCTCCGGACCTGCATGGCGTCGATTCGCCCGGCCTTGAGGAGGTGTCCTTCGATGTCCGGCTGCACAGTCATGGTGGCACCTTCGTCGGGAGCGAGCATCTCGTCGCGCCCCCTGCCTCCTTAGCGATGAGAACACTCCGCGGCTCGCGAAGTCTTCTTCGCACCGGTCACGTGTCGCCCGGACGCTTGGGAGCGGGACGTCGGAGAACGGCGATGTCGGGACCCCAGGACGCTTCGGAGCCGGCGGGTGGGGCGAGAGCCTACAGCTGCGACGCGCTCCCCGGGGACCTCGGAATCGCCGCGCCACGCGGGAGATCGAGCACACCTCCCTCCCCGCGAACCTGCGGCGCACCCGTCTTTGTGCCGAGCGCATGCCACACTCGGGGGCGGAGACCTCCATGGCCCCCTCCCGCGAGGTGCGGGAAGATTTTTCCGACCGGAGCGCGGCGCGGCTCGTCCTCCTGTCCCCCGTTCGGACTCGGCTCCCGGAAGCGGCTCTCGGGGGATCGCCCAGATCGAAAGGCGTGCTACCGGGGCGGCGACTGAACATGATGTCAGTGTCGCGATCCCATGCCGGACATCTGGACAGACGACTTGCTCACGGGGGTCACCGAGATCGACCGCCAGCACCGGGAGTGGTTCGCGCATCTCGGCGCTCTCGACGCCTCCATCCGGAGCGGAGCGGTCCGGCAAGCCCTCTACACCCTCGAGTACGTCGAGCGGTATTCGGTGGAGCACTTCGCCTCGGAGCTCAGGTACATGCGAGCGATCGGATACCCGAAGCTCGACGAGCACCGAGCGGCGCACGAGGCATTCGTCGCCGAGTTCGCGGAACGCAAGCAGGCCCATGCTCGAAACCGCTCGCTCGTCGCGCTGACGGCCGGGCTCTGGGTGTGGCTCGGAGCCTGGCAGCGAAGCCACCTGCGCGGCGCAGACGCGGAGCTGGCGCGGTTCCTCTCCAACCCTCCCCATCCGTAAGGGTCTGCACCCCGTCGACCCGTTCGCGTCCGGCACCTCGCTGCTAGGCCGACCAGGTTCACCTCGAGGCAAGGGAAGCCTTGCGTGGCTCGCCGCCAGCGGCCGCGCTCCAGGAGTTGCCCCGCCGAGCCTTTAGCGAGGGCACCCGAGCCTCGGGCGGCTCCGGCCAAGGGGTCCAAGCCCGCTTGCTCCGTCCCCGCGGGCGAGACGACGCGGCAGTTCCTCGCGCCCACTCGGGGGGCCCTCAGTGAGTCGCGCCATCCGCCCCTCCCGCGGTTATTCGCCGCGGATGAGCGCACCACCAGGAGGGCGTTCAGTCCTGGTCGTCGAGGACGACGTGCTCGCCCGCGAGGTGATGACGGCGGTTCTCGAGGAGGAGGGCTACGCGGTGGACTCGGCGTCGGACGGAGACGGCGCCCTGCGATCGCTGCGGGACCGCCTCGCGAGCGTGATCGTCCTCGACATGGCCATGCCGGGGATGAACGGGTGGGCGTTTCTGGCGGCGAAGGCCCAGGTGCCGGCGGCCGCCCGGATTCCGGTGGTGGTCGTGTCCGCGTCCGCGCCCCCGCACTCGACGCGCGGCATCGTCGCCTGGCTCGAGAAGCCGTTCGTGTTCGACCAGCTGCTCCGCCTGCTCAATCCCTGGCAGTGAGTATGGCGCCCCGTCGCCAACGGACCGCGCAGGACGGCCCGGGCGTCCTGTCTGCGCCTTGACGGCGCCTCGAGCCCTCCGCCGCGAGAGCCACGCAAAGCGAAGCCGCCATCCGCCTCGCCACCGAGGAAGAGGACCCCACGGTGAAATCTGCTACACCGTCGGTCGCCCGCGCACCGGAATCGCGTTCGAACGCCTTTCGTCTACCTCGTGCAGCGTGAGTCCACTCACCTGCGATTCCGTCGCTGAGCCTTCTTCCTCAACTTGCGAAGCTTCTTCTTCCGTCCGCCCTGGTCTTGCCCTCGGCTCGACGAGGGTCGAACGGCACCCGGCGCGCTCTGCTCCAGGTTGTAGGCCGCGAACCACTTGCGAAGGCCCGCCTCCGACTCGACGTCGAAGCCCCGGCGGCGGCCCATCATCACGAGCGACTTCGCCATCCCGAAGTTGGACGGATCTGCCATGCGGCGCGCGAGCCGCGGAATCGCCTCGTCGCCGAGCTCCCGCAGGCAGGCCTCGGCGTGGGGATGCGCGAGCACCTCCTTGGCGAACGTCCAGAATGCGCGCAGCGAGCGCACGATCTCCGGGGCGGCGCTCGGCTCGCAGCTCACCTTCCGCGGGAAGAGCTCGAAGATGACCTGGCGCAGAACCTGGGCGCGGAAGGCGGAGAACGAGACCCCCTGGTACTCGGCTCCGTACTGGAGGGAGAGCTCGATCCAGTCGAGATCGAGGGCACCCCGCGCGTGGGGCGACTCCGAGAACCGAGCGATGACCTCGTCGCGCTCCCGCTTGCTCTCGGCGAGGACCTCTTCGTCACCGTCCTCGGATCGGCCGATGGCGAGGAGAGGCGCTCTCGCCTCTTCTCGCGCGTCCTCGCTCGCGCGAACCTTTCGCTCCTGCTCCTCGGTCAGCGCGCCTCCGAGGTCCCGGATGGCTGCCTCGAGCTCGACGACGTCCTGGTTCACGAGCAGGCGGCCCCGTGGATCGAGCTCGCATCCGTCCAGCGCCGCGCTGAGCCGGGGGAGCGCAGCCTCGTCGCCGTACTCCGCGAGCAGACTGGCACCGAGTTCCGGTTGGTCCTCGAGTACCCCGAGGAGAATCGGCAGGATGCGGTCGTCGCGCACGTGCAAGCTCGCGAGTATCTCGGCGACGGCGGCGCGCTGGTCCTCCGACGCCGCAGCGGCGTGGGCCGCGAGCGCCGGCTCCAAGACCGCACCCCCGAGCGACTTCAACGCGTGGATCAGGGCGCTGTAGAGGCTGTCCATGCCATCGCATCGCCCGAGGACGCGGAGCATGGGCTCGATCGCCTCGCCAGCCTTCAGCTCTCCCAGGATCGCGGCCGCATGGATGGGAGCGTGGCCGCCACCCTCGGCGTCACTTTGGGCGAGCTCGTCGTCCTCCAGGACCTCGACGAGCGCGGGAATCACCGCGGGCCCGCGGCGAAGGATCTGCTCGCGGACTGGGTCAGGCAGGCGTTCGCGCGAGTCGAGGAGCAGGGCGACGAGGTCGGCGTCGGTGGTCACGGCGGCGTCGGTTCGCATGCGCCTCTCCGATTCGCGAGATTCGCTGCTTGTCACGCGGCGCTGACGGCCAACGGGACGTCGAACCGCATCAGTTGGACGGGCCGAAGGCCTTCGGCTCGGGGGGAAGCGGCTCCACCGGCTCCGCGGCGCCGGGTGCCCTCTCCTCGAGGAGGACGAGCGCGTACTTGTTGCTCGAGCGCTCGACCACCCGGAGCTGCCGCGAGCTCCCCGCGACCGCCTTCAGGGCCGGGAGGCGGGTCTTCTCCAGGATCACCCACACCTTGCCGGGGCGCCGGGCGACGTCGCGCATGCGCTCGTCGTCCATCACCTCGCGCACGCGGTTCCGGCCGTAGAAGGTCTCGCCCCGCCAGTTCATGAAGTAGGCGACGAGGGGCTCGTCGGGGTCCCCCCTCTCCCGCAGGTAGGCGGCGACCGCCTCCCGCTCGCTCCAGTGCGGGGAGAGCTCGCGCCAGTGGAACCAGGAGAGCCAGAGGGCGAGGAACAGGGCGCCCCCGCCGAGGCCCAGGACGAAGAGGCGCCGCGAACGCCACAGGACCGCGAGGGCGAGCCCGGTAGAGAGCGCCGCGGTGAAGGCCGAGAGGACCGCCCGCGGGGCCCAGGAGAGGGCGAAGGGCCCGACCCGGAGGGCGGGGTGGAGCTCGGCGAGCTCCCGCTCCGGGTAGGGGCGCTCGTAGTTGTAGACGAAGAGGTCGGCGAGCCCCTGGGGCTTGAGCCAGAGGCTGTACCCCACCACCGCGGCGAGGACGAGCCCGGCGAGGAGCGCCGGCAGGTGCTCCTCGAGCCCTTCCTCGCAGAGCCGGTCGAGGAAGAGCCCGACGAGGACGGCGAGCGGCGGGACGGCCGGGAAGATGTAGTGGTGGAACTTGGTGGCGGAGAGGCTCATCACCGCGTAGGTGACGAGCGCCCAGAGACCGCACAGGAGCGCGAGCCGCTCCCTCTTGTCCGCCGAGCGCGGCCGCGCCCGGAGGAGCTCGCCGAGCGCGCCGGGGAGGGCCGCCACCCAGGGGAAGGTGCCGTAGCCGAGCTGCTCGAGGAAGTAGGTGAAGGTTCCCCCGGGCGTGGTGGTGTGGACCCCGAGGGCGAGCCGCTTGGCGTGGTCGTGGACGAAGAAGCGGTAGGCGAAGGTGTAGCCCTCGTCGTCCCGGCCCCGGAAGGCCGTCATCGCCGCGTACCAGGGGAAGGCGATGGCGGCGAAGGCGAGCGGGCCGAGCGGGAGCCAGAGCGGGCCGACCTTCTCGGCGAGCCGGAGGCGCGGGAGGCGGCCGTAGTCGCCGGTGACGAGGAGGTAGGCGAGGAAGGCGGCGCCCACCAGGGCGAAGCCGAGGAGCCCCTTCGCGAGCGTGGCGTAGGCGAGGAGCACGTACCCCGCGTACGCCCAGCCGGCTCCCGGAGGCCGGTCGTCGAGGAGCGCCACCGCGAAGGCCATGGCCCCGGAGGTGGCGAGCGCCACGAAGGGCATGTCGGGGATGGCCTGGCGCGCGAGCAGCTCGTAGAAGGGCATGGTGGCGAGGGCGACCGCGGCGAGGAGGGCGGCGCGTCCCGAGGCGAGCCGGGCCACGCAGAGGTAGACGAAGACCACGGCGCCCGCCGCCAGGAGCGCGCCGGGGAGGCGCACTGCCCACTCGGAGCGGACGGAGACGCCGCTCGGCGCGGGCGGCGACGGGTCGGCCCCGGGCGGGAGGTCGCGGTCGTCGACGCCCACGGCGGCGAGGCCGAGGGCGCTCGTCCACAGGAGCAGGGCCGGCTTGGAGAAGAAGTAGCCCTCCTTCCAATAGGGGTGGACGAGGTCGGCGCGCTCCACCATCTCGCGGGCCACCTCGGCGTAGTGGGGCTCCCACGGGTCCCAGAGCCCGGTCGACCCGAGCCAGGGGAGGAAGACGGCGAGCGCCACCAGGGCGGCGAGGAGCGCCCCGCCGCGCCGGGGCGCGCCCGGGGTCCCCGGTCTTCCGGCCTCCTCCGCCATGGCGGCCCCTTACCACGCGCCCGGTCGAACGCGAAGCGCGCCCCGCGTTTTCGGGACGCGAGCGCACCTTGGCGCACCCGCTGTCCCGGAGCTAACATGGCGAAACCATGGTCGAGCCGGCTCACATCTCGACGCCGGACTTCAAGCCTCACGTCTTCGGCAAGTTCTTCCTCCTCCAGCGCCTGGCGGTCGGGGGGATGGCCGAGATCTTCCGCGCCAAGGTCTCGGGCGCCGACGGCTTCGAGAAGGAGCTGGTGGTGAAGCGGATCCTGCCCGCCCGCTCGCAGGACCACGGCTTCATCAAGATGCTGGTGAACGAGGCGAAGCTCACCGTCCAGCTCACCCACAACAACATCGCCCAGATCAACGAGTGCGGCTCCATCGACGGCACCTACTTCATCGCCATGGAGCTCGTGAACGGCGTCTCCCTGAAGGACATGATGACCACCTTCGGGCGGGCCGGGACGGTGCTCAACCCCGAGCAGTCCATCTACATCGTCCTGCAGCTCCTGCAGGGGCTCGACTACGCCCACAAGCGCACCGACGCCACCGGGAAGCCGCTCAAGATCGTCCACTGCGACGTCTCGCCCGACAACTCGCTCGTCTCCTACCAGGGCGAGGTGAAGCTGCTCGACTTCGGCATCGCCCGCGCCGCCACCGGCCTCTCCAACTACAAGGAGGGCATGTTGATGGGGAAGCTCGGGTACGTGGCCCCCGAGCAGGCCTCGCTGGAGCGCGCCTGGGATCACCGGGTCGACATCTTCGCCTCGGGCATCATCCTCTACGAGCTGCTGACGAAGCAGAAGCCCTTCCAGCGCGCGACCGACGTCGAGTCGCTCGTCCAGTCGCGCAAGGGCCGGGTGGTCCCTCCCTCCTCCATCGACGAGCGGCTGCCCAAGGACCTCGACCCCATCATCCTGCAGGCGCTCGCCTACGACCCGGACAAGCGCTTCCCCGACGCCCGCGCCTTCGCCGACGCGCTCGTGGACGTGCTCTTCCCCACGCCGCACAGCGCCGTGCAGGACATGCTCGGACGCCAGATGCAGCAGGTCTACCTGGACCGCATCAACCGCCAGCGGACCGCCCGCGCCCACGACGCGCTGGTGATGAAGGTGCTCCGGCACGTGGCCGAGCAGCAGAAGGCGGCGGTGTACGAGCGGGTGGCGCAGGCGGAGTCGGGCGGGCCCGGCAACGGGGCGCCCCTCTCCATCCACGAGCTCCCCTCCATCGACATCGACGTCGACCGCCCGGACGCCCCGCGCCCCCTGCCGCTCGGGCCCGAGCGGGTGCGCACCGTGCGGCTCGGCTACGGGCCGGCGATGGCGGCCGGGCTCTTCACCGGGGTGCTGGCGGCGGCGCTCCTGTGGGCGGGCTCCACCTACCTGCGCCCGGGCGCGCTCGTCGTCACCTCGACGCCGCCCGGCGCGGAGGTGACGCTCGACGGGAAGGTCGTCCCCGGGGTCACGCCCCTGGCGCTCGAGGGCGTTCGGCTCTCCCAGGCGCACCACCTCGAGATCCTGGGTCCCGGGCGGAAGGCGGTCTCGGTGCAGGTGCGCCCGGAGTTCGGGAAGCTGGTGCGGCGCGTGCACGCCGACCTCCCCTCCGCGCTCGGAGCCCTGGTGGTGGAGAGCGAGCCTCCCGGCGCCGAGGTGATGCTCGACGGCCACGCCATGGGAGCGACCCCGATCACCATCACCGAGGTCCGGCTCGACGAGCGCCACCGCGTCGACCTCACTCTGCCCGGCCACGACCTCGACCAGTTCGTCGTCCTGCCGGAGAAGGACGGGACGCGCTTCCACCGCAAGCTCGTGATGCGCGCCCCGGCGAGGCGCCCGGGGGGCTAGCGGATGACCCTGCCGCTCCGCATCCTCTTCGAGAACCGCGAGGGGCGGCGGGAGGCGCTCCCGTTCGCCGACGGGGAGGTCTCGGTGGGGCGGGCTCCCGGCAGCGCGCTCCGGCTCGACGACCGGAACGTCTCGCGCCACCACGCCCGCTTCCTGCGCCAGAACGGCACCGTCTTCGTCGAGGACCTGGGGAGCTCGAACGGCACGCGCGTGAACGGGGAGCGCATCGAGGGGCGCTGCCGCATCCGCCTGGGCGACCTCGTCCAGATCGGCGACTGGGACCTGGCGCTCGAGGGGCTCCCCGAGGCCGACCCGGCCCACCCGGGGCCGGCCGAGCCGGCCGGCCCCGCACCGGAGGCGCCGCCCGCTGCGCCGCTGGCGCTCGCATCCCCGTCGCGGCGCGGCTGGCTCCGGCCGGCGACGGTGCTCCTCGCCATCGCCCTCGGGGCCACCCTGCTCGGCTACGCGGCGGGCCGGGCGCTCCGCTCCCCGCCCTCCTCGGGTGCCCGCGCCTCGCGCTAGCTCACTTTCCCTGGAAACGGGGCGCTCGCCGCTCGGCCCAGGCGGCGCGCCCCTCCTTCAGGTCGGCGCTCGCAAAGGCCCGGCCACGCAGGAGCACCACCTCTTCCCGCTCCTCCTCGGTGAGGCCGCGCTCGTGGGCCGCCACCAGCAGGCGCAGGATGCGCTTCATGCCCTGCACCGCCAGCGGGGCGTTCTGCGCGATCTCCTCGGCGAGCTCGAGCGCCTCCGCCTCGGCGCGATCGGGTTCGACCACCCGGTCGACGAGCCCCATGGCGCGGGCGGCCTCCGCGTCCACCGGACGCCCGGTGAAGAGCATCTCCCGGGCGTGCGCCGGCCCCACCAGCGCCAGGAAGCGGCGGATGCCGGCGGCGGCGTAGACCACCCCCAGCTTGGCCGGGGGCATGCCGAGCTGGGCCCCGAAGCGCGCCACCCGCAGGTCGCATGTCACCGCCAGCTCGCAGCCGGCGCCGAAGGCGGCCCCGTTCACGAAGGCCACGGTGGGGCAGGGCACCGCCTCCACCGCCTCCATCGCCCGCTCCACCGCCAGGTCGGGCCGCTCGCCACCCGGGCCGTCCATGGCGCCGATGTCGAACCCGGAGGAGAAAGCGCGGTCGCCGGCGCCGCGCAGGACGAGGCAGCGGACCTGATCCTCCGCCGCCTTCCGGCAGGCGGCCTCGAGCTCGGCGAGCGAGCGGTAGTCGAAGGCGTTCCGCTTCGCCTGGTTGTCGATGGTGAGGACGCGGACGAACCCGCGGTCCTCCGCGCGGATGGTGGCGGTCACCAAGGGCGCCACCCGGCGGCGCGGCGCTCTCGGCCGTCCGTCACTCGATCACCGCCAGGACGTCGCCCTCGGCGACGGACTGCCCCTCCTGGCAGCGGATCTCCTTCACCTTGCCGCCCGAGGGCGCCTCGACGGGCATCTCCATCTTCATCGACTCGAGGACGATCACCGTGTCTCCGGGCGCGACCGGGTCGCCCGGCCTCTTCTCGATCCGGACCACGGTGCCGGTGATGTGGGCGGCGACATTGGCCATTCTCTCCCCTCCCCTCGGTGAGGTGACGGGTTTACCGCGTCGGGGCCATCGCGGCAACGAGGCGAGGCGGCTCTCCCTCGGAAGCGCGCGGGGCGCTCGCGCCCGGACGCCTGTCACTCACGGCGGATGGCGAGGGGTCGCTCTCGGGACGGGCGGACCCGCCGGGCGCACCCGGGAGGCCCGAAATGAAAAGGTCCGCCACGGCAGGGCGGACCTTCGTTCAGGTTGGGACGACTCTCTTCGCTCGTCCACCGACCAGCGGGCCGCCGGTCTTTCCTAGTTATCTTTGTGCTCTTTCCGCGCTGCCGGGTCAACGCGGCCCGGGGCACCCTCCCCGATCGGGGCCCTGGGGTCCTCCTTAGGGGCTTGACGGGAAGGCATGGGCGCGCCCGGCTGCGGGCCGGCGCGCAGGAGCGTGCGCACGGTGGTGACGATGTCCTGGTACTTCACCGGCTTCTGGAGGAAGAAGTTCGCGCCCAGCCGGCTCACGCGCTCGCGCTCCTCCTCGCCGGCGGAGGAGATGACGATGATGGGCAGGTGGCGGAGTCGCGGCTCGGCGCGGATCTTCTCCACCAGCGCGAAGCCGCTCATCACCGGCATGTAGACGTCGGTGATGACGAGGTCGATGGGCGGCTGGGCGAGGAGGCGGGCGAAGGCCTCGTTGCCGTCCACCGCCACGTCCACCGCCAGGCCTCCCAGGCCCTCGCTCGCGGCCAGCCGGCGCAGGGCCGAGGTGTACATCGCCGCCACGAGCGAGTTGTCCTCGACGAGGAGCACCCGGTAGGCGGGCTGCGCCGCCTCGGCGGCGGTGGCGGCGGCGCGGGAGAGCTGCTCCAGGCGCTGCCGGTCGCCGGCGCGGTCGGGCGGCACCCACACCGCCACCCCGGCCGGCTGCCCCGGGGCCCCGGCGCGCACCCGGACCACCTCCACCTCCAGCTCCGCCGGCTCGAGCAGCTCGGGAAAGGAGATGAGCAGCGCCACCCGGTCGCCGATCTCGAAGTCGCGCTCGGTGCGGATGAAGAGGCCGCCGGCCGAGAGGTTCTCGGTGTAGTCGCGGACCGTCGAGGCCGCACCCGGGTAGTCGACCGCCAGGATGAGCGGGAACCGCGGATGAGCTCGCTTCTCGGTTCCCATCACGTCCGGCCGTAGCCGCCCCTCCCCCTGAACCTGCCGATGGCCGCCATGCGGACCGGAGGTCTCGAATAGCATTATGCGCCGCCCCCGCAAGAATGCTTCCACGCGCCCTGCCGGCAAGAATTCTGCAGTGCGAAAAGGGAGGTCCCCGAGGTGTCCCTGTCGGGAAGTCGGGGGGCAGGTCGGCGGGCCGTGTGCGGCTCGGCCGCGCGCCTCGCCTCGGGGCCGCGGGGCGCGCCGCGCCCCGGAGCTCCCTCGCGGCGGGCTCCGCCGCGAGGCCCCGCGAGCGGCGCTCGGCGGGGCCGCCGGGCGGGAGCGGCTTCCAAGACACCCTCGGCCGCCATGGGGTAATCTGCCCACGCACATGTGGCGGCGCGGTCGATATCGGAGGGAGCGCATCCTCCTCCCGGGCGAGCACGAGGGACGCCGCGGCTTCCTGAAGTGGGGGCTCGCCGGCACCGCGCTCCTGGCCGTGGGCGGCGGCACCTGGCTCGCGACGCGGCGCACCCGCCCCCTCCCCGCGCTGGGCGGGCCCTTCCAGGTCCTTTCGCCGCTCGAGGCCACCGTCCTCCTCACCCTGGCGGAGCGGCTCGTGCCCCCGCGCGAGGGGTTTCCCCGCCCCATGGACGTGGACCTGCCGCGGCGGGCGGACGCCGTCGTCGCCCTGGCGCCCGAGGCCACCCAGAACGAGCTCCGCCAGCTCGTCCGGCTCTTCGACAACGCTCTCACCGGCTTCCTCCTCGACGGGCAGTTCCACACCTTCACCGATTCGACGCTGGAGCAGCAGGACGCGCGCATCGCCGCCTGGCAGACGAGCCGCTACGCCCTGCGGCGCACCGGCTACAAGGCGCTGAAGAAGATCGTCTACGCCGCCTACTACGGCTCGCCGAAGGTGTGGCCGGCCGTCGGCTACCCGGGCCCCCCGCCCCTCGACGCGAGCGAGCGCCCGCAGGAGCCCGCGCCCAAGCGGGCGGAGGCGAGGCACGCCGAGCCGAAGCGCGGCGAGGGCGCCCCGGAGGGCGCCGCGCCGCAGCGCCCCCGCCCGCGCCCGGCGGCGCCGGCGCCCCGAGAGCTGGAGGAGATCCCGGCGCCCCGCAGCGGCATGGACCTGCCGCAGGGGGGCAAGCCTTGAGCGAGAGCGCCCCGGGCCGCATCGTCGACGCCGCCGAGCTGCGGCGGGACGCGGAGGAGACCCCCGACGTCTGCGTGGTGGGCTCGGGGGCGGGCGGCGCGGTGGTGGCGGCGCGCCTGGCCGCCCGCGGGCTCCGGGTGGTGGTCCTCGAGGAGGGAGGCTACTACCCGCCCGAGAAGGTGAAGATGGACGAGGCCTGGGCCTTCCCGGCGCTCTACCAGGAGCACGGACAGCGGGCCACCGCGGACCTCTCCATCACCGTCTTGCAGGGACGGGCGGTGGGGGGAAGCACGCTCGTCAACTGGACGACGAGCTTCCGCACGCCACCGCGGGTCCTCCGCCACTGGGCCGAGGTCTACGGCGTCTCCGGGCTGGACGAGAAGGCACTCGAGCCCCACTTCCAGGCGGTGGAGGAGCGGCTCCACATCGGTCCCTGGCCGCTCGAGGTGGTGAACGCCAACAACCGCGTCCTCTGGGAGGGGGCGGGGCGGCTCTCCTGGGACCGGGAGGTCATCCACCGGAACGTGTTCGGGTGCCAGAACCTGGGCTACTGCGGCACCGCCTGCCCGGTGGGCGCGAAGCAGTCGATGGACCAGACCTACGTCCAGGACGCGGTCCGGGACGGCGCGCGCGTCTACGCCCACGCGCGGGCGGTGAGGCTCGAGAAGTCGGGCAAGCGCATCGCCGCGGTGCAGGCGCAGGCGCTCGACTCCTCCGGCAAGCCCACCGGCCGCAAGGTGACGGTGCGCTCCCGGCTGGTGGTGCTCTCCGGCGGCGCCATCAACAGCCCGCAGCTCCTGCTCCGGAGCGGCTACGACCCGAGCGGGCGCGTCGGCCGGCGCACCTTCCTCCACCCGGTGGTGGCGAGCGCCGCCATCTTTCCCGACAAGGTCGAGGCCTTCTACGGGGCGCCGCAGTCGGTGGCCTCGCACCACTTCGCCGACCGCGGCAGGGGGAAGGTGGGGTTCTTCCTCGAGGCCGCCCCGGCACAGCCGCTCCTCATCGCCACCTCGCTCGGGGGCTTCGGGGCCCTGCACGAGGAGCAGATGTCGCGCCTCGCCTACGCGAACGGGCTCATCGCCCTCTCCATCGACGGCTTCCTGCCGGAGGAGGAGGGGGGCACGGTCTCGATCCGCTCCGACGGCCGGGTGCGGCTCGACTACCCCATCCGCCCGGAGATCTGGGAGGCCCTGCGGGAGGGCAACAAGGCGCTCGCCCGCGTCCAGCTCGCCGCCGGGGCGAGCGTCGTCTACTCCTTCCACGAGAACCCGGTGGTGATGCGCACCGAGTCCGACGTGGCGCTCCTCGACCGGGCCCCGTGGGAGCCCCTGCGGGTGGGGGTCTTCAGCGCCCACGCCATGGGTGGGTGCGCCATGGGGCGCGACCCGGAGAAGAGCGTCGTCGACTCCCGGCTCAAGCTCCACTGGCTCGACAACGTCTGGGTGGTGGACGGCTCGGTCTTCCCCACCAGTCTGGGCGTGAACCCGCAGGAGACCATCTTCGGCATCGCGCACTGGGCGGCCGACCACATCGCGTCCGCCGGCGGGTGAGGCGGGCCGCGCCCGCCCCGTACCTTCCGGGAGGGGGCGCCAGGGAGGAAGCATGGACGGCATCGAGGGGCGCGTCGCGCTCGTCACCGGCGGGGGGCGCGGCATCGGGCGGGCCATCGCCCTCGCGCTGGCGCGCGCCGGGGCCAAGGTGGCGGTGGCGGCCAGGAGCGTCCCGGAGATCGAGCAGGTGGCGGGCGAGATCCAGGCGCTCGGGGCGAAGGGGCACTTCTTCCCCTTCGACGTCACGGACCGCCACGCCATCGCCGCCGCGCCCGCGGTGGTGGCGCGCGCCCTCGGGCCGGTGGACATCCTGGTGAACAACGCCGGGATCCACGGCAGCGCCCCGCTCGTGCGCATCGCCGACGCCCAGTGGGACGGGGTCCTCGAGGTGAACCTCACCGCCCCCTTCCTGCTGGTGCGCGCCTTCCTCCCCGGGATGTACGGGCGCGCCTTCGGGCGCATCATCAACGTGGCCTCTGTCCTGGGGCGGGTGGGGGCCAAGTACTCGGCGTCCTACGTGGCCTCGAAGCACGGGCTGGTGGGTCTCACCCGCACCGTCGCGCTCGAGGGGGCGCGCAAGGGGATCACCGCCAACGCCATCTGCCCGTCCTGGGTGGCGACCCAGATGATGGAGGAGGCCATCCAGGCGGTGGTGGACTCCACCGGGCGGAGCCCGGAGGAGGCGCGCGCCGCCATCCTCTCCCTCAACCCCCGCGGGCAGCCGAGCTCGCCGGAGGAGGTGGCCGACGTCGCGGTGATGCTGGCCCGGAACCCCGCCATCAACGGCCAGTGCATCCTGGTCGACGGCGGCGAGGTGCAGGTCTAGGGGACCGGGGGTCCCCTCTCGATCGCCTCGAGCGCCTCCCGCACCCGGGGCGGCAGCGGGGTGGGCTTCGAGGTCTCGCGCTCGACGAAGACGTGCACCACCGTCCCGGCGGCCCGGGCCAGGTCGTCCCCGGGGAGGAAGACGCCGAGGCCGTACTGCACCGAGCTCCGGCCGAGCCGCTCCGCCCGCAGCCCGAGCTCCAGGGTGGCGGGGTAGGCGACCGGCTTGAAGTAGGCGCAGGACGAGGCCACCACGTACCCCACTACCGGGCCGCGGAAGATGTCGAGCCCCCCCCGCCTCACCAGGTACTCGTTCACCACCGAGTCGAAGTAGGAGTAGTAGTGGGCGTTGTTCACGTGCCCGTAGACGTCGTTGTCCATCCAGCGGGCGCTCACGGCCCCGAAGAAGGGGTACTCGTGGCGGCGCGGGACCACCTTCTCGGCCATGGTCCTCCCCTACTTCATCCACACCGTCTTCGCGTTCACGAAGGCACGGATCCCCTCGAGCCCGAGCTCGCGGCCGTAGCCGGAGGTCTTCACCCCGCCGAAGGGGAGCCGCGGGTCGCTCTTCACGAGACCGTTCACGAAGACCGCGCCCGCCTCGATGAGGGGGACGAGCCGCTCGGCCTTCGCCTCGCTCCGGGTCCAGAGCGAGGCGCCCAGCCCGAACTTGGAGTCGTTGGCGATCTCCACCGCGCCCTCCGCGGAGGGGGCGCGCATCACCACCGCCACCGGCCCGAAGAGCTCCTCCTCGGCCGCCACGTTGCCCCTCTCCACGTCGGCGAGCAGGCTCACCGGGTAGAACGCCCCCGGCCCCTTCGGCACCTCGCAGCCCAGCAACGGCCGCGCCCCCTCGCGGATGGCCCGGGTGACGAAGGCGTGGAGCTCGTCGCGGAGCTCGGCGCGCGCCTGCGGGCCGATGTCGGTCGAGGGATCGAGCGGGTCGCCCACCTTCACGCGCCGGAGCGCCTCGGTGAGCTTCGAGAGGAAGGGCTCGTAGACCGGCTCCTCGACGATGAAGCGCTTGGCGCAGATGCAGCTCTGGCCGGCGTTGAGGAGGCGGGCCACCGCTCCCACCCGGGCCGCCTCGTCCAGGTCGGCGTCCGCGAGGACGAGGAAGGGGTCGGAACCGCCCAGCTCCAGCACCGAGGGCTTGAGGCTCTCGCCCGAGGCGGCGGCGACGGCCTTGCCCGCCGCCTCGCTCCCGGTGAGGGTGGTGGCGGCGATGCGCCGGTCCGTGACGAGGGCGCGTACCGGCTTCGAGCCGATGAGGAGGGTGCGGAAGAGGCCGCTCGGGAAGCCCGCGTCCCGCATCAGCTGCTCGATGGAGAGCGCGCACTGCGGGACGTTCGAGGCGTGCTTCAGGAGCCCGCCGTTCCCCGCCATCAGGTGGGGGGCGATGAAGCGGAAGACCTGCCAGTAGGGGTAGTTCCAGGGCATCACCGCCAGCACCACGCCGAGCGGGTCGAAGCGCACGTAGCTCTTGCGGGCGTCGCTCGGCTCCGGGCGCGGCTCGAGGTAGCCCGCGGCGTGCTCGGCGTAGTGCTCGCAGGCCCAGGCGCACTTCTGCGCCTCGCCCACCCCGTCCTTCAGGGGCTTTCCCATCTCCAGCGCCATGAGCCTCGCGAGCTCGCTCGCGCGCTCCCGGAGGAGCGCCCCCACCTTCCGCATGGGGACGGCGCGCTCGGCGATGGGGGTGCGGGCCCAGCTCCTCTGCGCCGCGACCGCGGCGGCCAGGATCCCCTCGATCTCCGCGGCTCCCATCTCGGGGAAGGTGGCGAGGCGCTCGCCGGTGGTGGGGTTCAAGCTCTCGATGGCCATCTGTCTCTCCTCCGGGTTTCTTCTCAGGCGTGGGGCAAGAGGACCTGGCGCACGGCACCGCCGGCCGCCAGGCACTCGAAGGCTTCGTTGATCTTCTCGAGGGGCAGGACGGCGCTCTGCAGGCGATCGACCGGCATCCGCCCCGCCCGGTAGAGGGCGAGGTAGCGCGGGATGTCGCGCTGCGGCGCGGCCGAGCCCATGTAGGAGCCGACGATCGCCTGCCCCAGGCCGGCGAAGGCGAGCGCCGGCAGGGAGAGGGTCCGGGAGGGGTGCGGGAGCCCCATCGCCACGGTGGTCCCGCCCCGGCGCACCGCCCGGAAGGCGGCCTCCAGCACCGCCGGCACCCCGGCCGCCTCGAAGGTCACGTCGGCGCCGCCGCCGGTGAGGTCCTTCACCCCCTTCTCCGCCTCCTCGGGGGCGAAGACCGCGGTGGCCCCGAGCTCGCGCGCCAGCTTGCGCTTCGCCTCCACCGGGTCGACCGCCACGATGGGCCAGGCGCTCGCCACGTGGGCCGCCATCACCGAGGCGAGCCCCACCCCGCCGAGGCCGAAGACGGCCACCGACTGGCCCGGGCGAACCGAGGCGGTGTTGAGCACCGCCCCGGCGCCGGTGAGCACCGCGCATCCGAAGAGCGCGGCGATGGGCAGGGGGACGTCCTGCGGGACCACCACCGCCGACTCGCGCGCCACCACCGCGTGCCGGGCGAAGGCGGAGACCCCGAGGTGGTGGTGGATGGGCTTGCCGTCGCCCCCCTGCAGGAGCGACCCGCCGTGGAGGAGGGTGCCGGCGCCGTTCGCCGCCGCGGCCGGGGTGCAGAGCGCCGGGCGGCCGGAGGAGCACTCGGGGCAGAGGCCGCAGCTCGGGACGAAGGTGAGCACCACGTGGTCGCCGGGCTTCACGTCTCGGACCCCGGCCCCGACCTCCTCCACCACCCCGGCGGCCTCGTGCCCGAGCGCCATGGGGAGCGGCCTCACGCGCGATCCGTCCACCACCGAGATGTCGGAGTGGCAGACCCCGGCGGCCTCGATGCGCACCAGGAGCTCCCCGGCGCGCGGGGCGCCGAGCTCCACCTCCTCGAGCTTCATGGGACGGGAGGTCTCGTAGGGGCGCGCGTCGGTGACGGCGCGCAGCACGGCGGCGACGGTCTTCATCTCTTGGCCCTCCTGCGGTTCGCTTCCTTGTCACTGCGGGACTTCAGGCCGCGGCCCTCCTCACCTCGCCGCGGTCGATGTGATAGGTGACGTCGAGGAGCTTCTTCGAGTGGGAGAGGTCCGACTCGGAGACGATGACCGAGAGCCCCTCCTTGCGGAGCGAGGAGATCACCTCGGCGAGACGCTTCGCCAGCACCGGCGCCACCCCCTCGAAGGGCTCGTCGAGAAGGAGGAGCTTCGTGCCGCTCATGAGGGCCCGGGCCAGGGCAACGAGCTTCTGCTGCCCCCCGGAGAGCTGGAAGCCCTTGCGGTCCCTCATCGCCTCCACCTCCGGGATCATCCGGTAGATGCGACTGAGCCGCTCCCCGGACCCCGGGCTCCCGGACGCCCAGGCGGGAAGGCAGACGTTCTCCTCGATGGAGAGCTGGGGGATGATGCGGCGGTCCTCGGGCATGTAGCCCATCCCCAGGCGCGACCGGCGGTGCGCCGGCACTCCCGCCATGGGCATCCCGTCGAACTCCACCGTCCCGGCGCTCGGCGGGAGCACGCCCATGACGGCGCGCAGCAGCGTGGTCTTGCCGGCCCCGTTCCGGCCGATGAGCCCGGCGAGCTCGCCCTCCTCGACCCGGAGCCCCACGCCGCGCAGGATGCGCACCGACTTGATGGCCACGTCGAGGGACTCAACCCGGAGCATGGAGCCCCTCCTCCTCCGGCGCCGCCTCTCCCACCACCAGGCGCCGCACCTCGGGGTTGGAGAGGACGGAGGCGCTCTCGCCGTCGGCGATCACCTTGCCGTCGTAGAAGGCCAGGATGCGCTGGGTGTAGCGGCGCACGATGTCCATGTCGTGCTCCACGAAGAGCACCGTGACCTTGTCGGCGCGGATGGCGCCCAGCACCAGGTCCATGAGGGCGAACTTCTCGTCGGCCGACACCCCGCTCGTGGGCTCGTCGAGGAGCAGGATGCGCGGCTTCACCGCCAGCGCCATGGCGATGTCGAGGAGCTTGCGCACCCCCTCGGGGAGCACCGAGGCGAGCTCGTCCCGGTAGCGCGCGAGGTGGAAGCGCTCCAGCATCTCGTCGGCGGCCTCCTCCGGCGTCCCCCCGCCGAGGTGGCTGCCGACGAAGGCCTTGCGCCCCATCACCACGATTCCCAGGCCGACGAGGAGGTTCTCGTAGGCGGTGAGCGAGTCGAAGACCTGGGGAATCTGGAAGGAGCGGCAGATGCCGAGTCGGGTGATGCGGCGCGGGGGCATCCCGGTGATGTCCCGGCCGAAGAAGCGGATGGTGCCGTGGGTGGGCTTCTGGTAGCCGGTGACGAGGTTCAGGAAGGTGGTCTTCCCGGCCCCGTTCCCGCCGATGAGCCCCACCACCGTGTCCTCGTCGATGGAGACGTTGATGTCGCGGGCGGCGGTGACGGCGCCGAAGGCCTTGGTGAGGCCTTCCGCCTCGAGGATGGCGCTCACCGGGCGGCCCTCCGCTTCCGCGCGAAGACCGACCAAAGCCCCGCCGGCAGGAACAGGATCACGGCCAGCATCGAGGCCCCCATCACCAGCTGCCAGGTGTTGGGAGCGTGCTCGTAGGCGAAGCTGCGGAGGAGCTCGAGGAGGAGCGCGCCGGCGAAGGGCGCCGCCACGCTCGCGGTCCCGGAGAGGATGGCGACGAAGACGAACTCGCCCGAGGTGGTCCAGTAGGCCATCTCCGGGTCGATGTGGCCGACGGCGAGCGCCGTCACCGCCCCTCCCAAGCCGGCGAGCGCCCCGGCCAGGACGAGGTTCAGGTGGACGACGTTGCGGACCGAGGCGCCCATGTACTCGACCCGGAGCTCGTTGTCCCGGACGGCGGGGGCGAGGCGGCCGAGGTGCGAGCCGAGGTAGCGGTCCACCCCCACCGCCGCCCCGAAGGCCGAGAGGGCGGCGATCCCGTAGATCCCGTAGCGCCCCACCCCGCTCGCCGGGGAGAGGCCGAAGAAGCTCTTGGCGGAGACGTTGAACCCGTCGGTCGACCCGAGCGCCGGCGTCTTCACCAGGAGCCCGTAGAGGATCATGGAGAAGGCGAGGCTCAGCATGGCGAAGAAGATGGCGCGGTAGCGGGCGAGGAGGAGGCCGAGCAAGGCCGCCACCAGGGCGGCGGTGAGGCCGCCGGCGAGCACCATGAGGACTCCGTCCCCCAGGTGGAGGGCGTCGCGGGCGAGCCCGGCGGCGTAGGCGCCGGCGGCGAAGTAGAGCCCCTGGCCGAAGGAGACGAGGCCGGTGCGCATGAGGACGAGGAGCCCGAGCGCGGCGAGCCCCTTGGCGAGCGAGACGACGACGAGGAAGAGGGCCCACTTCGGGAGCACCGGGGCGAGGAGCGCCAGGGCGGCGAGCGCCGCCCCGAGCCCCAGGGTGGTGCGGCGGGAGGTGGTCATATCTTCCTCGCCTCGGCGGCGACGAAGAGACCGCGCGGGCGGAAGGCCAGGACGAGCGCCATGACGAGGTAGATGCTGAAGAGCTCCACCTGCGGGAAGAAGTGGACGGCGGCCGAGCGCACCAGGCCGACGATGAGCGCGCCGAGCGCCGCGCCCGGCATGCTCCCCAGCCCGCCGATCACCACCACCGCGAAGGCGAGCACGATGACCTCCACCCCCATCCCCGGCACCACCGACACGGTGGGGGCGGTGAGGGCGCCGCCCAGGGCCGCGAGCGTGGTGCCGAGGACGAAGGTGACGAGGTAGATGCGGTCCACGTCGATCCCGAGGGTGGCGCTCACCTCGCGGTCGTGGATGACGGCGATGAGGAGCTTGCCGTAGCGGGTGCCGTAGATGCCGAAGCGAAGCCCCACCCCCACGAGGACCGCCGCCAGGACCAGGACGCCGCTGTAGACGGGGTAGGAGAGCGTCCCCATCTCCACGGTGCCGAGGAGGCCGTAGGGCTCGGTGATGAAGTAGGACTCGACCCCCCAGGCGAGCTTGACCAGGTCCTCGAGAACGAGGAAGAGGGCGTAGGTGACGAGCACCAGCACCACCTCGTCCCGGCCGTAGGTGTGGCGCAGGAGCCCGCGCTCGACGAGCGGGCCCACCACCGCCCCCACCAGCACCGCCGCCAGCACCAGGACCGCGTAGCTCGCCATGGGCTGGAAGCCGAGGCGCAGCCAGGCGCCGGCGAGGGAGGCCGCCGCGTAGGCGCCGAGGGCGTAGAGGCTCCCGTGCGCCATGTTGAGGATGCGCATCACGCCGTAGACGATGGTGAGCCCCGCGGCGATGATGAACAGCCACGACGCGTAGATCACCCCGTCGACGAGCACGGCGAGGAGGGTCATGGAGGGCAGCCTCTCTCCCTCGTCCCGGCCCTACTTGGCGGGCTTGAAGCCCGCCTGGATCCAGTCGGCGCTCTTCACGCCCTCGGGCGGGTTCACCTTCTCCGCCGGGTAGTGCTTCACGTTCACGAAGGTGAGCTTGCCGTCGACGGTCTTCGCCTGGCCGTAGACGGTCCCCTCCACCGCCTGGTGCCCCTTGCCGAGCGCCATGCGGATGGGCCCGGAGGGCGAGTCGAAGGTGAGCCCCTCGAAGGCGGCGATGATCTGATCGGGCGTGGGCGCAGCCGTGCCCGAGCCCTGGGCCTTCTCGTAGGCGGCCTTGAGCCCGAGGAGGGCCTGGGACATGTGGTAGGCGGGGTAGTTGGGGTAGAGGACGTAGCGGTCCTGGTAGGCGGCGCGGAAGAAGCGGTTCAGCTCGACGTCGGGGGCGAAGGCGCCGTGCGGCCCGCGGGCGCCGATGATGGTGCCGTCGGGGATCTGCCCGGCGAGCTTGTGGGTGGCGGTCTCGCCGCAGGTGAGCACCGCCGTGCTCTTCTTGAGCGCCCCGCGGGGAACGGCCTGCAGGACGAAGGCGTCGAGGTCGCCGCCCCAGAAGCTCGAGTGGATGACGTCGGGGCTTCCCGCCATGAGCGCCGAGATCTCGGCGCCGTACTGGCCGGCGAGCAGCTTCGGCATCTGCGAGGTGGTGACCTCGACGCCGGACTTGAGCTTCTTCATCGAGTTCTCGAAGTCGGACCAGGAGTCCTGCCCCCAGGCGTAGTTCTGGTTGATGCCGGCGATCTTCCTCGCCCCGGGGAGGACGTCCGTCACGTAGAAGGCGGCGGCGATGTTGTCCATGGCCGCGTGGGAGGAGGCCCGGAAGACGTACTTGTAGGAGGCGTCCTCGAAGATGCGGGGAGTGCCGCAGTCGAAGAAGATGGTGAGCTTCTTCAGCTCCTCGGCCACCGGGGCGATGGCGAGGCAGTCGCCGCTCGAGATGTAGCCGATGACCGCGTCCACGTTCTGGCGCTGCACCAGGTCGCGGTACTCGCTCACCTGCTTCGTCGTCCCGCCCGCCTCGTCGAGGAAGACGAGCTCCACCGGCCTCCCTCCGAAACCCGGCTTCTGGTAGGGCGCCGGCACCTTGCCGGCGTTGATCGCCTCGGCGAGCACCTCGGCCCCGTTCCGGGCGGGGACGCCGAACGGCCCGGCCGCCGCCCCGGAGAGGAAGGTGACGACGCCGATGCGGAACTTGGCCTCGTCGGCCTGGGCCCGGGCGGGCGCCAGCGCCGCGAGTGACGAGGCGACGAGGAGAGCTGCGAGGGGGCTCTTCGGGCTTTGCGGGATGCCGATCATCGTTCGTTTCCTCCGGTCGGGACCTATTGGACGACGGGGTCGATCCTCTCTGCCTTCCTTCTGCGGGCGCGGACCTCCTCGGGCGAAGGCTTCGTCTCCTCCGGCCCGTAGGCGACCCAGTTGCCGAGCATGACGCGGGCGGGCGGGAACCGCTCGTCCCTCACCACCTCTCCCACCGCCTGGAACTGGGCGATCTGATGGGTGTCGGGGTCGATGTAGGAGGCGAAGCCGGGCGGGTCCTCGGGGAGCTCGACCCGCAGCCCCTCGAGCGCCGCCACCAGCCGGTCCACGCTCTTCGCCCCCCCCGCCCGGCGGAGCGCCTCGGCGATGGCCACGATCCCGCTGTAGGCGCCCTCGGCGGCGTAGGTGGGGTAGCGCCCCTCCAGGCGGTGGAAGGCCTCCACGAACCAGCGGTTGAGCGGGGTCTCGGGCCAGTTGTTGTGGTGGCGGGCGGAGAGGATGAGCCCCTTCGGCGGCCGGTCGCCGAGCGCCACCATGACGTCGTAGTTCCCGCCGGTGTCGAAGTTGGCGAGGCGCGCGTGCTCGAGGAGGTCGGTCGCCGCCGCCTGCCGGAGGAATCCGATGAAGTCGTCGCCCCAGAGCGCCACCACCACCACGTCCGGCCGCGACTGAGCGAGGGCCCGGATGTAGGCGGAGTAGTCGGGCTCGTTGAGCTTGGGCCAGAACTCCCCGACGAGCTCGTAGCGGACGCCCAGGCGGGCGAGCGCGTCCGAGAGGTCGCGCAGGACGATGTGGCCGTAGTCGTAGTCGGCCCCGACGAAGGCGAGCCGGCTCCAAGGCGACCGCCTCTGCAGGTCCTGCAGGTAGCGGGCCCCGGCCGACATCGACGAGTACGAGTCGTTCGACACCCGGAAGTAGTGCTTGTGAAAGCCCTCGATGGTGAGGCGCGAGGAGGCGTGGTCGGTGCCGACGAAGATCACCTCGCGCCGGGAGGCGAGGCGGCTCACCGCCTGCCCGACCCCGGAGGAGACGACCCCGCACAGGAACCGGGCGCGGTCCTTCTCGATGTAGTCGTCGGCGAGCCGGAGCGCGTTCGAGACCTTCGACCCGTAGTCCTCGACGATGACCCGCAGGCGAGGGGGCCGGCCCCGCCCCTCCTCCGCCGCGATCCGCTCGAGCGCGACCCGGATCCCGCCGACGCTGTCCTTCCCGTAGATGGCCGACCGGCCGGTCATCGGGTACATGCACCCGACCGTGACGTCGGCCGCGCCGGCCGGCGCCCCGAGCTCGATCCGGGCCGCGGACGGGAAGCTGAACCCGGCCGCCGCCGCCGCGACGAGGAGCCTCTGCGGAGTTCCGAGCACGCGCCGGCGCGGAGGAGCACGAGCCGTGCCGCGGGCGCGCTTCCCCGGCTCTGGGCGGCGGGCGGACTCCTCGACGCATCGGGCCAGGATGCGGCGGGGAGCGAAAACGCCCGGGGTTCGGCAAGGGCGCGCCCCTTCCGGCGGGGGCTCCCCGCCCTCCGCGGGATGGCCGGCGGGGACGAGGTCCTCCCCGCGGCGGAGCGGAAACCGCTCCGGCGGGCGCTCGCCCGGGCGAAAGCCGCTCAGGAGGAACCGAGCCGCTGGAGCCGCCGCTTCAGGGCGTGGCGCGAGATCCCCAGGATCTCGGCGGCGCGCCCGCGGTGCCCCCCCGCCTCGGCGAGCGCTTTCTCGAGGAGCCGGCGCTCGGCCTCGGCGAGAGCGTCCCCGATCGACCGGCGCTCCGGCGCCTCCGCGGGCCTCGCGGGCGCGCGCATCTCCGCCGGGAGGTCGTCCCGGCCGACGAGGCGGCCCGGGCCGAGGATGGTGAGGCGCTCGACGAGGTTCCGTAGCTCCCGCACGTTGCCGGGCCAGCGGTAGGCCCGGAGCGCCGCCTCGGCCTCGGGCGTGAACTGGACCGGGGCGACCCGCTCCTCGCGGCCGTAGCGGGCGGCGAAGTGCCGGGCGAGGAGCAGCACGTCGTCGCCCCGCTCGCGCAGGGGCGGCATCCGGATCTGGACCACGTTGAGCCGGTAGTAGAGGTCCTCGCGGAAGCTGCCGGCGCGCACCTCCGCCTCCAGGTCGCGGTTCGTGGCCGCCACCACCCGCTCGTCGGCGTGGAGCTCCCGGCTCGATCCGATGGGGCGGTAGCCGCCGTCCTCCAGGAAGTGGAGGAGCTTGGCCTGGAGGGAAGGCGGCAGCTCCCCCACCTCGTCGAGGAAGAGGGTGCCTCCGTCGGCGAGCGCGACGAGCCCCACCCGCTTGTGGTCGGCCCCGGTGTAGGCGCCCTTCTCGGCGCCGAAGAGCTCGGCCTCGATGAGGTGCTCCGGGAGCGAGGCGCAGTTCACCTCCACGAAGGGGCCCCGGGCGCGCGCGCCGTGGGCGTGGATGGCGCGGGCCACGAGCGCCTTGCCGGTGCCGGACTCCCCGAGCAGGAGCACGCGGCTGGCGCTGCTCTCCCCCACCCGTCGGGTGGCCTCGAGGAGCTCCGCCACCGGGGCGCTCTCCCCGACCATCTCGGCGCGGGCGAGCGCCGCCTCCCGGTAGCGCGCGATCTCCTGGGTCATGCGCTCCCGCTCGAGCGCCGAGCGGACGGCTATGAACACGTCCTCGAGGTCGAAGGGCTTCGTCAGGTAGTCGAGGGCCCCCCGCTTCACCGCCTGGACCGCGGCGCGGGTGTCCCCGTGGGCGGAGATCATCACCACCGGGAGGGCGGGGTGGGCGGCGCGGAGCCGGTCGAGGACGTCGAGCCCGGAGCCGTCCGGGAGCCGCAGGTCGAGGAGCACGAGCGAGGGGGCGGAGCGCTTCGCCGCCATGAGCCCCTCCTCCCCGGTGGCGGCGCTCTCGACCGCGTGCCCTTCCCGCTCGAGCGCGAACTTGAGCGAGTTCACGAGGGACGACTCGTCGTCAACGATCAGGATGTCCGCCATGGGAGGTCTCGCTCCGGACCAGGGTGACACGAGCCGTCGCGCCCGACAAAGGGACGCTCTCGAGCGTGAGCCGGCCGTCGTTCATCTCCGCGAGCTGCCGGGAGATGGAGAGGCCGAGGCCGGTCCCGCCGCGCTTGGTGGTGAAGAAGGGGTCGAAGACGTGCCGGAGCGCCTCCGCGGGGATGCCGGTCCCGGTGTCGGTCACCTCGATGGTCACCTGGGGGCCGGCCGGGTAGGCGTCGAGGGTCACCACCCCTCCCGCCGGGGTCGCCTGCAGCGCGTTGAGCGCCAGGTTCATGAGGATCTGCTGCAGGTGGTCGGGGTCGACGACGGCGAGGAGGTCGGGGGCCACCTTCACCCGGAACTCCACCTGGCGGCGCTCCGCCTCCTCGGCCACGAGGGCGTGGAGGCGGCGGGCCACCTCCCGCACCTGCACCTCCTGGCGCCGGGGAGGGCTCGGCCGCCCGAAGGCGAGGAGGTCCTCCATCGCCCGCGCCATCCGGTCGATCTCCTGCTCCATGTCCTCGAGCAGGGCGAGCTTCTGCGGGTCCGACTCGGAGCGCCCGAGCGCCTGGACCGTCGTCTTGAGGGTGGCGAGCGGGTTGCGCACCTCGTGCGCCACGCCGGTCGAGAACTTTCCCAGGACGGCGAGGCGCTCGATGCGGACGGCGCGGTCGACGAGGGTCCCGAGCTTCGAGGCCATGCGGTTGAAGGCCACCGCCAGGAAGCCGAGCTCGTCGTCGCTCGCGTCCGGCACCCGGTGGGAGAAGTCGCCGGCCGAGACCACCTCCGCCCCGTGGGCGAGGAGGTCCACCCGCCGCCCGAGCCGGCTCGCCAGCCGGGTGAGGAGCCAGCCGATGGCGCAGAGCATGACGAGCGACGCCACCACCAGCGAGTAGCGGGCGGCGTCGAAGGGGCGCAGGAGCTCGGCCGGGTCGACGAGGAGGAGCGGCCGCCATCCGGGGGCGACCTCCGGCCCCTCCATCACCCGCCCCTGGATGGCGGCCGGGCGCCCGACGGCGTCGAAGTCGCCGGCGGGGGTGCGCAGCACCGGCTGGAGGACGCCGGCCGCCGAGGGGGCGCCGAGGAGCTCGGTCAGGGAGGCGAGCCGGACGTGCAGGGCGATGGAGCCGCCGGCGGGGAGCGGCTCCTCCAGCATGAACCAGCCCGACTGGCCGCGGGTGGGCGGCGCTGGCCCCACCAGCTCCGCCTCCCGGTAGCGGCGGCGAGGCAGCGCCCCGGGCTCGAACGGCACCTCGGGCCAGTAGGGCGGCCCCGAGGCCGCCGCCCCGGCCACGGCGCGCGTGAGCTGCCGCCCCTCGGAGAAGAAGAGGATGCCGTAGAGGTCCTGGGCGTCCGCCCCCACCCGGAGCAGGGAGGAGACCTCCTCCCCCTTGCCGGCGCCGGCGCCGTCGAGGGCCGAGAGCGAAGGGTAGCGAGCCAGGGTCTCGAGCTGGTAGGCGCGCTCGTCGAGGAAGGAGCCGAGCCGGCTCGAGGTGGCGGCGAGGCGGGCGTTCAGCTGCTCGCCGGTGAACTCGTCGAGGAGGCTGCGGGCGTAGCGATCGTAGAGCGCGCCGACGATGACCATCGGCACGGCCGCGGCGGCGAGCAGGAGGAGGGAGTACCTCCGAACGAGGCTCCGGCCGTACTGGTGGGGCTTTCTCGTCTCCACGCCGCTTGGCGCCACCTCTAGCACGAAGCGGGGAAGGGCCGCCCCCGGCGCCCGTCCCGGGGCGCCTTTCGGGGGTGGGGCCGGGGCCTCCCGCCGCTTGACTCCCCCGCCGCCTTCGGGTTCCCATCGCGCCTTTCTTTCCCCCCGGGAGCAAAAAAAGAGCCATGCAGACCAAGTTCCTGCTGTCCGAAGACCAGATCCCGACCCACTGGTACAACGTCATCCCGGACCTGCCCGGCCCGATGGCGCCCGTCATCCACCCGGGGACGAAGAAGCCGGTCACCCCTGACGACCTCCTGCCGCTCTTCCCCATGGGGCTCATCGAGCAGGAGGTCTCGCGGGAGCGCTTCATCCGCATCCCCGACGAGGTCCGCGAGATCTACAAGATCTGGCGCCCGAGCCCGCTCTTCCGCGCCCACCGGCTGGAGAAGGCCATCGGAACCCGCTGCCGCATCTACTACAAGTACGAGGGCGTCTCCCCGGCCGGCTCCCACAAGCCCAACACCGCGGTGCCGCAGGCCTACTACAACAAGATCTTCGGCACGAAGCGCATCGCCACCGAGACCGGCGCCGGGCAGTGGGGCAGCTCCATGGCGCTCGCCAGCCAGATGTTCGGCCTCGAGTGCACCGTCTACATGGTGAAGGTGAGCTTCCTCCAGAAGCCCTACCGCAAGAGCATGATGCAGCTGTGGGGAGCGGAGGTGATCGCCTCCCCCTCCGACCGCACCAACGCCGGGCGCGGGATCCTGGCGAAGGACCCCGAGAGCCAGGGCTCCCTGGGCATCGCCATCAGCGAGGCGGTCGAGGACGCCGCCACCCACCCGGACACCCGCTACGCGCTCGGGAGCGTCCTGAACCACGTCTGCATGCACCAGTCGGTGATCGGGCTCGAGGCGAAGGAGCAGCTCAAGCTGGCGGGCGACTACCCGGACGTGGTGGTCGGCTGCCACGGCGGCGGGTCGAACTTCGCCGGGGTGGCCTTCCCCTTCGTCGCCGACAAGGCCGCGGGCAAGAAGGTGCGGCTCGTGGCGGCCGAGCCGGCGAGCTGCCCCACCCTCACCAAGGGCGTCTACACCTTCGACTTCGGCGACACCGCCCAGATGGCCCCCATCGCCAAGATGTACACGCTCGGCCACGACTTCATGCCGCCCGGCATCCACGCCGGCGGCCTGCGCTACCACGGGGCCTCCCCGCTCGTGTCCCAGCTCGTCTCCGCCGGGGTGATCGAGGCGAAGGCGGTGGGACAGCTCGCCTGCTTCGACGCCGCCGTCACCTTCGCGCGGAGCGAGGGGATCATCCCGGCGCCCGAGAGCTCCCACGCCATCCGGGTGGCCATCGACGAGGCGGAGCGCGCCCAGCAGGAGGGGAAGGAGCGGGTGATCCTCTTCAACCTCTCCGGCCACGGCCACGTGGACATGGCCGCCTACGACGCCTACTTCGCCGGGAAGCTCGAGGACTTCGACTACCCGGCCGACAAGGTGCGCGAGGCGCTCGCCCGGCTGCCCAAGGTCGAGTCGGTCGGCTGAACGGAGTGCGCCCCTCCCTCATCGCCGCCCTCTCCGGCCTCTCGCTCGCGGCGGGCGCCGCGAGCGCCGAGGACGTGGTGCACCTCGGCAACCTCAAGTTCGCCCACTACGGCGCCGTCTCCTACATGAAGGAGAACTGCGGGAAGTTCGGGCTCCGGGTGGAGGAGCTCGTCTTCCCGAAGGGGATCGACATCTTCCCGGCGCTCGTCCGGGGAGAGGTGGACATCGCCGCCAGCGCCGCCGACGCCGCCATCGCCAACCGCGCCGCCGGCGGCCCCATCTACGTGGTGGCCGGCTTCGCCAAGGGGGGCGCGCGGCTCGTCGCCCGCTCCGAGCTCCCGGTCGCCATGGCGCGGGACCTGAAGGGGCGCAAGGTGGGGGTGGCGCGCGGCGGGGCGCAGGAGCTCCTGCTCCTCGCCGAGCTCGCCAAGAACGGCCTCACCTGGTCGGAGGAGCCGGGCAAGGCGGACGTGCAGATCGTCTACCTCCAGTACGCCGACCTGAACCAGGCGCTCCTGCAGAAGCAGATCGACGCCATGTGCCAGTCTGAGCCGCAGTCGTCGCAGGCACTCGCCAAGGGATACGGGAAGGAGCTGCTCAAGCCCTACGACACCCCCATCGGCGAGCCGGTGCGGGTCCTCGTCATGTCGGAGAGGATGTACCGCGACCGGCCCGACGTGGCCCGCCGGGTGCTGGAGTGCTTCGTCGACGCCACCCGCACCTTCCTCGACCGGCCGCAGCTCGCGGAGAAGTACGTGCGCGAGCGGATGTTCAAGGGGCAGATCAGCGCCGAGGAGTACGCCGACGCCATGTCGAACGCGGCCTTCACCTACGACGTCACCGTGGATCACATCCAGGCCACCACCGACCTCATGCGGAAGTACGGCGTGGGCAAGATGGCGAGCGCGCCCCGGGCGCAGGACTGGGTGAAGCTCGACCTCCTCGAGCAGGCGAAGCAGAAGCTGGGCGTCCGGTAGCGCGGGATGGTGCGGCGCTCCGGCAGGCTCCTCAAGTCGCTCCTCGTGCCCGCCCTCGTCGTCGCGGCCTGGGACCTCCTCGCCCGCAGCGGGGCGGTCTCGCCGCTCGTCCTGCCCTCGCCCGCCCAGGTGGTGCGCCGCTGGGCGGCCTACGCGAGCCCGCTCTCCCCCTACGACCCGTCGGCGGAGAGCTACCTCGCCTGGCTCGCCTCGGGGGAGCTCTGGCTCGACTCGGCCGGGAGCCTCTACCGCGTCCTCGGCGGGTTCCTCCTCGGCACCGCCCTGGCGCTGCCGCTCGGGCTCCTCATGGGGGCGAAGGGCTCGGTGAACGACCTCCTGAACCCGGTGCTGCAGGTGGTCCGGCCCATCCCCCCCATCGCCTTCATCCCGCTCGCCATCCTCTGGTTCGGCCTCGGCAACCCCCCCGCCTTCTTCCTCATCGCTCTCGGCGCCTTCTTCCCGGTGCTCGTCAACACCATCGCCGGCGTCCGCAACGTCGACCAGATCTACCTGCGCGCCGCCCGGAACCTGGGGGCCGGGGAGCTCACCGTCTTCCGGCGGGTGATGCTGCCCGGCGCCATGCCCTACATCCTCGCCGGCCTGCGCATCGGCATCGGCATCGCCTTCATCGTGGTGATCGTGGCGGAGATGACGGCGGTGAACCGCGGCCTCGGCTACCGCATCCTGGAGGCGCGCGAGTACTTCTGGTCCGACAAGATCATCGCCGGGATGGTCTCCATCGGGCTCATCGGCCTCGCCATCGACTGGGTGATGGGCCGGGTGAACGCACGCCTCTTGCGCTGGCACCGGGGGATCGAGGGTTGAGCGAGCCCGCCATCCGCGCCGAGAAGGTCCGGGTCGCCTTCGCCGGCGACCGCGGCGAGATCGTGGCGCTCGACGGCATCGACCTCGAGGTGGCGCAGGGGGAGTTCACCTGCCTGCTCGGCCCCTCCGGCTGCGGCAAGTCGACCTTCCTGAACGCGGTGGCGGGCTTCACCCGGCCCACCGCCGGGCGCGTCCTGGCGCTCGGGAAGGAGGTGGAGGCTCCCGGGCCCGAGCGCGCCATGGTCTTCCAGGAGTATGCCCTCTTCCCCTGGATGACGGTGGCGGAGAACGTCGCCTTCGGGCTCGAGCAGCAGGGGCTCTCGAAGGAGGAGGTGGCGCGGGTCGTCGCCGGCTGGCTCGACAAGCTCCACCTGCGGGGCTTCGGCAACCGCTTCCCCAAGGACCTCTCCGGCGGCATGCGCCAGCGGGTGGCCATCGCGCGGGTGCTCGCCATCGACCCGGCGGTGCTGCTCATGGACGAGCCCTTCGGCGCGCTCGATGCCCTCACCCGCCGCAACCTCCAGGACGAGCTCCTGCGCATCTGGTCCGGGAGCGGGAAGACGGTGCTCTTCGTCACCCACGGCATCGAGGAGTCCCTCTACCTCTCCGACCGGGTGGTGGTGATGACGCACCGGCCCGGCCGGGTGAAGCGCGACGTCCGGGTGGAGCTGCCGCGCCCCCGCGATCCCTCCTCCTCCGAGTTCAACGAGCTCAAGAAGGAGGTGTCGGCGCTGGTGATGGAGGAGCAGGCGCGCCACGAGGAGGACGAGCTCCTCGGGCGCAGCGCCGCGGGTCGCTGAGAGGTCCCCGGCCTACGCGCGCGCGATGCGCGGGTAGGACGGATGGGTGCGCTCCACCTGGCGGATGGGGGCGCTCGTGTAGTCGGGGAGGAGCTCGAGCAGGGCGTCGAAGCTCTCGAGCCCCACTCCCCCGAGGGGCGGCATGCCGCGCACCCAGAAGCTCGCGCCGTCGGGGCCGACGAGGAGCGCCTGGCGGTGGCGGAAGTCCACCATCACGGTGCGCAGGTCGTCCCAGAGGATCATCTCGATGACGCGGCCGTCGCCGCGGATGCGCCGGACCCCGCTGCCGTCGAGGTAGACGGCGCCGAGCCGCCAGGCCTCCTCGCGCTGCGCCAGCCAGAGCATGGCCCCGGCGGCCGCGGCGGGGAGGGGAAGGACCGCCGCGAACCGCCAGAAGCCGGGCATGAGGAAGAGGAGCGCCGTGGCGAGGGCGACCGCGCCGATGAGGGTGGCGACGGGCGCGAAGGCGAAGGAACGGTAGCGGAAGCTCATGGCTCTCTCCCCGGAGGCTCAAGACCACCCATACACCGGGGTAGGGCTTCCTCAAGTTCTCGGCACGTCCCTCCGGGGGATGCCGCTCGCCCCCGGGGACAGGCGACCGCGGGGGCGCCCCGTCCGGGCGTGCAAAAAATCGCTATCGCCCCTCGACGAAGAGGTCGGGGAAGGGCTCCTCCCCCGCCACCGCCGCGTACCGGGAGAGGTCGGTGACGCCCTCGGAGGCGAGCACCTCGTCGTCGATGAAGAAGTTGCCGGTGCAGGTCCGGGCGTCGCGCAAGAGGACGCAGCGCGCCGCGTCCGCCACGATGTCCGGTCGGCGCGCGTGGCGGGCGAGCTCCGCCCCGCCGAGCAGGTTCAGGGCGGCGGTGTCGATGATGGTCCTCGGCCAGAGCGCGTTCACGGCGATCCCCATGGGGGCGAGCTCCTCCGCCATGCCGAGGACGCACAGGCTCATCCCGTACTTCGCCATGGTGTAGGCGAGGTGCGGGGCGAACCACTTCGCCCGCATGTCGAGCGGCGGCGAGAGGTTGAGGATGTGGGGGTTCTTCGACCGGGCGAGGTGGGGCAGGCAGGCCTGGGAGACGAGGAAAGTCCCGCGGGCATTCACCTGGTGCATGAGGTCGTACCGCTTCGCCGGGGTCTCGGCGGTGCCGGCGAGGAAGATGGCGCTCGCGTTGTTGACGAGGACGTCGATGCCCCCGAACCGCTCGGCGGCGGCGGCCACCGCCTCGGCGATCTGGTCCTCCTCGCGGACGTCGAGCTTCACCGCCAGCGCCTTCCCGCCGGCGCGCTCGACCTCCTCCGCCGCCGAGGCGATGGTGCCGGGGAGCTTCGGGTTCGGGACCGACGACTTGCCGGTGATGACCACGTTGGCGCCGTCGCGGGCGGCGGCGAGGGCGATCGCCTTGCCGATGCCGCGGGAGGAGCCGGTGATGAAGATCGTCTTTCCCTGGAGAGTCGCCATGTCGTCCTCCCGGATTGCACCTGCCGAGGGAGCATCCCCGCCCGGGCGGCCCGCGGGCAAGCGGCACTCTAGGTAGGGGCGCTCGCGGGGCACCCCTCCGGGCGATGGCGGCCGGCGCAAGCGCCGGGAACGAGGGCTGAGCCCCGGCGATCGCGCCCGGCTCGCCGCTGCACCGATGATCAGTGCCAACGCCGCGAATCCAAAGCCGCTTCTTGACTTCCCCGACCGATCTCCGTAGATCGGCTCGGTGGGAAAAAGTGTCACGGCGCGGATCTAAGTGGCAAGAACGGGCGAACGGTGTTCTTCGGGACCTTCCAGCACTCGATCGACGCGAAGGGGCGCACGAGCCTCCCGGTGAAGTTCCGCGAGGCGCTCGCGGCCGCCGGCGAGTCGAAGCTGGTCCTCACCCAGTACCCCCACTGGCGCGCCGTGCAGGCGCTCCCGCACTCCGTGTGGAAGGAGCTCGAGAGGAAGGTCCTCGAGACGAGCCCGCTCGACGCCCGGGCGCAGCGGAACATCCTCCGCTTCTACTCGTCGGCCCACGAGGTCGACCTCGACGTGCACGGGCGCGTGCTCGTCCCCCCCACCCTCCGGGAGCACGCCGGCCTCCAGAAGGAGGCCGTCTGGGTGGGCATGGGGCGAACCATCCAGCTCTTCGACAAGGCCGCCTACGAGGAGCAGATGTCGCGGGAGATCCCCGCCGACGAGGTGGTGGACTTCTTCCGGTGAGGGCCATGCACGTCGAGAGCGAACAGGTCGGGGTCACCGTCGTCCGCTGCTTCGGCGAGCTCACGCTGGCGGAGATCGCGCGCGTGGCGGCGGCCTCCGCCCGGGCCCGGGCGAGCGGGCGGGCCGCGGTGGTCGACCTCTCCCGCGTCTCCCACCTCCACTACTCCGGTGCGCGGCTCCTCGGATCCGTGCCCGGCCTGCGGCTCGCCGGGGCGAGCCGCTACCTCCGCACGCTCCTGTGGGCGGGCGGCGCCTACGGCCAGGTCGAGCTGCACGACGACGTGGCGGAGGCGGTGAGGGCGGGGTGACCGGGTTCGCGCATGAGACCGTGCTCGAGAGCGAAGTCCTCCTCCTCCTCGCCCCCGCGCCCGGGGAGGTCTTCCTCGACGGCACCCTGGGAGGCGGCGGCCACTCGGAGGCCCTGCTCGAGCGGGGGGCCCAGGTGATCGGCATCGACCGCGACCCGCGCGCCGTCGCCGCCGCCAGCGCCCGCCTGGCCCGGTTCGGCGAGGCCTTCCGCTCGGTGCGCGCCGACTTCCGCGACGCCGAGGGCGTCCTCGCCTCCCTGGGCGTGGCCCCGGTCGACGGCGCCCTCGTCGACCTGGGCGTCTCCTCGCCCCAGCTCGACGAGGCCGAGCGCGGCTTCTCCTTCTCGCGCCCCGGCCCCCTCGACATGCGCATGTCCGGCGGCGGGGAGTCGCTCGCCGAGCTCCTCGAGCGCGCCGACGAGCGGGAGATCGCCCGCATCCTGCGCGAGTACGGCGAGGAGCCCTTCGCGAGGCCGGTGGCGCGGGCCGTCAAGCGGGAGGTGGCGCGGCACGGGGCGAGGAGCCTCGACACCGCGCGCCTGGCCGAGATCGTGGCCGCCGCCATCCCCCGGCGCGCCTGGCCGAGGAGCATCCACCCCGCCACCCGCACCTTCCAGGCTCTCCGCATCGCGGTGAACGACGAGCTCGGCGCTCTCGCCGCCTGGCTCGACGGCCTGCCGCGCATCCTGGGAAAGGGCGGCCGGGCGGCGGCCATCAGCTTCCACTCCCTCGAGGACCGGATGGTGAAGCGGGCCTTCCAGGCGCTCACGCGCGCCTGCGTCTGCCCGCCGGGCCTGCCGGTGTGCGCCTGCGGGGCCAAGGCGCAGTTCACGCCCCTCACCAAGCGCGCGCTCCGCCCCTCCGAGGCCGAGGTGGAGAGGAATCCGCGCGCCCGCAGCGCCAAGCTGCGGGCGGTGGCGAGGGTGCGATGAGGAAGGTGGGGAGCGATCCGGTGGGGGCGGTCCTGGCGGCGGCGCTGCTCGTCACCCCCTTCGCCGGCTGGGGCGTCCTCCACGTCTGGACTCGCACCAAGGTGCTCGTGGCGGGCTACGAGCTCGACCGGCTGCACGCCGAGCACGACCGCCTTCAGGCCGAGTGCGACCGGCTCAAGTTGGAAGTGGAAACGTTGCGCTCGCCGGGCCGCCTGGAGCGGTACGCGCGCGAGCGGCTGGGCATGGCTCCGCCGGCACCCGGGACGGTGGTGGCGGGTACGGTGGGTGGGAAGGCGGCGTTGGGTGGGACGGTCGACGGGGCAGACCGCCGCCCCGGGCCGGCGGAGCCAGCTTCGTCGAGGGCGGGACGCAGCGGGGGCGAGCGGCGCGCCGCCCTGCGCCCCCGCTAGGGCGCGGGGATGCGCACCGGCATCGATCCCCGATCGGCGCGCTGGATCGGGATCCGCATCGGGGTGGTGGCGGCCCTCCTCGGGCTCGGCTTCGCCGCGGTGGGGGCCCGCGCCGTCCACCTCCAGGTGCTGCAGGGCGGCCGCCTGGGCGGGATGGCGCGCGACCAGTGGCTCCGCGAGCTGAAGCAGAAGTCTAGGCGCGGCCTCATCACCGACCGGAACGGCGCCCTGCTCGCCGGCAGCGCCGAGGCAGAGTCCTGCTTCGTCGACCCGCGCGACTTCCCGGCCACCCCGAGAAATCTGCAGAGGCTCGCCAAGGCGCTGCAGCTGGAGGCGAAGGCCATCGAGAAGCACCTCGCCCGCGGGGGGCGCTTCGCCTGGCTGAAGCGCCGGGTCTCCTCGGCCGAGGCCGAGGAGGTGCGCGCCCTCTCGCTCCCCGGCGTCGGGTTCGTGGGCGAGACTCGCCGCTACTACCCGCGCCGGGAGCTCGCCGGCCAGGTGCTCGGCGTGGTCGGCGACGACGACGAGGGGCTCGAGGGGGTGGAGCACGCCTGGGACGACTCGCTGCAGGGAGAGTCGGCGAGGGTGCCGTCCCTGCGCGACGCGCGCGGGCGGCACGTGCTCGGCGAGGCCCCGACCCCGGACGCGGTCCTGGAGGGAGAGCGCGTCGAGCTCGCCATCGACCAGGGGCTGCAGCTCGCCGCCGAGCGGGCGCTCGTCCGGGCGGTCGAGCAGGCCCGGGCCGCCTCCGGCACGGCGGTCGCGGTGAACCCCGCCACCGGCGAGATCCTGGCCATGGCGAACGTCCCGCTCCTCAACCCCAACGCCCCCAGGCGCGAGGACCTCCGCAACCGCGCGGTGCTCGACACCTTCGAGCCGGGCTCGACCATGAAGGCCTTCGTCCTCGCCCGCGCGCTCGACGAGGGGGCGCTGCGCCCCGCCGACTCGCTCTTCTGCGAGAACGGGGCCTGGAGCGTGGGCGGCCACGTCATCCACGACCACCACGGGATGGGCTGGGTCCTGCCGGCGCGCGTCATCGCCGCGAGTTCCAACATCTGCGCCGCCAAGGTGGGCCAGCGGCTCGGCCGCGACCGGCTGCAGCAGGCCTTCCTCGCCTTCGGGCTCGGGGAGCGCACCCAGGTCGGGATCCCCGGCGAGCCGCGGGGCCAGGTCCCCTACCCGCGCGCCGAGCTCTCGCTCGCCACCATGAGCTTCGGGCAGGGGATCACCGCGAGCGCCCTGCAGGTGACGATGGCCATGGCGGCGATCGCGAACGGCGGCATCCTGATGAAGCCGGCGCTCGTCCGGCGCATCGTCGACCCCGCGAGCGGCGAGGTGCTCTTCGAGGCGGTGCCGACGCCGGTGCGCCGCGCCGTCTCGGCGAAGAGCGCCGCCCTGCTCTCCCGCTGGCTCGAGGGGGTGGTGGCCGACCCGGACGGCACCGGCAAGCGGGCGCGCCTGGAGGGGTGGCGGGCCGCCGGCAAGACCGGCACCGCGCAGAAGGCCGACCCGGACGGCGGCTACTCCGCCGACCGGCACTTCTCCTCCTTCGTCGGGTTCGCGCCCGCCGGCGCCCCGCGCGTCGCCATCGGCGTCTTCATCGACGAGCCCAAGGGGGAGATCTACGGCGGCGAGGTGGCCGCCCCGGTCTTCAAGGACATCGCCGAGTTCGCGATGCGGGCGGAGGGCGTCCCGCCCACCGATCCGCCGGGCGCGGCGGCGGCCCCGCCTCGCCTCGCCGCGCCTTCCGCGCCCCCCGAGCGCGACGAGCCCCCGGCGCAGGAGCTCGCGCCGCGCCGGCCGCCGCGCGGAGACGAGGTCCAGGTCCCCTCGCTCGAGGGGCTCGCGGCGAGGACCGCCCTGCGCATCCTCGAGGCGAGGGACCTCTCCGGCGACATCCGCGGCACCGGGCGCGTGAGCGGCCAGCTGCCCCGGGCCGGGCAGGTGGTCCCGAAGGGCTCCCGGGTGCGGCTCGTCCTCGCCCCGCCCGGCTGAGCGCGACCCGGGCGGGCTCACGCCCGGGCGCTCGCCCGCGAGGACCAAACACCTGCTCGGATATCGCGTCCGGGC
>DATJZG010000089.1:0-6710 GCA_035499295.1 Anaeromyxobacteraceae bacterium
TCGGCCGCCCCTTGCCGGGGCCTGGCCGGGGTCCGAATCGCGTCGGGGCTCTGCGGCGAGGGCAGCTGTCAGGCTGCGGCGGGCGTCAGTCTTGCCATTCGGAGCAGGTTGTATGCGGCGGCGACCAGGTGGGCGGCGAACTGCGTGCGTTTGAGGCCTCTGAATCTCGTCTTCCGGAAGCACGCGACGGTCTTCGCCCAGCCAAAGATCTCCTCGACCCGTTTCCTCTTGCGCTGGCTGACCTCGTAGCCCGGGTGTCTGGTGGTGCGCCCGTCGACCGCGGAGCGGCGGCGCTTGTCACGGGTCTGCGCGATGTGCGGAGTGATGCCGCGCTCGCGGACGGCGTCTACGAACGACTCGACGTCGTATCCGGCATCGGCGCCGAGCGTCGTGCCCTCGCGGCCGGCGACGTGCTTGTCCAGCATGGCCAGCGCACCGTCGCGCTCGCCGTAGCCCGTGGCCGTGTCCACGCGCAGGTCGACGATGAGCCCGTTTCGGTTCTCCATCAGGGCATTGGCGAGGTAGCTCAGCTTGGCCGCCTGGCTGTTGCCCTTGCGTGCCAGCTTCGCCTCCGGATCGGTCGTCGACTGGTGCGTCTCGTTGGAGCGCTTCTCGCCGTGGAAGTTCACGGTTGGGTTGCCCGGGTCGTCCGGTGGCTTGCCATCGTCCGGTCCCTGGCCCTTCGGCCGGAAACTCTTCACCGAGGCCCAGGCCTCGATGAGCGTTCCGTCCACGGTGAAGTGGTCGTCGCTCATCAGCTTGGCGCCCCGTGCCGCCGCCACGACCTCAGCCAGGAACTTGGCGGCCACCTCGTGCTCGAGCAGCCGCGCCCGATTCCGGGAGAACGTCGAGTGGTCGATGCTCTCCTCGGCCATGTCCATGTCGAGGAACCACCGGAACAGCAGGTTGTAGTCGAGCTGCTCGCACAGGAGCCGCTCGCTGCGGACGCTGTAGAAGGCCATAAGCAACGTGGCCTTGAGCAGCCGCTCCGGCGGGATCGAAGGCCGGCCAACCGCGCTGTACATCTGGTCGAAGGTCGGCGAAAGCGCGGCCAGGGCCTGGTCGGCGAGTACCTTGATGCGCCGCAGGGGGTGGTCGGCTGGCACCCGCTTATCGGGGGTCGCCAAGCTCAGCATCGTGACCTGCTGTTTGTCGGTTCCGCGCACGCCAACCTCCGTGCACGGAACAAGATCACGGCCGAATGGACCTGTCGATCCTTCGCCCTGACTTTCTCAACAGCCTGCTAGGCGCTGCGGCCCACGGCGCGCCCGCGCCGCGGAATCTCCGGGGAAGGGGCCGGCGACCGGCCCCTGGCCCGCCGCTGGCCAGGGCGGGGCGAGGGCGGTTAAGGAGGGGGGGTGAGCGAAAAGCTCTGCCTCGTCACCGGGACGACGAGCGGGATCGGGCGCGCCGTCGCCGAGGTCCTCCTCGAACGCGGCTGGGAGGTCCTGGGGATCGCCCGCCGCGAGGCACCGCTCGCGCATCCCGAGTACCGGCACGCGAGGGTCGACCTCGCGGACACCGCCGCGCTCGAGGCGCGGCTCGACGGCGACCTCGGTCGCGAGCTCCGGCTCTCCGAGCGTTCCCGCCTGGGCCTCGTCAACAACGCCGCGGTGGTCTCGCCGGTGGGGCCGCTCCGCCGGCTCCCCGGCGCCGAACTCGCCCGCGCGCTCGCGGTGAACGTGGTGGCGCCTGCCTGCCTGCTCGGCTTCCTCCTGCGGCCCGCCGGGCGAGCCAGGCTCCGCGTCGTCGACGTCTCCTCCGGCGCGGCCACGCGGCCCTACGCCGCCTGGTCGGCCTACTGCTCCAGCAAGGCGGCGCTGCGGATGCTGGGGATGGTGGCCGGCGAGGAGGCGGAGAGCTTCCCCCCCGGGGGCGCGGCCCCGCTCGACTTCGCGCTCGCGAGCTACGAACCGGGCGTCGTCGACACCGCCATGCAGGCCTCGGTCCGCTCCGCCTCCCCGGAGGACTTTCCGGCGGTGAAGCGCTTCGTCGACCTGCACGCGAACGGCCTCCTGCACCGCCCCGAGGAGCCGGCGCGGGAGATCGCCGCCCTGCTGGAGCGGGACGACCTGCCGCGCTTCAGCGAGCACCGGCTGGGGAGGTGAGGCCCCCGAGGCGCGGGAGTGGCCGGGGACTCCCGCCTATCCCTTGAGCAGCTCCTTCACCAGGTGGCGGCCGAGGGAGTGGAGCCCCTCCTCGAGGAGCTGGCGCCCCTTGTCGGTGGAGAGCGGCGCGCGCATCTGCTCGGGAGCCATCCCGATGGCGAGGTTCATCCGCACCATCACCGCCGACAGCGCGGGCGTTGCCTCGGCCGGCCGCACCCGCGCCCGGCGCTTCTGCACGCCCTGGGAGAGCTTGTCCACCAGGGCGTCCTCGGAGGTCCTCGGCCCCTGCACGTCCCGCAGCCCGGCCGAGATGCCGCGGTAGAGATCGTCCGCCACCTCCGGCTGCTCGAGCGCGCGCCCGATCCGCTCGCGCGCCTCCTCCTCGTCGACCCCGAGCGCGGCCGCGTAGGTGGGGGCGACCGCGAGGGCGAGGTCGGCCCGGGTGAGGACGTGGGGCAGCCGGCGCGAGAAGTAGGTCACGGGCCGGAATCATAGCGGGTGGCGGCCCGCTCCGGGCGCCCGTCCCGGGGCGCGAGACCCGGAGGCCAGGGCCTACCCGTCCGCACGGCCGCCCCCCACGCGGCGGGCGACGAGACGGGCGAGCGGCGGACCGAGGAAGAGCACCGCGATGGCACGGACCATCTGGAGCGCCATCACGAACGGGACGTCGGCCTTGCCGGAGGAGGCGGCGATGATCGCCGCCGAGTCCGCGCCGCCGGGGCTCGTCGCCAGATAGGCGGTGAGGGCGTCGACGCCGGCCAGGCGCGCCAGGGCGGCCGCGAGGAGGCCGCAAGCCGCGATGAGGGCGAGGATCGACGCCAGGACGCGGGGGAGCGCGCGCGCCGCGTAGAGGAGGATGTCCCGCGTGAACCGGAGCCCCACGGTCCAGCCGACGAGCGCGTAGCTCAGGGCGAGGAGCCAGGGAGGCAGCTCGGGCGCGAGCCATCCGGCGAGGTGGAGGGAGGAGCCCAGCAGGAACGGCACCAGCAGCGCCCCGGCGGGGATGCGCGAGAGGCGCCCCAGGGCGGCCCCGCCGAGCACCAGCACGAGCGTCTCGGCGAGGCGCCCGCCGTGCACCGGTCCGAACCAGGGCGGGCTCGAGGGCGTGGCGCCCCCGGGCACGGCGAGGCGGGCGACGCCCGAGGCGATGAGGGCGACGAGGACCACGCGCAGGTACTGCATGAAGGCGACGAGGCGGACGTCGGCGCCGTATTCCTCGGCCATCACCACCATGGAGGTGGCGGCCCCGGGAGAGGAGCCCCACACCGCGGTGGTCCCGGGGAGGACCCGCCAGCGGGCGAGGAGCCACCCGAGCAGGCTGCTCGCGGCGAGGACGCCCGCCGTCACGAGGAGGTAGAGCTTCCAGCCCCGCGCGATGCCGGCCGCCAGGTCGGGGGAGAAGCGGCTCGCGATCATGGCCCCCACGACCCCCTGCGCGAGCAGGAACGGCCAGCGCGGGACCGCGATCGTCCCGTGGGAGGCGGCGATTGCGATGCCCGCGGCCATGGGGCCGAGCAGGAGGGCCGCGGGCACGCTCGCCGCCCGCAGGAGAAAGGTCCCGAGGAGCGTGGCGGCGAACAGCGCCGCCCACTGCAGCGGGCGCGGAGCGCTCCGCAGCCCGGACCGGCCAGCGCCGCCCCCCGGGCTACCGGGGTCCGTTGCCATCGCTCCACCTGACACGGCGCCTCACGGGAAGGGATCCTGTCACAGCCGCCGGCGGTCAGAAGTTCTCGTTGATGTTCAAGTAGAACCCGTGCGAGCCGGCGAGCCCGATGCCGAACTCGATGAGGCCGTTCGCCCGGGTGGGCCGGTTCACGAGTGCCCGGAGCCCGATGGTCGCCGCCGGCCACCAGTACTGGAATTTCGGGGCGTTCTGCACCTGGTCGGGCGCCGCCGGCTGGCTGACCGAGTGGACGTTCATGCCCACCACGCCTCCCAGGAACTCCCAGATGTGGAAGCGGTACTCGGCCTCGGCATAGAGGAGGGACTTCCCGATGTGGCGGCCCTCGATGTAGCCGCGCCCCGAGCGGACGTCCGGGTCGCTGCCGATCGAGGGCAGGTCGAGGTACGGGGTGTTGCCGAAGGAGAACCAGCCGTAGGCCCAGAACGCGAGCACGTGGGGCGCCGGCAGCTCGAAGTAGGCGCGTCCGTTCAGGTAGAGCGACTGCCAGGAGGTCGTGCTCCCGAGCCAGGTGGGGAAGGCCCGGTAGGTGAGCGAGGCGTAGTAGCCGCGAGTGGAGTTCACCGGGTTGTCGCGCCCCTCGTAGAGGACGTCGGCCGACGCCCCCACGTTGTTGTAGGAGCCCTCGGTCCCGTAGGGATAACTGGAGAACGGGTTCGCCACGCCCGGCGGCGATCCGCGGTTGCTCACGGCGTAGTAGTGGTCCCAGTAGAGGCCGGCTCCCAAGTAGAGGTTCGAGTAGAGCTGCCGGTAGACGGTCTCCCAGATCCTCACCAGCCCGTAGTCCACGATGGTCTCGTTGATGTCGGGGGTGTTGCCGCCGAGCCCCCAGGTCGGGCTCGGGAACCAGCTCCAGGTCGTGTATCCGACGAGGCTCCACTCGTTCCCGGAGAAGAAGATGGTGGTGCGGATGGGAATCGACACCTGGTTCTTCACGGTGAAGAGCAGGTTGGTGGCGAACTTGGAGAGCTTGGTGTCCGAGTCGCCGATGCGGAACACGCCGGCGCTGGCGACGCCCAGCCCGAACTCCACGAGCGGGTTGGTGAGGATGAAGGGCACCACGTTGAAGTGGAAGCGCCGCTTCGCCTGTGCCGCCTTCTCCTCGGGCGTCGGCTCCTCGTAGAGGCCGGCGCTGCGCAGCAGGAACTCGGGCAGGTCCATGGACGGGCCCGGCTGCCCGGTGGGGAGCGGAGTGGGGACGTCCGCCGGCCCCGGCACCATGGCGGGCGGGAAGCGCTCCGGCCCGGGCGCCTGCGGCCGGGCCACCAGGGGGAGGGGGAGGAGAAGGGCGACAGCGAGCCGCAATCGGGGCCTGCGGCACGCACCCTCGGACATCCGGCGAGGATAACAGAGCGCTTCCCGCCGACGGCCGGAAACGTCTCCCGAAACGACCGCCCGTCTCCCGCCGGCGCCGGCCGGGCGAGAGGCGCCGCCGCGACTGTCGGTGACGAGAAAGGAGGCGGGCGCCGGATCCCCTGGGGACCCCGGGCGCCCGCCTCCGCGCTTCCCGGGACTACTTCTTCTTCGCCTTGGCGGGCTCGAGCCCGATGGCCAGACCTTCCTGGTAGACGGCGTAGATCTTGTCGCCGACCTTGAGCTTTTCGATCTTGACGTCCTTGCCCGCCTTCACGCGGTACACCCCGCCCTGCGGGCCGACGAGCGTGACGACGCGGGACTTCTTGTCGATCGACTTCACGGTGACGGTGCCGCGCACCGTGGCGACCGCCTCGCCGCCAGGGGTGCCGCCCTTGGGGGCGGTCTCGACGGCGCCGGAGACCTCCGTCGGCGCCGGGGCCTGGTCGGGCGGCATGTAGGTGAGAGCCACTCCGCGGTAGAAGCGCACCACCACCTTGTCGCCGACCTTCACCTTGTCGAGGTTCTTCACCTCCGGGCCGGCCTTCACGGTCTCGACGTTGCCCTTCGGGCCCTTGATGGCCACCTCGCGGGTGTCCATGTTCACGGACTCGATGGTGCCGGTCACCTGCTCGACCGACCCTCCCGCGGCCGTGCCCTTCACGGTGGTCTTCTCGACGGTCATGGGCTGATCGTCCGCTCGCGCCGGAAGTGCGTACGCGGCAGCGAGGACGAGCAGCGGAATCAAAAGTCGACGCATGCAATCCTCCAGTGTGCGCCGTGAGCCCGGCGCGTGGCACGCGACTTATCGGTCGACGCCTTGAGAAATCCAAACGCCCTCTTGGGTCGTCCGACGCCAGGGGGCTCGGCTCGCGCCCGCGCGGACGGCGGGAAGCCTCCCCCCTTGAGCCTGCCGCCGGGGCGCGGCGCTACCATGGCGAAGTGAACTTTTCGTGTCTGGCGGCGTTGGCCGGCGGGGAGAGCCTCGCCGGCCTCCTGTGGGCCGAGGCGCGGGATCGGAGGTCGGCCCGGGCGGCGCCGAAGGTCGCCACCTCGCTCGGCTTCGTCGGACTCGCGCTCTCCTCGGGAGCCCGCGACTCCTACGGGCGGCTCGTCCTCGGAGGGCTCGTCCTCTCGCTCGCGGGAGACGCGATCCTGCTCTCCCGGGAGCGGAGGGCCTTCCTCCTCGGCCTCCTCGCCTTCCTCGGCGCGCACCTCGCCTACGCCGCCGCCTTCGCCCTGGCCTCGCGCCCCCGGGGCCTCGCCCTCCTGCCGCTGGCCGCGGTCTCGGGGGTCGCGCTCCGCTGGCTCTGGCCCCACCTCGGCTCCCTGCGCCTGCCGGTGTCCATCTACACCACGGCCATCACCGCCATGCTTTGGCTGGCGCTCGGGTCCTCCCGCCTCGAGGTCGGGTGCGGCGCGCTCCTCTTCTACCTCTCCGACCTGCTCGTGGCCCGCGGCGCCTTCGGCGCCCCGGGGAAGGTGAACCAGCTCGCGGGCTGGCCCCTCTACTACGCCGGCCAGTACCTCATCGCGGCATCGGTGGGGTGATGGCCACCCCGGGGTGG
>DATJZG010000090.1:0-40443 GCA_035499295.1 Anaeromyxobacteraceae bacterium
CCGGCCGCTCGCAGGGCTCACCCCGAGTTCGCTCGTCGCCATCCTCCTCCTCGAATCCCCTCGGCGGGCGAGATCGCCCAGGCGAGGCGGAGACTAGCACGTCCCCCGCTCGCGGAGGCGCCCGGCGAGGGCCCCTCTAGCTCGCGGCCTCGCGCCGGAGCTCCTGGAGCGCCTCGATCTCGCGCTCGAACCCGGCCAGGATGCGGTCCGGATCGGGGACGAGGTTGGCGTCGCTCTGCACGCCCAGCCAGACCTTGCCGGCGTAGCTGAGGAGGCTCACCCCCAGGCCGAGGTGTCCGGCGGACGGGACCCAGAACATGCACTGGCGCAGCGGGACGCCGGCGATGGAGATCCGCTGCCTCGGCCCGGCCACGTTCGTCACCACCGCCGTCGCCTTGGTGGCGAAGATGGCGAGCACCAGGTCGAACACCGCCTTGGGGACGACGCCGACGGCCCAGAGCACCTCGAAGATGGCGGCGGCCTCGGGGGACTCCTTGATGGCCCTCATGCGGCGGCGGATCTCGAAGAGGCGGTCGAGGGCGTCCTCGACCCCGAGGGGGAGCTCGAGGAAGACGAGGCCGAAGCGGTTGCCGAGCAGGTGGGCTTCCGACGGCGGGCGCAGGTTCACCGGGACCACCCCGCGGACGTCGAGCCCCGCCGCCACCTCGCCGCGGCCGAGCAGGTAGCGGCGCAGGCCGCCGGCGAGCGCGGCCATGAGAACGTCGTTCACGGTGGAGCCGGTGGCGCGGCTCACCGCCTTGAAGTCCTCGAGCTCGAAGGCGCGCGACCAGGCGGCCCGCTTCTGCACCGCGAGCGGCCCCTTGAAGGCGCTCTTCGGGTCGGGAGGGAGCGCCAAAAGCCGCGCCAGCGAGCCGAGGTGCGTCGCCACGTCCTTGCCGGAGCGGGCGATGCGCTCGGGGTGGGCGAGGAGCTCGCGCGCCTCGCGCAGCACCCGCCCGGACACCGCGCGCGCCGCGTCCCGGGTCCTCTCGAGCGTCGCGCCGACGGCGTCGAAGAAGCTCCCGTGCTCCTCCTCCTCCGGGGCCGCCGCCGGGGGCGGCGGGGACGGCGCCGCGGCGGCCCCGTCGGCCATGGAGAGCAGGACGTGGACGAGAGCCAGGCCGTCGCCGACGCAGTGGTGAATGCGGGTCACCACCGCCGAGCCGCCCTGGTAGCGGGGCACGAAGTGGAAGCGCCACAGCGGCCGGTCGGGGTCGAGCGGCTGGGAGAGGAGCCCGCTCACGAAGGCCTGGAGGGCGGCCTCGTCGCCGGGCTCCGGGACGCGCGCCTCGACGAGGTGGCGGTCGAGGGAGAAGTCCGGGTCGATCTCCCAGGAGGGAGGGCCGATGCCGGCCGGCGCCGGGACCACCCGCGAGCGGAAGCGGTCGAAGTGGACGAGCCGGTCGCGGAGCAGCTCGCGGAACCGCTCGAGTGGGAGGACCTCGTCGAGCACCAGGACCCCGTTCACCACCATGAGGTTGGTGGGGTCGTCCATCCGCAGCCAGGAGGCGTCGACGTTGCTGAGCGGGGTGCGCAAGGGTCTCTCCGTTCAGGCGAGGAGGTGGGCGCGGCCGCTCTCCTCGAGCCAGCGGCGGTAGACGGGGTGGATGGGGTTCGTCACCGGGGCGAGCCGGAGGATGGTGACGATGGGGCCCGAGAGCCTCACCCGGCCGAAGGCGATCGCGAGCGCCACGTTCTCCTTGCCCTGGAAGAAGCGGTTGGCGGTGTCGCTCGACATCTTCATGGTGATGAGGGGCTCCCAGGAGGGCGGGCCCCACACCCATTTCAGGAAGCGCCCGCCGGCCTCCTCCGCCTCCTCGGCGGCGGTGACGTTGAACTCGAGCGAGAGGTCGGTGATGAGGAAGCGGTGCGGCGCGTGCGCGTCGCGGAGCGTCCGGCCCACCTCCGGGTGCTCGTTCATCAGGCTGAAGATGCGCTCGAAGACCTCTTTGAACTCCTCCACGTCGTGGAAAGCGCCCATCGGCCCCCCCTCGCCGCTCATGGTAGTCGAGCCGGGAGGCGTTGTGCCCCGGCGAACGGGGGCAAGGGCGCGTCGACGCGTCGCGTCAGGCGGTGCGCCCCATGGGGCCGCGCCCCCTCCCGGCGAACGGAGGCACGATGGCGCGAGGAGGACTCTCGCCATGCCGCTCGTCGCCCTCGACAAGATTCCCCAGGTGGCAGTTGCCTTCATCAACGACGATCACCGCGAGGAGGCGCAGCGCCTGAACGACCTCGCCGACGCGGTGAGGGGCCACCAGGGAGGGAAGGTCGCCGTGGAGACCGTGCTCCACCGCCTGGAGGCGCTCTACGAGCACACCCAGGAGCACTTTGCCCGAGAGGAGGAGGCGATGAAGAAGGCGCGCTTCCCCCCCTTCCCGGTGCACAAGGCGGAGCACGACCGGGTCCTCGAGGAGATGGAGTCCGAGGAGACGCACTTCCGCGAGACCGGCGACACGGCCCGGCTGTGGAGGTACGTGGCCGACGTGGTGCCGTCCTGGTTCGTCTCGCACATCCAGTCGATGGACCAGGTGACGGCGGCCTTCGTCTCCTCCCCCCGCGCCTGAGGCGGCGGCGCTAGCGGCCGAGCCCGAGCCAGGCGAGCCAGTCGGGCTCGCCGAAGGCGTCGAGTCGCCAGCGGACGGAGAGGTTCACCTTCCCGAAGCCGGTGTGCGGGCCCGAGTCCATCTGCGGCGGCAGGTAGTCGAGGCGCACGCCGGCGAGCGCGATCGAGCGTGCCACGCCCGAGAAGGGCTCGGCGTTCAGGGAGGCGAGCATGGAGAGCGCGAGCTCGGTGCGCCGGCCGCGAACGTCGAACCGCGCCTCCTGTCCCGGCAGCGCCACCGCGGGCTGGCACACGTCGAGGTAGCAGGCCGACGAGCCCCGCCCGTCCGCGTCGGAGCGAGGCTCCGCCAGGACGAGGGCGACCTGGGGCGGCGCAGGCGCGAGCAGCGCCTCGGAGGAAAGCCCGCCCCCTGCCTCGACCACGGACAGGATCGCCGCAGCCCACAGGAGCATGTGAAGATGCCTAGCGCCGGCTGCCCTGGAGCACAACGCCAAAGGTCGAAACGTTTCTGTGACCCCCGCAAGGGGGGGAGGAGGAGCTCGACGGACGGGAAGCGCGGCCTACCAGCGCCGCACCGGGCCGGTATCCACGTGCACGAAGTCCTCGGCTGGGTAGTAGCCGACGCCGCCTCGCGCGAGCGCGAGCGCGAAGTTGCGAAGCGTCCGGCTCTCGACGTCGGCGAGGCGGACGTCGATGGCCCGCCCCTGGAGGTGGAAGCTGTTCCGGGCCTGGCCGCCGCCCTGGGCGCGCAGGGCCTCGTTGGTGCGGGGGGAGCGGTAGCCGCTGATGACCTGAAAAGGCGCGGAGGTGCCGGTCGCGAGCTTGAGCTCGTGCAGGAGGTCGAGAAGGGCGGTGTCGATGGGGTGGCGCTCGCCGGTCCGGAAGTCCCTGAGGAAGTGGTCGACCCGGGCGAGCTCTTCCCGCTCGTAGCCGCTGCCATTTCGGTAGGCGACGGCGAGCCTTTCCCCGGTGTGCAGGTGCACGAAGGAGAGCTCCCGCGGGGCGTTCGCCGACGCGAGGGCGCGCCGAGGGTGGAGCGCGAGGGCGCTCGCGGCGGCGATGACCCCGCCGAGGAACCTCCTCCGGGAGATCCCGCTCGGGGCGCCGTCCTCGACGCGACGGTGGGCCGGGCTCATGGGGCGTAAGCTTGCTTACAACCTAGTCGGGTGGAGCGTCGAAGCGCAACGGTGGTTCGTCGCGGCGTGTGGGGAACGGTGGGGGGAAGGGGATGGGCGTTCGGTCCATCGCGAGGGCAGCTCTGGCGGGCTGGCTCGCGGCGGCCTCTCCGCCCGCTGCGGAGCAGGGCGAGATCGATTCCGCCTGGCAGGAGCTACTGGGCGCGGGGCGCCACCCCTGGCTTCGCTGGCGGGTGGACCCCGACGGCTGCCTGGAGTTCCGGGACGACGTCTACGGCCTGGACGCCGCGCTCGCGGAGGAACTCGCGCGCGGGCCTCGGGCGCGGTGAGGGCTTTACAGGGCCGGGTGGCGTGCTAGTGAGGGCGAGCGGCCGGGCGCCGGGAGGGAGTGCGGCGAAGGGCCAGGGCCCCGCGAGGGTGTCCGTCACGAGGGGAGGAGGCGCGCGATGAAGGTTGCGATCCTGGGCTCGGGGATGGTGGGGCAGATGCTCGGTACCGGCTTCGCGGCGCGCGGCCACGAGGTGGTCCTCGGGACGCGCGACCCCTCCCAGGAGAGGCTCGTCGCCTGGGTGAAGGGAGCAGGGGAAGGGGCGCGCGCTGCGACCTTCGCCGAGGCGGCGGGCTTCGGCGAGGTGGCGGTGCTCGCCACCCTCTGGAGCGGGACGCGCTCGGCCATCGAGCTCGCCGGCCCCGCGAATTTGCGCGGCAAGGTGGTCATCGACGTCACCAACCCGCTCGACTTCTCGGGCGGCCGGCCCCGGCTGGCGCTCGGGTGGAGCGACTCGGGGGGCGAGCAGGTGCAGCGCTGGCTGCCCGACTCCCGGGTGGTGAAGACCTGGAACATCGTCACCGCCGCCACCATGGTGAGCCCCATGCGGGAGGAGGGGCTTCCCGACATGTGGATGGCGGGGAACGACCCGGAGGCGAAGAGGGCGGTGTCTGCCATCCTGGCCGAGTTCGGCTGGCCGGTCCTCGACCTGGGGGGCATCGAGGGGGCGCGCCTGCTCGAGCCCATGGCGATGGTGTGGATCCACCACTTCGTGCAGACGAAGGACTTCCGCCACGCCTTCAAGATGCTGCGGCGCTAGCGGCGGTCGCCCAAACGGATCGCGGGCCGGGAACCAGCCCGGCCCGCCGGCCGCCCGCGAGCGGCCTTCCGGCTAGTGGGCCCCCCGCGAGCTCAGCACCGCGGGGATGGTGCGGAAGCAGATCTGGATGTCCTTCCAGAGGGACCAGTTGTCGATGTAGTCGAGGTCGAGCTCCATCCACTGGTCGAAGTCGATGTTGGACCGGCCGCTCACCTGCCAGGTGCAGGTGATGCCGGGCTTCACGCTCAGGCGGCGCCGCTGCCAGCGCTTGTACTGGCGCACCTCGGCGGGGACGGGCGGCCGGGGGCCGACGATGCTCATCTCGCCCAGGAGGACGTTGAAGAACTGGGGCAGCTCGTCGAGCGAGGTCTTGCGGATGAAGCGGCCCACGCGGGTGATGCGGGGGTCGTTGCGCATCTTGAAGACCGGACCCTTGGCCTCGTTGAGGGCGCGCAGGGACTCGAGGCGCGCCTCCGCGTCCATGTGCATGCTGCGGAACTTGTACATGGTGAACGGGCGCCCGTTCAGGCCCACCCGCCGCTGCCGGAAGAACACCGGGCCGCGGGACTCGAGCTTGATGCCCACCGCCACGGCGACGAGCACCGGCGCCGCGACGAGGAGGGCGAGGGCGCTCGAGGCCACGTCGAAGACGCGCTTGGCGGCGAGCGCCACCTCGTCGGTGGGAGCGCGAGTGAAGGAGAGCATGGGAAGGCCCTCCATCTCCCCGAGCGACATGCGGGAAGGGCCCTCGGTGAAGAGGTCGAGGCACACCCGCGACCCCACCCCCTGCTCCTCGCACAGGTAGAAGGCGCTCTCGACGGCGGAGAGGCGCTCCCTCGGCACCGCGAAGACCACCTCGTCGATGACGTTGTCGTCGAGGATCTGACCGAGCTGCGACACGCGCCCGAGCACCAGGCTGCGCGCCACCTCCCGCACCGCGTCGTCCTCCAGGATGTGGCCGGCGAACTGGAGCCCCCACTCCGGGTGAGCGACCACGGTGTCGACGACCTCGCGGGCGAGCTCGCCCGAGCCCACCACCGCGAACATGCGGGTGTTGTAGCCGCGGCGGCGGAGCTCGCGGGCCGCGTAGCGCAGGGCGAGGCGGTTGGTGGAGAGGAGCAGGAGCGCCATGGCGAAGAAGAGGCCGAGGAAGAGGCGCGAGACGTCCTGCTGCCCGTGCAGGAAGAACACCGAGGCCGAGACCGCCAGGGTGAGGGTCACCATCGAGCGGGCGATGCGCCAGAGCTCGGCGCTGATGCTCTGGGTGCGGAAGGTCTCGTAGACCTGGAATAGCCAGGAGGTGGCGAGCCAGAGGAAGAGGGTGAGGGCGAGGGCCGGCTGGTACGCGGAGAGTGGATACATCACTCCGTGGGAGTGATCGACGAGCCGGTCCCGGATGGTGTACGCGAGGGGCATCGCGAGGGACAGACAGGCGAGATCGAGCACTCGAAGACCGCCCTCGATGACTCGGTTGCGCATGTGGTTCTTCCCCCCCGTTTGGCCAACCCGCAGCGACTACGTATCAGGTCACCGGACATCGTGCTTGTACCGCAACGCAGGTACGCGGATGTATCCGGTCGGGTATGCGAGTGAGCCGACGGTATTCACTCTAAGGTAGTCGGGGGAAACCGCCTTGCAGCGCCCTAATAGGGTTTTAATGTTTGATTACCTGCTGGGTGCTATCGGACCCATATGACTTCGCGCCGAGGCCCGACACGGGTCGCCGCATTCACACCAAGTCGAACCACTCCCGTCACATGGCTGCGTGACGTTGGTGAACCTTTTCTACAGACCCCACCGTTAATCCTAGTCCCTTAGACGGATAACTCGTGGTGCGCCACAGCGCGTCTGCGCTAGACTCTTCACGCGGGATGGCCCTGCATTTCGACACGAACCTCGTCGCCCTCGGAAGCCGCACCCCCCGCAGGGCGCTTCGTTTGGCGCTCCAAGCCTCGCTCGGGGACCTGCGCGTCGCCCTCTGCCTGCACCGCGTAGGGGAACCCCCGGTGGGTGCCTTCCTGCCCTCCATGACGATTCCGGAGCGGGACCTCGACGAACTCGTGGAGCTGCTGCTCGGCTCGAGGAGCTCGGGCGATCGCTGGCTCAGCCTCACCTTCGACGACGGGTACGCGGACTCCGTCGACTACGTCGCCTCGCGCGCCTCCCGTTTCCCCGAGGTGGAGTTCCTCCTCTTCGCCTGCCCGGAGAAGGCGGAGCGGCAGGCGGGGTTCCGCTGGGACCTCGTCGACCGGGACGTGCGGGCCGGGCGCGACCTGGAGGAGGCCTGGAACGATCACATGGAGCGGCCCAGGGACGTGCTCCGCGAGAACGAGCGCGAGGAGCTCCGCGCCGTCGCCGCGCTCCCCGACTACCGGCTCGCCACGCCCGACGAGATCCGGAGCGCGGCGCGGCGGGAGAACGTGGCGATCGGGAACCACACGAACTGTCACTTCAAGTCGTGCGACCTCTCGAGGGCCGACCTGGGGGTGGACGTCGAGCGCTCGCAGGCCGACTTCGCGCGCCTCTTCGGGGCGCCGGCTCACTTCGCCTTCCCCTACGGCTGGCCGCTCTTCGACGCGTCGCACGTGGAGGTGGTGGCGGCCCGGACCGCGGGGCCCATCTGGAGCACCACCCGGCGCCCCTACCGCGCCCGGGAGAGGGAGGGGCGCAGCCCGCTCCCCCGCTTCCCGGTGGACGGCCGCTGGGGGGCGCGCGGCATCGCCGGCTGGATCGCCGGCCGCGCGGTCGCCTTCCGCGCCCGCGGCCCGCGCCACGGAGTCGAGGAGCCCTAGCGAGCGCCTCGCGGCCCGGCGTCTCCCGCCCCCCCATGCGCCCCTCGACCCTCCCCTCCGCGCCGAGCCCGAGGCGGGCGAGGGCTCGCGGAGGCCATCCGTTCCGCGGGGGCGCTCGCGGGATCGCCCCGCGCCTCGCCGCCTCGCTCCTCGCGTCCCTCCTCGTCTCCTGCCCAGGGGAGCGCGCGCCGGCGGCCCCCGACGCCGGGCCCAAGGCCTCCCCGCCGCGCTCCGCTGTCCGCGAGGAGGAGGCCCCGCCCGCGGGCGGCCGCCCGCTCTACCTCGCCGACCGGACCCAGTCGCCGATGCCCCGGGACGTCGCCGACCGCCTCCGCGCCGTCGGCGGGAGGGACCCGGGCCTGCGGCCGGCGGTCTTCATGAAGGTAGGGGACTCGACGAGCGCCGGCGGCATCCGCGGCCCGTTCCTCGCCTGCCTCGACCCCGCCTCGCGCGCGGACGTGAACCTGGGAGGGCGCTCCGACCTGGCGGAGGCCGCGGCCTACTTCCGGACGGTGAAGGCGACCGCGAGCGAGAGCTCCTACGCCCGCGACAGCTTGGCGGTGGAGGTGGGGCAGAACGCCGAGTGGGCGACGACCGGGTCGCCCTCTCCGCTCGAGAGGGAGGTGGCGGCCGTCCGGCCGGGGGTGGCGCTCGTCATGTTCGGCTCGAACGACGTCGGCTGCTACGGCTGCGGCCTCGCCGACGCCGAGATGGCGAGCATCTACTTCGGCAACATGAGGAGGATCGTGGACGGCCTGCTCGCGCGGGGGGTGGTGCCGGTGGTGAGTTCGATGCCGCCCCGCTCCGACGACGCGGCGGACCTGCGGCGCCTGCCGCTCTTCGCGAACGCCACGCGGGCGCTGGCGCAGGGGAGGGAGGTGCCCTTCATCGACTACCAGCGGGAGATGCTCCCCCTGCCGGGCCTCGGCCTCGGCCCGGACGGCGTCCACCCGAGCTTCTGCCGGATCGGCCCGGCCACCGCCTGCCGGTTCGACGACGCGAGCTGCGGGGGGCGGAAGTTCCTCGAGTACGGGTACAACGTCCGGAACCTCGTCACCCTGGAGGCGCTCGCCCGCGTGAAGGCGGTCCTCGCCGACGGGGTGCCCGCCCTCGACGCGTCCCCGCCGCGGATGCGGGGGCAGGGGACCTTCGCCTCCCCCTTCCAGGCGGAGCGACTGCCCTTCACCGACCTCCGCGACCCGGCGCGCGAGGGTGCCCGGAAGGCCGCGAGCTACGGCTGCCCGGGATCCAAGGCGGCCCCCGGGCCCGAGGTGGTGTACCGCCTCGCGCTCGAGAGGAGGACCGCGCTCCGCATCGCGGTCCTCGACGGCTCCTCGACGCTCAGCGGCCCGAGCCGCTTCGCGCTCTTCCTCCTCGGGGCCTCCGGGAGGCCGGAGGACTGCCTCCGCTCCTCCGACCGGTCCATCGGCGCCACCCTCGCCCCCGGCGACTACCGGGTGGTGGTGGACTCGCTCGCGCAGAAGGGCGGCGGCGAGTTCGCCCTGGTGGTGGTGGAGTGCGCCCCGGGAGACGGCTGTGAGTGAGGGGGGCCCCCTGCGGCGGCGGCGCCGGCCCTCCCCGCGGCTCACCGCTTCTTCGCCGGCGCCTCCAGGGCGAGCTCGACGACGACGATCGACCAGGGCGGGACGATCTGGTGGAGGCTCCCCTTCTCGACCTCCCCGGAGTAGACCTCGGAGAGGCGGGCGTCGGGGGTGTGCTGGAACGTGCGACGGCCCGTCACCGCGCCGCAGCCGTTCAGCTGCACGTCGACGTCGAGCGGCCGGACCGAGTCGAAGTTGAGGAGGACGGCGGTGATGCGGTCGCCCTCCTCGTCCCGGGAGGCGAAGGCGGAGAGGGGCGTCGCGGCCCTCGCCGGGAGCGAGAAGCTCTCGAAGTGCGCGCCGTGCCCGTCGTAGTTGCGGTAGGCGCGGAAGGCCCAGAAGGCGTGGGAGTTCTTCACCGGGTAGGTCCAGTAGAAGGCCGAGGTGAGGTCGTACTCGCCAAAGCGGCCGAGGGCCTCCGCCACCGCCAGGCCGCCGCTCGGGTGCTCCTCGGCCCCGAAGTTCCACTCGCCGACGGAGATGCCCCGCCCCGGGTACTCCTTCGCGATCCACTCCTTGAGGCGAGGGAAGAGCTTCACCTGCTCCTTGATCCAGGACTCGTCCACGTAGGAGGGGTCCCAGAGCGCGCGGGTGGCGCGGATGCGCCGAGCGCTCGTGTCCGGGTCGGTTCCTCCCCGGGCGCCGGCGATCCCCTGGCCCATGGGGTAGAAGTGCACGTCGACGACGTCGAGGAGGCGCTCCCCGGTCTTCTTCTCGTGCTGCGCGAGCTTGCGCAGGTACCAGGGCAGGAAGGGGACGTCGCCGTGCCCGCGCCGGTCGGGGCGCAGCATGAAGCCCGCCTTGGCGTCCTGCGCCGACCACTGGTACGCGGGCCAGCCCCACAGGGCCGGGCCGGCGATGATGGCCTCCGGGTCGGCGCGCCGTACGGCCGCGGCGTAACGCAACGTCTTGTCCAGGACCTCGTCGTAGCCGGCCGGGTCCGGGTGCACGTCGCGGTGGGTCGAGTCCCAGAGCATGGGCTCGTTGTCGAGGATGTACATCCAGACGCTGCGGCTCCCGCGCTTCTGGTCGAGCTCGCGGATGGCCCGCACCCAGCGCTCGATGTCCTCGGGGGGCATCTGCTCGCTGGTGCTCGTGGCCGAGGCGTTGAGCGGGCGGCCGTCCTTCGAGACCCCGTTGCCGGCGTCGGGCTTGTAGGGGTCGGTCGACTGTTGCGGCCCGTAGCCCGACACCGGGAAGGAGTAGCTCGAGGTGTCCTTCGCCACCCATCCCATGATGGGCACGGTGAGCGCGGTGGCGAGGCCGCGGGAGCGGTCGGCGTCGAGGAACCTGGACCAGCCGAAGTCCGGGTCCGAGGTGTAGTTCACGTTCTCGAAGTACCAGTCGAGCGCGGTGTTCCAGGCGTGCCCGTTCTTCCAGTTGTAGCGGGTGGTGGAGTTGCCCCCCCAGCGGCGGGCGGTGGCGCCGAGCTCGAACTGGTGGCTCTCGGAGGCGTCGAGCCGCTGGTCGTAGGCGATGCCGTAGATCTGGGGGCTGATCCGGTGCGTCGGCCCCGCGCACTCGATGGCCACCTTGGTGGCGAGGGAGGGCCCGTAGTTCCTCTGCGGGGGCGGGAGCGGAGGCGGAGGGGGCGCCAGGGCCGGCGCCGCCGGGCGCGCGGCCGCCGCCGTGGCCGCGGCAGCGGGGGCCGCCTTCTTCGCCGTTCCCTTGGCGGCCGGGGCTGGCGCCGGGGGCTCGGCGGGCGGTGGCGCCTGCGCGGCGACGTGGGTGAAGGCGATGTCGTCGAGGAAGACCGGCGTCGCCTCGATGGGCCGGCCGGCCCGGATGACGACGCTGTCGAAGGGGGCACCGCTCGGGTCGAGGCGCGAGAGGGGAATGAACACCTCGCACCAGCCGCCTGGGAGGTCGACCCGGTCGGCGGGCGTCACCTCCACCTTGGGGAACACCTCGCCGCCCTCGGCGTCGAGGCGGACCTCGAGGAAGTCGCCGAGCCGGGGAGGCGCCTGGAAGCGGAAGGAGAAGCCACCGAACTTCCCCTTGAGCGAGGGGTTGGAGAGCATCCAGCCGCCCTGTCCCGACATGTCGAGCCGGGCGGGCCCGTCGTTGACGAGGCGCGGGGCCCAGCCGTCGTCCCGCCAGCCGGGCTTGAGCCGCCCCTGGTAGACGACCTCGGCCGCCACCGCCTCGGCGGGCTGCCTCTTCCCCGGAGGGCGGTCGGCGGCCCGGGCGGCGGGGATCGACGCCGCGAGCAGGAGAGCCGGGAGGCCGAGCCGGCCCAGGGCTCCCTTCCGCCCGCGCTCGCGTGCCCGAGGGTCCATCTAGCGGACCGTCTCGGCCCGGCGCGCCCCGCTCGCTCCGGGGACGGGCTCGAGCGCGGCTTCGCGGGTGCGGACCTCCGCCGGGGCGGGGACCACCACCGAGCGCGGCGGGACCGAGCGGTCGAGCACCGAGCCCGCCATGAGCTTCGAGCCCGCGCCCACGGTGATGGGGCCGAGGAGCGTGCAGCCCGGGCCCACGTGGACGTCCCGCTCCAGGTAGGGAGCGCCGGCGTCGCGGGTGCCGGGCGCGTTGCCGAGCCCGAGCGTCACGTTCTGGTTGATGATGCACCCCGGGCCGATGCGGGCGGCGCGGCTCACCGCCAGCCCCATGCCGTGGACGATCACCACGCCCGGGGCGATCTCGGCGTCCCAGTGGATGTCGGAGCCGTAGGCGTGGCGGATGAGGCGCGACACCGCCATCGCCGGCAGCCGGAGCCCGGCGTCCCGCAAGAGCTGCATCCAGCGCACCGCCAGCATGATCTGGAATCCGATCTTCTTCACCGCATCGCCCGCGATCCCGGCGGCGCGATCGCCCACGTGGCTGCCGTACTTCTGCTGGTAGCGGCGGATGGTGAGGTGGTCCTCCCGCACCGAAGCGAGGAAGCGGCGGAGCGCCGCCTTCTTCCGCTCGGACGGCAGGCCGAGCGGGTCGAGCCACCAGCCGGCGAAGTCCCGGGTCACCGCGGCGGTGCTGCCGAGCTCGTCGCGGACGCCGAGGTAGTAGTCGAGCCCGTAGGTCACGGTGGCGACCTTGTAGGCCGGCTCGGTCAGGCCGGCGCGGTCGAGGCCGAGCGCCACCGCCCAGGCGAGCGGGGCGAGCGCCTTGCCGAGCGGCGGGAAAAACGCCGAGACGGCGAGGCGGGGGTTGAGGTCCCAGGGGCGCTGCTCCAGGAGGTCGGGGTTCTTCCGCGAGATGACGAGGTCGAGCCTCCCGTAGTTCCGCGCCCGCGACCGCCAGCGCTTCACGCTGGTGTGGTCCGACCCGTTCACGGTGTAGGCGTCGTCGGAGAGCACGAACTCCACCCCGTGGCGCTCCATCCTCCGGCCGAGCTCGACGTCCTCCGCCTGCCGCAGCGAGGTGTCGAAGCCGCCCACCGCCAGGTAGTCGGCGCGGCGGAAGGAGACGTTGCCGGTGTACATGCTGTTGCCGCGGACGGTCATCCCGGCCTTGGCGCGCTCGTGGACGCGGTCGAGGTTCCGCTGGTGCCAGCGCTCCGGGAGCGCCATGCCCGAGGGAGGCGGCCGGATCCGCCCCAGCACCACCCGGCGGCTCTGGGGGACGTGCAGGGCGAGGTGGGAGGCGAGGAAGGCCGGCCCCACTTGCATGTCGTCGTCCACCACCACGATCACCTCGCCCTGGGCGGCGACGATGCCCCGGTGGCGCGCGGTGGCCTGGCCCGAGTTCGCCTGCTCCTCCACCCGCAGGGAGAAGGGCCAGCTGCGAGTGGCGAGGGCCGGCCGCACCGGCTCCTTCGAGCCGTCGTCGACGACGACCACCTCGAACTCGTCCCCGGGCAGGGTCTGCTCCGCGATCTGGCCGAGGAGGCGCTCGAGGAGCGCCGCCCGGTTGTAGGTGGCGATGACGACGCTCAGCTTCGGTCGCTCGTGATCCATGGCTAGCCCACCGCCACGCAGCCGAGGATGCGCTCGCGCCCCACGATCTCGATGGTGCTGCGCGCGTTGCCGAGGTCTGTTTCGCCGAGCCGCACCACCAGGACGGCGGCGTCGGCGGCCAGCACCACCGGGATCCCGGCCAGGCTGCTCACCACCGGGTCCACGGCGGCGAGGGCGGTGCCCCCCTGGGCGGCGTGCTCCTTCATCTCGGCGGCCAGCCTCGGGCCGTCCGGGATCCCGACCCCCTCGACGTCGAAGACCTTGGGGCGAGGCCGGAAGAGCTCCCCCATGGAGAGCATGCCCTGGGCGATGGCCTTCGCCGAGGTCCCCGGGCTCGCGGGGACGAGCACGAGCGACCCCCAGTGCTTGCGGCACACCGACGACCAGAGGCGCTGGATGTCGCGCTCCCCCACCGAGGCGGGGGAGGCGTTGGCGGGGAGCATCTGGAGCTTCTTCGACTTGGACATGGGGCCTCTCTAGGACTTTCCCTCCCGCGGCGTCCGCACCCAGGTCTGCTTCGACGAGCCGGGGCTGGCGACGAGGAGGCCGAGCTTCCAGATCACATAGAACGGCACGAAGGCGAGCGTCTTGAGCGCCCCGGGGCCGCAGAGCTGGGCGCCGCGGACGACGTAGGCGGCGATCGACAGGTCGGCGGCGAGGAAGACCCACAGGGCGACGACGGTGTGGCCGGACAGGGCGGAGACGGCGGCGGCCGCCGCGGTCCCGAGGAGCGCGACGGCGAGGAGCCGGGTGAGCGGGGGAACGGTGAGATCGAGGAAGAGGTCGAGGAGGACGGGATCCCGCTCCGCCGCGGCGCGCCGCAAGAGCCGCCCCGCGTGGGCGCGGAAGATGGCGCGGCGGCCGCCCTCCCAGCGACGCCGCTGGCTCCGGGAGTTCCTGGCGCTCGAAGGCATCTCTCCCCGCACCTCCGCCTCCGGCACGTAGCGCACCCGCACCCCGGCCTCTCCGAGCCGGATCCCGTATTCGAGGTCCTCCACCACCGAGAAGGAGTCGTGGGGGACCCGGCACAGGACGCCTCTCGTGAAGCACATGCCGTTTCCCCGGAGCCCGCAGGATACCCCGAGCCGCTCCCGGCCGAGCGAGCGCACCCCGTGGAAGAGGGCGAAGGCGAGGGCCATGAGCCGGGTCCGCCAGGACGCGTCCGGGTTCCGGACTGCGTAGTGGGCCTGGAGAGCCTCCGCCCCGCCGGCGAGGCGCGCCGAGAAGGCGGCGAGGAGATTGGGCGAGACGAGCGTGTCCGCGTCCACCACCACCACCGCGTCGGCGACGCCCTCCCGCTCCACCGCCGCGAAGGCGTGGGCGAGCGCGTAGCCCTTGCCGCGGAGCGTTTCGTCCCGGCGGACGAGCACCGTCGCCCCCGCCTCGCGGGCGCGCTCGGCCGTCTGGTCGCGGCAGTTGTCGGCCACCACCCACACCACCCGCCGCTCGGGCGGGTAGTCGACGGCGAGGAGGTTCCTCACGGTGGCGCCGATGCCCGCCTCCTCGTCGTGGGCGGGGACGACGACGGCGAAGCGGTGGGTCGGGGCGCCCGACCTCGAAACCGGGCGCGGCCGGGCGAGGAGCGCGAGGAGCCCGAGGTAGAGGGCGGCGGCGAGGACCGGGATCGACAGGAGCGCGAGGGCGAGCGAGGCGAGGAGGATCACGGGGCCTCCGCGCCCACACCCGCCGCGGCCGGGGAGAGCGCCGCGGGAGCGAAGGGTTCGGGAGAGGCGAGGGAGGGGACGGCCGCCCTGCGGGAGGGCCACGCGCCCACCGCCGGCGCCAGCTGGGCGACGACGCCGAGCGCGGCGGCGGCGAGGAAGGAGGTGGCCCAGGACTGGATGCCCATGTCGCCCCAGCCCTGGATCTCGTAGGCGATGAGCGCCGTCACCACCGAGAGCGCTGCGGTGCGGGCGAGCGGGGTCCGGGCGGCCCGGTAGCTGCGCACCGCCAGGTACATCCCCATCATGAGCGGCAGCCAGAAGAGGGTGAAGAAGAAGACCCCGCCGAAGGCGAGGATCCCGAGCACGCTGTTGTGCGGGATGAAGCGGTACTGCGAGAAGACGGTGGAGATGTCGTCCCCCTTCGTGAACTCCACGTACTCGTGGCCGAGCCCGGTGCCGAGCAGCGGGTTCGTCTTCAGCGTCACCACCAGGTTGTAGTTCTCCACCTCGCGGTCGAGGGAAGAGCGGTCGACGTCGGCGTCGACCACGCTCCGCACCGTCCGCACCGGGCGGAAGATCGAGCTCGTCGAGTTCCAGCCCACCACCAGGTAGAGGGGGGCGAGGACGGCGGCGAAGACGAGCAGGCGGGTGAGGGCGCGCTTCACGAAGGTCCGGGGGGTGAGGGCGTAGGCCGCCATCACCGAGAAGGCGAGCTCCACCCAGGCGAGCCGGCGGTTGTTGGTGTAGATGCCGAGCAGCAGCACCGGGACCGAGGCCCCCAGGCAGAGCCGCACCTTCCAGGAGAGCTTCTCGTGCCAGGCGATGAGGGCGATCATCACCGCCACGCTGAAGAGGGCGGAGTCGGTGTGGCTCGTCACGTAGGGCGGCTTGTAATTGAACTCCCGGGCGATGAACTGGTAGAAGAAGATGCAGACGAGCGACTTGTAGACGGCGGCGAGCACCACCGCCGCCCCGACGGGACCCAGGTCGCGCGGCCCCTTGAAGCAGGCGAGGAAGAGGAGCGCCAGCGCCGGGACGTAGATGGGCTCGCGCAGCTGCCAGTACGCCTGCTGGAAGACCCCCCCTCGCGCCAGCCCCCAGGCGAGCATCCCCACCATCCCCAAAAGCGAGAGGACGAGGCCGAGGCGCAGCCAGCTGACGGTGGGCACCCCGTGGCCGTCGCGGCGGTCCCCCACCGCCCGGCGGTAGACGACGAGCCCGACGAGGAGGAGCACGAGCAGGTCGAGGACCGAGAGCTTGAGCGCCTCGACCGGGATGACCTTCTTCAGGTTCTCGAAGAAGAGGACGCGCAAGGGCTCGAGGGCGTAGCTCCACTTGTCCCGGGTCCCGTTGGTGTCGGCGTCGAGCGCCAGGCCCACGAAGAGCGTGAGGGAAGCGATGACGCGGAGGGGCGCCCGCCACAGCAGGACCGAGAGGCCGACGAGGAGGAGGGGGACGAGGGAGAGGAGCGGGTCGCCCTGCGAGAGGAAGACCGCGAGGGCGGTGACTGCCGCCAGCGCGCCGGCCACGACGAGTTGCGGGCGGAACCCGGCATGGGCGTGCTGGGCGATGGCGACCCCCTGCCTCCGAGCGAACCCCCCAAGGGGGTGGAGCTCACCGTTCGGGGATAACACAGGGGCCATGGTGGGACTGCCCCCCGCTCAAGGGACCGGTGCCGCCGGGGCCTTGGCGGGCTTCTCCGGCCGCCGGGTGGCGACGAGCACCGGCAACTCGAGCTGGCGCTGGATCTGCCACGCCTCCGAGATGGTGTGGCGGTAGAGGTCGAGAAGCGAGGGCACGAGGAAGGCGAGCAGGAGCCCGGCGAGCATCCCGCCCACCACCGTGAGCGGCCGGTTCGGCTTCTCCGGCTTCTTCGGGATCTGCGCCGGGCGCACGATGCTGTAGCGGTACTTGAAGGCCGCGCGGGCGGTGTCGAGCTCGATCCGCGCCGCCTCGATGCGGTCGACGAGGTCGTAGTACTTGCGGATGCCGATCTTCAGCTGCTCGCGCGGGTAGGACATGCTGTCGTCCTCCTGCGGGGAGTTGTTGATGACGAGCGCCCGCTCCGGCAGCGGGGCCGGGGCGGTGGGCAGGTCCTCGGGGTTCTTGCCGCCGCGCTTGGCGTACTCGACGAGGAGGTCCTGCTCCTCCTTCTTCAGGGTGGTGATCTGGGGCGACTCGCGCAGGAGCGCGTCGATGCTCTGCTTCACGCTCGCCACCGCCGGGTGCGCCGGCGCGTAGATGGCGCGGGCCTCCGCCATCTGGGTCTGCAGCTCGGTCAGCCGCTTCTGGCGGAACTGCTCCAGGTCGGCGAGGGCGCGCCGCTTGGCGAGGATCATCACCTTGATCTGGGCGAGGTCCTGGCTCTCGGCGCTCGGCCGGGGCTGGGCGGGGGTGCGCGGCTCGCGCGCCGGCTCCCGGACGGGGCGCCCCTCCTTGGCCTTCTTCACCCCCTCGTAGGCGGTGAGGACGTTCTCCTGCGCCGTCTGGGCGTGCCCCTCCAGGATGGAGATGGCCTCGGCGATGATGGAGACCTCCATGGCGTGGCGGGTCTCGAGGAAGTTCTGCTGTGCGGCCTCGACCAGGTGGTAGGCCATCTCGGCGTTGGGCCAGTCGATGCCGATGGTGACCGTGCCCTCGCCGGTCGACACCCAGAGCTTCTTCTCGAGCAGGCCCACGAGCGCGTCGAGCTTCTCCTCCTCGGTGAGGTCTCCGATGAAGACGCGGATCGCGGCATCCTTGAGTCGGAGCGCCGGGGCCCGCGTCCTCTGGAAGTTCTCGATGAGGTCCGTCTGGTTGATGAGCGCCACCAGGTTCTCGCGCCGGAGCACGGTGTCGGAGGCGGCCCGGGTGGGGGCATCGGCCTCGCTGGGGATGGAGCGGTTGGGGTTGGCGAGCCCCGGCATCACCTGGTTCTTCTGGGTGAGGATCTTCGACTCGACGTGGTAGGTCTTCGGCAAGGCCCACAGGCTCAGCACCGCCACCGCCACGATGGCGAGGAAGGTCGCGAGCGCGAGGGGCGGGTGGCGGCGCGGGGCGCGCAGGACGAAGACCGTCCAGTCGCGGATCTTGGGCCAGTCGAAGAGGTCCTCGGGCCCGGGCTCGCGGGAGCCCGGGGGCGCCACCGGGGGCGGTGGGGCCGCTCCGGGGCCGTGATCCGGCTCCGGGGCGTGGGTCAAGCTGAGTGCCTTCTCCATGGTTCAGAACCCCCGTAGGTACAAGGTCAGCAGTGCGGCGGCGTAGAGGATGTTGAAGGCCACCGTGTAGGCGACGACGCGCTTCATCCCGCGCACCGCGCTCGGGTCGCGGGCCGCCAGCACCGGCAGGGCGATGGTGGCGACGAGGAGCGAGAGGAGGATGAGCTTGCCCATGGACTAGATGTGCTCGAAGTCGGCGACGGTGACGGTGAAGTAGGCTCCCCACTGGTTGAAGCTCGCCGCAGCCGTCTGCGAGGCGAGCTGCCACTGCCAGTAGGCGCCGGCACTGAGGGTGAGGGCGCGGAAGGGGAAGAAGGCGATGGTCGGGCCGGCGGTCCCGTACTTGCTCACCGCCAGTTCCGAGACGGTCGCCTGGTACCGGTAGGGGACGTAGGCGGCGGTCGCCGCCACCCCGAGGGTCCAGGGCGCCGCCGGCTTCCAGGTGAGGTTGGCGTTGGCGGTCAAGCGCTGGTACTCGACGGCGAGGTACGGATCGACGTACGGGGTGAGCAGGAGCTGGAGGAAGATCACCAGCGGCTGGCGGGAGTTCGTGCCGCTCTCCAGGCCGGCGCCGAGGATGGGGGCGAGCCGCTTGTAGCTGAGCGCGGTCGTGGAGTCGGTGTTGGCGACGCTCAGGCCGCCGATGAGCCAGGCCGACGTGTGGCGGGTGAGCGCGGTCCTCCAGGTCTCGGCGACCTGGGTGAGGTAGATCTGCCGCCCCGGGCCCGCCACCGGGTTGCCGCTCGCGTCGGTGGTGTAGAGGACGGGGAAGATGTTCGCCTGGGCGGCGAACGCGCTCGCGAGGGTGCTCGTGGACGAGGCCTTCCAGTCGAGGGTCGCCTCCACCCTCGGGCCCCACTGGTAGGGCATCACCACCTGGGAGGCGGTGCCGAGCCCGCCGCTGTTCAGGTAGGCGGCGACGAAGGTGAAGCGGAGAGGTCGGGAGAGGCGCGAGGACACCCCGAGCGAGGTCTCGTTGTAGACGTAGTCCACCGTGGCGAGCTTCACCGGGTTGAGCGTCGGCGGCTGCTGCCCCGCGCTCCCGCCGTTGTTCAGGACGGGGGTGGAGAGGTTGTTCGTCCCGTAGGTGAGCCGCTCGGCGAAGTAGAGGCGCCAGGTGGCGGCGGCGTGGTACTCCATCATCAACCACCCGCGGTGAAGGACGTCGAGCGGCCCCTGGCTGACGGTGACGAGGTAGAGCTGCGGGTTGTAGCCGACCGCCAGGCCGAAGCGCGGGAAGAGGAGGCCCACTGCCACCGTGGGCGAGACCTGCAGCCCGAGCTGGATCTGGGTGGCGGAGCCGGTCGCGGCGAGGGTCTGGCTGAGCAGCTGGGTGGAGAGCGCCAGGTCGAGGCCCGCCGTGGTGGTGTCCGCCGGGCTCGCCCGGGTACCCGGGATCCGCACGTTCATGGAGGGGGGCGGGGTGACCATGTCCTCCTGCGGAGGTCCTCCCTCGGTTTGCGCCGGAACCTTCCCGTTCCCGAGGGGCCCTCCCTGAGGGTTGCCCTGGGCCCCGCCGGCCTGCGCGGCGGCCAGGGAGAGGACGGCGAGGGCGGCGCAGGAGAGGGCCACGCTACTCCACGACGACGACGTCTCCGCTCTGGAGGCGGAAGGTGGCGGCTCGCCCGCGCACCTGCGTGAGCGACTCGTAGGTGAAGCGGATGCGCAGGGGGGCCCCGGCGTCCGGCTGCGTCTGGCGGATGACGAAGATCATGTCGCGGGAGGCGAAGTCGTTGAGCCCGCCGGCCGCACCCAGGGCCTGGATGACGCCCGCGCCCGGCTCGAGCTGGACGTTGCCCGGCTTGGTGACCTCCCCGAGCACCGAGATCTGGATGGGCTTCGGCTCCTCGAGCGAGATGGTCACCACCGGGTTGACGATGAAGTCCTTGAGGCGCGCCTGCAGGCGGCGCGCCAGCACGTTGGGCGGGATCCCGGCGGCCTCGACGTCGTTCAGGAAGGGGAGCGAGATCTTCCCGTCCTGCCGCACGCGGGCCTTCGCCGACATGCCTTCCTGGTTCCAGACCCGGACGCTGATGGTGTCGCCGGACTGGATGATGTACTCCTTGTCGGCCGCCTGCTGCGCCTGCGGCAGGTCGTCCACCCAGACGTAGTCGCCGGTGTGCTTGCAGGCGGGCGTAAGGGCCAGCAGGGCGCACAGGGGCGCCCACTTCTCAGGTCTGAAGGTCACGAGGTCGCTTCCACGCGGTCCGGGCGAACTCGAACATCTCCCGCCAGCGCACGGCCCGGAGCGCGACGGCGAGAGCCACGTAGGCCAGCGCGTCCGCGACGAGGCGGGCGTGGCCCAGCGAGGAGAGGGAGAAGTGCAGGGCGACGACCAGGGCGCACACCACCGCGGTGCGCCCCAGGAGTACGAGACCGGTGCGATCGAAGGTCTTCCAGCCGATGAGGGTGGTCATGACGACGGTGACGCACGACTCGGTCACCAGGTTGGCGAGGGCCGCGCCCGCGCCCGGGCCGCCCTGGTGGAGCTCGCCGCCCAGGTGCGCGGCGCCGAGCGGGATGAAAAGGAGCGCCAGGAGCGGGGCGAGCACCACCCCCATCAAGGACACCTTGGTGACCGTCCAGCCGCGCCCCAGGAGGATGAGCCCGATGGCGCTGATGGTGGCCACGTAGGTGAGCACGAAGATGGGCGACATGATCCGCAGCGGGAGGGCGGCCGGGGAGAAGGCCTCCCCGAACATGATGCGGATCCAGAGCTCGGCGCCGAGCACGATGAGGAGGGAGCCGGGGATGGCGACCGCCAGGATGAGCTCCATCGAGCGCGCCAGCGCCCGCTCCATCTCCTCGCGGGAGCGGTGGAGGGCGCGCGCGTAGAACGGCATGAGCACCCAGCCGATCACCGGGACGATGAGAAGGGTCAGGGTGGCGAGGTTGCTCGCCGCCCCGTACCAGCCGAGCTCCTTGGCGTTGTTGGTGATGAACTCGAGCATGGTGACGTCGAGCCGTCCGTAGGCCACGAACGCCACCGCGTTCAGGTAGAAGGGCAGGCCGGCGCGGACCGCCACCCAGGTGGCCGGCCAGTTGAAGCGCAGCTGGAGGTGGAGGTGCCGCGCCGCCAGCCGCCAGAGGACGGCGCTCTTCACCGCCTCGGAGAGGATGAAGGCGAGCGCCACGCCCACCACCGCATGGTGGGTGGCGATGCCGGCGAGGATCCCGGTGCCCCAGAGGACCTTCGAGACCACGTTCATCACCGACAGGCCGTCGACGGTGCCGTGGGCGTGCAGGTAGGCGGAGAGCGTGCCGTTGAGCGTGAAGAACACCTGGCCGACGCCGAAGAGGTAGACGAGCTGGCGCAGCTCGGGCGGGCGGTGCGAGACGGTGAGCCCGACGGCAATCCCGGCGAAGAGCAGCACCGAGATGCCGAGGCGCACCAAGAGCGTGCCGCCGAAGAAGTCGCTCGCCATCGCCGGGTGGACCGGGATCTCCTTGCGGATGTACATCTCCGTCCCGAGGTTGAGCGCGACGAAGACGGTGGCGGCGAACGCGTCGGCGAAGTTCATCGGCCCGAAGGCGGAGGGGCCGAGGTAGCGGGGTAGGAGGATGCGCACCCCGAGCGCCACCGACCAGGTGAGCACGAGCGAGAGCCCGAGCTTCACCCCGTTGCGGACGGCGACGCCGGCGTCGTGAGACGACGCCGAGGGAGCCGGGCTCGCCTGCGCGACTACGGAGGTCATCGGGCGGCACTCCCCCCCGGAGGACGTGGACCTGGCCCTTCACCCCCGGACCGCCCAGGAGAGAAGGTGCGACGGGGGACACCAGTACAGGTGTGGGCGGAAATCCTCAATACCATGAACCGGATGCACTCCTAGGAGCGCGACAGCCCAAGCTCTTAGCACGCGGGGCCCACACCTTTCCTACCCCGGAGTCAGGGACACCCCAAAGTGACGGTACATCCGACAAGTGGGTGTCTAGCGTATACACGAATAGGGAAAGATCCTTCGCGAGGGGGCTCGCATGCCGCTCACGTCGCTCGTCTTGGCGGTCGCGCTCGGCGCCGATCCGGCGCCCATCGTGGGGCGCGGCGACACGCTGGGTGCGGTGAACGGGGTCTCGGTGCTGGTCGAGGACGTCGACGTCCGCGCCGAGCGGCTCGGGGTGAGCTCGCAGGCCCTGAGGCTCAAGGTCGAGGACCGGGTGCTGACGAGCGGCATCGCGCTCCTCGACGACGAGGCGCTCGAGCGCCAGCCGGCCGCCCCCATGCTCTACGTGCGCGTGCAGATGGTGCCGGTGACGAAGGCGCGCTGCGCCGCCGCCGTCGAGGTTCAGCTCTTGCAGCTCGTCTCGCTCTCCTCCGGGGAGCGCGCCTGGGCCACCACCTGGTCGCACGCCACCCTGGTGCGGGCGGACCCGAGGCGCCTCGCCGGGGCGGTGGACGAGGTGCTCGCCCGCCAGATGCGCGGCTTCGCCCGCACCTACCACGCCGCCCACGGGCTCGGGCGGAGGGATGCGCTGCTCGCCGGGCGCGAGTAGCGGCGGCGCGCCTCCTCAGCCGGAGGCGGGTGGCTCGTCCAGGACCTCGCGCAGCTTCCGCGCCAGCACCGCCGGGGCCCAGGGCTTCGCCAGGAATGACGCTCTGGGCCCACCGGCTTCGCCGGCCGCCGCGTCGCCGGGCGCGTAGCCGGAGAGGTACAGCACCCGCACCGCCGGGAAGCGGGAGGCGACGGCGCGGGCGAGCGAGCGCCCTCCCATGTGGGGAAGGACGAGGTCGGCGACGAGCAGGTCGATCCCGCCCACCCGGTCGGCGATCGCGAGCGCCTCGACGCCGTCGGCGGCGGCGTGGACCCGGTAGCCGAGCCGCTCGAGCAGGGCCGCCGTCGGCCCCCGCACCGCGGCGTCGTCCTCGGCGAGGAGCACGCTCTCCTTCCCCCGGGGCAAGGGCGCGGCCGCGTCCTCCGGCGGGGGCGCTCGGGCGGCGCCGCCCTGCGCCACCGGGAAGAAGACCCGGAAGGTCGAGCCCGCTCCCTCGCGGCTCTCCACCTCCACGAAGCCGCCGTGCTGCCGGGCGATGCCGTAGACGGTGGAGAGGCCGAGCCCCGCGCCCGGCCCGTCGGCGCCGCGGAAGAAGGGCTCGAACACGTGGGAGAGGGTGTCCGGGTCCATCCCGCCCCCGGTGTCGGAGACCGACACCGAGAGGTAGCGCCCCGCCCTCTTCTCGGCGGTGGCGGCGGAGGGCGGGACCACCTCCTCGCGGGTGGCGACGGCGATCCGGCCCCCGCCCGGGAGCGCGTCGCGGGCGTTCACCACGAGGTTCAAGACCACCTGCTCGACGAGCGCCGGGTCGGCGAAGAGCGGCGGGAGGTCGGGGGCGAGGTGAAGGTGGAGGGTGACGTGCTCGCCGAGGAGCCGGCCCACGATCCGTTCGGTGCTGGCGACGACGCTGTTGAGCGAGAGCGGGCGGGCCTCGAGCGGCTGCCGCCTCCCGAAGGCGAGGAGCTGCCGCGTGAAGGCCGACGCGCCCCGCACCGCCTCCTGGATCTCGTCGAGCGCCGCGCGGCGCGGGTCGGTCGCAGCGGTGTCGAGGAGGAGCAGGGCCACCTGGGTGGAGACGGCGGTGAGCAGGTTGTTGAAGTCGTGCGCCACGCCCCCCGCGAGCCGGCCGATGGCCTCCATCTTCTGGGACCGCAACAGCTCCCCCTCGAGGCGGCCGCGATCCCTCTCGGCGCGCCGGTGCTCGGTGACGTCCCGCACGATGGAGAGGACGAGCGGCTCGGCGTCCACGGTGAGGACGTTGGCGGAGAGGACCCCGTCCCGGCTCGTGCCGTCCCGGCGCCGGAAGGTGAGGTCGAGGCTGCGCACCTGCCCGGGGTCGGCGAGCCCGGCGAGGACCCGCTCCCAGTCGGGCGCGTTCCACACCCCGAGCTCGGCGATGGTGCGCCCCACCGCCTCCGCCACTCCCCAGCCGGTCGCCTCCACGAACCCGTCGTTCACGGCCACGTAGCGGGCGTCCTCGAGTCGCAGGATGGCGATGGCCTCCGGGCTCGTCTTGAAGGCGAGCCGGAACCGCTCCTCCGTCTCGGTGCGGGCCGACTCGGCCCGGAGGAGCTCGTCGGCCCGCTGCCGGAGCGCCTCCACCGTCTCCTTGAGCGTGCGGGTGCGCGACTGCACCTCCCCCTCGAGCTCGTCCCGGGCCCGGCGCTGGAGGTCCTCGAGCCGGTCGGCGAGCGCGAAGGTGAAGATGAGGCCGGCGAGCGACAGGCCGATGTGGATGCCGTTCATGAGGAATACGGTGGGAGGGAGGACGCCCACCACGGTGAGCAGGAAGCCAAGGCCGAAGGCGAGGAAGCAAGCCGCGGCGGCGAGGAAGTGGCGCGCCGGGCTGAACCCGCGGGCGACCGAATGCACGCCCCAGGCGAGGAGGAGGGCCAGGGCGGCGAAGCCCAGGACCGCCACGGCGATGGTGGCGAAGCGGACGTCCGCGAGCGCGGTGAGCCCGGCCGCCGGCACCACCCAGGCGAGGGCCAGCCCGGTCTCGTCGAGGCGCGGGGAGAAGCGGCGCACGTCGAGGAAGCGGCGCGCGAAGAGGAGGCCGGAGGCGATGGCCAGGCTCGCGAGGAGGGGCGGGAGCCGGAGGCCGAAGGCGCTCAGGGGAGGCCAGAGCCACTCGGCGATGCCGGTCTCGGCGAGCTGGTAGGCCCCGGAGGTGACGAGGACCAGGAAGAACCACAGGTAGCTCCGGTCCCGCAGGGTGAAGAACGAGTAGAGGTGGAGGAGGGCGAGGACGAGGAGGGCGCCCAGGCTGAGCGCGAAGGCGAAGAGCATCCGGTGCTCGAAGGAGCGGAGCGCCTCGGGCGCCCAGGCGTCGAGCCCGAGCAGCATGGTGGCGCGGGTCTTGAGCCGGAGGTGGAGCGTGAGCCGCTCTCCCTCGGTCATCGACACGTCGGCCTCGTGGAAGGTCCCGTGCTGGGCCATGCCCCGCTCCCGGGGCGGGACCTCGAGCCCGCCGAGCCGGTCCTCGAAGCCTCCGGCGCGGGGGAGGTAGAAGTCGATGCGCTCCACGAGCGCGTGGGGCCAGGCGAAGGCCCAGGTCCGGGGGTGACCGACGTTCTCGACGGCGACCCGGACCCAGACGCAGGCCGAGGTGAAGCCGAGGTTGCGGATGGAGGAGAGGCGCGCGAAGCGGGCGGACGCCGGCGGCGAGGTGACCTCGGCGATCGAGAGCGAGCAGGAGGGATCGACGAGCACCTCGGCGAAGTCGTCGAGCACGAGCTTCTCGGTCGCCGGGGTGAGGCGCGCCCCCTCCGTCCCCCGGGCGGGGAGGGCGAGCAGCGCGAGGGCGAGAAAGGCGAGGAGGCGTCCGCGCTTCACCCGCGCATCATCTCACGCTTCACGAGCGGCGGAGGCGGGCGCCCGGGCGGCGACGGGAGAGGATTCTCCGCTCCGATTCGTGGTCGAGCCGCCGGAGCGCCTCGCTCCGGCTGAGCCAGGCGATGGCGTCGATCTCCTCGCCGGGCTCGAAGGGGTGCTCCGCCAGGAGCTCCATGTGCCAGTAGACGACCACCTTCGGGCGCGGGCCGACCCGGTAGAGGGCGGCACCGGCGAGCGGGCCGAGCCGCGCCTCGCAGCCGGTCTCCTCGAGGACCTCGCGCAGGGCCGCCTCCGGATACGTCTCGCCGCGCTCGAGCTTGCCCTTCGGAAGCGACCAGTCCCGGTAGCGGGGCCGGTGGACGAGGACGAGCCTCGGCCCCGCGCGCGTCGGCCGCCAGACGATCCCTCCCGCCGCCTCGATGGGCTTCACGGCTCACCGCCACGCGCTTCGCTGGAGTTCACCATGGGGGGAATGGGCGGCGACCGCCGACCCCCGGATTGTCGGCGAGCCGCCCGGCCGCGTCGAGGGCCCGCCTGCGCCCTTCGGCCCCGTGGGCCCCGCTCGAGAAGAGAAGGGCCCGGTCCTCGCGGACCGGGCCCCTCGAATGGTGGAGCTGATCGGGATCGAACCGACGACCTCTAGAGTGCGATTCTAGCGCTCTCCCAGCTGAGCTACAGCCCCACGAAGGACGGCTCCCCGGGGTCGGGCGGGGAGCCCTGTTTACGGGCCGGGCAGACGGGTGTCAAGCGGCATCGGCCCGGGATCGCGGACTCCGGCCGCGCCGGGCAGAAGGGCGGGTCGAGGCTCGCGCGAACGGGTGAGCTGAGGTGGTCTCCGGTGCGCGTCCTTCGTGGTTTCCGTTGTTTGACTCAGTGGGAGCCCCCTGGTAACCAGAAATCAACCCCATGGCCGCGCCGAAGACACCCACGCCGGCGGAGCTCGCCAGCCTCGAGCACGCGTTTGCCGCCGACCCTAGCTCCGAGGCCTGGCGCCCCCTCACCGACGCGTACCTTTCCATGGGGCGGTTCATGGAGGCGATGGTCGTCGCGAAGAAGGGCGTGAAGGCCCACCCCTCCGACGCCACGGCCCGGCTCGCCCTCGCCCGCGTCTACGCGCAGCAGGGAAAGGACCGCAAGGCGCTCGAGGAGGTGCAGGGCGCGCTCGCGGCGCACCCCGCCCACCCCGCCGCCAACCTCATGGCGGGCGGCCTCCACATGCGCCTCGGCGAGAAGGGCCCGGGGACCGAGGCCCTGCGCCGCGCCGCCCAGGCCGCGCCCTCGGACCCGCAGGTGAAGGCGGCGCTCGAGCAGTGGGGCGTCGCCCTCCCCCCTCCTCCTCCGCCTCCCCCGCCCGCGCCGCCGCCCCTGGCGGCCGCGCCGGCCGGCCCGGCTCCGGGCACTCCCCCCGTCCTCTCCCGGGCGCCGGCCGCGCCCGCGCGGGAAGCGGTCGCCGAGGCCCCCGCGCCGCCCCCCGGTTCCCCGCCCGCCGTGCGCCCCTCGAAGTCGCAGGGGCGGCTCGACCGCAACCTGGAGTACGCGCGCGAGCTCGCCGACAAGTACCAGACGCAGGAGTGGCAGATCTCGACCGGGGAGACGGGCGAGCTGCCCGTCGCCAAGCCGCCGAAGCAGAGTCACTCGCTGCGCTCCACCCTGCTCCTCGTGGTGGGGCTCGCCATCGTCCTCGGCGGCTGGTGGTCCTTCACCTCCTGGCGCCGGGATCGCGACGAGAAGGTGGCGCGGCTGCTCAAGGAGGCGAGCGAGCTCATCGCCAAGGACAGCCACGGCGGCTACAAGCAGGCCTCGGCCCTGCTCGAGCAGGTGCTGCAGAAGGACCCGGCCTCGCTCGCCGGCCACGCCTACCTCGCCTACATCGACGCGCTGCGCTGGGGGGAGCACGGGGAGGGCGACACCTTCCGCGAGGAGGCGAAGAAGCACCTCGTCGCGGCGCGCCGCGAGGCCACCTCGCACTCGCACATGATCGCGGCCGACGCCTACCTGAAGGCCTACGGCGGCGATCCGCAGGGTGCCATCGCCGACCTCACCCGGGTGCTCAGGGGTCCCGAGGCGGGGACGAGCGGGCTGCTCTTCGGTGCCCTGGGCGTCCTGCAGATGAAGTCCGGGGACCTCGACAGCGCCCGGGAGTCGCTCACCACCGCGCGCAAGTTCGCCGACCGCGACGTCCGGGTGAACCAGATGCTCGCCGAGGTGTACCGGCGGGCCGGGCAGGCCCGCAAGGCGAAGACCTTCTACGACGCCGCCTACCTCCTCTCGCGCGAGCACGTCCCGACGTTGCTCGGAGCGGCCACCGTCTACATCGACGAGGGTCAGTACGACACGGCGCTCAAGTTCGTGCAGGCGGTGATGGATGCCTCCGACGTCTCGCCGCGCCAGCGGGCGCTCGCCCAGGCGCTGCGCGGGACCATCCTCTTCGCCAAGGGGCGGGCGGCCGAGGGGGCGAAGGACGAGCAGGACGCCCTTACCCTCGACCCCACCAACCCCGACATCCAGGAGCAGATCGGGCGGCGCAAGCTCGCCGGCGGGGACGCGGGCGGCGCCGCCGCCGCGATCGAGAAGGCCATCGAGATGGATCCGCAGCGCGTCGCCTTCTACGTCGACCTCGCCCAGGCGCTCCTCTCCCAGACCGGCGGCGCGAAGCAGGCGGTGGACGCGCTCGGCCGGGCGCAGGCCCGGCTGCCCGGCAACCCCCGGGTGGCGAAGCTGCTCGGCGACGCCTACCGCGCCGACGGCCAGGTGGACCGGGCCCGCGCCGAGTACGAGCGCGCCCTCTCGGCACGCTACCCCGACGCGCGCATGGCGCTCGCCCGCCTCGACCGCGCCCAGGGGAGGCTCGACGAGGCGCTCGCGGAGTACGAGAAGGCGGCGAAGGAGTACGGGGAGAGCGGCACCGACGGCGCCTCGCAGGCCTACGCCGAGATGGCGGAGGTGGAGGCCCAGCGGGGCGGCCCGGCCCGGGCGAGCGAGCTCTACAAGAAGGCCCTGGCGGTCGACCCCACCAGCTGCCCGGCGCTCTGGGCGCTCGGGCGCGAGCGCGCCGACCGCTCGGAGAAGGAGCAGCGCGACCTCGGGAAGCAGATGCTGCTCGACTACGCGCGGGTGTGCCCGAAGGGCCCCCACACCGCCGAGGCCGCGCAGCTCGCCGCCTCCATCCGGTAGCCCCGGCCGCTCCTCCGGTCAGCGCTTCGGCGGGGCGAGCGCCTTCTCCACGTCCAGCATGGGATTCCCCTCGACCCGCCTGGGCTTCCCCGAGGCGGTGCGGGCGTCCACCACCCGGAGGGCCACCGCCGCCTTGGCCTCGTCCACCTGGACGACGACGTGAGTCTCGCCCGCGCCCACCGGCCACACCTGGCCGCGGTCGTCTCCCCGGCAGACGCGCTCGTCCTCGCAGGCGGTGGAGACCGGGCGGTCCTGGAAGGGCCGGCCTTCGGTGTCGAGCACCTTCACCTCGAGGCCCACCGGGGCGGGCTCGTCCGCGAGCTTGAGCTCGAGCCGCGCCGGCGACACCTCCACCCGGGAGGCGATGCGCACCGCGACCGGCGCGCTCGCCTCCGCGCCCCCGGCGTCGCAGCGCACCGAGGCCGTCCCCGGTCCCTGCGCCACCACGGCCGCGTCCCTCTGCCTCCCGGTGACCGCGGCCACCCGCTCGTCGCTCGACGACCACCGGCAGCTGGCCGTGGGGAGCACCTTCCCGCTCGCCCCGCGCACCGTGGCGCGCAGGGGCGCCGACTGGCCGCGCCCGTGGAAGCGCAGGCTCGGGGGATCGAGTTCGACGCGCGCGGGCCGGTCGCAGGCGGCGATCGCCGCGGAGGCGAGGAGCGAGGTGGCGAGGAGGGGAAGGCGGGGGGCCATGCCCCGCATGCTACCCGGCGCCGGCGCGCCGGGCTCGTGCGCGAGGGGAAAAAGGGGGCGTCGCGCCGTCCCCGTTCGCCGGGTAAAGGAGCCCTCGCCCGCGCCTCGACGGCCGGGCGACCCCGGGAGAGGTCATGCTCTATCGCAGGCTCGGCAACAGCGACCTCACCGTGTCCGAAGTGAGCCTCGGGTCCTGGCTCACCTACGGTGGCGGGGTGGCGCGGGAGCAGGCGGAGGGCTGCCTGCGCCGCGCCTTCGAGGTGGGCGTGAACTTCCTCGACACCGCCAACGTCTACTCCGGAGGCGCGGCGGAGTCGTTCCTGGGCGAGGCCTTGAAGGGGAGGCCGCGGGAGAGCTACGTGCTCGCCACCAAGGTCTTCTTTCCCATGCCCTCCGGGGACCGGGGCCTCTCGGCCGCGCAGATCCGCAAGCAGCTCGACGGCTCGCTCCGGCGCCTGCGGACGAGCTACGTCGACCTCTACCAGTGCCACCGCTACGACCCCGACACCCCGCTCGAGGAGACCCTCACCGCCCTCACCGAGGCGGTGCGGGCGGGGAAGACCCGCTACATCGGCTTCTCGGAGTGGACCCCGGAGCAGATCCGGCGCGCGACGGTGCTCCCGGGCGAGCGCTTCGTGTCGAGCCAGCCGCAGTACTCGCTCCTCGAGCGCAGGGCGGAGGAGGCGGTCTTCCCGCTCTGCGCCCGGGAGGGCATCGGCCAGGTCGTCTGGTCGCCCTTGCGCCAGGGCATCCTGACCGGGAAGTACCGCCCCGGGGCGCCCCCTCCCGAAGGCTCCCGGGCCGCGAGCCCCTCCATGGGGACCTTCCTCCTCCCCCGCCTGGACGACCGCAGCCTCGCCGCCGTGGAGCGCCTGCGCCCCATCGCTCGCGAGCTCGGCCTCACCCTCGCCCAGCTCTCCCTCGCCTGGGTGCTGCGCCGCCCCGAGGTCTCGAGCGCCATCGTCGGGGCGAGCCGGCCCGAGCAGATCGAGGAGAACGCCAAGGCCTCCGGGGTGAGGCTCTCCGGGGAATCGATCGCGCGAGTGGAGGAGGCGGCCGCGATCTAGACGCGCCCGGGCGGGTTCCCTACCGCGGCGCCACCTGGTAGAGGACTAGGTAGACGAGCACTCCCGTCACCGAGACGTAGAGCCAAACGGGAAAGGTGATGCGGGCGATCCCCCGGTGCGCCTCGAAGCGCCCGTGCCAGGCGAGCCAGAGCGCGCGGAGCACGAGGGGGACGGTGGCGGCGGCGAGGACAGTGTGGCTCCCGAGGAGCGCCAGGTAGGCGGCGCGGAGCGCTCCGGTGCCCGGGAAGCGGTGGGTCCCGGTGAGCGCCACCCGCGTCAGGTAGCCCGCGAGGAAGAGGACCGAGGTCCCGAGCGCCGAGAGCATGAGGGCCCGGTGGCGCTCTCGTCGCCCCGAGCGGATGGCGCGCCAGCCGAGGAGGAGCAGGCCGGCGCTCGTGGCGTTGAGCGCCGCGTTCACCGGGGGGAGGACCTGGCCCAGGCTCACCGGGTGGCCCGGCGCCGCGCCGCGGCGGTGGCGAGGAGGAGGCAGGAGGCGGCGAAGAGGCCGAGGAGGGCGAGGGAGCGAAGCGCCGAGCCCGGGAGGACGCCCGGGGCGCCCGCGCCGGCGAGCGCGCGCCGCACGAGCGAGACCGCGTAGGCGACCGGGTTGAAGCGCATGGCCGCCGCGAAGACCGGGTGCTCCGGGCTCGCCGGGAACATGGCGCCGGAGACGACCCACAGGGGCACGAGCAGCGTCATCTGGATGGCATGGTAGCCCTGGACGTTGTCGACGAGCCAGGCCACCGCGAATCCCAGGCCGGCGAGCCCGACGGCGGCGAGGGCGAGGGCAGCGGCGAGGAGCGGCCAGTTGACCGACCCGAAGGGAAAGCCGGCGGCGGGAGCGAGGAGGAGGAAGAGCGCCGCCTGGGTGAGGGCGACGCTCGCGGACCCGAGCACCTTGCCCGTCACCACCGCCGGCCGCGAGGCGGGACCGGCGAGGACCGCTTGCAGGAAGCCAGCGTGCCGGTCCTCGATCACCGACAGGGTGGTGAAGATGGCGGCGAAGAGGACCACCATCAGGACCACCCCGGGGAAGAAGAACTGCAGGTAGCCGACGGGCGAGCCCGGCATGCGGAAGGTACCGGCCATGCCCGTGCCGATGACGAGCCAGAAGATGACCGGCTGTCCCAGGGCGCCGAGAAGGCGGGAGGGCTGGCGGAAGAAGCGCAGGAGGTCGCGGCGCCAGAGGACCGCGACCGCGGCGAGGTCGTAGCCGGCGCGCCCGGCCCCCGGGAAGGCCGACCGGCTCACGGCCTCCCCTCCTCGAGGAGCGCCTCGCCGGTGACCGCCAGGAAGGCGTCCGCGAGCGTCGGCCGGCGCACCGACACCGACCGGAAGCGCCCGGCGGGAAACGCCTCCACCAACCGGGGCACGAGCTCGTGGCCGCGCTCCCGGCCGATGGCGACCGCTCCCTCGACCACCCGGGCCGGGAGCTCGAAGCGGGACTCGATCTCCCGGGCCAGCCGCTCCGGCTCCTCGGCCGCCACCACCACGATGTCGCCAGCGATGCGGGAGCGGAGGGACTCGGGCGTCTCCTCCGCCACCACCTTCCCGTGGGAGAGCACCGCCAGCCGGTCGCAGTGCTCCGCCTCGTCGGGGCGGTGGGTGGTGAGGATGACGGTGAGCCCCTCCTCGCGCCGCAGCCGGGCGATGGCGTCCCAGGTGCGGCGGAAGGAGGCGGCGTCGAGCCCGGTAGTGGGCTCGTCGAGGAGCAGCACCTCGGGGCGGTGGATGAGCGCCCGCGCGAGCTCGAGCCGGCGGCGCAGCCCTCCCGAGAGCCGCCCCACCGGCTCCCGGGCGCGGTCGGCGAGACCCGCCGAGAGGAGGAGGGCCCGCGCCCGCTCGACGGCCTCCGCCCTCGGGATCCGGAAGAGCGCCGCCCCGAGGAGCAGGTTCTCCTCCGCGCCGAGCTTCGAGTCGAGGCTCGGCTCCTGGAAGACCACGCCCATGCGGGCGCGCAGCGACGGGGAGCGGGGGGGCAGCGGCACGCCGTCGAGCAGGATCTCGCCGGAGGCCGGCGGCGCGAGCCCCGCCAGGATCGCGAAGAGCGTGCTCTTGCCGGCGCCGTTGGGCCCGAGGAAGCCGAAGATCTCGCCCCGGCGCACCTCGAAGGAGACGCCCGCGAGCGCCGTCCGCTTCCCGTAGGTGAACGAGAGGCCGCGAGCAGCGAGCCGCGCCGCCGCGGGCGCGTCCCGCGCGATCCGAGCGCCGTCCACGCGCGGAGACTACCGCGCCCCGAGGAAGAGGGCGATGAAGAGCAGGACGAGGTAGAGGAGGGTGGAGAGGAAGAAGTTGCGGGCCCAGCGCTTCGAGCCGTCCGGGAGGCGGAGCCCGGAGGCGGCGGCGGCGGTGAGGGCGACCCCGAGGAGGGCCGCGGCGACTCCGTAGGCCGGGCGCGCCATGCCCAGGAGGGCGGGCAGGGCCCCGAAGGGCACGAGGAGCGCGCTCGACGCCAGGGCGGCGAGGCGCGCGGCGCGCTCGCCGTGGACGAGCGCGAAGACCTTGAGGCCGCCGCGCTCGTAGTCCTCCTTCAGGTAGACGGAGATGGCGAGGAAGTGGGGGATCTGCCAGACGAAGAGCAGGGCGAAGAGGGCGAGGCCGCGCGCGCCGGCGCTGCCGGTGGCCGCGGTGTAGCCCATGAGCGGCGGGATGGCGCCCGGGAGGGCGCCCACCAGGAGCGCCGCGGCGCTGACCCGCTTCATGGGGGTGTAGACGAAGGCGTAGGTGACGAGCGCCACGGCGGCGAGGAGCGCCGTGAGCGGGTTGGCCGCGAGCGCCAGGAGGGGGACGGCGAAGGCGGGGAGCGCGAGCCCGATCGCGAGCGCCGAGCCCGGCTCGACGCGGCCGGAGGGCAGTGGCCGGTCCTGGGTGCGCCGCATGCGCGCGTCGACGTCGCGCTCCAGGTAGTTGTTGAGGACGTTGGCCGCTCCCACCACCATGGCGGTGCCGAGGAGGAAGGCGACGACCCGCATCGCCGAGGGGCGCGCCGGGGCGAGCCACATCCCGGCGGCGGCGGTCGACACCACCATGCCGGAGAGGCGCGGCTTTCCGAGGGCGAAGAGGTCGAGGAGCCCCCCGGTGGAGTGGGTGGGGACGGCGGCGACGCGCACCGCGCTCTGCCGGGCGCGCCTCACGCGTCGCTCCGGGCGGGGACGAGCCCGGCGGCGGGGTCGGTGCGGTCGGCCGTCGCCTCCGTCCGGGCGGGGCCGAGGGCGAGGAACAGGGAGAGGGTGTCGGCGAGCAGGAGCGCCCCGACGGCGAGGTGGAGGCTCACCACCGGCACGGCGATGAGGCTCCACACCGTCCAGGCGCCGAGCCCGAGCTGCAAGAGCGCGAGGAGCGGCGCGAGCGCCGCGGCCCGGCGCGCCCGGGTGCCGCCGTGGCGGAGGGCGAGGAGGCCGGCCGCCGTCGCGAGCAGCGCCGCGACGACGCCCGCCATGCGGTGGAGCATCTGCAGCTCCGCCGGCCCGCCGAGCGGCCAGACCACGCCCTGGCAGAGCACCGCCTCGGTTCCGCAGGCCAGGCCGGACCCGCTGTGGCGGACGAGCGCGCCGAGCACGATCTGGAGGTAGACGCCGAGGGCGGCGAGGCCGGCGAGGAGGCGGACCGGGCCGGGTGCCGCCGCGGCGGAGGCCGGGGCCGGCGCGAGCCGGTGGGAGAGCGCCACCACCACGAGGAAGAAGGCCATGGAGGTGGCGAGGTGCGCCGAGGAGACGAGGACGGGAAGCTTCCACAGCACCGTGACCGCGCCGAGCGAAGCCTGCACGAGGACGAGGAGGATCGAGGCGGACGCGAGCGCGCGCACCGCGGTCCCGCGGCGCCGGCGAAACACCGCCACCGCGAGAGAACCGGTCAGCCCCACCACCGCGAGGGCGACGAGGCGGTGGCCGTGCTCGAAGAGGACGCCGCCCTCCATGGCCGGGAAGAACTGGCCGTAGCAGAGAGGCCAGTCGGGGCAGGAGAGGGAGGAGCCGGTGGAGTGCACGAGGCCCCCCACCACGAGGAGGAGGAAGGTGGCGACCACCGTGGCCTGCGCGAGCCGGTGCTCGTTCATGTGAACGTCCTTTTAAGGACGCGCCTGATCCCGGTCAAGGACGAAGGGGGACCCGGGAAAGGTCCTGCCCGCCAGGGGCGGGTGCGTGTATGGAGGGCGGGGCGCGTGGCTCTCGCCCCGGGAGGAGAGGCATGCGAAGGATGGTGCTGGCAGCGGCTCTCGCCGCAGCGATGGGCGAGGCGAGCGCGGGCGAGCTCCGGGGGGAGGCCCGCCTCGCCGGCCCGGTGCCGGAGCTGCCCCCGCTCGAGGCGACGAAGGACCGGGCCGTCTGCGGCGGGGAGGTGCCCGACGACTCCCTGGTGGCGGCCGGCGGGAAGCTGAAGAACGTGGTGGTGGTGGTGAAGGGCGGCCCGAGGCCCCCGCCCGCCAAGATAGCGCTCGACCAGGAGAGGTGCCGCTACCTGCCCCACGTCCAGGGCGCGGCGCTCGGCAGCACGCTCGAGGTGGTGAACGGGGACGCCCTGCTGCACAACGTGCACGGTTACGTCGGCCAGGCCACCGCCTTCAACCTGGCCATGGCGGCGAAGAACCAGCGCACCCCGCGCAAGCTGGAGAAGCTCGGGCTGGTGGTGGTGCGCTGCGACGTGCACTCCTGGATGAGCGCCTTCGTGCTCGTCACCGACTCGCCGTTCGCGGTGTCCGGGGCCGACGGCGCCTTCCGGGTCGAGGGGCTCCCCCCGGGGCGCTACACCGTCACCGCCTGGCACGAGAGGTTCGGCGAGAGGAGCGCCTCGGTGACCGTCCCCGCCGCCGGCGCGGCGCAGGTCGACTTCACCTTCGGTCGCTAGGGATCCAGCAGGCTAGGGCTCGTCCTCGTCGCCGGCATCGTCCTCGAGCGCCTCGCTCAGGACGTCCTCGGTTTCCTCCACCTCTTCCACCTCCGGCTCCGGATCCGGCACCGGGGCCTTGGGACGCTTCTCTTGCGGCGGGGGCTTGGCGACGGGGGCGTCGCGCTGATCGGTCCCGCACTTCGGGCAGACCACCTGCGGCTTCTTCAGATCGTAGAACTTGGCCCCGCACTTGAAACAGACTCGCTTCGTTCCGAGATCCTTCGCCGGCATGGTCGTCTCCCCTGGGGTGCGCGCCGTTTAATCCAAAGGGCGGCGTAACGTCAAAGGAAAAGGAGGGCGCGCCGGGGCGACCACCCCGATGGTATACCCTGCCAAATGACCGAGGCGGAGCGACTCGAGAAGCGGCTGCTGCGCGCCACCGCGCGCGCCATCGAGGACTTCGACCTCGTCCGCGCCGGCGACCGGATCCTCGTCGCCGTCTCGGGCGGCAAGGACAGCTACGCGCTCCTGCACCTCCTCCAGAGGCTCCAGGACAGGGCGCCCGTCCCCTTCGACCTCCTGGCCGTGAACCTGGACCAGGGGCACCCCGGGTTTCCGGCGGAGATCATCGAGGCCCACTTCCGGGCGGTGGGCGTGCGCTACCGAATGCTCCGGCAGGACACGCTCGCCATCGTCCGCCGGGTCGTCCCGGAGGGAGGGACCTACTGCTCCGCCTGCTCCAGGCTGCGACGGGGGATCCTCTACAACGCCGCGGTGGAGATGGGCTGCAACAAGATCGCCCTCGGCCACCACCGCGACGACCTCCTCGAGACCCTGCTCCTCTCGGCGCTCTACTCGGGGAGGTTGAAGAGCATGCCGGCGAAGCTGCGCTCCGACGACGGGCGCAACGTGGTCATCCGCCCGCTCTGCTACGCGGCCGAGGAGGATCTCGCCGCCTTCGCCGGCGAGATGCGCTTCCCCGTCGTGCCCTGCGACCTGTGCGGCTCCCAGCCCGACCTGAAGCGGCAGCGGGTGAAGGCGCTCCTCCGGGAGCTCTCCGCCGAGAACCCGGCGGTGAAGGGAAACCTGCTCCACGCCCTCCAGACGGTGGTGCCGAGCCACCTGCTCGACCGGCGCCTCCTGGAGCGGCTCGGGGAGGCGAGCGGAGAGGATCCCTGGCTCGACGCTGACAATACCTGCAGTGAGGGTCCCGCGACCCTGGGACGCGGAGAAGGGCTCTAGCGCCCGTGCGTTTGTTGCTCGCCCGGGAAGCGCGTCACTAGGATGTGAGCGTGCGGTTCAGCTGCGATTTCTGCGGGCGCGGCTACTCGGTCTCCGACCTGTTGCAGGGGCGGGCCTTCAAGATGAAGTGCCGGGCCTGCGGTCGGGACGTGGTCGTCCGCCCGCCTCCCTCGGCGCCGCTCGCGGCGGTGGGGCGCTGGGCGTCGAAGCAGCCCGGCCCCGGCTTTCGCCCCGACGAGAACCCCTTCGTCGTCGCCCCCATCACGGCGGCGGCGGTGCGCGCCCTGGCCGCGCCCGCGCCCGGCCCCGCCTCGCCGCCGGGCGGCGCGAGTCTCCGGGCCGTGGCCACGGCCGCTCCCCTCGCCCCCCTTCCGGCGAGCACCGACGACGCCGAGGACCTGGCCCGGGCGCTCGCCGAGGTGATCGACGAACCCGATCCGCCCGGGGCGGCGGGCTGGCCGGAGCCGCCCGACCGCTCGAAGGGCGCGAGCCGCCCCCCTCGCCTGGCGCTCGCCGCGGCGCCGGAGGCGGTGCGCTCCCCCCCGGCAGACCTCCTCGCAGGCGCGGCGCCGTCGGCGGGGCCGCGGATCGCCCTCGGCCTTGCCGCCGCCATGGTGGTGGCCATCGTCGTCGCCGTCCTCTTCCTGCCTCGCCGCCAGCCGCTCGCTGCCGCCACCGGCGCGGTCGAGGGGTCCGCAGCCGCGGCGGTCGCGAGCCCCGCGCCCCCGGCCCCCCGCCCCCCGGCGGAGCCCGCCGCGGTGGCCGCCGCCCCGGTCCCGCCGGCGGTGGCGCCCGCGCCCGTCCCCGGCTCCGAGGCGCGCTTCCCGCCCGGCCCGCCCGACGTCGCGCTCTCGAAGCCGGAGGCGCGGCTTCCGGCGCGCTCCGCCCGGTCCGAGGAGCCTCGCGGGCCCGCCGCGGCGGCGCCCAGGGCCGCCTCCGCTCCCACCCAGGCCGCCCTCGCGCGCCCGAAGCCGGAGCCGGCCCCGGCGAAGGAACCGGCGGCCGCGTCGACGGCGCCCAAGGCGGAGCCTCCGGCGCCGGCTGCCGGCGAGGAGGCGGAGGCGACTCGGTCGCCGCCCCCTGTCTCCGCCGAGAGCCTCCGGCGCGCGCTCGCCGCGAGCCGCGCCGGGTTCGATGCCTGCGTGGCCGAGGCGGTGCGGCGCGACCCCGACCTGGACCTCGCCGACAAGAAGGTGACCCTCACCGTCACCGTGGCGCCCACCGGGACCGTCAACTACCCCACCCTCGACGACGCCAACCTCGCCCACTCCGACCTCGGCACGTGCCTCAAGGCCGCGGCGCGGAAGCTCTCGGTCGCCTCCTTCTCCGGGGAGGCGCGCCGCGTCGAGCTCCCGCTCGCCCTTTCTCCGCCGTAGCGGTGGTGGGGAGTCGGCCCCGCGGGCTACACTCGCGCGATGGCGATCCTCCCCGACGGCGCCGTGCGCGTCCCGGCGGACCTGGCCCCCCTCCTCGAGCACTCGGTCCTGCGGCCGGAGGCGACGGCCCTCGAGGTGCGAAGGGCCTGCGCCGAGGCGCGAGAGCACCGCCTCGGGGCGGTGTGCGTGCGCCCGGCGTGGGTCCGGGAGGTGAGGCGGGAACTCGCCGGCTCGGGAGTGAAGGTGGTGGCGGTGGTCGACTTCCCGGAGGGGCAGGCCGGGACCGCCGAGCGGGCCCGGGAGGCCCGGACGGTGGTGGCGGGCGGGGCGGAGGAGGTGGACGTGGTGCTGCCGCTCGCGCTCCTGCGGGCGAAGGACTATCGCGGACTCCTGCGCGACCTCGGCGAGGTCGTGGCGGCGGGAGCGCCGGTGAAGGTGATCCTCGAGACCTGCCGCCTCTCCCGCGAGGAGAAGGCGATCGCGGCCGCGCTCTCGAAGGGCGCCGGCGCGGCCTGGGTGAAGACCTCCACGGGCTTCGCCGAGGGCGGGGCCACCGAGGAGGACGTGGCGCTGCTCCGCTCGGTGGTGGGAACGGAATTCGGGGTGAAGGCCTCCGGCGGGGTGCGCACCGCCGGCGACGCCCTGCGCATGGTGAGGGCCGGCGCCGACCGCGTCGGGACGAGCGCCTCGGTCGCCATCCTGGCGGGGTGTTTCTAGGAGCCAAAGAGGCGCTCCGAGCCTTTCTCCTTTTCCCTGGGGCGGGGCCACGCCGTCGCTTACGATCCCGGGGATGCGCGACGGCCGCTTCGTCATCCTGGTCGCCGACAGCGCCGGAGTCGGCGCCCTGCCGGACGCGGGCGACTACGGGGACCTGGGCTCGGACACCATCGGCAACGTGAGCCGCGCCGTGGGCGGGCTCCGGCTCCCGGAGCTCGAGCGAATGGGGCTCGGGAACATCGCCGACGTGCTCGGGGTGGCCCCCGCCTCCGACCCCGCCGCCTTCTTCGGTCGGATGGCCGGCCGCTCGCCGGGGAAGGACACCACCACCGGGCACTGGGAGATGATGGGCGTCGTCCTGGAGAGGCCGCTCGCCCTCTTCCCGCGCGGGTTCCCGAGGGAGATCGTCGAGCCGTGGCTCGAGGCCATCGGCGTCGACCGGCTTCTCGGCAACAGGCCGGCGAGCGGGACGGCCATCATCGAGGAGCTCGGGGCGGAGCACCAGCGGACCGGGAAGCCCATCGTCTACACCTCCGCCGACTCGGTCTTCCAGGTCGCGGCGCACGAGGAGACGGTCCCCCTCGCCACCCTGTACGCCTGGTGCCGGGAGGCCCGCCGCATCCTCGACCGCTACGACGTGGCCCGCGTCATCGCCCGACCCTTCGTGGGGGCGCCCGGGGCCTACCGCCGCACCTACCACCGCAGGGACTACTCGCTCGCGCCGCCCCGGCCCACCGTGCTCTCGGCGCTTTCCGCGAGCGGGGTGCCGGTGGTGGCCGTGGGGAAGATCGCCGACATCTTCGACCGGGTGGGGGTGAGCGAGGAGGTCCACACCGAGGGAAACGCCGACGGGCTCTGCCGGACCGAGGAGATTCTCGGGCGGATGGAACGCGGCCTCCTCTTCGTCAACCTGGTGGACTTCGACATGCTCTACGGCCACCGGAACGACGCGGCGGGGTATGCCCGTGCGCTCGCGGAGTTCGACCGGGCGCTGCCGTCCATCGAGGCCCGGCTCCGGCCCGGCGACGTGCTCGCCGTCACCGCCGACCACGGCTGCGACCCCACCACCCCCTCCACCGACCACAGCCGGGAGTACGTCCCGCTGCTCGTCCGGGTCCCGGGGCGGCGCGGTCGCCCGCTCGGCACGCGGCGGACCTTCGCCGACCTGGGGGCGACGGTGGCGAGCTACTTCGGCGTCGCGCCGCAGGCGGGAGAGAGCTTCCTCCCCGCCCTCCAGGCGAGCCCGGAAGCCTAGAGGGTGATGACCTGGTCCACCTTGGCGCCCCCGAGCGCCCGGTAGAGGTCGGGGAAGCAGCCGATGGGGATCCCCTCGATGAGCCGGTCGGCGATGTTGCGCTGGTAGCAGCACTGATCGCAGCCCATGAGGAGCATCCCCGTCTCGCGCGAGATCTTGGCGAGCCTCTCGCCGGTGGGGTTGCCGCGGACGAGCAGGTAGTTGTTGTCGACGAAGAAGAACATCCCGGCGACCTGGGCGCCGTGGCGGCGCTCCTCGAGCTGGGGGACGATCATCTTCTCGAGGATGTAGGACGCGTTCGGGGTGGAAAACACGTAGGCGACGTTCATCGGGAACCCCCGGCGACTTCGGGACGAGAGGAGAGGGCCTGCGCGAGGGCCCGGGCGACGAGCTCGGCGCGGTCGCGGTGGAGCGGGTGGGCGCCCGTCACGGCCGCCAGGAGCCGGCCGGCGCGGAGCGCCCCGGGAGGCTCTCCGGCCTCCGCCAGGAGGCAGGCGGCCTCGGCGTAGCCGATGAGCGCGGCGCAGGCGCTGGTGCGGTGGCGTGCCCTCTCTACCCGGCCGTCCGAGCCGAGCCAGAGGCCCACCCGCACGAGGAGGCGGTCGCCCCCCGCGGCCTCGCCCAGGAGGGCGGCCCCCTCGAGCGGGCCGGCGTGGAGCGGCTCGTACACCAAGTCGGCGAGGCGGCGTGGCACGCAGGAGAGCCTAGCCCTGCACGGTCCCGGCGCAACCGATTTGGCGGGGCCTGTCGGGGCGAGCCGCGCCTCCGCGGCGCGTCCGGCGCGCCTTTGGCTAGTAGCGGGGCAGCGAGGGGTCGACCTCGTCGCCGTAGCGAA
>DATJZG010000091.1:0-4728 GCA_035499295.1 Anaeromyxobacteraceae bacterium
CCGAATCGGCCGGCTAGCGCGCGAGGGCTCCGATGCGCCGGAGGGTCATCGCCGAAGACCACATGGGGGAGCTGAACATCGTCCCCTACCTCGACGTGGTGGTGAACCTGGTCATGTTCATGCTGCTCAGCATGACCGGGCTCATCACCCTGGGCGTGCTCAACGTCTCGGCTCCCCGGATCGGCAGCGAAGTGGCCGCCTCGAGCGAGGCGGGGTCCAAGCTTCTCCTCACCGTGGCCATCGGACGGCAGGGGTTCTACGTGGCCGGCGCCGGGGGGGTGCTCGGCTCCGCCGCCTCCGCCACCGACACCGAACGCCCACCCACCATCCCTCTCAAGGACGACCGGTATGACTACGAGGCCTTGACCCTCGAGCTCGTCAAGATCAAGGAGGAGTACCCTGGCGAGACGCAGGTCATCCTCTCGGCCGATCCGGGGATCCTCTACGACACCCTCATCCAGACCATGGACGCGTGCCGGGATCAGCTCGTGAAGTTGCCCGACGGGACCATCGAGCGCAAGCCACTCTTCTTCGACGTGTCCTTGTCGCTCATCGGGTGAGCCGGATGCCCACCGTGCAGAGACGCTCCGCCGACGCGATCCGCATCGAGGAAAAGCAGAAGCGGGAATACCGGCGCGCGCGGCGCAAGATCCGCGAGGCGGCGGGAGAGATCAAGGAGCTCAACATCGTCGCCATGATGGACATGATGACGATCCTCCTCGTCTTCCTGCTCAAGTCCTACCAGACCTCCACCATCAACGTGAACATGGGGGAGCACCTGACGCTTCCGGCCTCGACCACGCAGCTCGCCCCCCAGGAGAACATCACCATCACCCTCTCCATGGACGAGCTCACCGTGAACGACCGCAGGGTGCTCGCCCTCGAGGGCGGCGCCATCCCCGCCCGGGAGAAGGAAGGGGGAAAGGCCGACGCATTCTACGTGGGGGTGGTGTACGACGCGCTGAAGCGCGAGGTCGACAAGCAGAAGTACATCGCCCAGTTCAACAAGACCGCCCCCTTCTCCGGGCGCGTGAACCTGGTCGCGGACAAGAAGATCACCTACCGGACGCTCATGGAGGTGCTCTACACCGCCGGCCAGGCGGAACTGGGCGAGTACAAGTTCATGGTGCTGAAGAATAGCCAGTAGACCCCGGCCGCTCCCCGCCGGGCTGGGCCTCGCGCTTCCGGCGAGGGTCTTGCCGCGGTCCTCCCGAAGGGTGCACCCCGAGATCGAAGGAACGACCGACATGCGGGCCCCGCACCGGGCCACATTTCGCTCCTCTTGCGAGAGCCCGTATGCGCGCGCCCGAGGCTGGCCGGGGCGGTGGGAGCGGAGCCGCGCAGAAGCCCGGTGCAGTCATAGGCCGCTTCCCTCTGGTTCGCGGGATCGGCTGGCCCGCGATCGGCCGGGATGGGCGGCCCATCGCGTTCACAGTCAAGCAGGCCAAGCACGCCCCAAAGGCGTGGGCCGCGAGCGAGCGGCCAGCCGTGGCCCAAGGCGGCACCGCTCCCACCGTGCCATGATGGAGGGAATGCACGTAAAGGTCATCGGTGGAGGCCTGGCCGGCTCGGAGGCGGCCTGGCAGCTCGCCCGGCGAGGGGTGGAGGTCGAGCTCCTCGACATGAAGCCGGACCGGAGGTCTCCCGCGCACGTGCTCCCCGGGCTGGCGGAGCTCGTGTGCTCGAACTCCCTCCGCTCTGACAACCCCCAGAACGCCGTGGGTCTCCTGCACGAGGAGCTCCGGAGGCTGGGGAGCCTCATCCTCGCGTCGGCGGACGAGACCCGAGTCCCGGCAGGCGACGCCCTGGCGGTCGACCGTCGCCGGTTCAGCGAGCTCGTGACCGCGCGCCTCGAGTCCCACCCTCTCATTACCCGCCGGGCGGGGGAGGCGACGGCCCTGCCCCCGCCCCCTGGCCTCTCCCTCATCGCCACCGGTCCGCTCACCGCAGAAGCACTCTCTCACGAGCTGGGACGGCTCTTTTCGGGAGGGCTCCACTTCTACGACGCCATCGCACCCATCGTGTCGGACGCGTCGATCGACCGGACCATCGCCTACGCCCGCTCGCGGTACGGAAAGGGGGACGGCGACGATTACCTCAACCTGCCTCTCGACGAGACCGGCTACCACGCCTTCGTCGAGGCGCTGGTCAGCGCCGAGAAAGTGGCCCCCCACGACTTCGAGGAGGGCCGGTACTTCGAGGGCTGCCTGCCCATCGAGGTGATGGCGGCCCGGGGACCCGAGGTGCTCGCCCACGGTCCCATGAAGCCGGTCGGGCTCGAGGATCCACGCACCGGGCGGCGCCCGTTCGCGGTCGTTCAGCTGAGGAAAGAGGACGTAGCCGGCACCGCCTGGAACCTGGTGGGCTTCCAGACGCGGCTCACCTGGCCGGAACAGCGCCGGGTGTTCCGCGCCCTTCTCCCGGGCCTGGCGGGAGCCGAGTTTCTCCGGCTCGGCCAGGTCCACCGCAACACCTTCCTCGAGGCGCCCAGGGTCCTCGCCCCGGACCTCTCGTCCCGCGAGCGTCCCCACCTCTTCTTCGCCGGCCAGATCACCGGCGTGGAGGGATACGTGGAGTCCGCAGCCTGCGGCCTGCTCGCCGCCCGCGCCCTGCTCGACCGCCTGGCGGGGCGGCCATTCCGCCCGCCCCCGGCCGCGACCGCGATGGGCGCCCTTCATCGCCACCTCACCGGCGAGGCCCACCCCCCGGGGTACGATTACCAGCCGACCAACGTGGTCTTCGCCCTGTTCCCGCCGCTCGCGGAAAGGCACCGCGGAAAGGCAGCCCGCAAGGACGCATATGCCGAGCGGGCGCGCAAGGAGCTCGCACCATGGATCGACGACCCGGGATCCGCCTCACCCTGACGGCGGCGGTGCTGGCCGCTTGCTCTTCCGCTCCTTCCCCAAGGGGCCTGGGCGTCCGGCGCGCGCCGGGCGCAGCGCGGGGGCTGGTCGCGACCGCCGACGGCGCCTGGCTCGCCTGGCTCGAGAGCTGCGTCGAGACCCGGGCGCAGTCCCTGCCGGCGGGGACCGCCAGCTGTGACCTGCGGGTCGTCCCCGCGGCAGGCGGCGACCCGGAGCTCGTGGCGCGCGCGGTCACGACCTTGCCTGGCGCCATGGCGGTGAGCCCCGCCGGCGCGGAGGTCTCGGCCCTCTCCGGATACGACTACGCAACCGCTTCCGGGACGCTCACGCGGTGGCGGCCCGGCGCCCGCCCCGCCGAGCTCTCGAGCGGTGTCACCTTTCATGGGTACGGCCCGGACGGCGCGCTCGGATACATCGCGGGCGGTTCCCTGTTCCTTTCGCTCGCGGGGGCCGACCCGAGGCCGGTGGAGGGCGTGACCGCCGCGGCCAGCTTCGAGCTCGCCCCCCCCGGAACGGAGCTCGTCGCGCTCTTGCGCAGGCGAGCCAGCGCGGGTGGAGAGCTCCTGGCGGTGCGAAAGCCCCCCGGCGCGACCCCGGCAAGCGCGGTCAAGGTGGCAGGGCCGGTGGGCGACTATCAGTTCGGGCGCGGACCTCGCTACGCCTTCACCCGACTCGCCCCGAAGGGGAGCGAGCTCGAGGTGGTCGAGGCGAAATCCCCGGCGGAGCCCGAGATGGTCGCCGAGGGGGTCCGCGCCTTCGCCTTCTCGCCCGTGGTCGATGCCCTCGCGTTTCTCGCCGACGCTCTCCCTGGCAAGCAGGGAAACCTGCGGGTCCGGGTCGGCGGCCGCGAGCTTGCGCTCGGCAACGAGGTGGGAGAGTTCCGCTGGGCAGCGCGGTCCCCGCGGCTCGCCTGGCTCGAGGAGTATGATCCGCGCATCCGGTCCGGGACTCTCGGCGTCGGGGGACTGGACGTCGCCCGCCGCACGCTCGGGAAGAACGTGTCCGACTTCGAACTCTCGCCGGACGGCCGATACGTGGCGTACCTCCAGCACACCACCCGGGGCGGGTACTCGGTGGACCTGCTCCTCGCCGCGCTCGATGCGTCCGACGGCGCTGCGCCCCGCCTGGTGGCCCAGAGCACCTACGGCTTCGCCTTCTCGCCCGACGGGCGCTCGCTCTACTACCGCAGCCGCTGCACCCGGAGCGGCGAGGCCTGCGACCTCGAGCGGATCGCCACCGCCGAACGAGAGAAGAGCCCCGAGCGGATCGCCGAGGGCATGAAGAGCTTCGAGTTCGACCCGAGGGAACCGGGCCGCATCCTCGTGAGCTTCAAGCGGCTCGACCGCGACGCCCTCGATCTGGGAGTCTGGGAGGGAGGTAGCCTCGCTCGGGTGGACACCCAGGTGGAGCCGGGCTCGGCACGGTTCCTGGCCGGTGACCGGGTTCGCGTCGCCTACGTCGTCTTGGACGAGAAGCGCCCGGGCGTCTACGTCGCCGAGCTCCCGGGCAGAGCCCAATAGCGCAGGGCCAAAGCCCGGGTTCTGGGAACCCGGGCCCCCACGCGCCGCCTTCCGCACACTCGCTGCCCAGGTCGCATCGAGACCTCCGTGGACGGTCCCACCGGGCGAGCGTACGCTCGCTCTACCAATCTTCACGTGATCTCTCGAGAGGAGGATCCGGATGCGACACACTGCGAGACTTTCGCTGGTGGTGCTCGTGGCCGCGCTCGGGGGGTGCGGCTGGGTGGAAGACTGGCATGGCTGGGGGAGCGGCACTGGAGGCGGCGGTGGAGGGGGGACGACGAATCCACCGGCCGCCCCGACCATCGCCATCACCGCCCCCGCCGATGGAACATCGGTCTACG
>DATJZG010000092.1:0-34480 GCA_035499295.1 Anaeromyxobacteraceae bacterium
GCTCGCCCGTCGCCTTCGCGCGGCCATGCCCCAGACCCCGGGATGACGCCCTTGCGATGGGCAGCGCCCAGTGCTAGAACGCCCCGGTTTCCTGGGATCCTGCCGACATAGCTCAGCTGGTAGAGCAACTGATTCGTAATCAGTAGGTCCCCAGTTCAAGTCTGGGTGTCGGCTCCACCAAACGAACGACGAAAAATGGGGACTTACGGTGAGAACCGCGGGTCCCTTTCTATTGGTTGGGCGTCCTTCGCCGGCCGGCGGCACAAGCGCCATTTCCCGGCCGCACCGCGGGCAGGGAGCGACGTCGCCCGCCAGACGAGCCTGCCGGGGAGACCACAAGGTGGACTGTGTTCTCGGGTTGCGGCGGGGATAGCATGGTGGCGGTGGTCGCAACAGGGCTACCCGCACGTCGCGGCGCACGCTGAGCAGCACGTCTTGAGAATGTACTTCCCGGCATGTTGCAGAACGGATGTTGACGCCGGCTGAGGAGGGCTCAGTGCCACGGCTGGTTTCGTTCGCTGGCATGGACCCTTCTCGGCGGTCGAACAGTTCGTGCGGGGACCTCCGGCAAGGCGTGCTTTGCGGCGGGCTAACTCGAGTCCCGTCTCGAGAGGGATCCAACGCAAGCGGCGTTGAGGGCACCGCGTCCAACGCGGCGAGTCCGTTCTTGTCACGGTGGGGTCGCTGCCCCACCGGGAGGTGTCATTCGGCGACGAGGCCCCTACGCTCATGAACGGCGCGCACCGGTTCCCCGGTTGCAGCGCCGAAGGGGTCCGTCGCGCGGGGGCAGACCTAGTGGCGACGGGCCCCTCTTCTTGTCCCGCGGACCTCCCGCAAGCACTGGCCGCCGGTTCCCGCCCATTGTTCGGGGCCGCCGTTGGGCGACCCTCGGGGAAGGGATGGCGCCCCGGGGCAGAGCGTTTGAGCGCCGGCGAGGAGCCCGTCTTCCGAGCGTGCGGCAGCGCCCCGGGTCCCGATATCGTTCGACATCCCAGCCGCCCCGACGTAGCCTCACCCCCCATGCTCGCGAAGGTCACCTTCCAATGTGGTGGCACCCCGTCCTGCGGATTCTGCGTCGACGTTGTCGTCCGGGGGCGCGACGCGGAGCCGAGCGAGTTGCTCGAGATCCTGCGAGAGCTCCAGGTGGCTCACGAGGCAACCTGTACGCATGACCTCGCTGTCTCTCCGGCTCGCCCGACGGTCCGGCGCACCCGCCAGCCTTCGGTGACGGCGCCGCCTCGGTAGCGACGACATGGGGATGGGGGCCCTCGCGGAGAGAAGGCAAACGGGCCGTGCGAACGTGCGCGGCCTCTTGCCGCAAGCTCCGACGATGTGAGCGGCCAGAACACGTCGCCGTCGATCGCCGCGGCTCTCGAGGTTCCAGCGCTGCCGCGTGTTTCAGGGTGCGGCGGCGGCGCCGGAGCTCGCGGCCGGGGCGGTCACGGACAGGTTGCCGAGTTGGTCCGTGAGCTAAGAAGAAGCGCGTCGGGGACCTGGAGGCGTTCGCTTTTCCCTCTTCCCTCCGGTGAGTCGGTCCTCGCCCAACTCGAAGGGGAGTTCTCGGTCAGGCTCGACACTGGAGGGCGGCATCGCTCCGCGTCGTCGAGGTGGGCAGCACCGCGTAGGGTCGCGAAGCAGCGAACGGCCTGCCCGGCCGCCCGCCACCTAGAGCCCGATTCCGACGAGGCGCCCTTAGCCTCCAAAGAGCGTCAGCGGATCTACGTTCAGCGCCCTTGCGAGTTTCTCAACTGTGTCAAGCGGGGGCGAGCGCTCCGCCCTTTCGATCATCGAGACGTAAGAGACCGACAGCTTCGCTTTTCGCGCCAGTTGCTCCTGCGTCAACTTCCGCCTGCGCCGAAGCATGTGGAGGTTGCGGCACACCATTTCGTTGAGCGACATTCATCCTCGCGCCACCCCGCAACAGCACGCCTACCACAGGTTTCGAGTGACGGTAAGTGATCGCTGCGTCCGGAAACGTCGTGACCTTCTGCCACGCGCGCCCTCCACGCGCGACATCTCGTGCATCTTGCAACGCGCAGCCTCTCCGCGCAGGGGGATCACCCTACGTCATGCAAGTAAGCAGCAAGGGGATTAGCTGCGCGCGGCGGCGACTGCGTGCTCGCCTGCGAGGTGCCCCGTCGTTAACGCAGCGTCGGCCTGTAACCGCCGAACCACTTGCACTGGATGATCTCTCCGGTCTTGTTGACGACAACCACGCCCAGGGTTCCGCCGAGCAAGCTCCTGACGGTGACCTTGGTCACGAGCAAGCAGATGCATACACTTAGGGTGATACCCGTGCGCAAGCAATCGACCCCAATTGGGGTCTTCAGGCCGCTCCGCAGCCAGGTACCCGTAAAGCGGGGGTCCAATTTCCCGACAAGCTGTAGCTAGGGCTCAAACTCCTCCGCCAGCACGCGATCGATGCTCCGCTCGCTAAGGTTGAGCGGTGGTCCTCGGTGGAGGTCACGGTAAGGTTTGCTACGCATGACGAAGGCTCCTCGCCATCGTCCTTGACGACAAGGCGAATTCTGACTGATCGTGCGCCCCTTCTTTGTCGTAATGAATCTGCGCGAGTCCCTCTTTGGCCCGCTCGGGGATAATCCCCACAAAGGCCGGGGCCGACGCGGGCTGGTGAGCCAATTGGACGGGGGACCCGCCCGTTCCGTGAATTGGAGTGCCTGCCGCCGTTCGGCGCCGTCTTCTCCCTGGAGCCGCGCCTGGGCTCCTCTCGTATGCGGGGGTGTCAAGGTGTCCGCGAGACGGGCCACTTTCTACCGGCGGCCCATGTCGCAGGGAGCCGTCCAAAGCCCCCGCGCGCGCAACCTCGCCGGCGCGCGGCCCGCGTTCCCTTGGACCCTCGTAGGGTGATCTCAGCACGCACGCGCGTCGGGTCGGACTTCCCGGGAGCGAGCGGTCGCGCTAGATTCGGCGGTGGGCGCCGCGGTCCGTCCCCCTCCCAGGCGCCCCGGGGCCGGCTGCGCTGGCTAGCGTCGCACGCATGGGCGCGGTCCGCCCCGTTCGACACAGCGGACGCCAACGCCGCCGAGGCGCCGCTCGCACAGCCACGCCGGATCTCCACCGACGCCACGCTGTCGCCACGGTTGACGGTTAGGGTCCTAGCGAAAATGGCGGCGCGCGGCCTGGCCCTCTGGCGTCCACCTCCGAGGATGCGGGCTGGGCTGCGCGCCGCCCCTCTTGGCAAAGCGAATCTCGGCGCGGCTTACAGCTTCTTCGCTGCGGCCTCTATTTGCCCGGCAACATGTTGCGCTTCGTGCGCGGCGACCCTGTGGACCGTACGCCCATATGCAGCTCCGAGAATGAAGGCGGCGACTAGGCCAAGACCGACCAGACCAAGGACACGCATGGGCACCTCCGGACTCCCCTCCAAGGAAACCGGCGGGTCTCGCTAATCACTTCTTGACCGTCGCGTGGACCTGACATGCCCCCAAATTGGTCTTTCGGCCGGATTTCGGACGATTCTGAGGGCAATATCCCCGCTCGCGTCACGCGTTCGGGCTATTGAGAGCCATCCGGCCGCCCGATCGTGGCACGGAGGCCTCCGCTCCTGCAGCGACATCGTAGCGAGCGGGCAGCAGAAGGCCGTTGCGTTGGGCCCAAGACCGCCGGGGGGATCTTCAGTTCCATAAGAAGAGATCCTCTCTCTCTTCTACTCGTCGCGATCGTGGGTCGGTCACACTCGAGCCCAAGACGCCCTCGTGGCCTCGGCCATCCCGGGGGACCGCGGGGCTCGAGCCGGATCGCTTCGAGTCGGTGTGAATGGAAGGGGACTGAGGTGGTCCCTGGGGTTCGGCTCGAGGCGGAGGCGCCGGGCGCAGGCGTTTCTCAGGCTGCCCATCGGCCCGGGACGCACATCGCATGCACCCCCGGCCCCCATGGGGTGCGCCTCGGAGAGCCGGCCGTTCTCAGCTCCCCCGCTTCCCTGGCTCACCCTCGGGCCTGCCCCCCTCCCAAGCCGGAGCATCTGCCTCGAGCGGCAGCCGCCCGCGGCCCACAGGGCCGCGCGTGTAGCTCTCCGCCACTCCCCTCGCCCAGGCCTCGTACGAGAAGGCAAAGTCCTCGTCGAGGAGCTCCTCATCCACCCAGACCTGCCAGCGCCGGCTCCCCGCCCGCTCGACCCGCACGTGATGCCCGATCACGACGAAGTCGCGCACGTCGGGCGGCTGGTGATTCACGGGGAGCCCCTTGGCGACCCCGCGGGCGTACCCTCGCTCGCCAACCCGGGACCCGATCCGCCTCGGAGGGTCGCGCGCGGTTTCGCGGGTGCGCCCGAGAAACTCCGGACAGCGAACGTTCGAGCGTTGCCGTGTCGCGGGGCCAGAGAGCTTCGTCGCACCGCATGAGCATGAACGCTGCGCGTGCCGCGCGCGTGGCGCCCCCGTGAAGGTTCGCGAACCCTCCGACCGGGGATTGCGCGGGCGAGCCTCGACGAACGGGCGCGAGCCCTTCCGTCACCCCCCGAGTGCATCGCCCGACCGGGGCAGGTACGGGAGGGTAGGCGTTTCCCTACCCACGCGCGGCACCCTCCTTTGCGCACGCTTCCCGAGGACGGCAGGCTCGCCACTCGGGTCGGCTTGGCGCGCAGGACGAGCCGTGCTTCGATCCCGCCCCATGGCGATCGTGCGAGCAGCGGGCGGGCTCCTCTGGCGCGAAGACGCCGGCCACTCGCGGCTGGCGCTCATCCATCGGCCCCGGCACGACGACTGGAGCCTGCCCAAGGGCAAGCTCGCGAACGATGAAGGTTGGGAGGAGGCGGCGCTTCGCGAGGTCGAGGAGGAGACCGGCTGCCGAGGACGGATCACGACCTTCGCGGGGGCCACCTTCTACGTCCCGCGGCGCACCCCTAAGATCGTCCTCTACTGGCACATGCGCCTCGAGCGCGAGGGGACGCTCGACGCCGGGGACGAGGTGGACGAGGTGGTTTGGCTCGAGCCGGCGGAGGCGCTCGCCCGCCTCGACTACGCACCCGAGAGGCGGCTCGTCGAGCGTCGCCCGCCGGGGGGCGAGTCGGCCAACCCGACGCGGGCCGGCGGGCCCCTCGCCGCCGAGGTCGCCACCGCCCGCGCCGATCTCGTCCGCCGGGTCATGGCCTTCGGCCCCGACGCCGACGCCGCCGGCGTCGGACCCGCCCTCGACCTGCTCGATCAGGCCCACGATGCCGCCGCGCGCGGCGACGTCGAGCTGGGGCGGCGCCTCGCCGCCGGGGCTCGGCGGATGGCGCTCCTCGGGCTTCGCGAGCCCGAGCTCTCGCTCGCGGCGCTCGCTCTCCGAGAGGAAGCGAGAACGCTCGCTCCCGGCAGTCGTCGGGCCATCCGGCGCCTTCTTCCCAACAGCGAGCGCCCGGCGCCCGAGGCCCTCTACCTGGCGGCGACGATCCGCGACCAGGCTCTCGAGGCCGCGGCACCCTCGCGCCGGCTCGCGGCCGGCGCCATCGGGGCCGCGCTCGCCTCCCTTGCCGTCCTCGCCTGGTGGGCGCAGCCGTCCCTCGGCCTTGGCGCGCTCGCGGCGGCAACCGCCGCCGGGCTCGCGGGCGGAGCTGTGGCGAGCGCCCTCCTCGTTCGCAGGCGGGGCCGGTAGCTCCAACACACCGCCAGGCGCCCGGGATCTCGAGATCCAGGGAGGTGCCCGCCGGGACGGTTTCGGGCGGCGACCCAGAGTGGGCGGTCGGCTCCAGAGCATGTGATACCCGCCTGCTAGAGTCCCTGCCCATGCAGCTCGCCGACGACTTCGTCGACCGCCCCGCGGAGGAAAGGGGCTAGGCTCGTAACCTCTCGCTGCTCGCCCAGGCCGACGCGGCGGCCGAGCGCCTCGTCTCCGCCGAGGACGCCGAGGCCCTCCACGACTTTCGAGTGGGCATGCGACGCCTCCGCAGCGCGCTGCGGGCCTTTCGCCCCTGGCTCGCGAGCAGCGTCCGACGTCGGGCCGAGAAGCGCTTGAAGGCGCTCGCCCGCTCCACCAACCGCGCCCGGGACGCCGAGGTCCAGCTCGCCTGGCTCTCCGACAAGGGCGCCCTCATAGACCCGAGGCAGAGGGCGGGGCTCGACTGGCTCGTCCGGCGCCTCGAATGCGCCTCGCGGCCGGAGGAGGAGGCCAAGGCGCTCCTCGAGACCTACCGCCGGGTCTCCGCGAAACTGGGGGCGAAGCTCGAGGTCTACCAGAGCCACCTGCGGCGGGCCGACCCGAACGGATCCTTCGCCAACGTTCTCGCCATTCTCCTGCGCGAGCAGCTCGCGGTCCTGAAGGAACGCCTAGGCGAGGTCCGCGGCCCGGAAGATCGGCAGGTGGCGCACGAGGCACGCATCGAGGCGAAGCGCCTGCGCTACCTCCTCGAACCGCTCAAGGGGAACCCGCACGCCGACGTCCGCGTCTCCCTCAAGCACCTGAAGCGCCTGCAGGACGTGCTCGGCGACCTGAACGACGCCTTCGTGCTGGCGGACGAGATCCTGACGAGCGCCGCGAGCGCGGGAGCGGAGCGAGCTGGGCTCCTCCACATGGCGGGGCGCGACGGGCCGCTCGGTTTCGCGGCCCTTCGCAGGGCGCTCGGGCCGAACCCCCGAGCAGGACTCCTCGCACTGGATCGACTGGTCCGCGCCCACCGCGACGCGCTCCTCCTCCTGCTCGAGCGAGAAGTCGAGGGCGGGGGGCTCTACGCCGCCTCGATGGCAATCGAGGGCGTGGCGGCGGCCCTCGAGAACCGGGCGGCGGGCGAGCGCGAGATCGATCGGCGCTACCTGCTCTCCGGGCTTCCGCCAGGGACATCCGGCGCCCCGGCGCTGGAAATCCTGGAGGGATGGTTGGTGGGTGAACAGGTGTGCGAGAGCGTGCGGCGGGTGCGGGGCCCGGACGGCGAGCGCTACTACCGCACCCTTCGCCGGCGCGGGAGCGGCCTTGCCGAGGCGGAGGAGGAGCTGGCCAAGCCCGTCTTCGAGGGGCTCTGGCCCCTCACCGGCGGCCGTCGGCTCGAAAGACGCCGCTACCGGCTCCTCGAGGCCGGCATCGCCTGGGACATCGACTCGTTCGCGGACCGCGCGCTCGTCCTCGCCGTGGCGAGGCTGCCGGCGTTCGCTTCCGCCGCCCCTCCGCCGGAGTGGCTCAGGCCTCTCGTGGTCCGTGACGTCACGGACGACTCCGCCTACGGCGCCGAGGCGCTCGCCCTCGGATCCCCAGCCGGTCCCGCCGGGAGCCCGGTGGAGAAGGCCCTGAAGAGGGAAGAGACGGGGCTCGACGAGCACATCGAGCCGGGCCCGCCGTCCCTGCTCGCCTCCTAGGGCGCTCTCGGCCGTGCGTCGTCGGCGGGCGGTGCCTTGCGGCAGCCGCTCGCCGCTCGCGACCGTCCGCGGACGCGGTTTGCTGAACCCGTCCGGTTGGGATGGCGGCAAACGGGCGCCGGGCGCTCCCGGCGCGCAGGAGTCCCGAGCCAGGCGCCTCGGCCCGAAAGCGTCCGCAGCGCACAGAGGGGCAGCAGGTTGAACCCGCTGCCCCTCGCTCTGCGCGAGACCCGGGGCGGCGGGCCTCGACCGGCCGAACCGCCTAGACAATCGTGATGATGACGTTGCTTCGCGACGGGTCGGTCGTGAGGATGTTGATGCCGTCGTCGAGAAGGACGGTCGGGACCCGGCCACCGGGGATCCGCATCCGGCCGCCGGACGCGGCCCCGAGCTCGCTGTCGTTCAGTCGCGCGAGAGGGGCCTTGGGGGACTTCTTCGAGGAGATGTTCCTTGCCTTCATGGTCACTTTCCTTTCGTTCTCGGTATGTCGCAGCGAGCGGAGCCCCATGGCCCTGCCGGCGGGCGACTGTCACCAGATGAAGACCGGGTGGCCCTCGAAACCTGACACCCGCGGCCCGGGTTATTCGCCAGGACGACCGGCGGCGGGGCGCTTCGGCCGGCCGCGGGCGTGAGCGTTGCCCCCCTGAACGAAGGTTCGGGGGACAGCGCCCCCTCCGGAGGGGTCCCGGCGGACCTGCCGCGCACGCGGCTCGCCTCGCGGCCGGTGGTGGGCCGCGCTCGAGCCGCCTCTCCGCCCGGGAGGCCGACGTGCTCCGCCTGGTCGCGAAGGGGCTGTCCCTCGGCGAGGTGGCGGCGAAGCTCGGCCTCTCGGAGAGGACCGTCGCCACCTATCGCGCCCGCGTGGGGTTGAAGCGGGGACTGTCCTCCAACGTCGAGCTCACCCGGTATGCCCTGAAGAACGGCCTCGCTGACTCAGGGCAGATCCCGTGCGCCTCGGAGCTGGGCCAGAGCTCGCTCCGCCGCCCTGAGGACCCGCAGCGCCTCGTCGGGTAGCTCCTCACGCGACCGATGGCGGGGCACGGGACGCCACCGAGCGACCTGAGGGGCGTCCCCTGGGTCGCCGCTTGGGGCGCACCACGCACCTCGATCACTTTCCGGAGACGCAGGTGACCGTGACGTTCTGGGGATTGTAGAGGCCGATGGTGAGGTACTGGACGAGCCCCTGGACGAACGTCAGCTGGCTTTCGATCCGAGCGAAGCCGTTCGGGCAGAGCTTCGGCACGTCCACCGGATCGGAGACCTCGACGAGCCCCCATACGACGTCGCTGTGCCACCCGTCGTACGCCGGAGCTGGCGCCTGGGGCTTGGTCGTCACGTAGTTCACGTGGAAGCAGCCCGTGGCGAGGAGGAGGAGCGCGGAGAGCAGAGTTCGCATGACTACCTCCCCCCTTCGGACGCCAGGAGCGCCGCGAGCCGGTCGCCCGTCCACGGATCCAACCGGAGTTCCATCGCCGTCGCGCTGCCGCACTGCACGATCACGCTGCGTGGAACGTAGATGCCGATGGTGACGATCCCGATGAGGCCCTGCACGAACGTCTGCTGGCTCTTCCAGCTCGCCACCCCCTTGGGGCACACCTGCTGGAGATCCACGTTCGTCTCCCCGACGAGACCCCAGAGGAAGTAGTTGTCCCACTCGGACTGCTCGCTGCCACCTGCGGTTCGGTTGCCGTTGTACGAGATGGTGTAGCACCCGGAGAGAACGAGCGCCGCGGCCAGGCCGCCACCGACGAGTCTTCGGCTCATGAATCACCCCCGTGAGAGACCGCTCGAACGAACTGATACGGTTCGTGACTGCCATCCGCAGTTAATACGAGTGGATCCGACCTGCCACGCACGCGTGCGCGCCTCTTGGGGGTCAAAAACCTCTTGTGCCCGCAAAGACTCGCCATCGCTGGCTGGGGTGCTTCACCTGCCACTTCACGTTTAGTTCTTCGGAAGGGCTGCGGGGTCCCGCGATTCATAGAGACCGAGGGTCCACCGATGGACGAAGCGGACCGGGAGACTGGCCAGACCGGGATCGCGGTGAGCGACTACCGGCGTCGCCGACGTGCCTAGGCTTCTCTTGGCTCCGCATCTCGTGACTAGGACGGGCGGTAGGGCACCTCGTCCGGACGCTGTGCATCGGCCCGGCGTGACGCGAGCCCAGGGGAGTGCGGCAGGAATGCGCTACTCCGGAGATCCACGGGATGCGGGGTCAAGGAACCTCCGCGACCGTCGGGGCGAGCCCCCCGCCCGCCCGGCGTGGGAGCCCTTCTCTTCCATCGTGCCCCGTTACCGGCGGGCCTTGACGGCCTCGACCTCGACCATCGCCCGCAGCCGGCCGAGGAAGGCCTTCGCTTCGCCCTGCCTGCACGCGCACCCGCCCCCGACCTCGGCGAGTTCGAGGCGGCTCGCCAGGCTTTCGGCTGCTTCTCGGAGCGCGTCAGCGCGCGACAGGGCCAGCTTGGCCTCGAGCACCTGCACCTCGTCCATGAGGCGCGGAGCGATCTCCTGCGCCAAGGTGGGGTCGAGGTGCTCGCCGTCCTCCGCCAGGGAGCGGCGCCATTCCGAGATGTCATTCGGCGTGATCCGGGTCGTCATGAGGCGGATTGTGGCACCTGGCCCTGACGCTCCGGGCCGGCGCTCCTGCAGGCCGCCTCAACTCGACTTCGCCGTCACCTTCCGGAAGACCCACGTGAGGACGACGGCTCCGAGAACGGCCACGATGATGGTGTAGATGTATCCACCTTCCGGCGAGAGGTGCAGGAGGCTCATCAGGAACCCGCCCACCACCGCGCCGAGCAGTCCGATGATGATGTCCATGAGCGCGCCCTTGGCCGGGCCGCCCATGATCTTGCCGGTCAGCCACCCCGCCACGAGACCGATGACAATCCAGGAGATGAAACCCATCGCTACCTCCGGGCGGCCGAGACCTTCGACATGAGGAGCGCGAGCGCTCCGGCGCCGATGGCCTTCACGAGAGTGGGATGCTGAGCGTAGAACCCCGCCGCCTTGTCCACGATGGTGGGGTCCTTCCTCGCCGCCTGCTGCGCCAGGGCGGTCACCGCCGCGGGCGGGACCTGCTGGGCCTGCTGGGGGGTGACCGAGCCGCCCCCGAGGACGCTCGCCAGGCCGGCGAGCCCTCCCGCTCCGGCGAGGGCCTGCGAGACGCCCCCGCTGCCCAGGGTGGCGAGGAGCTGGTTCAGCATGCCGGCCTTCTGCTCGCCGCTCGACTGGGCAAAGAGGCCGCTCAGCATCTGCTCGAAGGCGGGCGTCTGATCCGAGCGGAACGCGTGGGCGAGGCCGTCCGCGAGCGCACCGGACGGGACGGCCCTCGAGATCTGGTCGAACGCGGCGTGCACGTCGGACTCGGACGCCTGGCCGCTCGCGACCTTCTGCAAAATGCCACCGAGGTTATCGAGAAGACCCATGGTCGAGCTCCCTTCCACGTCCTCGTCTAGAGCGCAGCGCTTCACGGGCGCTTCTACCTCAGGCGCCTCGGCCGCGCCTTACTCCTTCGGGTGCAGGGAAGGTGCGCGCAGGGCAGAGTCCCCTCGCCCGGGGGAATGTGCTCGTCGCCTCTCACGTCCTACGGCACCGCGGCGCTCGAGGTCGGAGCCAGCGGGAGCGGGGTGGAACGCTTCGTGAAGGCCGGGAGTCGGGCGATCGAGCGCGGCTGCCATCGCGGGTTCGCATTGCTAGCCCTCGGCTGAGCTACGCCCGGGTCGCGGGGCCACCTGCCGCTAGCGGGCCGCTTCCCCGTCTTTCCCCCGGTTCCGCATGCTTGTGTGCCGCAAGGGGTCCATCCTGGCTCGGAGGACCCCATCCGGGTTGTCACACCCCGACCTCCCCGCTTCCTCCATCGCGTACAGAGAGTAGAGTCGCGCTGACACATTGCCGTCTGGGAGGAAGGCTCGCGACGCGTCCCGCCGGTTCGCAGCGGGCGGGCGGAGCTTGACTGAAGATGGGCGGCTTTGCCACAGATTCGGACGAGGAGCGGGTGCACTCCCCCGGGGGCGAGGCGGCGCCTCCGGACTCCGGGGAGCCGGCGGATCGGCCGGCGCGCCCCGTCGGCCATTTCCAGCTCTCTCCCGCCGGCGACCTCCTCGCCGGTTCGGGCGGGGAACCCGCCCTCGGCTTGGACTCCTCCGGGGGCGCTTTCCGAGCGCTCGTCGGGCGGGCGCAGGCCTTCGTCCGAATGCGGGCGGGCGCCGGGGGCCCGGTCGCTCTCGAGCACTTCTCGGCCGACGGCTCCCGGCGAGGCCGGATGGTGATCGCCCCCGCGCGCGACCCCTCGGGGGCTCTCCTCCACTTCGACGTCTTCGTGGAGGACGCCACCGGCCCCGAGCAGGCGCGCTCGGAGCGGGACCGCATGTTCCTCGAGTCCGTCCTCGAGGCGCTCCCGAACCCGGTCTTCGTGAAGGACGAGCGGCACCGCTGGGTGCTCCTCAACGACAGCTACTGCCGCTTCATGGGTTACGACCGGGCGAACCTCATCGGCAAGTCCGATCACGATTTCTTTCCCCGGGAGGAGGCGGACGTCTTCTGGGCCAACGACGACGTCGTCTTCGCCACCGGCACGCTCAACGAGAACGAGGAGTCTTTCACCGACGCCGCCGGGCTCGCGCACGTCATCCTCACCCGGAAGACGCTTCACACCGATCCGAGCGGTGCGCGCTTCCTCCTCGGGGTCATCACCGACATCACCGAGCGCAAGCAGATGGAGGACGCCCTCCGCCGGTCCCGGGACGAACTCGACGAGCGCGTGGCCGAGCGCACCGCCGAACTCCTCGCCCTGAACCGGCAACTTCAGGACGAGGACCGGCGCAAGACCGAGTTCCTGGCCCTTCTCGGGCACGAGCTTCGCAACCCTCTCACCCCCATCCGCAACGCGGTCTACGCGCTCCAGCAGATGGGGCTCGGGCCGGGACAGGAGCGCCCGCGGGCCATCATCGAGCGGCAGGTCGCCCAGATGTCGCGGCTCATCGACGACCTGCTCGACGTCGCCCGCATCACCCGCGGGAAGATCCTGCTGCGGGAGGCGCGCTTCGACCTCGTGCAACTGGTGCGGACGACGGTGGACGACCGCGCCGAGGCACTGGAGGCCGCGCAGCTCCGCGTCGAGACGCAGTTTCCTTCCGCGCCGCTCCCGGTGCTGGGAGACCCGGCTCGCATCGCCCAGGCCGTCGAGAACCTCCTGGACAACGCCCAGAAGTTCTCCGCGCCCGGGGGGCAGATCCGGGTCGAGATCCGGTCGGCCGAGGGCGAAGGAGCGGCGACCATCGTCGTCGGCGACACCGGCATCGGCATGTCGCCCGAGCTCATGGACCACCTCTTCGAGCCCTTCGCCCAGTCGAGGGCGAGCCTGCGGCGTGGTGGTCTCGGGCTCGGCCTGGCGCTCGTGAAAGGCCTCGCCGAACTTCATCACGGGAGCGTCACGGCCTTCAGTCACGGACCCGGCCTCGGGTCGGAGTTCGCCATCCGCCTTCCCATCGCTTCCGGGGCGGCGGACTCCACGTCCCCCGAGGGGCCCCGGCCCGCGAGCCGCAAGCGCATCCTCGTGGTCGAGGACAGCGAAGACGCCGCCGAGAGCCTGCGCATGGTGCTCGAGATGGCAGGGCATGAGGTCGCGGTGGCGAGGACGGGCGCGCAGGCATTGGAGACCGCCACCGCTTTCCGGCCCGAGGTGGTGCTGTCCGACATCGCGCTCGGAACCGGCATGAGCGGATACGACGTGGCGCGCGCCCTCCGCGCCTCCCCGGAGCTCCGCGCCGTGCGCCTGGTGGCGCTGACCGGCTACGGACAGGAGAACGATCGGCGCCAGGCCATCGAGGCGGGGTTCGACGAGCACCTGGTGAAGCCGTTCGAGATCGGCGCGCTCTTCCAGCTCATGGGTCGACTGGACGGCTGACGCCTGCGCCGTGCGGCGTGGCGCGACGTCGGGAGCACCGATCGCGACGGGCGCCGGCGTCGGCGAGCGTCCCGCGACCGCGGGACACGCCGGAGGCGCTGCACCTTCGCCGAGATCGACCTCCGCGAGTCGCACCCTGCGCGGCCCCTCGCTCGAAAGTTCTCTTACCCGAGGAATGTGGAGCGCCTTCGGTGAAATCCGCCTTCTTCACTCGGCGCGCCCTTGCGCGAGAACGCTCCTCTTCCACGCCGGCCTAGAAGCCACCACTCACTGTCCGAGACACCCAACAGGGCTCGGCCCTCCGCGCGCACTGCATTAAGCGAGGCGCGATGCCGGCAGCTGAGCCTCCCATCGGGATAGGAGGGCCCGACGAAGCGGACCCGCGGCACCCGCGACCTCGACCTACCGTGAACGTGGAACCGCGACCCCGCACCCTGGCCGGAGGCGATTTCCCGGAGCACCCGCACGATCGCACGGGCCTTCCAGGTCCCCGGCCGCGATCCCGTCAGAAGGGAGAGACACGATGAGGCGCTTCTTCGAAACGGCCCTGCTGCTCTCGGCAGCGCACGGTCTGGCCGGCTGCAATCTCTTCACTCACGACGTCACCCTCTCGCTCAGCACGCCGAGCTCGGACCCCATCCACGTCCAGAACCAGTGCCTGACCGGGACCGGCACCGGAAGCTCGACGACCGTGGCCGTATGCCCCCAGAGCAGCTGGGGCGCGACGGGGGCGGCCTGCGCCGGACCGTCAGCACTCTGCCCGTGCACGAGCTACTTCACCACCCCCGCCTCGGTGACCATCGATCCCAGCCAGAACTCCACCTTCAACAGCAACAAGAGCAAGATTCAGAGCGTCACCTTGAACAACATCGAGATCAACGGGACGGCGAGCTCGAACGGGTTCACGAACCACGCGACCGAGCTCACCGGCGCGACCATCGTTCTCACCGACAGCAACAACCCGGGGGCGCCCGAGACCTTCACGTTGACCCAGACCATCAACCTGCTCGGGTCGAACACCTACGACCCGAGCACCGCTTTCACCCCGGACCCGAGTTCGTTCCTCACGAACGAGATCAAGAACGGCAACGCCTTCACCGTGAGCGTGCTCCCGTCCACGTCGGCGACGATCGACATCTGCCCGATCGACATCGACTTCGAGGTCACGCTCAGCGTGACCTTGAAGGCCAACCTGCTCTGAGCGGGAGCGACGCGGGCGCGCAACGGGCCGACGCGCTCGGTCCGGCCGCCGTCCTGGCGCCTTCCGGGCGAGGCCGGGCGGGGCGAGCGCGGCATGGATCTGCGGCGGCGGATGGTCTCTAATCCTCCTCCTTGAAGCCGAACGCCCTCCAGCTCGCGGCGATGTGCCTCGTCGCCGGGATAGGCTGCGCCACCCCTGGCAGCCCCGTGCCGAAGGGAGAGGTGATCTCGGTCGATTGGACGAGCCCGCTTTACCGGGGCCATCCGCTGGTGGGGCGCATCTGGCAGGTGCGAACCCGTACCTTCGTGGCCCTCTCGGCCCTCGAGTCGGCGCTCGCGCAGGCCGACTTCGTCCTCCTCGGGGAGACGCACGACAACCCCGACCACCACCTCCTCCAAGCCCGGCTCGTCCTCGCCATCGGCGCGACTGGGCGCCAGCCGGCGCTGGCCTTCGAGATGCTGCAGACGAACCAGCAGGCGCTCGTGAACTCCGCTCTCGTCGGCTCCCCTCCCACGCCGGACGCGGTCGCCGACGCGGTTGATTGGCGCCACAGTTCCTGGCCGGACTTCTCCATGTACCGCCCGGTCTTCGCCGCGGGGATCCGCGACGGCCTGCCGTTCCTAGCGGCGGACCTGCCCCGGGAGACCGTGCACCGCTTCTTCTCCGAGGGGAGCCCGGCCCTCCCCGAGCCCGTCCGCCGCCTGCTCGCGCGCCAGGGCCCGCTCACCCCGGCCGCCGAAAAAGCGCTGCGAGCGGAGATGGCCCGCGTCCACTGCGGGCAGCTGCCGCAGTCGATGCTCGGGAAGCTCGTGTCGCTGCAGGAGGCGCGCGACGCGGCGCTCGCGCAGTCGCTCCTCGCGGCCGACGAAGCGCTCGCGCCCAAGGGGTACGAGCAGGGCGCGGTCCTCATCGCCGGGTCCGGACACGCCCGCACCGATCGCGGCGTGCCCTCCTTCCTCTCCCGCGAGGCCCCGCAGCGGACGGCGGTGGCGGCAGCGTTCGTGGAGGTCTCTCCGGAGGCGACCGATCCGGAGGCCTACGCCTCCGAGTTCGACGCGGCATCCCTCCCCTTCGACTACGTCGTCTTCACTCCTGCCGCCGAGCGCAAGGATCCCTGCCTCGAGCTCAAGAAGAAGCTTCACCCTCCCCCGCCGGGTCCGCCGCCGGCCTCGCACGCGGTCGCCCACGGAGCCTTCAGCCCCTGACGGAACTTGCCGGCGGCGGTCGGCAGACGCATGTCGAGCCCCGTCGCGCGCCGGATCCACGACCCAAGCGAAGAGGAGCGCCCATGCCCGTCAACCGCCAATGGCTCCTCGCCCGCCGCCCGAGCGGTCCCGTCGGGCCGGGCGACTTCCGATGGGCGGAGTCGCCCATCCCGTCCCTCGGCGAGGGAGAGATCCTGGTCCGCAACCTCTACCTCTCCTGCGACCCCACCCAGCGCGGCTGGATGTCCGTCGACACCTACCTGCCGGCGGTGAAGATCGGCGAGGTGATGAGGTCCTTCGCCGTGGGCGAGGTGGCGGCATCGCGCGACCCGCGCTTCTCCCCGAAGGAGCTCGTGCAGGGGCTCTTCGGGTGGCAGGACTACGCGGCCGTGCGGCCAGGCGCGACCTCTGCCCTGAGCCGGATCCCGCCGGGGGTCTCCATCGAGACCGCCATGGGCGCTCTCGGCGTCACCGGCATCACCGCCTACTTCGGGCTCCTCGAGGTGGGGCGGCCGCAGCCGGGAGAGACGGTGGTGGTCTCGGGCGCGGCCGGGGCCACCGGCTCGGTGGCGGCGCAGATCGCCAAGATCAAGGGATGCCGGGCGGTCGGGATCGCGGGTGGCCCGACCAAGTGCCGCTACCTCCTCGACGAGCTGGGGCTCGATGCCGCCGTCGACTACAAGTCCGAGGACGTCGGGAAGCGCCTCGGCGAGACTTGCCCGAAGGGCATCGACGTCTACTTCGACAACGTGGGCGGTCCCATCCTGGACGCGGCCCTCGACCGCCTCGCCCTGCGCGGCCGGGTGGTGCTCTGTGGCGCCATCTCCCGCTACAACGACACGCTCCCCGCCGCGGGGCCGAGGAACTACCTGAACCTGCTCGTGCGGCGCGGCCGCATGGAGGGGTTCATCGTCCTCGACTACTTTCCCCGGGCCGCCGAGGCGGTCGAGGCCCTCGCCGGATGGATGCGGCAAGGCCGGCTCAAGGAGCGGGTGGACGTTCAGCACGGGCTCGAGAACGCACCCGCCGCCCTGGCGCGGCTCTTCCACGGCGCAAACCAGGGAAAGCAGCTCGTCCAGATCGCCGAGGCGAGCGGAGCGTAGCCTGGAGAGCCGGTGGCGATCTTGGCGCTTCCCGCCCGCCGCCGCGCGCGTAAGATGATCGGCACGGAGGTCTCCCGTTGCGCCCCGCCCCCCTTCTCGCCGTCCTCCTCCTCGCGCCGCCCCTCGCGGCGCTCGGGAGCGCACCCGCTCCCGACCCGGGGCGCGGCGAGCAGGTGATGCAGAGCTTCTGCCTCTCCTGCCACGGCCGGGCCGGCAAGAACCCGCTCGAGCCGCGCCTCAACCCCGAGGTCTGGGGCGACCCGGATCGGGCGTACCTGAACATCGGGCGGCTCTCCCAGATCCAGCCACGGATGGACCAGCCCTTCACCCGGAGCGACGAGGACCGCCGCGCGCTCGCCGCCTACCTGGCGCGGCTCGCCCGGCAGAACCGGGTGCCCGCTTGGAAACTCGCGGCGCCCTACGCGGCGATGGGGCTCGCGGTCGCCCTGGCAGGCGCCTTCTTCCTCTGGTCGCGGCGGCGGGCGAGCTCGTAGGATCCCGCGTGCGTCGGCGCGACCCATCCGGCCCGGGTGGCCGAACCCCCATTCCCCTCTCCAGCTGCTACCGTGGCGGTGACCCTGCGGCGAAGGAGGAGGCCCATGCGCGTGGTGGTTGCCCCGGACTCGTTCAAGGGTAGCTGTTCTGCGCTCTCGGTCGCCGAGGCCATGGGGCGCGGGATCCGCGCGGTCTTTCCCGACGCCGAGGTGCGGATGGTCCCGATCGCCGACGGCGGCGAGGGAACCGTGGAGGCGCTCGTGGCGGCGACGAAGGGGCGGATCGTCCGGCGCTCGGTGCGCGGGCCCCTGGGCGAGCCGGTGACGGCCCACTGGGGGGTGCTCGGCGACGGCGCTACCGCAGTCATCGAGATGGCGGCTGCCTCTGGCCTCCCGCTCGTCCCGAAGGAGCGGCGGGATCCGCGCGTCACCACGACCTACGGGACGGGCGAGCTCATGCTCGCCGCCCTCGAAAGCGGGGCCTCGACCCTCATCGTGGGCATCGGGGGAAGCGCCACCAACGACGGAGGGACCGGGATGGCGCGCGCCCTAGGCGTCCGCTTCCTCGACTCCTCGGGGAACCCGATCCCCGAGGGCGGGGCGGCGCTCGCGCGCCTCGCCCGCATCGACCGGTCGGGAATGGACCGCCGGGCCGCCGCCTCGAGCATCCTCGTCGCCTGCGACGTCGACAACCCCCTCACCGGTCCGAGGGGAGCCTCGGCCGTCTACGGGCCGCAGAAGGGGGCCACCCCGGAGATGGTCCAGGAACTCGACGCTGCCCTCGGCCACTACGCCGAGGTGGCGCGGGCGGCCACCGGGCGCGACATCGCGACCCTCCCGGGCGCGGGGGCCGCCGGCGGGCTCGGCGCCGGGCTCCTCTTCTTCACCCCGGCGAGGCTCCGGCCCGGCGTCGAGGTCGTCCTCGAGGCGACGCGGTTCGACGACATCGTGAAGGGCGCCGACCTGGTCGTCACTGGGGAGGGGCGCACCGACTTCCAGACCGCCATGGGGAAGGCCCCGGTCGGGGTGGCGGCGGCGGCGAAGCGACATGGGATCCCGGTGATCTGCGTCTCGGGGGGGCTCTCGGAGGGCGCAGACGAGGTGCTCGCGAAGGGCATCGACGCCTTGGCGAGCGTCGCTCCCGGCCCCATGACCCTCGAGGAGGCGATGCGACGCGTCGGAGAGCTCGTGGAGTCGGGGACCGCCCGCGCGTTCCGCCTCATCCGCGCCGGGCTCTCCCTCGGACGCTGAGGCGGCGAGGAACCTCCCCCGTCCCTCTCCCGGGCGCTCGCGGCTCTTTCGCCCGCGCCGGGCTCGCCTTCGCGTTAGAAGTGACTCGCGAGAAGGCGCGGGAGGTCAACCGGCCCTTTCTGGTCAAGCCGCCGTACTCACGCGACTTTTTCCGGGGAAGCGAAATTGATCGGAGGGGGGGGCGGGCTTACGATTCCCGAGGAAAGTCTCCCCGCAATCCCCGAGAGCAGCTGACACCAGAGGTGTGACGATGAAGGCCACTCGCAAGGAACGCAAGAGCGTCTTCGACGAGTCGATGGAGGCGTTCTACCGGGCGGCGGAACTCATCCGGCTCACGCCGCGGGTGCGCCTCGAGCTCGAGGAGCCCGACTTCGAGCACATCTTCTACATCACCATCGAGACCCGGGACCGGCTCGTGCCGCTCTCTCCGGAGGAGGAGGCGCAGTTCCGCGACCTGCCCCCCTCCTCGGTCAAGGCGGGGGAGGCCCTCGAGCCGCTCGCCAACGGCCAGTTCGTCCTGCACCGCAGGGCTCTCCTCAAGGCGGACGTGACCCTGCGGGAGGGGGTGCTGCGCATCCCCAAGCGCGGGCTCTTCCGCATCGAGAAGGGTGGGCCGAAGAAGTTCAAGGCCTACCGCATCCAGTACAACCAGGTGCGCGGCCCTTACAAGGGCGGCGTCCGCTACCACAAGGACGTCTCCCTCGACCTCTTCAAGGCGCTGGCAGCGGAGATGACCTGGAAGACCGCCATCGCCGACATTCCCTTCGGAGGCGCGAAGGGGGGCGTGCGCATCGACCCCCAGTCCTATTCGAAGGAGGAGCTCGAGCACGTCACCCTGCGCTTCATCTACAAGCTCAAGAATCTCATCGGCCCCTACGTCGACATCCCCGCGCCCGACGTGAACACCAATCCCGAGATCATGGCCATCATGATGCGGCAGTACACCGACGCCGCCCGCACCCCGCACGCCATGCGCGGCGTGGTGACCGGCAAGGACGTGCGCATCGGCGGCTCCGAGGGGCGCACCATGGCCACCGGGCAGGGCACCGTCTACTGCCTCGAGGACTGGGCCCGCTGGCGCGGGGTGAGCCTCAAGGGGGCACGCGTCCTCATCCAGGGGTTCGGCAACGTGGGGTCGGCCACCGCCGAGATCCTCCACGGGATGGGGGCCCGGATCCTGGCCGTCCAGGACGCCTACGGCACCGTCCACGACGAGAAGGGAATCGACGTCCCGGCGCTGCTCGAGCACTGCTACGCCAACCCCCAGAACCTGCGCAAGTCGGTGCACGGCTTCTCGGGAGCGAAGCCGCTGCCGGCCGACGACTTCTGGTTCCTGGACGCCGACATCGCCGTCCCGGCCGCCCTGGGCGGCGAGATCACCGGCGAGGTCGCCGATCGCATGAAGGTGAAGGTGGTGGCCGAGGCGGCGAACGGCCCGACCACGCCGGAGGGCGACGAGGTCCTGCGGGCGCGAGGGATCGACCTCATCCCCGACATCATCTGCAACGCCGGAGGCGTCACCGTTTCCTACTACGAGTGGCTGCAGAACCTGCGCATGGAGCACTGGACCGAGGCGGAGGTGAACCAGCGGCTCGAGCGCGCCATCAAGTCGAACTACGCCATCATCCGCGACATCGCTCTCGACACGCCTCAGCGCACCGACCTCCACGATTCTCGGACCTTCGCCATCGGTCGCCAAACCGACATGCGTACCGCCGCCATGGTGCTGGCGCTGAAGCGCATCGAGGCGCACTACCTGCTCGAAGGGTTCTCGCAGTAGCCGGGGCCGCGCACGCCTCAGGCGTCGTCGCCGCAGACCAGCGAAAGGAGCTCCTCCCGCCGGACGAGGAGCAGCCGGGCCTCCGACGGGAGCGCCCGACGATAGGCCCAAAGGCCCACCACCCCGAGCGCGAGCCAGCTCGCGATGAGGACCGAGGGCGACTCGAGGCGCAGGGCGAGCACCACCGGCAGGGCGAAGAGGCCGCTCACCGAGGAAACGATCCCCAGCCCGGCGAGTCCGGAGAGCGCCGGCAGGCTGGCGCTCCGCTGGATGGCGAAGGAGGCCGCCCGGGGGTTCAGGACCGAGACCAGGTTCCCGAGACCGTAGAGGTAGGGGGCCATGCCGGCGTGGAGCGCCGCCGCCGCACCCACTGCCCAGGCCGGCGTGGAGTGGCTCGGCAGGAGCAGGATCGCGGCCGAAAGCGCGAACACGGCGAGCGAGAAGAGGAAGAGGACCGCGTTCTTCGCTCGCAACAGCTCGCCGACGTCGAGGGGGGAGAGGTAGAGGAGGCGGGCCCCTCCCCGCTCCCACCCGAGGGCGTTGAGCCAGAACCCCTGCAGGGAGAGGTGGGTGTAGACGGCGAGCCCGAGGAGAGGCACGGCGCGGACCACCTCCCCGGACTCGCGGGGCAGGCGCGGCTCGAGCCCGAAGCCCACGAAGGCTGCGATGACGGGCACGAGCACCCCGTAGGTCCGGGCGAGGGGATGGCGCAGGAGGTACTTCGCCTCCTTCTCCCAGAGCGCGCCGCGCATTCCGGCCTGCGGGAAGAGCACGGCCCTTAGCGCGCCCCCGCGGGCCCTGGCCCCGCCTTCGCCCCCGCTCCGCGCCTGCCGGAGCGCGAGCGCGAAGGCGAGGCGGCCGGCGGCGAGCCCCCCCGCGGCGAGGCCGACGAGCCAGGGAAGGCTCTCCCCTCCCCGGCCGGCGTACAGGTGGCGCGCCGCGCCGGCGGCGAGGGCCCCGGGCCAGGCGATCCACTGGGCGAGCCGGAGGGCGGGCAGGGCCTCGGCGAAGGCCTTGAGCGGCCGCGCCGACGAGGCGGCCAAGAACCCGAGGACGGCCACGGCGGCGAGGACCGAGAAGACCGTGGCCCACTCGCGGAGCCTCCGGCTCCCGAGCGCCATGGCGAGGAGCTCCTGCAGGAGGGCCGCGTAGAGGACGGTGGCGGCGGCGAAGAGGAGGAGGAGGAGGGCGAGGAGGGTGAGCCACCCCCCCGGGCGCGCCAACGCCGCGCCGGCGAGGATTCCCGCCAGGAGGACCGCCCAGAAGATGGCCACGGGATCCCCCACCAACCCGGCCGCGAGCCCGAGCCCGTACACGCGGCCGGGGGGGATCGGGTACACGAGGAAGCGGCGCAGGTCGACGCCCTCGCGATCGTTGAGCGAGAGGGTCACCGCCGTCCAAGTCTGCCAGATCCCAAGGAAGACGGCCGTGGCGGTCACGTCGGTGCGGAGCCCCCCGCCTGCCCGGACCGCCTGCCAGGTCCCCGCCCCGAGCATCACGGCGAAGAGAAGCCCCGTGGGAATGGCGAGGAGGAGGAGCGTGGCGCGCGCCACCCCCTCGGCCAGTCCTCCGCGGGCGGTGAGGCGCCGCCAGAGGAGTCGCGTGCGCAGCTCCGAGAGAGCGAGGAGGGCTCCCTTCATCGCGCCGCCCCGCCCCCCTGGGCGCCGAGCCAGGAGAGGCCCGCCGGCCCGGGGCGCTCGTCGCCCACCATCCGGATGAAGGTCTCCTCGAGGGAGCCCGCGGCGCGCACCTCCTCGAGCGTGCCCTGCGCGATGAGCCGGCCGCGGTGGATGATTCCCACGTGGGTGACGAGCCGCTCCACCACCTCGAGGACGTGGCTCGTCAGGAACACGGTGAGGGCGCCGCGCGCCACCAGCTCCTGGAGCATGCGGCGGATCCCGGAGACGGCGAGCGCATCGATGCCCTCGAAGGGCTCGTCGAGGAAGAGGAGCTCCGGCCCATGGATGAGGGCGCAGCCGAGCGAGAGCTTCTTCTTCATCCCGTGGCTGTAGTCCTGCACGAGCTTCCCGCCCTCCTCGGCGAGTTCGAGCGCCTCGAGGAGCTCGGCGGCGCGCCGCCCGGCCGTGGCTCGATCGAGACCGTAGAGCTGGCCGTGTATCCGGAGCATCTCCGAGCCCGAGAGCCGCTCGAAGAGCGCGAGCCCGTCGGGCACCACCCCGATGCGCCGCTTCACGGCGCCGTCCTCGTCGGCGAGGTCGACCCCCAGGACCCGTGCGTCACCGGCGCTCGGCCGCAAGAGCCCGGTGAGCATCTTCATGGTGGTGCTCTTCCCCGCCCCGTTCGGCCCCAGGAACCCGTAGAACGCGCCCGATGGGACCTGGAGATCGAGCCCCTCGACCGCCGGCTTTCCGTCGAAGAGGCGAGAGAGGCCGCGGGTCTCGATGGCGAGCATGGAAGCCTCGGCTAACGCGCGGCCAGCACCCCGGCAAGCCGATGCGCCGATCAATGAAGCGTCGACGACTTCCCTTCCTGCGCCTCGAAGTAGAGGAAGCGGACGCCCATCCCGTGCACCGAGGCATGGGTGTCGGCCTCGGCCGAGGGACGACCCACCAGGTGGCAGACGTAGCGGACCTCGGCCACCGCCGTCATCTCGCCCGACTGGGCGGGGAAGGTGATCCGGACCTGGGAGGCGAGCGGGTGCGGGGTGGCCGTCTCCACGAACATGCCCCCCTCCGAGATGTTGCGGGCGACGCCCATCCCGAACCCGTGGTCGCCCTCGAGCCACACCGGGAAGACCTTGTCGAGCCGCGGCGCGGCCCGCCGCTCCGGCCGGCGGGGGCGCGGAGCGTCGTCGAGGGACCGGGTCCACGGGAACTTGAGCATCGCGATCTCAGCCCGGCACGCTAGGGCAGGCGCGCGGTGTCGTCAAAGATCCGACCGCGGCGCAGGGTTCGGCGCCCCGGGACCTTCCCTCCCACCGGGGCCAGCCGGGAAGATGGACTCAGACCCTGGGAGGACTCTTTGCGCGCACTCCTCGCCCTCGCGATCCTGTCCCTCTCCCTCGCCCCCCGGCCGGGCCACGCCGGCGATCCGTTCGACGCCCTGAGCCAGCGCGCGGAGCGGCTCGACAGCCTCCCCGCGTTTCTCGAGCGGTACGTGGGCTCCTGCCGCGACGTCTACGCTCGGCCGGAGTGCGAGCGGAACGTGGCGGCGGCGCGCCGGGCCTTCCGGGGGAGGACGCTCTTCGCGCGCGTCGGCGACGGTGCGGCCGAGCTCGTCCGGGCGCGCACCGACGGTGGGCACTTCCGGATCGAGCTCACCCCGTTCATCGACGGCGGAGGCCTCGCCCTCACCCACGGCGCCCCGCTGCGGCAGGACGAGCGCGGCCGCCCCGTCATCGGGCTCGTGGTGCTGCAGGGAGACCTGCCCCCCGCCGTCGGCGACCTCGAGTTCCAGTCCCCGTTCCGAACCGGGAACGTGGAGATGGAGGTCGTCTTCGAGGTGCAAGGCACCTGGAGGATGAAGCGCCGGGACGGGGGGTTCTACGAGGGCGTGAAGGCCCGCTTCCTGGGCCTGCGCCTCGTCGACCCCCGCACCGGCGCCGAGATCGCCTCGCGGGTGCTCTAGCCCGCTCCTACTTCTTGTCGGGGGCCTTCTCGTCCGCTTCCGGGAGCCGGACCGGGACGAAGGAGGCGTTGGGCCCCCGCCGGACCCGCAGGAGGACGACGTCGCCCGGCTTCGCCTTGGCGACCAGGGGCGCGACCTGGCCGGGGCTCGAGACCGCATGGCGATTCACCTCCAGGATCACGTCGCCGCGCTGGACGCCGGCGCTCGCCGCCGGGCCGTCCGGGGTCACGTCCGCCACCAGCACCCCCCCGTTGCCGTCGAGCTTGAGCTCCTGCGCTATCTCGGGGGTGATCGCCTGCAGGCGCAGGCCGAGGCGTGGACCCTTGGACTCCGCCGGGGCCACCGCCCCGCCCTCGCCCTCCTCGGCGGGCTCGCCGCGCGCGAGCGACTCCTCGTCGGGGCGCTGCGCCACGGTGATGCTGAGGTCCTGCTTCTTCGAATCGCGGAGGACGGTCAAGGTCACCTTGCCTCCGGGGGCTACCGACGCCACGGTCCGGGTGAGCTGGCCGGGAGCCTCGACGGGCTTGCCGTTCACCGCCACCACCACGTCACCGACCTTCACGCCCGCCTTGGCGGCGGGGGTCTTCGGCATGACCTGCTCCACCAGGGCGCCCTTCGTCGATTGCGGCAGTCCGAAGCCCTGGGCGAGGTCGCTCGTCAACTCGCGAATGGTGACCCCGAGGTACCCGCGCGCGACCTTGCCGCCCTTCTCGAGCTGGGGCAACAGCTGCTTCGCCATGTTGATGGGGACGGCGAACCCGATGCCTTGGCCGATCTGGGGCGAGACGATGGCGGTGTTGATGCCCACCACCTCTCCCTTCAGGTTGAAGAGGGGGCCGCCGGAGTTGCCCGGGTTGATGGCGGCGTCGGTCTGGATGAAGTCGTCGAACGGACCCGAATTGATGCTGCGATCCATCGCCGAGACGATGCCGAAGCTCGCCGACTCCCGCAGGCCGAGCGGGTTGCCGAGCGCCAGCACGAAGTCTCCCTGCTCCAGGGTGTCGGAGTCGCCGAGCGGAACGGTGGGGAGGTCCTTCGGGGCCTTCTCCAGCTTCACGAGCGCCACGTCGGTGGGCGGATCCTTGCCCACCACCTTGGCCGTGAACTCGCGGCCGTCGGCGAGCCGGACCTTGATCTCGGTCGCGTCCCCGACCACGTGGTTGTTGGTGAGCACGAAGCCTTCCTTGTTGATGATGAAGCCCGACCCGAGCGCATTGGACCGGAACTCCGGCATCTCGCGCGGCTGGCCGAAGTAGCGCTCGAAGAACTCGCCCCAGGGATCGCCGGGGCCGCCCTGGCCGCCGGGTCCGCCGCGGGGCATCTGCGGCACGCGCGGGTGGTTCTTCACGACCGTCGACGTCGAGATGTTCACCACCGCCGGCTTGAGCTGCTTGATGAGGGGAGCGAGCGACTGCGCCGGCAGCTGCACCGGGGCGGCGGTAGCCGCGGCCCCCGCCGCCTCGTGCCACAGCTGGTGTGCGGCGGTCGCCGGCGCCGCTCCGGCGTCGGCGCGCCCTTCTCGGGTGCACGCCAAGGTGACGGCGACCACGAGGGTCGCGCCCAACGCCAATGAAAGGACCTTCTTCATGTTTTCTTCACCCCTGACTGTTCTTTGACAGTTCGTCTGAGAGAACCACCTCGCGGTCGGTCCGTATTCCCGCCCTACGCCCTCGCTAGCCGGCCCACCCGCACTCGCGCCGGGCGCAGGATGCGATCCCCCATCTTCCACCCCGGACGGATCTCGTCCACCACCACCCCGTCCTGGGACTCGTCCCGGACGGCGACCAGGTCCACCGCCTCCGCGGTCGCCGGGTCGAAGGGCTTGCCCGTCACCTCGATGCGTTCCGCGCCGAGCCCGGCCACGCGGCTGGCGAGGCCCTGCAGCGTGAGGCGCACCCCCTCGCGCAGGTCGCGCAGCGCCGGAGCGTCCGCCCCGGAGGCGCGCGACGCATTCCAGGCGAGCTCGAGCTCGTCGTGGGCCTCGAGCAGCGCTTGCGCCACCTTGGCGCGCTCGGCGGCGACCACCCTCTCCTTCTCGCGCTCCATGCGCTGCCGGAAGGCGCGGTTGTCGTCGAGGAGGGCTGCGTAAGCCCTCTTCAGCTCGTCGAGCCCCTCCGCCGGGCTCGCCGCCCCGCCCTCCCCGGACTCGGGCGCGGCATGGGGGGCCGGAGCCCCGGTGGCCTCGGGGACGTCCGGCCTCGCCTCCCCGTCGGGCCGGAACCTCCGCTTGTCGACCACCCGGATCTCGGGCAACGGGCCCCTCTCCTCGTCCGCGCGGCCGTTTGGCGGCCCACCCGCCGCTCCTCCGGAATTCCCCATCTCGCTGGTCTCCTTCAGGACGGCAAGGTAACCACGCGATCCGCCATGTCAATTCGAATCAGAGCCCGAGGAGTTTCGCCACCGTCTTCTCGTCCGCGGCCGGGAACTCGTACTGGTCGAGCTCGTCCGGGCGCACCCATTGGTGGCCGTGGACGCGGATGTGCTGGATGGCGCCCGCCCGGATCTCGCACCGGTAGACGCAGAAGTCGATGTCGTAGCTCGCGTAGGAGTGCTCGACGTGGATGACCCGTTCGCCCACCCGGACGGCGATCCCCATCTCCTCCTCGAGTTCCCGGGCGAGCGCCTGCTCGTCGGTCTCCCCCGCCTCGACCCGTCCGCCCGGGAACTCCCACAGCAAGGGCAGAGAGGCGGTGGGCGGACGCTGGGTGATGAGGTACTTCCCCTCCCGCTCGATCATCGCGCCCACGACCCGGATCTTGCGCCGCATGATCGCCTCCACATCGCCGCGTCGCCCTGACGGAGAGATGTCATTGTAGAATCGCGTCCCCATGGCGTCCATCCGCATTCTCGGCGCCAGGAAGGACCCTCGGTCCCGCCCTCGCGCGGGGGATCCCTCCGGCCGCGGCGCCCACTCGCGCCCCCCCGGGTGCAAGGCGGCGCCTCCCAGACCGTGAGCCTCCCTCCGCCATGGGTACCGCCCGGAGCGGGGATCCTCCTCCTCGACGGAGCCACCGGGACGGCGCTCCGCGCGCTCGGCCTGCCACCGGCCGCGTTCCCGGAGGAGTGGCTCTTCGGGCGCCCGGCGGCGATCGCCTCGGTGCACGCGTCCCACGTGCGCGCCGGAGCGGGGATGGTCCTCACCTGCACCTTCAACGCCGCGCGACTGGACGGGCGGGGGCTGGAACCGGCCACCGAGGCGCTTTGTGCCCGCGCCGTCACCCTGGCGCGGCAGGCCGGGGCGCCCCGGGTGGCGGGATGCGTCGGCTCGACCGGCCTCGTCCGGGAAGGCGGCGGCCCCCCCGACGGCGAGCTCTTCGAGAGGTTCGCGCGCCCGTTCCGGGCGCTCGCCGCGGCGGGGGCGGACCTCGCCTGGACGGAGACCCACGCTTCGCTCCGGGAGGCCCGCGCCGCGCTCGCCGCCGCGCGCGCTGCGGGACTCAACGCGGTGGCGACGATGTTCCTCGGCGACCGCGACGGCGTCCTGGCGTCCGCGGAGGGGATGCCGGGCGAGGAATGCCTCGCCGCCCTGTGGCGGGAGGGTGCGGCGGCGGTGGGGGTGAACTGCTCCCCTCCGGGCCCGCCGCTCGCCGCGCTCGTCGCGCGCTCCGCCGCGCGCGTGGGGGTCCCGCTCGTGGTGAAGCCGAGCGCCGGCCCTCCCGGGAGCCTGCTGTCCCCGGAGGCGTTCGCCGCGCGCATCTGGCCCTCGCTCGCGGCGGGAGCGCGCGCCTGCGGAGGGTGCTGCGGCGCCGGGCCCGACCACCTGCGCGCGCTGGCGCTCGCCCTGGCGCGACGGTAGGTCGCTTCAGGCGCGCGGGTAGGACCCGAGCACGAGCAGCATGTGCACCCTTCTTCGCACCCCGGCGAGGGCGTCCGCGCATTCGGGGTCGGCCCGGTGCCCCTCGAAGTCGAGGAAGAAGACGTAGTGGCCCACCGCCGTCTTGGTGGGCCGGCTCTCGATGCGCGCCAGGTTCACCCGACGGGTGGCGAACTCGGCGATCACCTCGTAGAGGCCGCCCGGCCGGTCGCGGTCGAGCGTGAAGGCGATGCTCGTCCGATCGCGCCCGGAGGGGCGCTCGTCCTCCCTCCCCACCAGGACGAACCGGGTGAAGTTCTCCGCCGAGTCCTGGATGGAGGAGGCGAGCACGGCGAGGCCATAGCGCTCGGCCGCCCCCTGTCCCCCGATGGCCGCCGCCCGCGGCAGCTCGGCCGCCCGGCGAGCGGCGTCGGCGGTCGACAGGGTGGGCTCGGTGGGAACGCCCCTTAGCCGCAGGCGCAGGAACTCGGCGCACTGCCCGAGCGCCTGCGGATGCGAGAGGACGCGCTCCACGTCCTCGATCCTCGTGCCCGCCCGGGAAAGCAGGTGCTGCTCCACCGGCACCACGAGCTCGAGCCGGATCCGCAGCCCGGGACGGTGAACCAGGAGATCGAGGGTCGCTCCCACGCTCCCCTCGATGGAGTTCTCGACCGGGAGGAGCGCCGCGTCGACCTCCCCGCGCAGGGCCGCCTCGTAGGCGTCGGCGAAGGTGGGGTACGGGTGGCGTTCCGCGCCGGCGAGGGCCGGGCAGCGCCCCACCGCCTCCTCGCTGAAGGTCCCCGGCGGCCCGAGGTAGCCGACGCGCGTCATGGAGCCCTTTGTAGCAGGGCGCCCGCCTGCTGTCTCTTCCGCCCCCTGCCGTGAGCTCGGGTGGGAGCGCCACTCACGATGACGAGGGGTCCCTCGGTGAGTACCCTGCTCGCATGACGCTCGGCCGCGCTCGCCTGCACGTCCTCCTCTTCGTCGCCGCCGTTGTGGCGATGGGCTGGTTCGCGAGCGGGTGCGGCGCAGGCTCCGGCGCGAGCGCCACGCCCGCGGGATACGGGGTTCCGCAAGGGGGGTACCCGGGGTGGAGCGAGCGCGCGCTCCTCGTCCTCACGAACGCCGTTCGCATCGCCCCGCTCGACTACCGGGCCAAGTACGCGAGCGACTTCTCCCCTTCCCTCGCCGCCGCGAACGTGCTCGCGGCCTACCCGGCCGCGCGCCCGCTTCGCTGGAACCTCGCCTTGAACGAGTCGGCGCGCGCGCACTCCTACGACATGGGCACGAACGGCTGCTTCCAGCACGACTCCTGCGACGGCGTCGCCTGGAACGCGCGCATCGAGGGGTACTACCGCCTCTCCGCCACCATCGGCGAGAACATCGCCGCCGGCTACCCGGGACCGGCCGATCCCCGCTACGTCATGGCGATGTGGCTGTGCGACGCGTCCGGCTCCGCCTGCTGCGCGGACGGGGCGGGGTGCGACGGGCACCGGCAGAACATCATGTCGACCGCGTACGCCGCGCTCGGCACCGGCTACGACGACGTCCCCTCCTCCACCTACCAGGACTACTGGACCCAGGACTTCGGGGGCGCCGCGGACGGGAGCGCGCCTCCGCTCGTCGACGGCAGCCATGTCTTCTTCCCCTCGCGCAGCCTCACCTTCCTCGCGAACTACGTTGACCTGGCCGCCCCGAGGACCGTAACACTCGTGCTCCAGGGCGACCCGCTGCCGATGGCGGTGAGCCTCGGCTCCCCCGCAAGCGGCACCTGGGCCGCGACCGTCGCCCTGGGAGGCGGTTGCCGCTCCTATCACTTCGAGGCGGTGGACGCCGCTGGCACCCCCTGGCGGTACCCGGAAGCGGGAGAGCTCCGCTCCCACGGCGAGGGCGGTTGCTCGGAGGACTTCAGCCCGTAGCGGCCGCGCCGGCCGGGTCCCTTTGCGTCGTGGGCGTCCCGGCCGTAGGCTTCGCTCCCGGAGGACCCGTGGAATGGGCACCCGCTGGCAGCGCCGCTTGCCCCTCCTCCTGGTCGTGCTCTCGCTCGTCGCCGTCGCCGTGGCGATCGGCCTCGTCGTCGCCGAGAGGCTGTGACCCCGCTCCGACCGGCGCCGGGCGCCGCGGGCTCACGCCTTCCGGTACGAGATACTCACCGTGAATCGATCGGGGCCGTCGCGAGCCGTCTTGAGCAGCACCAGGTCCCCGTCCTTCGTCGCCCACCCGAGAGGCGTGTCCGCACCCTCGCCCTGGATGGCCGGGGGCCCGTACCTCCTGCGCAGATCCTGGAGCGCGAGTTCGCGCACCCGGGTGGCGTCGGCCGTGGCGAGCGGGGCATACGCGTCCGTCTTGGGGTCGAACCTGGCGCCCTGCTGCGGGAAGACGACGGCCACCTCGTGCAGGCCGTTCTTCTCGTCGAAGAGGAACGTGACGAGCCCCGGCACCCCGGCCACGGGAGCGAGAACCGTATAGGAGGTCTCGCCCTGCTGCTCGGCCTCCCCGCCGCCGGGATAGAGCTTCTCGACCTGGGCGAGCGTCATCCCCCACTTCGTCTTGTCGTATCCGGCGCGCGCCCCGGTGGTGAGCGCACCGAACAGGAGCGCTGCCGCCGCCGCTCTCTTCATGTTCCCGTCCCGGGCAAGGGCCGACCCCCAACCGCTTCACCCATAATAACGAGCGGAGCAGCGGGGGGCACCGGCGCGCCGGTGGAGGAATGTAGGCCTCTCGGCCCCTGTCCGCGTCCTTCCCTCGACCCCGCCCGGGACAGATCGGTTGGACCAAGCCCTCGCTACGGGGAGGGATCGGGCCAGAGCGCGACCGGGTGCTCGGCCGCGACCGCGCATCGGGGAAAGCCGCCGCCCACGCGCACCAAGATCGCGTCGCACTCGGCACAGCGGGCGCGCCTCGGGTCGAGGGCCTCGAGCCGGGCGAAGAGGAGGGGCGGGACGGATTGCGGTCTCGGGAGTTCGCGGTGTTGCATCTCTCTCCGGGGAGCGCCTTCGAAGGCGTCGGCGTGTCGTGGGGGAATCTGCCACACCCCTCCGACACCGCGGCTCGGGGTCTCGCCGGGCGAACCGCGCCTTTAGGCGTGGGCCTAGCTCCCACCGCAAGAGTTCGAGACCTCCCGTTCCGTCCCGCTCTGCGTCGAGGTGATGTCGACGTTCAGGGTGCCGTTCCCCGGGTTCCCACTGGCGGCGAGGGACACGCTCATCCCGCCCGGGATGCTCAGGGACTTGGTGAACAGGGTCCCGGAGACCGGCACGGTCTGAATCGTTCCCGCGGCATCGGCGTACGCCACGGACGAGAGAGAGCCAGTACCCGTGGCCGAGGCGGTGTAGGAGACCGACCAAGAGCCCGTTCCCGACGGCAGGAGGTCGCTCGTCGAGGCCTGGGTGCAGGCCATTCCGCCGCCGCTTCCCCCGCAGGACGCGACAAGGAGCGGGAGAGCGAGCGCCGCCCACGGCCAGTCCTTCGCGACGTCGCCCACGGTGTCGCCTCCTCCGCCCCGTACCACCGCCGGATTAACGTCCCTCCCCTCGCCCCGCCAGCGCTCTCCTGGCCGAGGGGCAAGCGGATTGTCCGGCGACGGGCAACCGCGCCTGCCCGGGCCGTCGACCTTATCGCTTGGCAGTCTGTGATAGCTTTTGCATATCATACGTTTCGTAAACAGACGAGGGCGCCGGCGGCGGCGCGGCGCGCCCCTGCCGCTCGCCAGGGAGCTCGGTTCCTGCTGAAATGGGCGCGCCATCGATCGAACGGAGGCGTCTCATGCGGCTGCACCGAGTTCTCCTGCCCTCGCTCGCGCTCGCGGGCGCCCTCGCCTGCGCGACTGCCCCGAGCGCCCGGCGCGAGCTTCCGCTCGCCGGCGACTGGGTGCCACAGGGTGCCTCCTTCGGCGGGCTCGTCGCATTCCGCATCCGGGTCGACGTCCACGTGCGGAGCAAGCAGTTCGGGCAGGCGCTCCGCGACCGGGTCGAGAAGCAGATCGAGCGGACGCTGACGCAGAAGGGCATCGCGGTGGCGCCGCCGTCGAACGAGCCTCCCCCGAGGTTGGACCAGACCGGCGACATCATCGTCGACGTGCACGTGCGCGACACGGAGGGAGGGACGGCGGTCGCCTGGGACCTCCACGCCTCCCAGCCGGTCCGTCTCGCGAATGGCCCCTGGACGTTCGGGTCCACCTGGGAGGTGGGCGACCTCATCTACCCTCCCACCTCCGCCACCGTGGTCGCGCTCCGGGACAGCCTTCAGCCGGCCCTCGAGGAGTTCTGCAAGCTCTACCTCGCCGCGAGGGACGCCGCCCCGAAGGCTCCGGAGGGGGACCCGAACTCCACGCGCGCCGACTTGTGAGGACCGGCGGAAGCCGACCTCTGCGGACCGCGCTCCGCGCCGCCTCAAACCGAGACTAGCGGACGAGGATCTGGGCCTTCAGGAGGTGGTTCACGAGCGAGGTCGCGAGGGACGCGGCCACCTCGGGGAAGGTGACGAAGTTGTGCGCGCCCATCGCCCCGTTCCAGATGGGCTCCTTGGGGTAGCTCATCGCTTTGTAGACGATGGTCTCGCCGCTCGCGTCCGCGGGCGCGATGTCGGGCTGCGCCACCGCGAGAGAGGTGAGGTGCTGAACGATCACCAGATCGACGTGGTTGTCCCTTGCGTAGGCGGCGACCTTGGCGTCGTCGACCGGGCCGGGAGCGAGGTTGGCAGCTGCGGTGGCGACCTCGAAGCCTCGCAGCTGGATCGCATGAGCGATGGCATTCTCGAAGGTGGGCCGATCCTGCGGCTCGGGGGTGAGCGCGACCACGAAGACGCGGTGGACCGGCGCCGGCTGGTAGTTCGGATCGCGCCACACCTGGAACAGGTCCATGCTGACGCACCCGGCCGTCGCGAGCGCTGCGAGGGCAAGGGCGGCGGTTCGCGGTCGGTTCATCGTCGGCCCCCCTCCGTGGGCAGCGCCGAGGTAAGCACTATGACCGCGGTCCCACAAGCATCTTCTGCTCCGCGGGCGCCACCACTCCTCCCGTCCCGGGGCCCTCGCGACGCAGAGGGGCATGGGACCCCGACCCAGGCTGGTCGGCGGAGGCCCCGCGGAACCCCCGGCAAGGAAAGGGGCGGCCGGCTCCGGCAGCCGACCGCCCAGTCCCCGTTCTCTTCGAGCTGGCGCGGAGAGTCTCGAGCCCTCGGTCCCTGGCAGGGGCGCCGCCTCTCGCTACTTGCTCATCAAGGCCGTCCTGGGGATGAGCCTCATGTCGCCGAAGGTGGCATCGCCGTAGACCGAAGGCGGCATCTTGGCCGTGATCCCGCCGGAGACCAGGGAAAGCTCCTCGGCGGAGAGCGTTCGCAGGGCGCCTGCGCTTCGTCTCGCGTTGTTTCTCGTCGTCCTCTTCACGTTCTCTCCTGTCGATGGTTCTTGTCGGAGAGGCCCCATGGCCTCCACACGGTCCTTCCGCCAGAGGCTCGTTCGGCGGCCGCGTTCTCGGTCCGCTCTCGCCCAACTCACCTGGCCGTGCCTTGTCCGACAGCTCCGGTCTTGGAATCCGACCGGCGCCGAGTCCGTCCTCGGGGCCCCGTCGATTTCTTGGACGGTGAAGTCATCGCGTGGGACCGGCAGGCGGGAAGCCGGTTTGCCTTCGACCCGAGCGACGCAGGTGTCTTGGCGGCTGTGAAACGAGCCAGCCAGGCGAGCGTCGCGGGGGGGAGGCCACTCGCCGGCCGGCGGGGCGTCATCAGGGAGGAAAGACGCCCAGCCGGAATCTATGACACCGCCTAGAGGAGGGAAGTAGGGCCTTGGGTACTGCCCCAGGAGGGCCCCGGGGCAAGAGTGGGAGCCGGCGGACGAGTCGTTGCCAAGGTCACTTGCCTCGCCGGCGGCCCCGGCGCCTCGAGAGAGGCGTCTACCAACAGTGTACGCCCCCCGCCCCGTCTTTGCATCCCGCGTCCCCGCGACTTGCAAGTCTGCTGACTGGGGCTCACGGGGCCGGGGGCGAGCCGAGGTGGCGGCCACGGGAAGCTCCCAGCGCCGCCGTTCTTGCTGATTTCTTCGGGAGTGCAGGATCTCCTTCACCCCGGACAGCCCAGGCGACGCATGTCGCCCGGCGATCTCCCGAGCCATCCCCCGACGCACCGACGATCCACGAATCGCGCCGTCAGGCGGACCGAACGTTACTTCGGCCGTTTCCTCAGGAACACGGCAATTGCAGTTGGCTTCGTCGGGCTCCTTCCCGTGCTCGGTTCCGATGCCCTTGCCCTCGCCATCGCGTTCGCGAGTGACAAGGTCGCGCCGGGCATCGGCTTCGGCGTTCCTCCGAGGGCGGAGCCTCTGGTCTGAGGCGACTCCGAAGCCCCAAGAGAGGGCAAGCTGTGGAAACGTGCACTGAGGGTGGGGCCGTGACTCTCCAGCCCTCGACGACCGCATGCCCGTAAGGGTCGACGGTCGTCGAGAGCCCGCGCGCTCCACGCCGCGCGTCCAACCACGAGGTACTCAGGTGGGGGGCAGTTCTATTGGCAACTGCAGAACGACACACCGGTCGCGTGCAGGCCGTGGCTCGGCGGGCAGAGCGCGTTGAACTCGGAAAGGTTCGTCTGCATGATCTCCTCCGCGTTGCCCACGCACAGGCTCGCCGCCACATCCGAGTCATTGGCATTGATGTTGAGGGTGCCCCCGCCGAGTGAGGAACCGTCCGAGTAGGTGCAGATGACCTGGCACTTGAAGCTGACCCCCGAGGCGCCGCCACACGCGGCGCCGAATACGGCGCCGGCAAACAGGGCTACCGCAACCCGGACTTTCATATGCCCTCCGTGGCTGCGCCACCCTTGCACAAGGGCCTCGCACGACGTCCGTGATTGTGTAAGGGCGCCGCGGGCGGACGGCACG
>DATJZG010000093.1:0-33290 GCA_035499295.1 Anaeromyxobacteraceae bacterium
CTCGCGTTCATCAAGGCCGAGATCGTCGACCTGCTCGAGCAATCAAGCCGGTGGACCTGCCGAAACTTCGCCTACACGGAGGAGGTGGCGCGCGGGAAGATCACCCTTCTCTCCAAGACCCCCGTCACGCCCGAGGAGGCCTACGCCGCCTTCCTGACCGCGCTGAACGCGAACGGGATCGCCATTTACCAGTCCGGTAAGTACTACCGGTTGGTCCGCATCGCCGACGCCAAGAAGACTGCCATCCCCACCCTCACCGGTGACGACTCCGAGTACGCAGCCGTCGAGCAGCCCATCACCAAACTCTTCCGGCTCCACTACATCGACCCGGACCAACTGCGCGCGGTCCTCGGCAACTTCACCTCGCCCCAGGGCGCGGACATCCAGACCATCCAGCCGGACATCCTCATCATCACCGACCTCGCCCTGAACGTCCGGCGCATCGAGAGGATGCTGGAGGCGATCGACCGCCCGGGCTCGAACGACCTCGTCCGCGTCATCCAGGTGCAGTTCGCCCCGGCCCGCGACGTGGCCGACAAGATCAACCAGATCTTCGTCCAGCAGCCGGCCGCCCAGCCGGGCCGGCCTGGCCAGCGGCGCCCGCTCATCGGAGGGGTGGCCGCCCCGGCTCCCGCGCCCGGCGCCCCCGCTCCCCCCGCGCCCATCGGCGCTGAGCCGTCGGAGCTCTCCGTCGTCAAGGTCCTCGCCGACGAGCGCACCAACAAGCTCATCGTCATCTCCGACGAGAAGAGCTACCAACGGATCCTCGACCTGGTGAAGCAGCTCGACGCCCCCACCGCCGGCGAAGGCACCATTCACGTCATCTTCTTGAAGAACGCCAACGCCGAGGACCTGGCCAACACGCTCCAGAGCCTCGCCACTGGTTTTCGCCGCACCACCTCCGGCACCACGCCCGCCCCCGGGACGCCCGCGCCCCCGGGGCCGGCCCCCGCCGCGGCCGCTCCCCGCACCGGCACCTCCGCCGAGCTCTTCGCCGGTGACGTAAAGATCACGGCCGACAAGCCGTCGAACTCGCTGGTGGTGATCGCGAGCGCCTCGGACTTCACTGTGGTGCAGCGGCTGGTGGAGAAGCTCGACCGGGCCCGGCGCGAGGTCTACGTCGAGGCGGTGATCATGGAGGTGGACATCACCAAGAACGACCAGCTGGGGGTGGCGTGGCACACCGCCGTCCCGGTGAACACCGCCCAGGGCCAGGGCTACATCCCCCTGGGTTTCGAGCCCGGGCGCATCAACTCGCTCAACCCCTCCTCGGTGCTCAGCCTGGGCGGCGCCCTGACCGGCCTCGTCGGCCCGGTCTCGGCCCAGCTGTCGAGCATCTTCCCCTTCCCCAGCATGGCGGTGCTCATCCAGGCGCTCACCACCAGTTCGGACGTGAACGTCCTCTCCACCCCCCACATCATCGCGCAGGACAACGAGGAGTCGGAGATCATCGTCGGCCAGAACGTGCCCTTCCAGGCCGGCTACAACCCCGGGTTCTCGAGCAGCCTGTCGAGCACGACCGCCACCAGCGCCGGGACGACCAACGTGCTCGCCAACCCCTTCGCGGTGAGCCTCATCGCCCCCATTCAGCGGCAGAACGTGGACCTGAAGCTCAAGATCAAGCCGCAGATCCACGAGGGCGACATGGTGCGGCTCGACATCGAGGAGAGCCAGGAGGAGATCGTCTCCAACGACCCGGTCCTCGGCCCCACCACCGCCAAGCGCAGCGTCAAGACCAAGGTGGTGGCAAAGGACCAGAGCACCATCGTCATCGGAGGCTTGATCCAGGACCGCACCACCACCACCGTGAACAAGGTGCCGCTGCTCGGGGACATCCCCGTCCTCGGCTACCTGTTCCGCGACACCGTCACCAACAAGCAGAAGACGAACCTGCTCTTGCTGCTCACCCCTCACATCATTCGCGATCAGTCCGACTTCCACCGCATCCTGGAGCGGAAGCAGCGCGAGCAGCGCGAACTCTACGAGATCTACTACGGGAAGAAGCAGGGCTTCGCATTGAACGACAGCGCCAGCCGCCCGGGTCCGCTCACCCGCATCCGCCACGAGGTCCAGGTCGAGAACCAGAAGATCGAGAACGGCGGCACCGGCGGCCCCGGGGAGAAGACGCTCGGCCCTCCCGGCTCCGCGAGCCCCTCCGGCGCGGCGAGCCCTCCGGGCGCTCCCGCGCACTCGGTGCCGGCGAACGTCCCGCCCGTCGACTTGCCGGTACTTCCCCCGGAGCCGCAGGCTCCGGCCCCGCCGGCCCCGGAGGTGCCCCCGCCCAACCCCGCTCACGCTCACGTTCCCGCTCCGGCCGGCGCCGAGGCGCCGCCTCCGGCACCGAGGGGCGACTGACGCCAGGTCCTCCATGTCCACCCTCCCAGAGACCGTCACCCCGCCCGAGCTGGGCCCGCCCCCAGCGGAGGGCCTCTCGCCGCCCGCCCCGGCGGCGGTCGAGCTCCCCCTGTGCGGCCGCCCCATCGGCGAGATCCTGATCGCCATCGCCGGGGTCTCCCCCGACAAGGTCGCGGAGGCGCTCGAGGCCCAGCGCGGCGAGCACGCCGGGCTCCGCCTGGGCGAGATCCTGGTGCGGCTCAAGGCCGCGACCGAAGAGCAGGTGCTGCGCGCGCTCGCCGTCCAGCTCGACCTCCCCTTCGTCGAGCGCATCGACGCTGCCGAGGTCCCGGCCGACCTGGTGAAGCAGGTCCCCATCAACTTCGCCAAGCAGGCGCGCGCGCTCCCCCTCGGCCTCAGCGGCGACCGGGTGCGGGTGGCGGTGGCGGACCCGCTCGACACCGCCACCCAGGACAACCTCTCGGTCCTCCTGCAGGTTCCCCTGGCGCCAGAGGTGGCAGCTCCCGCCGTGATCGTGGACGCCATCAACCTCGTCTACGACCGCACCGCCGACCGGCACGACCGGCTCATGGAGGACCTCGAGACCACCGAGGACCTCGAGAGCGTCGCCCATGAGCTCGAGGAGCCCGCCGACCTCCTCGAGGCGGACGACGAGGCGCCCATCATCCGGCTGGTGAACTCCCTCCTCTTCCGGGCGGTGAAGGAGCGCGCCAGCGACATCCACATCAACCCCGAGGAGAAGGACATCTCCGTCCGCTTCCGGATCGACGGCGTGCTGCGCGAGGTCATCCGTCCCCCCAAGCGCTTCCAGGCCAGCATCGCGAGCCGCATCAAGATCATGGGCGGGCTGAACATCGCCGAGAAGCGCCTGCCGCAGGACGGCCGCATCCGCATCAAGATCGCGGGGCGCGACGTCGACGTCCGCCTCTCCACCGTCCCCACCGCGCACGGCGAGCGCATCGTCATGCGGCTCCTCGACAAGTCGGCGGTGCTCCTCGACCTCGCCGAGCTCGGCTTCGAGGACTGGCAGCTGGCGATGATGGACCAGCTCGTCACCCGCTCCCACGGCATCGTCCTCGTCACCGGCCCCACTGGCTCCGGCAAGACCACCACGCTCTACGGGGCCCTCGCGAAGATCAACCGGCCCGACCTCAACATCCTCACGGTCGAGGACCCGGTCGAGATCCAGCTGAAGGGGGTGGGGCAGGTCCAGGTGAACCCCAAGATCGAGCTCACCTTCGCGAACGGCCTGCGGTCCTTCCTCCGCCAGGACCCCGACGTGATCATGGTAGGGGAGATCCGCGACCTGGAGACGGCGGAGATCGCCATCCAGGCCTCGCTCACCGGGCACCTCGTCCTCTCCACCATCCACACCAACGACGCCGCCGGCGCCATCACCCGCCTCGCCGACATGGGAGTGCAGCCCTTCCTGGTGGCGAGCTCCCTCGTCGGCGTCCTGGCGCAGCGCCTGGTGCGGGTGCTCTGTCCCGCCTGCAAGGAGGGATACGAGCCCTCCCGCGAGGAGCTCGAACAGGCCTCCATCACCCCCGAGATCCTCGCCAAGGCCGGGAACCCTCGCCTCCTCTACCGCGCGGCGGGCTGCCCGGCCTGCCAGCGCACCGGCTTCCAGGGGCGCACCGGCATCTACGAGCTCATGCTGGTGGACGACGACGTCCGCCAGCTCATCCTGAAGAACGTCGACTCCTCCACCATCAAGGCGAAGGCGGTGGAGCACGGGATGGTCACGCTGCTCGACCACGGCGCCTACAAGGTGGCCTGCGGCATCACCACCGCCGCCGAGGTGCTGTCGGTGACCGCCGAGGACCTCCACTAGGGACACCGGGGAGCGCATGCCCGTCTTCGCATACAAGGCGCTCAACGAGTCCGGCCGCGCGGTCGAGGGCATGAAGGAGGCCGACTCCGCGAAGACCCTGCGCACCGCGCTCCGCCGCGACGGCCTCTACCTCACCGAGGTGACGGGGGAGCAGAAGGCCGGGGCGGCCTCGCCCGACGTCAACGTCCGCCGCTGGCTGGGAGGCCGCATCGGGGCGGACGACGTGGCCATCGCCACCCGGCAGCTGGCGGTCCTGGTGAACGCCGGGATCCCGCTCGTCGACGCCCTCACCGCTCTCGTGGAGCAGGTAGACCGCGAGCGGCTGAAGCGCGTCCTCTCGGCGGTGAAGCAGCGGGTCAACGAGGGGTCGTCGCTCGCCGACGCGCTCGCCCAGCACCCCAAGGCCTTCGGGACCCTGTACGTGAACATGATCCGCGCTGGGGAGTCATCCGGGGCGCTCGACGTGGTGCTCTACCGCCTCGCCGACTTCACCGAGAGCCAGGCCCGCCTGCGATCCAAGATCCTGGGAACGCTCACCTATCCGGCCGCCATGCTGGTCATCGCGGTGGTCATCATGGGCATCCTCTTCACCGTGGTGATCCCCAAGATCACCAAGGTCTTCGAGGACACCAAGGTGGCCCTCCCCTGGACCACGCGGTTCCTCATCGCCTTCTCCACCTTCGTCCACGACTTCTGGTGGGCCATCGGGCTCTTGTTGGTGGCGGCGGGATTCGCCTTCGCGCGCTGGCGCCGCACCCCGGCGGGGCGCGCCCGCTGGGACGTGATGGTGCTGCGCGCGCCCATCTTCGGCGCTCTGGTGCGCCAGATCGCCATCGCCCGCTTCTCGCGCACGCTGGCGACGCTCCTCAAGAGCGGCGTTCCCCTGCTCACCTCGATGGACATCGTGAAGAATATCGTGGGCAACACCCGGCTGGCGGCGGTGATCGAGCAGTCGCGCGAGTCCATCAAGGAAGGCGAGAGCATTGCCGCGCCGCTGAAGCGCTCGGGGGAGTTCCCTCCGCTCGTCTACCACATGATCACAATTGGTGAGAAGAGCGGGCAGCTCGAGGACATGCTCGCCAACGTCGCCAACGCCTACGACTCCCAGGTGGAGACGCGCGTGGCCGCGCTCACCTCGCTCCTCGAGCCGCTCATGATCGTGGTCATGGGTGCCGCCGTCGCCTTCATCGTGTTCTCCATCCTCATGCCGATTCTGCAGGTCAACACCATCGCCGGAGGCTAGTCGCATGAAACGAAAGCAAGCCCAGCGCGCTGCGGCGCGCGGCATGACCCTCATCGAGATCCTGGTCGTGATCACCATCCTCGGCCTCATCGCCGCGGCCGTGGCCGTCAACGTGGTCGGGCAGCTGGGCGAGGCCAAGATCAAGCAGGCCCGCACCGACCTGCACACGCTCGAGAACTGCCTCGACCTCTACAAGATCGACAAGGGCCGCTACCCCACCACCGAGGAGGGGCTCCAGGCGGTGGTGGCCGCCGGGAAGTGCAAGCCACGCCTCAAGGACCCGTGGCAGCACGAGTACGTCTACCTCTACCCGGGAGTGGTGCACCCCGACGGCTTCGACCTGAAGAGCTACGGCGCCGACGGCCAGCCCGGCGGAGAGGGCGAGAACGCCGACATCGTGAACCAGTGACGGATGAGGCGCGGCACGCCACAGCCGAGGGGATTCACCCTCATCGAGCTCCTGATCGTGGTGGCCGTCATCGGGGTGGTGGTGGCGGCGGCTGCCCCGGCGGTCTCCTCGTTCACCGGCACCAACGCCCGCAGTGCTGCGGGCGAGATCGCCGGCGCCTCCCGCTTCCTCTACGACACCGCCGCTCTCCGCCACGAGACCTGCCGCCTGGCGCTCGACATCGACAAGCGCACCTGGTGGGCGGAGTGCACCGCGGCCGGCAAGGAGGGGCGCCGCCGCCAGCCGGTGATGTCGAAGAACGGCACCGCCGAGGACGACGAGGCCGAGCTCGCCCGGCGCTTCCCCGACGAGCGGGACGCCGAGAAGCGGCGGTTTCTCGCCCGGGCGAAGTTCGCCGAGTTCCGGGACCGGCAGATGCGCCGCCGCCAGCTTCCCGGCTCGGCGACCTTCAGCGGCATCCTCACCCCGCGGCAGCGCGACCTGCAATCGAAGGGGCTCGCCTACGTCTACTTCTTTCCCCAGGGACAGGCCGATGCGGCGCAGGTGGGGGTCGCCGACGGCGACAACGTCTACACGGTGGTGCTCGAGCCCCTGACCGGGCACGCCCGCGTGGTGAATAAACGGCCGGAGGCGCCCCGGTGAGCGCGCCCGCCCGCACCCGCCCGGCGGGGTTCACCCTGCTCGAGGTGATGGTCGCCCTCGCGGTGCTCGCCACCGCGCTCATGGCCATCTCCGACGTGACCGGCAACGCGGTGAGGAACTACACCTATGCGCGCGATCTTTCGGTGGCCACGCTCCTGGCGCGCGGCAAGATGGCGGAGCTGGAGGAGAGCTTCGAGGACAGCGGGTTTCACGACTTCGACGAGTCGAGCGACGGCACCTTCGCCGACCAGGGACGCCCGGAGTTCCGCTGGAAGGCGGACGTGAAGAAGCCGGACAGCAAGCTCAGCGCCGAGCAGCTCCTCTCGGTGTTCCTGGGCGGGAGCGTCGACGACGCCGACACCGCCGGGCTCCTCGGCAAGCTGCTCGGCACCGGCTCCCAGGCGACCGGGGGGGGGCCCACCTCGGCCCTCGCCAACGCCGCCCCGGGCGGCGCCATGGGCGGGATCATGCAGACGCAGCTCACGGCCTTCGGCGAGGACATCAAGAAGAGCATGCGCGAGCTCCGGCTCACGGTCTCCTGGAAGGAGGGGACCCAGGAGCACGGGTTCGACGTCAGCACCTACCTGGTTGTGCTGAACCCCAAGGCCCCAGGCGGCGCCCACGGGCCCGACCCCGACATCCCGCCGGGTCTCTCCAGCGCCTCCGGCACCACGGCGGCGGCCGCGCTCCTGCAGGCGATGCCGAGCCTCGGAGGAACGCCCTCGGCGGCCTCGGCCCAGCAGCCCCACTGACCCATGCGCGCGCGATCCCATCGAGGGTTCACCCTCATCGAGGTGATGATCGCCATCGCCATCACGGCCGTGGTCGCGGCCATGACGCTCGGGGCGTTTCAGCGCGCCCACGCCCTCCGCCTGGCGGTGGAGGAGCAGGACGAGCGGGTGTCGGGCGCCCGCACCGCCCTGTCGCGCATGTCGCGCGAGGTCTCGGCGGCCTTCGTCTCCGAGCACTACGATCGCCGCCGCTTCCGCGACCGGCCCACCCTCTTCAAGGGGCGCGACGCCGGCGACCGGGACAGCCTGCTCTTCGCCAGCATGGCGCACGTGCGGGGCGTCCGGGACGCCAAGGAGTCGGACCAGATGGTTGTGGAGTACTCGGTCGAGGCCGACCCGGACCTGCCCGGGGAGTACGCCCTCTTCCGGCGGGAGAAGATCCGCATCGACGACGAGGCGGACCGCGGGGGGAGCAAGGCGCTGCTCCTGCGCCACGTCACCGGGTTCGACGTCACCTACTGGGACTGGCAGAAGCAGGAGTGGGCGCGCGACTGGTCGACCGCCCCCGGCGAGCGCTTGCTCCTGCCGACGCGGGTGAGGATGAAGCTCACGCTCCGCTTCCCGGACGGCCGGGAGCGCAGCTTCGAAACCCAGGCTCGCATCGCCATCATCCGCCCCCTCGACTTCTAGGCCATGGCCCTTCCCGCGCTCCCCCCGCCTCTCCGCGTCCGCCCGGCTCGCCCTCGACGGGGCGCCCGGCGTTCCGCCCGCGGAGCGACGCTCCTCATCGTGCTCCTCACCGTGGCCGTCCTCACCGCCCTGGCGGTCGACCTCGCCTACAACACCCGGGTGTCGCTGCAGATCGCCACCAACGCCCGCGACGAGCTGCGCGCCTCCTACATGGCGAAGAGCGCGGTCAACGTGTCGAGGCTCGTGCTCCACTTCCAGCAGAAGCTGGACGACGCGGGAGCCATCGGCGCCCAGGCCCTCTCCCAGTTCGGGCTGGGCGGCGGCCAGGGGGCGTCGACCGCCTCGGCCTCCTCCATCTCCTTCCGCCTCTGGGAGATCATCCCGGTCGACTCGATCACGGTGCAGGCGCTGCTCGGCGCGTCGCGCCCGGCGGCGGACTCGAAGGGGGGCAAGGCGTCCGCGCCGACGAGCGGGTTCCAGGCGAAGATCGAGGACGAGGAGCGCAAGCTGAACGTGCCGCAGCTCGCCGGGCTGTCGACGGTGGCGGCCCCGCAGCTCCAGCGCTTCCTCATCGCCGTCCGCGATCCTCGCTACGACGTGCTCTTCGACCGCGAGGACGAAAACGGGAACCGCTTCACCCGCCCCGACGTGGCGGTGAACCTGAAGGACTGGGTGGACGAGGACGCCACCACGAGCGTCATCGGCATGAACCCCGCCGCGCCCTTCGAGAACGGGTTCGGCGACGAGAACCAGATCTACGACCGCGGAGAGGACCGGTACCGTGCCAAGAACGCGCGCTTCGATTCGCTCGACGAGCTCTACATGGTAGGCGGGATCACCGACGCCTTCCTGGCCGCCTTCGGCGACAACCTCACCGTGTACCCGGACGTGAACGCCACCACCAACATCAACACCAGCGACCCCGAGCAGATCATGGTGAACGCGCTCCTGATGTCGAATCCCCCCGGCATCCCGCAGGCGCCCCTGCTCGACCCGGGGTTCCAGACCAAGCTCAACGCCGCCATCGCCCTGGTGCGCCCGCTCCCCTTCATGACCCTCGGCGTGGCCCAGTTCGCGAGCATCCTGCAGGCGCTGGGCGTGCAGGTTCAGCCCATCTTCCTCCAGGCCCAGAACAGCGACACCCGCAATCCCTTCGGCGACCGGTCCCGCACCTTCACCATCCACGCCACCGGCCGCGCCGGCGAGGTGGAGAAGACGGTGGACGCGGTCATCACCATGGACAGCCGCGCCGGCCCGCTCACGAACGATCTCGGCCGGCTCATCCACTGGCGGGAGGACTGAGATGGCCCATCGAATCCTGGGACTCGACCTGGGCACGAGCTCGGTGAAGGCAGTCCTGCTCGAAACCACCATCCGCGGGTTCACTCTGGTGGACGTCGCGGAGACGCCGCTGCCGGCGCCCGCCGAGGGGCTGGAGTCGCTCCGCGACCGGCAGCTCTCGGGAGCGCGGGACCTCCTCGCCGGCCGGGGCTGGACGTTCGAGACCGCGGTGGCGGCGCTCCCCGGGGTGGCGGCCCCCTCCCACTTCGTCACCCTCCCCTTCTCCGACACCCGCCGCATCGAGCAAACGGTGCTCTACGAGGTGGAGGCCGCCATCCCCTTCAGCCTGGAGGAGGTCTGCTGGGACTGGCTCGCGCTCGACCAGCAGCCGGGGCGCTCCGACCTCCTCGTCGGCGTGGTGCGCAAGGACGAGCTCGCCGCCCTCCTCGCCGGCCTGGCCCCCGCGGGCGTCGACCCGGCGGTGGTGGTGCCGGGCGCGCCCGCCTTGGCGGCGCTCTGGGCCTCCGGGGCGGTGGCCGACCCGGTGGCGCCGCCGGAGGCGGAGCTGGCCGTGGACCTGGGCTTCGAGCGCACCCACGCCTGCGTCGTCTCGGAGGGGAGGTGCCTGTTCGCGCGCACCTTCGCCGGCGGCTCGTCTTCCCTGGCCCGGGCGCTGGCCCGGGACCTGGGTGTCGGCGAGGCCGAGGCCGCGACCGTCCTCACCACCGGCCGCCTGGAGCCAGGGGGGGGCTTCGAGCCGCGGCTCGGGCCCTCGCTTCGGCGCGCCCTCGCGCCCCTGGTGCGGGAGTTGCGCGCCACCCAGCGCGCCGCCGACGCCCGCCCCTCCCGCCGGCCGGTGCGGCAGATCCGCCTCGCCGGCGGGGCGGCCGCCGTCCCGGGCCTGGGCGAGGCGCTCGCGGGCGATCTCGGGATCCCGGTCCTGCCGCTCTCGCTCCAGGGCTCGCTGGCCACGCGGCTCGGTGCCGAGGAAGCCGAGCGCTTCGCGCTGCCCCTCTCGCTGGCGCTGCGCGGCTGGCTCGGGGCCCGCTTCCAGCGCCTCAACCTGAGGCGCGGGGAGTTCGCGAGCACCCGCAGCTTCCAGGACACGAAGGACAAGCTCACGCGATTCGCCGTCTACGCGGGCCTGGTGCTGCTGCTCGCCCTAGTGAGCTCCGGGGTGAAGGTGGTGGCGCTGAGTCAGCAGGAGAAGCTGCTCGACCAGTCGCTCTGCGACGTGACCCAGAAGGTGGTGGGCAAGTGCTTCGACGACTTCACCGTCGCCGAGTCGGTGCTGCGCGGCCGGGGCACGGTGGGCGCCTCCGTGCCCCGCGTCTCGGCTACCGGCGTGCTCGCCGAGCTGGCGGCGCGAACCCCCGCCGTGCCCCTCAAGTTCGATCGCATCGAGATCACCCGCGACAAGCTGCACCTGCAGGGGACCACCGGCGCCGCCGAGAACGTAGACCGCATCGTGTCCTCGCTGCGCGCCTCGCGCTGCTTCGCCGACGCCCGCTCGGGCGGGGCGCGCCGGCGGGGGGCCGAGGCGAAGTTCGAGTTCACCGTCGACTCCAGCGTGACCTGCGAAGGCGCCCCCGCGCCCGCGGAGAAGGGATAGGCATGGAGTTCGTTCGCAGGCTGTGGGCGTCGGCGCAGGCCTTCTTCGGGCGGCTCTCGGCCCGGGAGAGGGTGATGGTGTCGGCGGCGCTGGCATCGATCGCGCTCTTCGTCCTCTTCCTCGTCAGCACCGGCGTCTCGCGCGCCATCGACGCCCGGGAGCGGCGCATCGAGGCGAAGACCGAGATGCTCTCGCAGATCGGAAAGCTCACCCAGGGATACCGCCAGGCGCGAGCGGAGCGGCAGAGCATGGAGGCGCGACTCCGCGGGCCACCGGTCCAGCTCATGAGCTTCGTGTCGCAGGCGGGAACGCAGCTCGGGGTGGAGGTGAACGACCTCCGGCCCGGCACCCCGACCGCCTCGGAGGGGATGGAGGAGGACAGCGTCGAGGTGAACCTGGTGCGCATCGACCTCGCCAAGCTGGCGCGGCTGCTCGACACCTTGGAGCGCGGTCCCGGGGTGGTCAAGGTGAGCAAGGTGCGGCTCTCTACGCGCGCCGACGACCCGAACCTGGTGGACGCGACCCTGCAGATCGCCACCTGGCGTCTCAAGGGGTAGCCATGAAGATCGCCCTGCCCAAGCTCGAGCTGCGCGGATGGAAGCGGATCGCGGCCTACGCGCTTTTCTTCGCGGTCGCCTTCCTGCTCGCCCTCCACTTCACCTTCCCCACCGAGGCGGTGAAGGAGCGGCTCATCCTAGAGGCGGCCGCCCAGGGCTGGCAGCTGCGAATGAACGACCTCCAGCCCTCCGGGCTCACCGGCATCCGCGCCACCGAGGTGACGCTGCAGACGCGCGACGGGACCCGCATCCCGGTGGAGGAGGTCTGGGCCTCCCTGCGGCCGTTCGCGCTCCTCGGCGGGCGGCGAGCCATGGCGTTCGACGCCAGGCTCTTCGACGGCCGGGTCTCGGGGGTGAGCGAGCAGGGGAAGACCGTGCAGCGGCTGCAGCTCAAGGCGAGCGGAATCGAGCTCTCCAAGGCGGGCGCGCTCAGGAAGGCGACCGGCCTCGACCTCACCGGGACCCTGGCAGCCGACGTCGACGTCACCGTCGACTCCTCCGATCTCGCGAAGAACACCGGCAAGGTCGAGCTGAGCGTGAAGAACGCCGCCATCCAGGGAGGTGAGATCCCCGTCCCGGGCATGGGGGGCGGGCTCACCGTCCCGCGGATCGTCCTCGGCACCCTCACCGCCCGGGGAGCGGTGCACGGCGCCCGGGCCGAGTTCGAGCGGCTGGAGGCGCGCGGCGACGACGTCGAGATCTCCGCCGACCAGTTCTTCGCGCAGCTGCAGCCGCGGTTCGAGTTCTCCCCGCTCACCGGGCGGGCGCGCCTGCGCCTCAGCGACGGCTTCTGGCAGCGGAGCGGGACGACGAGCCTTCGGCCGGTGGTCGAGATGGCACTCGCGAGCGGCAAGAACCGCGACGGGACCTTCGGGTTCCAGATCTACGGAACGCTCGGCAAGCCGCAGCTCCGCCCCATGGCCCAGTGAAGGCCCGACCGACGGGCGGGCGGTCCCCCAGAGACCGCTCCTCCCGTCCGCCCGTTCCCCGAGCTCCGCCTGCGGACGAGCCCGCAGCGGACCGTCCCGCGGGTTCGTCCTCTCCTCCGGGGTGCGGGATCGCGACGGCGCGGAACCTTCAGGCGGTCTTGAAGCGCCCTACCCGCTCCGACAGGGCGCGCGTTCGCCCCTCGAGCCGCGCGGCCAGGGCCGCGAGCTCGGTCACCGCCACCTCGTGCTGGGCCACCACCGAGCCGAGGTCCTGGAGGGACTCGCGCACGCGCCCGGTCGCCTCGCCGTGCCCGCCCGCCGCCCGGTCGAGTTCCGCCAGCATGCCCGAGAGCCCCTCCAGGCTCTGCATCTGCTTCTGCCCGAGCGCCGCCTCCTCCTCCAGCGCCCGCCGCACCCGGTCGGCGAGGCTGCCCACGCCGCGCGAGGCCCGGTCGAGGGCGGCCACGCTCGCCCCGATGCGTTCCACCGCGTCGGCCACCGCGCGCGACCCCTCTCCCACCGAACCCACCAGACGGGCCACCGCTCGCGCCGAATCCACGTGCCCCTGCACCGCCTCCTGGATGCGGGCAGCGTTCTCGTGCCCCTGGATGGTGGCGCTCCGGATCTGCACCAGGGACTCGGCGGAGCGGCGCGCCAGGTTCACCCCGGCGCCGGCGAGTTCGTCCCCGCGGGCGATGAGCGTGGCAGTGCCGTCCACGTCCTCGCGGACGGAGCGGATGATGTCGCCGATCGACTTCGTCGACGAGGAGATCTGCGATGCCAGATCGCGGATCTGGTCGGCCACCACCGCGAAGGCCTTCCCGTGCTCGCCCGCCTGGGCGGCGATGATGGAGGCGTTGAGGGAGAGCAGGTTCGTGCGCCCCGCCACCTCGGCGATGAAGTCCACGATCTGGTCGATGTCCCCGGCGCGCTGGCCGAGTGAGGTCACCCGCCGCTGGGCGTCGCCGACGGCGGCGCGCAGCGCCTCGATGCCCTGCACCGTCTCGGCCACCACCTCGCCCGCCTCGTCCGACAACTCCTCCGCCTGCGCGGCGTTGAGCTGGCTCGCCACCGCCGCCAGCTCCAGGGCGGAGAGGGACGCATCGACGCGGGCCAGCGACTCGCCCAGCCGCGCGGCCAGCCCGGTGAGTCCGGTGAGGGCCTCGCGCGCGCGCTGACCGGCCCCGGCAAGCCCCTCCACCTCGGCGAGGGCCGCCGCCATCGCCCGCTCGAGCTCGATCCCCTGGCCCCGCGCCCCCTCCAGGCCGCGGGCCATCTCCGCGACCGCGGAGCGCGTCGACCGGGCGTAGTCGCCCAGGCCGGAAACGGCGCGCTCCACCGCGCCGATGGAACCCTGCATCGCCACCACGGCGGACTCGACGACGTCCATCCCCGAGTGCTGGTCGAGCGCCCCGCGGCGCACCCTCCCTCCGATCTCCGCCAGCTCGCGGCAGGCGTCGTCGACGCCGTGGCTCGCCTCCTGGACCGCTACCACCAGGGCCGAGAGCCCCTGCGCCATGCGCCGGAAGTCGAAGGCCAGGCGACCGATCTCGTCACCGGAGACGATGGCCGGGCTGCCGGTGAGGTCGCCCGCCGCCATCCGGTCCGCCGCACGCCCCAGGGCCTGCAGCGGGATGGTGAAGGCCTGCGCCGAGACCCACACCAGTACCCCGGTGATGACATAGGTGACGAGGACGAGGGCGACGAGCGCGCGCCAGTGGCCCGCCCGGCTCGTCTCCAACCGGTCCTCGCGGAGGTAGGTGACGATCGAGTTGCCCCCTGGCAGGCGCCGCGTGACGCGCCACCCCTGCTCGTCCTGCTCCACGGCCTCCGCCCCCGGCCGGAGCGAGTCCGCGCCCTGGCCGAACCCGCCCTGGAAGGCGCCCCCCGGTCCGGAGAGCGCGGTGGGCTCCCCCGTCACGCGCCACACCATCTCCGCCACGTCCTTGGCAGGGCCCGGGTGCGCCACGGCCATGGAGATCGCGGCCTCCTGGGCGAGTCGGACGTCGCGCAAGGCGTCGCGCTCCCGCTCTCCGTAGTTGCGCGCGTAGCTCACTGCCGCGAAGGTGAGCTCGGAGATGGTGAGGACTCCCATCCCGAAGGCCAGGATCTTGGCGCGGACGGTGGCATGCCTCTCCTGGACGATCGGCGTGCCGATGTCGCGGAGGATCGTCGCTGCGGCTCCAGCGGTGACCGCGTAAGCGAGCAGGCTGGCGAGGATGGCGGCGGCGAGCCCGACGAAGGCGCCGGCCACGGCCAGGTCCTGCCTCATGCCCCTTTCGACCGAGAGCCCCACCGCCACTGCCGCCGAGGTGCCCGCGGCGAGGAAGGCGGCGATCGCGAAGCGCCGGGGCATGACCCGGGCTGCGCGCACCCCTGCCGCCACGTGATCGAGGTCCGCCCCCTCCTGCACCGCCTCCCGGATGGGCCTCGTGAGCCACCTCACCAGAACGAATCCGATGAGGAGCGCCCCGACGGCCGCCGCGGGGAAAACGACCCTTAGCAAGGAGCGTTGAGCGTCGGTGAGGGGGAACGACCCCATCACCACCACCCAGGCGAGGAGCAGCGACAGCTGGGAGGTGACGAGGACGTTGCGGGCGAGCCGCGGGAAGAATGGCATCGCCGCCCGAGTCTAACCGCGCGCCTGGATTCGCAAAGAAAACCGGCGCCGTGACACTACATCGCATGTCGCGCAACTTTTCGTTTTCCCTGGAGATTCCGATCCTGAAACGAAATGTCCGGGGAAATCACGGGCTTGGCTTGCACGGCCCCATCGGGCGTGCTATCGCAACCCCAATGCGCATCCGGCGGCTAGAGATGGTGGGGTTCAAGTCCTTCATGGACCGAACGGTCCTCGCCTTCGACGACGGGGTGACGGGCGTCGTGGGCCCGAACGGATGCGGAAAGTCGAACGTGGCGGACAGCATCCGCTGGGTCCTCGGGGAGCAGTCGGCCCTGCGACTGCGCGGCCGATCCATGGAGGACGTCATCTTCAACGGGTCGGAGACGAAGCCGCCGCTCTCCCTCGCCGAGGTCACGCTCACCTTCGAGAACGACCGCCCCTCCGAGCTACCCCCGCAGTACCGCGGGCTCGCCGAGGTCACCGTGGGGCGAAGGCTCTTCCGCACCGGAGAGTCGGACTACCTCATCAACAAGGCGCCGGCGCGCCTCCTCGACGTGAACGACCTGTTCTTCGGGTCGGGGGTGGGCCGCACGGCCTATTCCATCATCGAGCAAGGGCGCATCGGCCAGATCGTGTCCTCGCGCCCCGAGGACCGCCGCGCCATCATCGAGGAGGCGGCGGGCATCACCAAGTACAAGAAGCGCCGCGAGGCGGCCGAGCGGAAGATGGAGGCCACCCGGCACAACCTGGAGCGGGTGACCGACATCGTCCAGGAGCTCGGCAAGCAGCTCGACTCGCTCAATCGCCAGGCGCGCAAGGCGGAGCGCTACCGCGCGCTCCGGGCCCAGATCCGCGAGCTCGAGCTCCACGTGGCCGCCGCTCGCTACCTCGAGCTCACCGTGAGCCGGAGCGAGGCGGAGGAGCGCCACGCCACCCATCGGCGCGAGGAGGGGGAGATCGCCGCGCGCCTCGCCCAGATCGAGTCGGCCTCCGAGGCCGACCGGGCGCTCCTCGCCGAGAGGGAGCGGACCCTGCAGGGGCTCTCCGACCTCGAGCACCAGCTCGCGAGCCAGCAGCGCGTCTCGGAGGTGTCCATCGAGGCGGCCACCCGCGAGCTCGCTCAGATCGGCGAGCGCTCCCAGGCCGAGGCAGCGGAGGTGGAGGCGCTCAAGGTCCAGGCCGACGCGCTCGAGGCCGAGCGCGAATCGCTGCTGCGGCAGCGGGAGGGGCTGCAGCGGCTCTCGGGCGACGACGAGGCTCGCCTGGCGGACATGGAGCACGCCCTGGGCGGGCTCGCCGCCCGCGAGGCCGACCTCGCCGGGCAGGTGGAGGCCGCGCGGGCCGCCGCCGGGGAGGCTCTCGGCCGCGGGGCGGCGCGCCGCAGCGAGCTGGCACAGCTCGGGCGCCAGAGCGCCGACCTGCAGGGGCGGCTGACCCGCACCCGCGCCGAGCTCGACGAGATCTCTGGGCGCGCCGCCGCCCTCGACGGCTCCCGCTCGGCGCACGTGGAGCGCCTCGGGAAGACGCGGCAGCTGAAGCTGCGCCTGGAGGAGCAGCGCGGCGCCCAGGAGGAGCTCCTCGAGCGCACCCGCTCCGAGTTCATCCAGAACGAGGCCAAGCTCATCACCCTGCGCGAGGAGCTCTCCGACCGGCGCGCGCGCCTCCAATCGCTCCTGGAGGTGATGCGCAACTACGAGGGGTACGGGCGCGGGGTGCGCAGCATCATGACCCGGGCGCGCGCCCCCGATCACCAGGGGGACGGCGGCGTGCTGGGCCTGGTCGCCGACGTGGTCACGGCGCCGATCGAGTACGAGAACGCTGTCGAGGCGGTCCTGGGCGACCGGCTGCAGTACGTCATCGTCGAGAGCCACAGCCAGGGGGTCGAGGCCATCGACTGGCTCAAGTCCGCTGCCGAAGGGCGCGCCTCGCTCATTCCCCTGCTCCGCCTGCGCGACAGCGAGGGCGCCCCCGGCGAGCCGAACCGTTCGCACCCGGGCTTCGTGGCCACCTGCCTGGAGGTGGTCCGGATCGACCCAGCCTACGAGCGGCTGGCGCGCTTCCTCCTCGGCGACGCCGTCATCGTACGCGACCTGAGGAGCGCGCTCGAGATGTGGCAGTCGGACCGTCCCGGCTGCACCCTCGTCACCCTCGACGGCGAGGTGCTCGACTCGCACGGCGTGGTGACGGGCGGACCGCTCGAGGGAGAGGGGCACGGAGCCCTGCAGCGGCGGCGCGAGGTCCAGGAGCTCCAGGAGACGGTCCGCTCGTTCGAGGCCGAATTCGCCATGGCGCAGGAGCGCCACCGCACCCTGCAGTCCCGCCTCCTGCAGCTCGAGGGAGCCCTCAAGTCCATCGACCGCGACAACCGCGAGAAGGACCTCGCCCTCCTTGACCAGGAGAAGGACCTGGCCCGCCTGGGAGAGGAGCTCGAGCGGGTGGCCGACCGGGCCGGCCAGCTCGAGGTCGAGCGCTCCGGACTGGAGGAGGCGCTCACCGCCCTCTCGCGCGAGGAGCAGGCGCACCAGCTCGAGGCGGCAACGGCCGAGGCCGAGCGCGGGCGACAGGAGGAGCGGGCGCGGGAGGCGGCGGCCGAACTCGACGGCCTGCGGCGACAGGGGGAGGCGCTCCACGCCGGAGTTCTGGAGGTGAAGGTGAAGGTGGCCGCCGACCGCGAGAAGCGCGAGGGCATCGGCGAGTCGCTGCGTCGAGTGGAGGAGGCGAGGCGCGAGGTGGAGGAGCGCAGGGAGCGGCTCTTCGCGGCCCTCTCCGGCGGCAACGCCCGCGCCTCCGACCTGCGCGACCGCATGGGGGCGACGCGGGAGGACGCGAGCCGGCTCGGCGAGGAGCTCTCCCGGGTGCGCAACGCGCTCGGCGACGAGCGCGCGGCCCACGAGGCCGCGGCCGCCAAGGCCCGGGCCGGGGAGGCCGAGGCGCGCGAGCTCCGCAAGCGGGCCGAGCTGGTCTCGCAGGCCAGCACGGACGCCGCCCTGACCGCCCGGGAGCACGCGCTCGCCCTCACGCACCTGGAGGAGCAGACGCGCGAGCGCTGCCAGGTGGACGTGCGCGAGGAGCTGCTGCGATTCCACGCCGAACGGCCGCCGGGAGAGGCGGAGCGGCGGAAGCTCGACGAGCTGAAGGGGCAGGCCGACCGCATGGGGGCGATCAACCTCACCGCCATCGAGGAGTACGACGAGCTGGCGCGACGCCACGCCTTCCTCACCGAGCAGAAGGCGGACCTGGAGTCCTCGCTCGCCGACCTGCGCGCCGCCATCGTCAAGATCAACCGGGCCTCGCGCGATCGGTTCCGCGAGACCTACGACCGCGTGAACGAGAAGTTCCAGCAGGTCTTCCCCCGGCTGTTCAACGGGGGCAGGGCCGGCCTGGTGCTGACCCAGGACGGGGAGGACGAGGCCGGCGGGGTGGAGATCTTCGCCCAGCCCCCGGGGAAGAAGCTCCAGAGCGTCAACCTGCTCTCCGGCGGGGAGAAGGCTCTCACCGCGGTCGGGCTCATCTTCGCCATCTTCCTCATCAAGCCCTCCCCCTTCTGCCTCCTCGACGAGGTGGACGCGCCGCTCGACGACGCCAACGTCGGCCGCTACAACGAGCTCGTGAAGGAGATGAGCAAGGGCTCCCAGTTCATCCTCATCACCCACAACAAGCGCACCATGGAGATGGTGGACACGCTCTACGGGGTGACGATGGAGGAGCCGGGCGTGTCGAAGCTCGTGTCGGTGCGCCTCGCCGGCCGCACCCAGTCGGCGGCCGCCTAGAGCGCGCGCCGGCAGGGCGCCCGCGCCTCTTTCGGCCGCCAGGGGCGCGTTGACACCCCCCGGCACCACACCCTATATCGTCTCCTTCCCGTGACCCTCCATTCGTCCCCGGGGAGCCTCGTGCCCCTCCCGTTCGCACTTTCGGCAGGCGACCTGGCCGGCCTGGGCCTCCTCGTCGCGCTCGCCGCCCTCATCGTCGCCGCTGCCGTCCGGCTCCTGCGGCGCCCGAGTCGTCCTCCCCAGGAAGCGCCGGTTCCGTCGGAGGAGATCGAGCGCGAGCTGGAGCGGGAGGCCGGGGCCTCCGCCCTGCCCGAGTCGCTCCCGCCTCCTCCCGCGGCGGCCGCCGTCGAGGCCCCGGTCGCCGACCTGGAGGAGGCGCGCAAGAAGGAGGAGTACCGCCGCAAGAAGGAGGCGGAGCGGGCCGAGAAGGAGCGCCGCCGCCTGGAGCGGGAAGAGGAGGCCCGCCGGGCGCGCGAGGAGGCGGAGCGGCTCGCCCACGAGGCCGAGACGGCGCGCCTGCGCGAGGAGGAGGAGCGGCGGCTGCGCGAGGAGGCCGAGGGCGGGCGCACGCTAGCGGCCGGCCTGGAGAAGACCCGCGGCGGTTTCGTCGCCCGCCTGCAGGGGCTGTTCGGCGGGCGCGGGGGGGCGGTGGACGAGCACACGCTCGCGGAGCTGGAGGAGATCCTCTTCACCGCCGACATCGGCGTGAAGACCGCCACCGCCCTCCTCGAGAACGCGCGAGAGCGGGTGCGTCGGCGCGAGCTCGATGACCCCGAGAAGCTGAAGGGCGCCCTGCGCGAGGAGATCGCTCGCATCGTCTCGCTCCGCCCGGCCCAGGCCACCGGCGGGGACCTCGGCATGGGAGAAGCGCGGCCCTTCGTGATCATGGTGGTGGGCGTGAACGGGTCGGGGAAGACCACCACCGTCGGCAAGCTCGCCGCCCAGCTGCGCCAGGGCGGGCACCGGGTCCTGCTCGGCGCCGGGGACACCTTCCGCGCCGCCGCCGGGGAGCAGCTCGAGATCTGGGCGGAGCGCGTAGGCGCCCCGGTGGTGCGGGGCAAGGACGCCGCCGACCCGGCGAGCGTGTGCTTCGAGGCGGTTCGGCGCGGGGTGGAGGAGAAGTTCGACGTGGTGCTGCTCGACACCGCCGGCCGCCTCCACACCAAGCTGCCCCTCATGGAGGAGCTGAAGAAGGTGAAGCGGGTCCTCGACAAAGCCCTCCCGGGGGCTCCGCACCTGGTCCTCCTCGTCCTCGACGCCACCAACGGCCAGAACGCCATCGCCCAGGCGCGGCAGTTCCACGAGGCGCTGGGAGTGGGCGGCATCGTCCTCACCAAGCTCGACGGCACCGCCAAGGGTGGGGTGATCATCGGGATCTGCGACGAGCTCCGCATCCCGGTGCGCTACGTCGGCGTGGGCGAGAAGGTCGCCGATTTGCGCCAGTTCGAGCCGCGCGAGTTCGTCGATGCCCTCTTCGACTGAGCCTCGCGGCGCCCAGCGGGTGCTCCTCTTCGACGTGGACGGAACGCTCGTCCACGCGGGAGGTGCGGGGCGGCGGGCCCTCGGGCGGGTGATGTCGGCCGAGCTCGGCGCCATCGACGGCGCCCTCACCGGCCTGCGGCTCGACGGCATGACGGACCGGCTCATCGTCCGGGAGGTGCTCGTCGCCATCGGCCGGCCCTTCGACGCGGCGCTCTGCGACCGGCTCCTCGCCGCCTACGTCGAGGTCCTGAAGGAGGAGATCCACGGCCCCGGATACGCGGTGCTGCCGGGGGTGGAGGATCTGCTCGAGGAGCTCGCCCGGGCCGGCGCCGCGGTCGGCCTCTGCACCGGCAACGTGAGCGCGGGGGCGCGGATCAAGCTCGCGCGCGGGGGGCTGGACCGCTTCTTCGACTGGGGCCCGCGGGCCGTCGCCGCCTTCGCCGACGACGGCGAGGCGCGGGAACTGCTGGTGCGCGCCGCCCTCGACCGCGCCTCGCTCTGGCGCGGTGCGCCGGCGGGGCCCGGCGACGTGCTCGTGATCGGCGACACCCCCCGCGACGTCTCGGCGGCGCGCGCGCACGGGGTGTTGGCGCTGGGCGTGGCCACCGGCCGCTACGACGTGGAGGAGCTACGCGCCGCCGGGGCGCACTCGGTCCGCCTCACCCTGGAGGGCGCCGCCCCTGCCCTGCTCGCCTGGGCGGAGGGGCGCGGCCTGCGAGGAGAGACGTGAAGGCGACCCCTGCCATCGCCACCGTGCGGCTCCTCGCCGCCCCGGCGCTCCCGGACGACGTCCCGGCTCTGCAGGCGGTGCTGGAGGCCACCCCGACCTACCACCTCCTCACCCACGGGGAGCCGGCCGGGCCCGGCGCCGGCGCCGAGCTCTACGCCGAGGCCGAGGCCGACGCCGACCGGGTGCTGTGGGTGCTGTGGCTGCGCTCGAGGCGGCTGGCGGCGGGCATCCTCGACGTCCAGCTCCGCTGGCCGGAGCCGGACGCCGCCCACGTCCGCCTCTTGCTGGTGAGGGAGGGGCTGCAGGGAAAGGGGCTCGGGCGGGAGGCCGCCCGGGAGCTCGAGGCACTTCTCCGCCACCGCGGCTTCCGCGCCCTGCGGCTCTCCGTGACCGACGAGAACGCGGAGGCGCGCGCGTTCTGGGAGAGGGGCGGGTACGCGCAGGCCGCTCTCCTGCGCGAACGGGTGACGCTTTTCGAGAAGCTGCTGTAGCGCTGCTCCAGCGCCTGTCCTACTCGGCGTCCGGAACGGGCGGGGCGGCGGGGATGAGCCGGCTCCACACGTCCCTCAGCCCCTCCGCAGCGCTCTTCAGGCCCACGTAGGCGAACCCGGCCTGGAAAAGGACGAGGAACGGCAGCGAGTACCAGACGCCGCGGTCGGCCACCCAGATCACCGCCAGGGTGAAGTAGGCGGCGAGGGTGAGCTCGAGGAGCGGCTGGAAGCTCACTGCGACGCGATAGCGGCGCCGAGCGGTGGCGCTCTGGCCCGTCTTCACGCCGAGCTTGGGAGTCCGGGTGAATCCGGTCTGGTGGCCGAGCAATGCCTCGATGACGGCCCGCGCCTGGTTCACCGACATCCCGATCCCGAGTGCCATGAGGAAGGGGAGGTACTTCACGCGCTGCCAGGGGGTGGCCCGGATCTCGCGCTGGCTGGCGACGTAGAACACGCACACGCTCATGGTGGCGGCCGCGAAGCAGGGGAGGTCAAGGAGGAGGACCTCGATCCACCCGTGGCTCACCCGCACCACCACCGTGATGGGCATGAGCACCGCGAGCGGGATCATGAGCAGGTAGGCGACGTTGGCGGTGAGGTGAAAGAAGGCCTCCTTCTTCACGTCGCGCGGCAGGTCGCTGCGGAAGATCCGGGGCAGGAGCTTCATGGCCGTCTGGATGGAGCCCTTCGCCCAGCGGTGCTGCTGGCTCTTGAAGGCGCTCATCTGCACGGGGATCTCGGCCGGGGCCACGACCTCCGGCAGGAACACGAACTTCCAGCCCTTGAGCTGCGCCCGGTAGGAGAGGTCCAGATCCTCGGTCAGGGTGTCGTGCTGCCAGCCGCCGGCGCTCGCGATGGTGTCGCGCCGCCAGATCCCGGCGGTGCCGTTGAAGTTGAAGAAGCGCCCCGACCGGTTGCGCGCGGTATGCTCGATGACGAAATGCCCGTCGAGGAGGATGCTCTGCACCTGGGTCAGCGGGCTGAAGCCGCGGTTGAGGTGCTCCCAGCGCACCTGCACCATCCCGACGCGGTCGTCGGTGAAGTAGTGCACCGTCTTCCGCAGGAAGTCGGGGGTGGGGACGAAGTCGGCGTCGAAGACGGCGACGAACTGCCCCTTCGCGAGCTCGAGCCCGTTCTCGAGGGCCCCCGCCTTGAAGCCCTCCCGATGGGTGCGGTGGACGTAGCGGATGTCGAGGCCGCGCGAGCGCCAGGACTCCACGCACCGGCGCGCGATGAGGGCCGTCTCGTCGGTCGAGTCGTCGAGGACTTGGATCTCGAGGAGCTCGCGCGGGTAGTCGAGCCCGCAAACCGCACCGATGAGCCTCTCCACCACGTACATCTCGTTGAAGACGGGAAGCTGGACGGTGACCCGCGGGAGCTCCGCGAAGCGCGCCCGGGGAACGGGCACGTTGTACTTGTGGCGGTAGTAGAGGTACGCCATGAAGTACCGGTGCGACCCGTACACGGAGAGCACGAGCAACACCAAACCGTAGGCGACGACGACCGCGATCTCGAAATGGCTCATCTGGCTGTCTGAGGGGCACTAGCGCCCGCAGCGGGACGCTCCCAGCACACGTCTCGCATTGGGGTGACGCAGGTAGACGCTCCCCGAGCTCAAGACCGCGCGGAGTTTAGCGCCTGGGAGTGTGAAGTCAACGCAAAAAGCCGCAAGGGTCTCAAAGGCTTCCCCGCCGGGGTTGCCCTTTCACTCCGCGAGCCGGCTCTGGCGCTCCGGCGAGCCTAGCCCCGCGTGGGGAGTGGCGCGGCGACAGCCTCCGGGGCGCGAGGAGCCCGGGCCCCGCGCAGGACCTCGACGGCGCGCTCGAGCTGGACGTCGCCCGCCGGCTGCGGGGCGGGGGCCGGGTGCGCCGTCGGAGCCTTCGCGTCCGGTGCAGGTTCTAGGGCGGCCTCGTCGCGCTGCTCGTTGTGGAGGTGGCGCTTGAGGTCCCGCTCCGCCGGTCCCTCGTCGCTGGGGGAGCGGGTGGCCCGGTCGGCCACCACCACGTCGGGGGTGATGCCCAATTCCTGGATGGAGCGGTGCTTCGGAGTGTAGTACTTCGCCACCGTCAGCTTGAGCGCCGACCCGTCCTCGAGCTCGATGATGGTCTGCACCGAGCCCTTCCCAAACGTCTGCGTGCCGACGATCACCGCGCGCCCCTGATCCTGGAGCGCGCCGGCCACGATCTCGCTGGCGCTGGCGCTCCCCCGGTTGACGAGCACTGCCACCGGGTACGGCGGCTCGGTGTCCTTCTCCCGCGCCCGCTCGACCTCGGGAGCCCGCTGCCCGCGTCCCTCGGTGCTGACGATGACCCCCGAGGTGAGGAAGCGATCGGCCACGCGCACCGCCTGGTCGAGGAGTCCGCCGGGGTTGTTTCGCAGGTCGAGCACCAGGCCCTGGACCTCCCGCCCGAGCTTCTGGCGGGCGTCGTCCAGGGCCTTCTTCAGCTGTCGATCGGTGCGGTCCTGGAATACCTTCACCTTCACGTAGACCAGGCCCGCGGCCGGGTCGAGGACCTTCCAGTCCACGCTGCTCGTGCGCACCCGGTCGCGCACCACCGTGAGGCTCTGCGGCTCTCGGAACCCCACCCGCATGACCTCGAGCACCACCTTCGTCCCCGCCGGCCCCTTCATGCGCCGGACCACCTCGTAGAGCGGAAGGTCGCGCACCGAGGCGCCATCGACCTTCACGATCCGGTCCCCGGGCTGCAGGCCGGCCCGCTCGGCCGGCGAATCGGCGACCGGGGCCACCACCACCACGTCGTCACCCTGCAGGACCACCTCGAGCCCGAGCCCGTCGAACTCGCCCGAGGTCTCGTCCTTCATCATCCGGTAGGCTTCGGGCCGCAGGAAGGCGCTGTGCGGGTCGAGCTTCTGCAGGAGGCCCTCGATGGCTCCGTAGACGAGCTCCTTCTCCTGCACGTCCTCCACGTAGTTGTTCTCCACGTAAGCGAGCACCTCGGAGAACACGTCGAGCGAGCGGTAGGGCTGGGTGGTGTCCTGCCGCGGCGCCGCCCAGGCCCATCGGACGGGAGCGAGGAGGAGGAGGGAGAGGAGGGCAAGCGCGCCCGAGGCGACGGGCCGAGGGAAGAAGCGGCGGTTCATCGGGCGATCATAGTGCCGGTTCCGGGGGCTAGCCAGGCGGCGGGATCGAGGGGCTTCCCCTTCTCGCGCACCTCGAAGTAGAGATACGCACCCTTGAGCGAGCCGGTGTCGCCCACGGTCCCGAGCAGGCTTCCGGCGTCCACGTCCTCGCCGGCGGCCGCCGTCATGGATTCGAGGTGGGCGACGAGCGTGTGATAGCCGTCGCCGTGGTCGACGATGACCAGGTTGCCGTAGCCCTTGAACCAGCCCGCGTGCACCACCCGGCCGGGCGCGACGGCGCGCACCGCCTCGCCGCGCGCGGCGGCGATGTCCACGCCCTTCTGCACCGTCACCGTGCGGAAGCGCGGGTTCACCACCTTCCCGAAGCCCACCTCCACCCGGCCGTTGGCAGGGATGGGCAGGCGCCCCTTCAGCTGCGCGAAGCCCTTGTACGGAACCTCGCCGGAGCGGGGCGGCGGGAGGGCGGCGATGAACTCAGCGAGCATTCGGCTCTGCCCTTCCGCCTCTTGGGCGGCCCGCTCGTGCAGTTCCCGCGCGCCCCGCACCGAGGCGAGGAGCGCCCGGCGCGTATCCCGGCGAGCCGCCGCCACCGTCCGGTCGGCCTCCGCCTCGGCGGAGAGCCGCGCCAGCCGATCCGCCTCCTCCCGGCGCGCGACCGTGGCCCGCTCGCGCGCTTCCACCGCCTCCTTTGCCGTTCGCAGGGCGAGCGCGTCGTGAGCCAGGACCCGGTCGAGGAGGGCCTGCCGCTTCACCAGGTCGGCGAGCGATCCCGACGCCAGCAGGAGCCGGACCTCTCCCAGGCTCCCCATTCGCTGGCGGGCGGCCAGGCGTGGACGGAGCTCCCGGACGAGCCCCTGGTAGCGGCCGTCGGCGTCCATCTCCTCGCGCAGCGCCACCTCGAGCCGCGTGGCCGAGGCGACGCGATCGGCCTCCGCGCGCCGCGCCTGACCCTCGGCCTCCCGCCACCCCCTCTCCGCCCCTTCGAGCGCGTCGAGGACCGAGCGCTCCCGGGCCGCGAGCAGCGCCGCCGCCGCCCTCTCCGCCGCTCGCCTCGCTTCGAGAACCTCGAGCTGTGCGCGCGGGTCCGCGCCCAGGAGGAGAGCCAGGAGTGCGATCCGCACCGCTACACCCTCCTCAGGAAGCGCCCGAGGGAGAGCGCGCTGGCGAGGAGCCCGAGCGCCCCACCCCCGGCGAGGAGCACCCACGCGAGCGACCCGGGCAAGACGTCGGCGCGGGAGAGCCTCCCGGCGATCGGCAGCGCGGCGCGAAGCCAGGGGAGGAACGCCGAGGTGGCGCCGAAGAGCGCCCCCACCGCCAGCGCCCCACCCAGCAGCCCCTGCAGGACTCCTTCCACCAGGAAGGGCGCCCCGATGTAGCGGTCCGTCGCTCCCACGAACTTCATGATCTCGATCTCGTCGCGGCGCGCGTAGACGGCCAGCCGGAGGGTGTTCGCCACCAGCACCGCGGTGGCGACGGTCATGAGCCCGAGGAGCACCAGGCCCACCCGCCTGCCCCGCCGCAGGAGCGTCTCGAGCCGCTCCAGCCAGGTGGCGCCGAAGTCCACCTGAGCGGCTCCCGGCACCTGGCGCAGTCGCGCCGCCGTCTCCCGCGCCTGGGCGAGCGACATCCCCGGCAGGCGGGCCTCCACCGCCGCTGGCAGCACTCCCTCCCCGACGCCGTCGAGCACGCTCGCCTCATCCCCCAGCGAAGCCCGCAGTCGGCGGAGGCCCTCCTCCGGCGTCACCGCCTCGATCCTCATCCCCGGGGCGAGCCGCTCCGCCGCCGCGCGGGCCGCCTCCAGGTCCGCTCCGGGGGCGAGGTAGACGGACACCGGCACCTCTCCGGCCCAGGCGGAGAGGAGGCGCTCCGCCCCCCCGAGCGCCGCCGCGAAGATCCCGGTGAGAAGCACGGCGACGAAGATGGTGGCGACCGCCACCGCGGTCACGAACGGCCCCCTGCGGAGGGCATCCACGGCGCGCCGGAGGAGGAGGACGAGGCGGTGCATCGCGCCCTCGAGGTCAGGAGGCAGCCCGGCGAACGGAGTCGCCGTCCGACGCCACCCGGCCGCCTTCGAGCGCGATGACCCGCTTCTTGTGGCGCGCCAGCAGGCCGCGGTCGTGCGTGGCCACCACCACCGTGGTGCCGCGGGCGTTCGCTCCCTCGAGGAGCGCCATGACCTCGAAGGTGCGGTCGAGGTCGAGGTTGCCGGTGGGCTCGTCGGCGAGCAGGAGAGCCGGGTCCGCTACCAGCGCCCTCGCCACCGCGGCCCGCTGCTGCTCGCCGCCGGAGAGCACCGGCGGGAACTTGGCCGCGCGGTGGTCGAGGCCCACCGCCCGCAGGGCCTGGGTCACCTTTCCGCGCACCTCCCGAGGGTGCTGCCCGCGCACTTCCAGGGGAAAGGCGACGTTCTCGGCCACCGTCCGCTCCGGGAGCAGCTTGAAGTCCTGGAAGACGACCCCGATGTTGCGGCGCAGGTAGGGGATCCCGGACGGGCGGATGCGCGAAACGTTCCGGCCGAACACCAGGATCTGCCCGCTGCTCGCCGGCTCGGCGCAGAAGATGAGCTTGAGGAGCGTCGACTTCCCCGCCCCGGAGGGGCCGGTGAGGAACACGAACTCGCCCTTCCTCACCTCGAGGCTCACGTCGGAGAGCGCCGGCGCCTCGGCACCGTACTGTTTGAAAACGTGGAAGAGCTGGATCACGCTGGGATCACGGCTTGCGCTCGCCCAGGTCCTCGGCCAGGTAGGAGAGGATGACCTCGTCGAGGCTCTTCTCGCTGATGAGGTCCTCGCCGAAGAGCGTCTCCCCATCGTCGCGGAGCGCGGGGGGGGGCGATTGCTGCGCGGCGGCCACCTCCGGCGGAGGCGCCCGGGTGGAGGGGGGCGGCCCCGGCGCCGGGCGCTGCGGGAAGCGGGACGGGCCCGGCGGGGCGGCGCGCGGCGCCGCTCCTCCCTGGACCTGGCCCGGCTGCCACGCGCGCGAGCCCTCCGGGCCGGTGGCGTCCACGTTGTCGTACACGCCGTTGATGAGGTTCCGCAGCATCTCCTTGTGCTGCTCCTCCATGAGCTCCCGCACCACGTCGGCGAGGTTGTCGGCCCCGACGATGTCGGCGTAGCTCGTCTTCTTGCTGGCGAGGATGTTGCCGCCGACGAACAGGTGGGTGATGACGTGCGGGTTGTCGAGGCCGGAGTCCTCCGTCTGCACGTGGTACACCCGTCCCGCGTGCTTGATGTTGTGGTTGAAGCCGACCACCATCTTCTTGGAGCCCGGCGGCATCCTTGCGACTGTAGCCAGACCCGGGGGTGGCATCAAGTCGCCGACCAGCCCTCCCTCTGGCGCGGATCGCCTACACGTCGACGTGCTCGGCGACCGCGACCGGTCGGCCCAGGAAGCGCGAGGCCACTCCCAGGAAGCGCTCCGGCGTGTCGGTGACGAAGAAGCGGTGGTCGGCGGTGCCGGGCCCTGCCGCCTCGGGAAAGCTCTGACGCACTTCGTCGGCGATGGCCTCGGCGCTGTCGACCAGCGCCACGCCCGGGAGGGCGCTGCCGATGGCGCCCTTCAGGAGGGGGTAGTGGGTGCAGCCCAGGACGAGCACGTCCACCCGCTCCGCCCGCAGGGGGGCGAGGTAGCGGTCGGCGACGGAGCGGACCACCTGGTCGTCCGGCGCAGTCCACCCTTCCTCGGCGAGCGGGACGAAGAGCGGGCAGGCCCTCGCCGCCACCACCGCCTCGGGGCGGAGGCGCAGGAGTTCCCGCTGGTAGGCGCCGCTCGCCACCGCCCCCTGCGTGCCGATCACCCCGATCCGCCCGCTTCGGCTCGCCCGCGCGGCGGCTCGCGCCCCGGGCTCCACCACGCCGAGCACCGGGATGGGCAGCGCCTTTCGAAGCGCGGGCAGGGCCACCGCCGAGGCCGTGTTGCAGGCCACCACGAGCATGTCGATGCCCTGCCCGACCAGGAACCGGGCGTTGTTGAGCGAGTACTGGGTCACCACCTCGGCCGACTTGGTGCCGTAGGGGACCCGAGCGGTGTCGCCGAGGTAGGTGGTCTCGAGACCGGGCAGGGCCTCCAGGATGGCGCGCTGGACGGTGAGCCCGCCCACGCCGGAGTCGAAGATGCCGATTCTGGGCACGCCGGGATTCTACTGGAAGCGCCCGGCGGGCGTCGGGGAAGCCTCGTCCCTCGGGCGGACTACGGGCACTGCTGTCCGCCGGCCGCGATCAGGCTCGCGGACATGCTGCCGGCGGGATCCTGGGTCCCTTGGATGACGAGGAGCCCGCAGGCCTCGTAAACCGGCCCGGTCGAGGCGAGCGCCTCGATGGAGCGGAACTGGTAGTTCGTCCCGGCGGGGAGAGAGGGCACGGTGAAGACGTTCTGGGGAGGGTCACCGCAAGGGAGGGCGAAGCCGGGGCTCGTGGCGCTGCCGGCGTTCGTGTAGTAGACCGAGCCCGCCTGATCGAGCTCGAAGCTCATCTGCACGATGGAGGCGGCGGAGCAGGTGGCGGCGGCCGGCAGGTCGTAGGTGACGTTCAGGTCCGGATAGAGAGCCGCCGGTGCGACGTCGACCGTGGCGTTGCCGGTGGAGTCGGGGTTCACCGGCTGGTTCGTCTGGGTCACGCTGTAGACGGGCAGGCTGCCGCGGTAGCCGGCGACGATCCAGGCGTAGCCTCCGGCGTAGAGTCCGGGGAAGGTCACTCCGGGCACGCCGTTCGACTGGATGCAGGGGAAGCTCTGCGGGGCATAGGTGTAGCCGGTCGGGTCGGTGAGCGTCACCGAGACCGTGTCGACGCCCGCCTGGGCACAACCGGTGTTCGTCTGCGAGCCGTTTCCGTACGTCTGGCCCTGGCGCCCGACGAAGTGCCAGTAGAGGTTGAGGTTCACGATCGGGGGCGAGGGCGGGGACGAGTAGCAGCCCGCACTGAGAGCGAGCGTGGCAGCCAAGAGGACGCGCTTCATCGGGGCCTCCGGTAAAGTGTGAGTGTCACAACCACCGTGCCGCCATCTGGACAGCGCTCCCCTCTATTCTATTCAGGGTTGCGGTCCGGCCGGCGAAAAGGTGGCACTCCCTTTCGGGCTCGCTCCCGCGCGACCCGTTCACGCGGCGGCAGAAAAGCGCATCGAAACCGGCGCGGCGAGCGGGAATGGAGCGTCTCCCACCGCGTTCCACTCCCGTGACGCCCGGGCATCGCCATGCTAGATACCCGGAACCCTCTGGACCCCCGCGGGGTTTGACCTGATCCCAGAAATCGCTCGTACCCTGGCTCGCCTCGCGCCCTCGGCCGCGCGCGGCACCGACATCGACTACGTCGAGATCGTCCTCAACGCCGGACCGGTGGTGGGAGCGGTGCTCCTGCTCCTGCTTGCCGCCTCGGTCGTCTCCTGGGCCATCATCGCCAAGAAGTGGATGGCGCTGCGCAAGGCGCGGACCGAGTCGGCGAGCTTCCTCGAGACCTTCTGGCAGTCGAAGCGCCTCGACGCCATCTACCACGCGGCGGAGTCGCTCACCGCGAGTCCCATTGCCGCCGTCTTCCGCACCGGCTACGTCGAGCTCTCCAAGGTGACCGCACGCCAGAAGAACGCGGAGAGCGCCATGAGCGAGCAGCTCGGTGGCCTGGAGAACGTCGAGCGGGCCCTGAAGCGGGCGGCGGCGGCGGAGGTTACCCAGCTCGAGTCGATGGTCCCCTTCCTCGGGACGACGGCGAGCGCCGCCCCCTTCGTCGGCCTCTTCGGGACGGTGTGGGGGATCATGCGGGCCTTCCACGACATCTACCAGATGGGGAACGCCAACCTGGCCACCGTCGCGAAGCCCATCAGCGAGGCCCTCATCGCCACCGCCGTCGGGCTCTTCGCAGCCATCCCGGCGGTCGTCTTCTACAACCTCTTCGTCTCGAGAATCCGCGTCCTGGACAGCGAGATGACCAATTTCTCCAACGATTTCCTCAACATCGTAAAGCGTCATTTCTTCAGCTGAGGTGCTCTCGTGGCCATCGGAACGAGCGGATCCGGCCGGCAGACCCTCACCGAGATCAACGTCACGCCGCTCGTCGACGTGATGCTCGTCCTGCTCATCATCTTCATGGTGACCGCACCGCTCATCCAGCAGGGCGTCGAGGTGAACCTCCCCGAGGTGAAGGCACAAACGGTGAAGGCGGAGGAGCAGAAGCTCGTGCTCTCCATCAAGGCCGACAAGAGCCTGTGGCTCGGCACCGACGAGCAGCCGGCACGGGTGGCGCTTCCCGACCTCGAGGAGAAGCTCAAGGCCAACGCCCGCGTGGCTCGGGACCGCGAGCTCTACCTGATGGCCGATCGCTCCCTCCCCTACGGCTTCGTGGTGGAGGTGATGGCGGCCGTTCAGCGCGCCGGGGTCACTAACCTGGGCATGATCACCAACCCGACCCCCGAGCGACCGGAGGCGAAGCGCTAGATGTACGCCCTCGGCGAGTCGGCTCACCGGGATCGGCTCTGGCCGGTGGTGGTCGCGTCCCTGGCGGTGCACGCTGCCGTGGTCTCGCTGGGAGTGCTGCGCCGGCCCGCCCCGGTGGACACGTCACAGAAGCCCATCATCGCGAAGCTGGTCCGGCTCGGGGAGACCCGCCCCGAGCGCTGGCTCCCGCGCCGCGACGCGCCCCCCCCCGAGGCCGCCCCGCGGGCGGCGGCGCCCGTGCCGGCTCCGGCGGCGGCGAGGCCGGTGGCCCTGCCGGCAGAGAAGGCCAAAGCGGCCCCGCCCCACCCCGCCTCGACCGCGAGCGGCAAGGGCGACGACGCCCTCTCCCGCGCGCTCTCCAAGGTCCGCAAGGAACAGGCAATCGCGATGGAGACCTGGGGCGACCCGAGCGGCTCCGCCGAGGGGACCGCCACCGACGCTTCCGAGGGCGACCGGTACCTGGCGCTCGTGACGCAGGCGCTGCAGTCCAACTACCGATTGCCCGCCACCATCTCCGAGCAGGAGCGGATGCACCTCGGCGCCACCGTGATCCTCTTCGTCGAGCCGGACGGGCGCATCTCCAACCTGCGCTTCGAGAAGCGAAGCGGCAACGACGGCTTCGACCAGGCGCTCGAGCGGGCGGTGAGGCAGACGCGCCTTCCTCCACCGCCGCCCGAGCTCGTGGGGCAGTATCGCACCGTAGGACTCGGCGTGCATTTCCACATGTGAGCCCCCGCGCCCTCACGGAAACCAGGGAGAGACATGATCCGATCCGTCGCCGTGGCGCTTCTCTTCCTGCCGGCCGTTGCGCTCGCCCAGCGCGCCTACATCGACTTGGGCTCCCCCGACTTTCGCCCCTTGGCGCTCGCCGTGCCCGCCTTCCAGTCCTCCCCGGAAGCGCAGGCGGAAGCGACCGAGACGCTCCAGATCCTGCGCGACGATCTCGCCCTCCCGGTGGTGTTCGAGCTCCTCGACCCTCGCTCCTTCCTGGCCGATCCTCGCGAGGGGTTCGCCGCTTCCGGGATTCGCTTTCAGCGCTGGTCCGACGTGGGCGCCGAGGGACTGGTGAAGGCAGCCCTCCGGCGCGACGGCGCGACCCTCGCCGGCGAGCTCCACCTCTATGACGTCCGGGCCGGACGGGAGGTGCTCTACCGCGCCTACAAGGAGAGGACAGCCCGGGCCCTCGCGCACCGATTCGCGGACGACATCGTGCAGTACTACACCCGCGAGCCCGGGGTGTTCCGCACGCGCATCGCGGTCATCCGCCGCGGCAAGGGGACCCGGGAGATCGTGGCTTTCGACGCGGACGGGAAGTCTTCCGAGGTCCTCTACCGCGACAGCAACATCCTGCTGCTGCCCTCCTGGCGCCCCGATGGCGGCGAGATTCTCTTCACCAGCTACCGGGGCGGGAAGCCGGAGATCTGGGGACTTCGGCTCTCCGACGGGAGCCTTCGGTTGGTGGCGGGCCTGGGCGAGCTGTCGAGCGGCGGGGTCTACTCGCCCGACGGGCGCCAGATCGCCTTCACGGCCTCGGTGGACGGGAACTCCGACGTCTACGTCGTCAATGCGGACGGGTCCGGCCTGCGGCGCCTGACGAGCGATCCGGCCACCGACACCTCCCCCACCTGGTCGCCGGACGGGCGCCGCATCGCGTTCATCTCCAACCGCTCGGGCAACCCGCACATCTACCTGATGAACGCCGATGGATCGCAGCAGAGGCGCCTCACCTTTCAGGGCACCTACAACCAGACTCCCCGCTGGAGCCCGCGCGGCGACCTCATCGCCTTCACCGCCCGCGACGAGAAGAAGGTCTTCGACGTCTTCGTCGTCTCCCCCGACACCGGAAAGATCACCCGCGTCACCCAGGATCAGGGACTCACGAACGAGGAGCCCTGGTGGGCGCCGAACGGCCGGCTCCTGGTCTTCGTCTCCGACCGTACCGGACGGCCCGAGCTCGTGATCTCCAACCCGGCCGGCGATCGACAGCGCGTCGTCACCACCGACGCCTCTCCCCTCGCGAATCCCGCCTGGGGGCCGCTACCGCAGTAGGAGAGAGCCATGGACCGGGTGGCTGCCATAGACGTGGGCACGAACACCGTGCTCCTCACCGTCGCGGAGCGCGCCGGCAAGAGGTTCGAGCCGGTGGTGGAGCGGGCCGAGATCACCCGGCTCGGGCGCGGGGTGGACCGCACCGGCATGCTCGACCCGGCCGCCATCGCCGGCACGGTGGAGGTCCTGGCGCGCTTCGCCGGCGAGGCCCGGGCGCTCGGGGCGCCCCGCATCGCCTGCGTCGCCACGAGCGCCGCCCGGGACGCGAAGAACGGGGAGGCGTTCTTCGCGGCGGCACGGCGCGACGCGGGGCTCGTCCCGGAGGTGATCTCCGGCGAC
>DATJZG010000094.1:0-9420 GCA_035499295.1 Anaeromyxobacteraceae bacterium
GGTCGGCACTCGCGAAAGGAGACGAGCCGTGACGCTCTACCAGATCGACGTCGAGACCCCCGTCGGTGCCCTCGCGGTCACCGCCAGCGACGAGGCGGTGGTGGGGCTGCGGCTCCCCGGCGCCTTCGGGCCGCACCTGGACGCCGTCCCCGGGACGGGGAGGCCCCTCCTCGAGGAGGCGCGGCGGGAGCTCGAGGCCTACTTCGAGGGGACGCTCCGCGCCTTCGACCTGCCGCTCGCACCGGCGGGGACCGAGTTCCAGCGGGCGGTGTGGGGGAAGCTCCTCGAGATCCCGTTCGGCGAGACCCGCTCCTACGGGGAGATCGCGAGGAGCCTGGGGCGGGCTCGGGCCTTCCGGGCCGTGGGCGCCGCCAACGGGCGAAATCCCATCGCCGTCCTCATCCCCTGCCACCGGGTCATCGGCTCCGACGGCTCGCTCACCGGCTTCGGGGGCGGCGAGGAGATGAAGCGCTTTCTCCTCGACCACGAGAGGCGCGCAGCGGGCGCCCCCCGATCGCGACAGGCGGAGCTCTTCCGCTAGCCCTCCGGCGGGCGGGAAAGGGGGCCGAAAAAGCCTCGTCGAACCCCCCGGAAACACCCCTGAATTTCCGGGGCGGCACAGGGCAAAAGTCATTGAAATTCCAGGGGGAAACAGCTACATAACCCCCTTGGCCCCGGAGCGCCCGCCAGCGGGACCCGGGAAAGCCAGAGACTCCATGCCCGACGAGATCGTCCCGCCCGCTCCGCCCGAGGCGCCACCTCCGGCACCGCCGCCCGATGGGCCGCGCCTGCAGGTCGCCATCGAGGACGAGATGCGCAAGTCGTATCTCGACTACTCGATGTCGGTCATCATCGGGCGCGCCCTGCCCGACGTGCGCGACGGCCTGAAGCCCGTGCACCGGCGCATCCTCTACGCGATGCACTCGGAGGGGCTCACCCACAACAAGCGCTACTCGAAGTGCGCAGGCGTCGTGGGCGAGGTGCTGAAGAAGTACCACCCGCACGGCGACGCCGCGGTCTACGACGCGCTCGTGCGGCTGGCGCAGGACTGGAACCTGCGCTACCCGCTCATCGACGGCCAGGGGAACTTCGGCTCGGTGGACGGCGACCCCGCGGCCGCCTACCGCTACACCGAGTCGCGGCTCGAGAAGCTCGCCGACTACCTCCTCGCCGACATCGACAAGGAGACCGTCGACTGGGTGCCGAACTTCGACGACTCCACCGTCGAGCCCACCGTCCTGCCGGCGCGCTTCCCAAACCTGCTCGTCAACGGCTCGGCCGGCATCGCGGTGGGGATGGCGACGAACGTCCCGCCCCACAACATGGCCGAGGTGATCGACGCCGCCGTGCACCTGGTCCGGAACCCCAAGGCGAGCGTCGCCGACCTGATGCGCTTCATCCCCGGGCCCGACTTCCCGACCTGCGGCATCATCCTGGGGCGCGACGGGATCAAGCAGGCCTACGAGACCGGTCGCGGCAGCATCACCGTGCGGGCGCGGGCGACCATCGAGGTCCACCCCCGCACCGAGCGGGAGACCATCGTCGTCACCGAGATCCCCTACCAGGTCAACAAGGCGAAGCTCGTCGAGCACATCGCCGAGCTGGTGCGCGAGAAGCGGCTGGAGGGGATCTCCGACCTGCGCGACGAGTCGTCGCGCGAGGGGATGCGCATCGTCATCGAGCTGAAGCGCGATGCCGTCTCCCAGGTGGTGCTGAACAACCTCTACACCCACACCGCCATGCAGACCGGGTTCGGCGTGACGCTGCTCGCCATCGACGGCGGCCAGCCGCGCATCCTGAACCTCCGCCAGCTGCTCGAGCGCTTCGTCGCCCACCGCCGCGACGTGGTGACGCGGCGGACCCGCTACGAGCTGCGGCAGGCGCGGGCGCGCGAGCACATCCTCCTCGGCCTGCAGATCGCCCTCGACCACATCGACGAGATCATCGAGCTCATCAAGAAGGCTCCCAACCGCGACGAGGCGCGCGACGGGCTCATGGCCCGCTTCTCGCTCTCCGAGCTGCAGGCGAAGGCCATCCTGGAGATGCAGCTGCAGCGCCTCACCGGGCTCGAGCGCCAGAAGATCCTGGACGAGCTCGCCGAGGTGCAGAAGCTCATCGCTCGCCTGAAGGAGATCCTGGCCTCGGAGAAGGTGCTTCTCGACGTGATCGTGGCCGAGCTCGAGGAGGTGAAGGAGCTCTTCCGCGACGAGCGGCGCACCGAGATCCAGGGCGAGGCGGACAAGCTCGGCGTCGAGGACCTCATCAAGGAGGAGGAGATGGTGGTCACCATCTCCCACCTCGGGTACGTGAAGCGCAACCCCATCTCCCTCTACCGGGCCCAGCGCCGCGGCGGCAAGGGGAAGACCGGCGCCGCCACCCGCGACGAGGACTTCGTGGGGAGCCTCTTCGTCGCCTCCACTCACAGCTACCTGCTCGTCTTCAGCGACAAGGGCAAGGTCTACTGGCTCAAGGTCCACGAGATCCCGCAGGCGGGTCGCTCCGCCCGGGGCAAGCCCATCGTCAACCTGGTGCAGCTCGCGCAGGGAGAGAAGGTGGCCGCCATCCTCCCGGTGCGCGAGCTCCCCGAGCCGGACGGCGGCGAGGGGGAGGAAGCGAGCGAGGAGAAGGAGGCCGCCGACGGCCTCTACGTCTTCGTGGCGACGCGCCGCGGCCTGGTGAAGAAGACCCGGCTCGGCGCCTACAGCCGGCCCCGACCCTCGGGGATCATCGCGCTCTCCATCGAGGAGGGGGACAGCCTCATCGCCGCCCGGCTCACCGACGGCAAGAGCCACATCCTCCTCTCCACCGCCAGCGGCATGGCCATCCGCTTCGAGGAGTCGGACGTGCGGCCCATGGGCCGGAGCGCCTACGGCGTGAAGGGGATCACCCTCGAGGAGGGCGACGAGGTCGTCTCGGCGGAGGCCCTGCGGCTCGTGGAGGGCGAGCCGGCCGTCACCATCCTCACCGCCACCGCCAACGGCTACGGCAAGCGCTCCGAGCTCGCCGAGTACCGCACCCAGAGCCGCGGCGGCAAGGGCATCATCACCATCAAGGCCACGGAGCGGAACGGCGCCGTGGTCGCGGCCGTCCCGGTCGCCGAGGGCGAGGAGGTGATGATCATCACCAACCGCGGGATGCTCATCCGCCTGCCGGTGCGGCAGATCAGCGTCATCGGCCGCAACACCCAGGGCGTGAGGCTCATCACCGTCGAGTCGCGCGAGGAGCTGGTGGTGGCGGTGGCGCGCATCGCCGAGACCGGCAAGGAGGCCGGCGAGGCGGAGGAGGAGGACGACGCCCCCGAGGAGGCGAACGGCGCCGGGGGCGAGGAGCCGCCCGACAGCGGCGGGGAGGGGCCGGGCGGAGAGGGAGCGCCTTGAGGCGCCCCGGGCGCCCGCTCACCGGCCTGGCGGCGCTCGCCCTGGCCCTCGCCGCCTGCTCGTCGGCGGAGGGGCGCCTGGAGCAGGCGAACGAGCTGCGCCACCAGGGGAGGCCGCGAGAGGCGCTCGACGCCTACCGCGACCTGCTCGGCGACCTCGGCGACGGCACCGTCCCGAAGTGGGAGACCGGCGTGCGGCTCAAGGCCCTCAAGTACGCCGCCGACGTCTCCTACCTGGAGCTCGGGGACTTCCCCGGAGCCATCTCCTACTACCGCCGCATCGTCTCCCTCTACCCGGGGACCGAGGACGCCTGGCGCGCCCGCACCGTCATCGGGGACATCTACGTGTCGCGGCTGGGCGACCGGGTGGCGGGGATCGCGCAGTACTCGGCGGTGGCGCAGAGCGACTGGAGCGAGGCCCCGCGCTGCCAGCTGCTCGTGGCCCAGCAGTACTTCGAGCTCAAGAACTACGAGCAGGCGCGCACCGAGGCGCGCATCCTGAAGGAGCGCTGGCCGCAGAGCGCCGAGGCGGACGAGGCGCAGCTCCTCACCGCCCAGGCGTGGGCCATGGAGAAGCGCCCCGAGGAGGCGCTCGGGGCCTTCCAGGCCGCCTGGGAGCGCCACCCGAGGCCGGAGATCGCCGCCCTGGCGCTCGAGGGAGCGGCGCACCTCCAAGCGCAGGCGGGCCACTTCGACAAGGCCCTCGAGCTCTACACCCAGGCCATGCCGGGCCACCCCAACCCCGACGCGCTCCGCACCAACATCGAGAAGGTGCGGCAGCGCCGGGAGGCGGCGAAGACCGTCACCCCGGGCGACCGCGACGCCGTCTTCGACCACAAGAACCGAGCGCGGACCAAGGAGGTCCAATGAAGACCGAGCTCTCGCAGAAGCTGTTCGAGAAGGCCCAGACCCTCTTTCCCGGCGGAGTGAACAGCCCGGTGCGCGCCTTTCGCGGGGTGGGAGGCACGCCCCTCTTCATCGCCCGCGCCAAGGGAAGCCGGCTTTTCGACGTCGACGGCAACTCCTACGTCGACTACGTGGGGAGCTGGGGTCCGGCCATCCTCGGGCACGCCAACGCCGAGGTGATCCGGGAGGTCGACGACCAGCTCCGCGACGGTTCGAGCTACGGCGCCCCCTCCCCCCGCGAGATCCAGCTCGCGGAGGCGGTGCGCGAGCGGGCCCCCTGGATCGAGAAGATGCGCTTCGTCTCCTCCGGGACCGAGGCCACCACCGCCGCCATCCGCCTGGCGCGCGGCTTCACCGGGCGCGACGACTTCGTGAAGTTCGACGGCTGCTACCACGGCGCCGGCGACTCGCTCCTCGTCAAGGCCGGCTCGGGCGTGGAGACGCTCGGGCTCCCCGACTCGCCCGGCGTGCCGGCGGACCTCGCCAAGCACACCCTCACCCTCCCCTACAACGACCTCGGGGCCGCCGAGGCCCTGCTCGCCGCCCGCGGCAAGACCATCGCCGCCGTCATCCTCGAGCCGGTGGTGGGGAACATGGGGGTCATCGTGCCCCGAGCGGGCTTCCTCGAGGGGCTCCTCGCCGCCTGCCGCAAGCACGGAGCGCTCCTCATCGTCGACGAGGTGATGACCGGCTTCCGCCTCGCCGCCGGCGGAGCCTGCGAGCTCTACGGCCTCCGGCCCGACCTCGTCACCTTCGGCAAGGTGATCGGCGGCGGGCTTCCGGTGGGCGCCTTCGGAGGCCGCCCGGACGTGATGGACCGGATCGCTCCCGCCGGGCCCGTCTACCAGGCGGGAACGCTCTCCGGGAACCCGCTCGCCATGGCGGCCGGAACGGCCACGCTGCGCCAGCTCGGGCCGAGGGAGTACCAGCGCCTGGAGGAGGCCGGTCGCCGGCTGGGCGAGGGGCTCCGGGACGCGGCCCGAGAGGCCGGAGTCGAGGTGCAGGTGAATCGGGTGGGCTCCATGCTGACGGTGTTCTTCTCGGGAGAGCCGGTCACCGACGCCGCCAGCGCCCGCAAGTGCGACGCCAAGAAATTCGGCAGGTTCTTCCATGCGATGCTCGAGGGCGGGGTCTACCTCCCCCCCTCCCAGTTCGAGGCGGCCTTCGTGTCGGTGGCGCACTCGGACGACGACGTCGACCTCACCGTGAAGGCGGCGAGGAGCGCCTTCCGGGCGGCGAAAGGCTAGGGCGATAGGCCATTGACGGGTGAGATCGGGACTGCTATACGGGTCCGCCCTTCTCTCCCAGAATCTCGAGCAAATCCGGGAAGGAAGGGAGGAGGGGCTTGTTGGCTTCCCCCGACGATCGAGAGCGGCCGGGGAAGGGGGGGCAGGGGCTCTCGAACCTGGCCGAGGCGTACCAGAGGGCGGCACCGTATCTCGGCGCCTCGACCTCGCTCGTCACCGCCGTGGGGGGCTTCGCGGCGCTCGGGTGGTGGATCGACGGGAAGGTCCACAACAGGACGCCCTGGTTCCTGATGCTGGGGGCGCTCCTGGGGATGGTGGGGGGCTTCGTCAGCTTCTTCCGCATCGTGATGGGAAGGCCGAAAAAGTGAAGGGACACTTCCTCGCCGCCGCCGCCGTCGCCGCCCTCGCGCTCGGCGCCTCGCTCCTCGCCGGGCCCGCCCGCCCGCCGGCGCTCCTCGGCTCCGCCATCGCCTCCGCCACCGCGCTCGCCTCGCTCTACGCCTTCTCCCGCTTCGGGGCCTCGGCGAGGAAGCCGGTGGAGCGGGCGCTCCTCGTCTTCGTCGCCATGTTCCTCGTGCGCCTGGTGCTCGTCGGGTCGGGGGTGGCGGTCGTGGCCCGCGCCGGCGAGAGCGCCGTCGCCTTCGTGGTCGCCTTCTTCGTGCCCTACTTCGTCTTCACCGCCATCGAGGGGAGCTTCGTTCACGCCCTCGGGCGCGGAATGGGAAAGCCCGCATGACGCTCGCCGCCGCCGCACTCGCCCTGGGGCTCGCCCTGGGACAGCACCCGCCCGAGGCCACCCCTTCCCGCCCCGATGCCGAGGCCGCCGCCCACGCGGGCACCCACGAGGCCCACGAGGCGGCCGCGCACGAGAACGCCGGCGAGGCCGGGCACGGCGAGCACCATTCGCTCCCCGAAGTGATGATGCACCACGTCTCGAACGGCACCGAGCTGGAGTTGCCGGGGATCTGTGGCGGGTCGTTCGAGTGGAACTGCCGGATCGACCTGCGCGAGAAGACCGGCGGCTGGGTGCTGAACCTCGGCGGGGTGAAGATCGACATGACCCCGACGAAGCACCTGGTGATGTTGTGGGTGGCGGCCGCCGTCCTCACCCTCCTCCTCATCTTCGTCTCCTCGCGGCGGGCCATCGTCCCGAGCGGTCTCTACAACTTCTTCGAGATGCTGGTGCAGTTCGTGCGCGACATCGCCGTCGCCAACATCGGCAAGAACGACGCCGACCGCTTCGTCCCCTACCTCGCCTCCGCCTTCTTCTTCATCCTCTTCGCGAACCTGCTCGGGCTCCTGCCCTTCATGGCCACCGCCACCGCCAACATCTCGGTGACGGTGGCGTTCGCGCTCTTCACCTTCTTCGTCACCCAGTACGCCGCCATCAAGGCGCAGGGGGTGGGCGGCTACCTGAAGCACCTCACCGGGGGAGTGCCGCCGTCGCTCGCCTGGCTGTGGCCCATCATGATCCCGGTCGAGTTCATGGGCCTCTTCACGAAGCCCTTCGCCCTCACCGTCCGTCTCTTCGCCAACATGGTGGCGGGCCACTTCGTCATCCTGGCGCTCCTGGGGCTCATCTTCACCATCTCGGTCTTCGTGGCGCCGGTGTCGGTGGCCCTGGCGCTCGCCATCTTCCTGCTCGAGCTCTTCGTCGCCTTCGTGCAGGCCTACATCTTCACCATGCTCTCCGCCCTCTTCATCGGCGCCGGGCTGGTCCACCACGACGAGCACCACGACGAGGAACACGGGCACGCCGCCGAAGGCGATGCCCCCCACGCTTCTCACGTGGCCGGGAAGGTTCCCGGCCACGGGTAGTCGAGCGCTGTAGGCGCCACGGGAAGAAGGCGGCCCGTCAGTCTCCCGCCCCCAAAAGAAAGAAAACGGACAGGAACCGCACATGAACGCTCTTTCCCTCGGGTACCTCGCCGCCGGCCTTGGCGCCGGCATGGCCGTCATCGGAGTCGGTCTCGGCATCGGCCGCCTCGCCGCCGCCGCCATGGAGGGCTCCGCCCGCCAGCCGACCGCCGCCAACGACATCCGCACCTCCATGATCATCGCCGCCGCCCTCATCGAGGGCGCCACGCTCTTCGCCATCGTGGTCTGCCTGCTCCTCGCCATCAGCAAGTAGCCGTACCCCGCTCGCACCTCCGGAGCCGTCCGATGAACGCTCTCGTCGCAAAGCCGGTGCTGGCCGCCGGGATCATGGACCTCAATCCCGGCCTGACCCTGTGGACCGCCATCACCTTCCTCCTGCTCATCCTGGTGCTGTCGAAGTACGCCTTCGGCCCCATCGTCAAGATGCTCGACGAGCGGGAGCGGACCATCCGGGACGCCATCGACCAGGCCAAGAAGGAGCGCGAGGAGGCGGAGCGACTCCTCGCCGCCCAGAAGGAGTCGCTGCTCAAGGCGCAGCGCGAGGCGGCCGAGATCGCCAAGCGCAACCAGCAGGAGATGGAGGCCTTCCGCGCCCAGCTCACCAGCCAGGCGAAGAAGGAGGCCGACGACCTGGTGGCCACCGCCCGCAAGCAGATCGGCGAGGAGAAGGCGAAGGCCGTCGCCGACCTGCGCTCGCAGGTGGCGGACCTCGCCATCGGGGCCGCGGCCCGCATCGTCCGCTCCAGCCTCGACGAGAAGACCCAGCGCGAGCTGGTCGAGGACTACATCCGGGAAGTGCCGGCCGCCAAGGCCTGAGGTCGCCGCCGGCGTCCTTGCCCGCGCGCTCCGGCGGCTCCGCCCGCCGGGGCGCGCTCCTTTTCAGGGAAGGAGAGCGGAGGGAGAGATGGGGCTCGCCATCGGAATCGTGGGTCTGCCCAACGTGGGCAAGTCGACCCTCTTCAACGCACTCCTGGGCCACGCGCAGGCCCAGGCGGCGAATTACCCCTTCTGCACCATCGACCCCAACGTGGGGGTGGTGCCGGTCCCGGACGAGCGGCTCGCAAGGCTCGCCGCGCTCTTCCACCCGAAGAAGACCACCCCCACCACCCTCGAGTTCGTGGACATCGCCGGCCTGGTGGCGGGGGCCTCCCAGGGTGAGGGGCTCGGGAACCAGTTCCTCTCCCACATCCGCCAGGTGGACGCGATCGCCCACGTGCTGCGCTGCTTCGAGGACCCCGACGTGGTCCACGTGGGCGGCGGCGTCGACCCGCGCGGCGACCGCGACGTGGTGGAGATGGAGCTCATCCTGAAGGACCTGGAGCAGATCGAGCGCCGGCGGGAGAAGAAGGTGAAGGACGCCAAGGCGCCCGGGAAGCCGGGCGAGCTCGCCCGGGCCGAGGTGGCGGTGCTCGACAAGGTGCGCGCGGCCCTGGAGAAGGGGGTCCCGGCGCGCGCCCAGCCGCTCTCCCCCGAGGAGCGCGCCGCCCTCTCCGACCTCTTCCTCCTCTCCCAGAAGCCGGTGCTCTACGTTGCCAACGTCGACGACCGACAGCTCTCCGACCCCGGAGACGCGACGGTGGCGGCGGTGAAGGCCCTCGCCGCCGAGGAAGGGGCGCCCTGCGTCGTCATCAGCGGCAAGGTGGAGTCGGAGCTCGCCGAGCTCCCCGAGGCCGACCGGGCCGACTTCCTCGCGAGCCTGGGGCTCGAGGAGACGGGGCTACTCCGCCTCGTCCACGCCGGCTACCGGCTCCTCGGACTCGTCACCTTCTTCACGGTGGGAGAGGACGAGTGCCGCGCCTGGACGGTGCACCAGGGGACGCGCGCCCCCCAGGCCGCCGGAGTCATCCACTCCGACTTCGAGCGCGGCTTCATCAAGGCGGAGGTGTGCCGCTGGGACGATCTGGTGGCGGCGAGGTCCGAGGCCGCCCTCCGGGAGCGGGGGCAGCTGCGCGTCGAGGGGAAGGAGTACGTGGTGGAGGACGGCGAGGTGATGCACTTCCGCTTCAACGTCTA
>DATJZG010000095.1:0-12791 GCA_035499295.1 Anaeromyxobacteraceae bacterium
GGTTGAGCTCGGAGCGCGGCAACCGCCGACCACAGTACTGGCAGGTGCTGCCGTCCCGCGCGTAGACGTTGAACCGGGAAAAACGGATGCGGGAGCGCGGCAGGTGCTCGTAGGCCACGAGCACGATGACCCGCGGCACCCGGATGCGCCGGCTCGGCGTCTGGATCGCCTCGTGGTGCGCCGCGGCCGCCACCGCCGCCCAGCTCTCGAAGTCGAAGAGCTGGAACTGCTCGTCGAGCGCCCGGGCCACTCCTTGGTACAGCAGCGAGATCGCCCGCCGCACCGAGGTGACGTGAACCGGCTGGTACACCCGGTTGAGCACGAGGACCGCTGAGTCGAGCATTTCCATTGACCCTATCACGGGTCGGCCGCGCCCGCAGCGATGCCCTGCCCCGCCTCCGGCTCGTCACCGAGCCGACGCCCGCGCGCCCTCGCCGGAGGGTCGGGGGAGCCGCTCCGGGAGCCGCACCACCTCGTCGCCCGGGCGTCCGTAGAGCATCCGGTAAGCGGCGTAGCTGCGAAGCACCCGCTTCACGTAGCCCCTCGTCTCCTGGATGGGGATCTCCTCCACGAACTCGTCGAGCGGCTTTCCGGCCTCGGCCTTCCACCAGGTGCGCACCGGCGTCTCCCCGGCGTTGTAGGCCGCGACCGCAAGAGGGGCCGAGCCCCCGAACCGGCGCAGCAGATCTCCCAGGTGGACGGCGCCCAGCCGGATGTTCAGGCTCGCTTCCATGAGGTCGGCCTCCCCCGGGGCCCGCAGCCCCAGACGGCGAGCCGCTTCCCGGGCGGTGGGCACCATGAGCTGCGTCAACCCCACCGCGCCGGCCGGCGAGACCACCACCGGGTCGAGGGCGCTCTCCTCGCGCATGATGGCCTGGAGGAGGTCCGGAGGAACGCGGGCTGGGCGCGCCCAGCGGAGCACCTCGTCTCGAAAAGCAGGCGGGTAGGCCACCTGCCAGACGCGCAGCCCCATGCCGGCGGGCGGCTGGCGGAGTACCTGGCGCCCCTGCGATCGGAGCAGCCCGTGTGCGGCCTTCGGATCGCCGGCCCGGTCGAGAAGCTCGGCGAGCAGCAGGAGCGGCTCCGGTCCCTCGGGGCCCACCGTCGTGATCGCCTTGCGGTCGACGGCGTTGAGCTCGTCGGCCGCGTCGCGGAGGAGTCCCAGCCGGAAGAGCGCCAGGGCGGCGCGGAAATGGGGGTCCGCCGCGAGCGGGCCAGGCCGGTACTCGAACCCGACGGCCGGTGGCGGCGCGCGGCGCTCCTCCTCCCTCGAGCCGAGGCGTGCCTGGGCGAGGAGACCGTAATAGTCGGCGGGATATCGCTTCACCACCGAGGCGAGGACCGCCTTCGCCGCCGCCTCGTCCCCCCTCCTCCCCCGCTGGCCGAGGGCGCGCCCGCGCCAGTAGGCGGCCCGGGCGTGCTCGTAAGGGTCGAGGTCCCGGTAGCGGTCCTCGATGCGCTCGAGCGAGGAGATGGCGCCGTCGAGGTCGCCCGCCCGCCTCGCCAGCCAAGCCGACCGGAACATGGCCTCGGCGACGAAGTCACCCTGGGGATAGCGCTCGACGAGTTCGGCGAGCAGGCGCCGCGCCTCCGGCACCGCCCCCTCGCGCGAGAGTAGGTCGGCGGCGAAGAAGAGGGCGTCGTCCGCCTGCGGGTGGTCCGGGAACTCCCGGGCGAAGCGGCGGTAGGTGCGCACGCCCTCCCCCGAATCGAGGTTCGCCCGGGCGACCGCGAGCAGGTAGAGGGCGCGCGCCCGCAGGGCAGGATCGGGGCAGCCCTTGTCGACCAGGCCCAGCACCTCGGCGGCGCGCCCGTACTGGCGGAGCTTGCGCAGCGCCTTGCCCTTCACGAAGCTCGCCCGGCACGCCTCCGGCGAGCCTTCCGGGAACCGGTCGGCGAGCCTTCGGGCCTCGGAGAGCGCGAGCTCGTTGCGGTTCCAGTCGAGCAGCGCCTCGGCACGCTGAAGGGATTCCTCGTCGCCCGGCGGGGCTCCGTAGGGCACCTCGAGGGCGTCGAGCGAGGACCGGCACTCGCGCGCCTCGGGCGCGAGCGGATGCCGCGCGTAGCAGTCGAGGAGGAGGTGGCGCGCCTGCGCCGGATCGGTGGCGGCGACCGTGCGACCGGCAAGGAGGAGCGCGCGCGCTGCCGGGTCCGGCCGCGAGAGATCGAGCGGGGCGGGCAGAGCGAGGAGGCGTCTCAGCACCTCGCCCGCCTCGGCCGGGCGGCCGGCCGCGGCCGCCAGGCGAGCCAGCGCCAGGCGTGCCCCGGGCCAGGCCAGGGACCCCTCCGGAACCTGCCCGAAGGCCCGGGCCGCCTCCTCCGGACGACCGGCCGCCACCGCCGCCTCACCGGTGAGGGCGTAGACGCGGTCCGAGACGGCCGGCAGGGACGGCGCGAGCCCAGAGAGGGCCGCGAGGGCCTCCCCCCCGCGGCCTACCTGCAGGAGCGCCCGCGCCCGCAGAAAGCGGGCCTCCGGCTGGGGCCGACCCTCGAGCGCCTTGGCCACCTCGGCCGGCGCTCCCGAGCGAAGGACGCTCGCCGTCTCCGCGAGTGGCCCCGCCTCGAACACCGGGCGGATGTCGAGCTCGGTGACCGCGACCGCCGGGGCCGCGGCGAGCACGAGGCCGAGCACCGCGAGGAGCATTCCGGGGACATTGCGGGAGGGACGGGCAGCGGTCAAGCGAGGGGACGGGGCACCCGTTCTGGCTTAGGATTGTGGGCCGGTGGACATCCGAAGCCAGGCCGCGCTCCTCGCCGCCATCGTCACCCTGGCGCTGGCCGGGGCCGCCCTGCTGCGGGCCAACCGCCCCCGAGTCTTCACCCTCTTCGCGCTCCTGTCGCTCGACCTGTGCGTCTACTCCGCCGCCGGGTTCCTCTACGGCTGGCCGCAGGCCGCCTTCGCCCACACCCTCTGGGAGCGCGTGGCCGTCTTCTCCGGGGCGCTCATCCCCGGTGCCGCCCTCGCCTTCTTCCTCGAGTTCCTCGGGGTGAAGGAGCGACCCGCGCGGCGGGCGCGCGATCTCATGCTCGCCGGGGCGGTCTCGGGACTGGCGGTGGCTGCCTCGCCTCTCGTCCACGTCGACCTGGCCAAGCTCCTCGTCACCGGCTTCGTCCTGGTCGGGCTCACTGCCGTCCTCTCGGTCCTGTGGGGGCGGATGCTGGCGGCGCCCACGCGCGTCGACCGGGCGCGCCTCACCTACCTGGTGGTGGGAGCGGTGGTGGCGGTGGCGCTGGCGGCGCTCGACCTGTTGCCCCGGCTCCGCTTCGCCTGGCCGCTTCAGGGGCTCGGCTTCATCGCCCTCACCCTCTACATGTTCTTCCTCTCGCAGGCGCTGCTCCGCCACCGCCTGCTCGACCTCCACGAGCTGCTGGGCAAGATCCTGGTGGTCAGCCTGCTCGGCCTGGTGCTCGCCGCCATCTACGGCGGCCTGGTCTCCTGGGTCGGAGACCGGCCCGGGCTCTTTTACTTCAACACCGTCGTGGCCTCGCTCGTCATCCTCTCGCTCTTCGAGCCTATTCGCACCAAGGTCGAGGAGTGGGTGGTCGTCACGCTCTTCCGCGAGCGCTACGTTTTGGTGCGGCAGTTGGAGACGCTGCGCGATCGGATCGCCACCGTCATCGACCCCCTCGAGCTCGGGCGGGTGGTCCTCGACGGCCTCACCGAGACCCGGCGTGTGACGCACGCCTCCCTCTGGCTCCTCTCCGAGGATCGCCCCGGCTACCGTCTGCTCGCCTTCCGGGGACCCGAGCCCGCGCCGTTCCTCGAGCCCGGGACGGCCCGATCCGTCCTGCGCGCCGCCGGCGAGGGTCAGAAGGCGGTGCTCCTCGAGAACCTCGACCGCCGCATCGCCGACCTCCAGGCGGCGCTCCCGCGCGACCCCGCCGCCGGCGCGAGCAGCGTCCGCTCGGCCCGCGCCAACCTGGCGGCGGCTCGAGACCTGGAGCGGCTCGACGACGCGCGCGTCGCCATGACCACCATGAAGGCCGGCATCTGCATGCCGCTGCTCGTCGGCGACCGCGTCGCTGGCTTCCTCGCCTGCTGGGACGAGCGCGTGCAGGAAGCCTTTGCCTCCGACGAGATCGCGGCGCTCATCGAGGTGGCCGATCGCTGCGCGCTCGTCATCGACAACTCCAAGCTCTACCAGCAGATGAAGGAGCGCGACCGCCTCGCCGCCCTGGGAGAGATGGCCGCCGGCTTGGCTCATGAGATCCGCAACCCGCTCGCGGCCATCAAGGGCGCCATCCAGTACCTCGACCCGCGCCGGGTGGCCGGAGACGACCGGGAGTTCCTGGAGATCATCGTCGACGAGGTGAATCGACTGAACGGCGTGGTGAGCCAGTTCCTCGACTACTCCCGCCCGCTCAAGAGTTCGATGTCCCCGGGAGACGTGAGCGAGATCCTGCAGCGGACCTTCAAGCTGCTCGCCCCCGACGTCCCGCCAGGGATCGAGTACGCCCTGGACCTGGCCCCCGATCTACCAATGGTGAACTGCGACGCGGAGCAACTCCGTCAGGTCTTCCTCAACCTGGCCATCAACGCCTTCCAGGCCATGCCCCGGGGAGGGCGGCTGACAGTGTCGGCCCACCTGGCCCGGGACGAGCTCGCGCCCTGGCGTGAGTCCCACGCCCGGGATCGAGTGGAGGTACGCTTTCGCGACACCGGCCCCGGCATCCCGGTCGAGGCGCGCGAGAACGTCTTCGTGCCCTTCTTCACCACCAAGGAGAAGGGCACCGGGCTGGGGCTGGCCATCAGCCAGCGCATCGTGAAGGCGCACCAGGGAACCATCGCGGTGTCGTCGTCGGCCGGCGAGGGCGCCGAGTTCGTGATCTCCCTCCCCGGGCTCCCCGAGGAGGCGCCGGCCTTGCCACCGCCCCGGGCAGCAGAGGAGGAGTCGCGCCGTAGGCGGCGGCGACGCCGCCGCGCCTAGCGCCATTCTCCCCTTCCCCCCGCAGTCGTGCTAACACGACCCGGTGGCGCATCTGCTCATCGTCGACGACGAACTGAACATCCGCCGCGTCCTCGTCGCCATGCTGAAGCGCGAGGGCTACGAGACCACGGCCGCTGCCGACGGCGAGCAGGCGCTGGCGGTCCTGCACCGGAGCCCGGTCGACGTGGTGATCACCGACCTGATCATGCCCAAGCTGGGAGGGCTCGAGCTGCTCAAGCGGGTGGGCACCGAGTTCCCGGACGTACCGGTCATCATGATCACCGCGCACGGAACGGTGGACACCGCGGTAGAGGCCATGAAGGCCGGGGCCTTCGACTACATCACCAAGCCCTTCGAGCAGGATGAGCTGAAGAAGGTCATCGTCAAGGCCACGCGAGCCCGGGACCTGGAGCGCCAGCACCTGCACCCAGCGGCGGGGGACGCGGAGCGCCCGCCGCTGGTGGGGCAATCGGCGGCGATGCGCGCCGTGTACGAGGTCATCTCCAAGGTGGCCGACTCGCCTTCGACGGTTCTCATCACCGGGGAGAGCGGCACGGGCAAGGAGCTCGTTGCCCTGGCCCTGCACCGCGGCAGCTCCAGGCGCGACCAGCCGCTCATCAAGGTGAACTGCGCCGCCATCCCCAAGGACCTCGTCGAGAGCGAACTCTTCGGCTACGAGAAGGGAGCCTTCACCGGAGCCGTGGGCTCTAAGCCCGGGCGCTTCGAGCTCGCCGACGGCGGCACCCTCTTCCTCGACGAGATCGGGGAGATCCCGGTCGAGATGCAGGTGAAGCTGCTGCGGGCGTTGCAGGAGTCCGAGTTCGAGCACGTGGGGGGCATCAAGACCATCCGAGTGGACGTGCGCCTCATCGCCGCTACCAATCGCGACCTCAAGTCCCTCATCGCCGAGGGGCGCTTCCGCGAGGACCTCTTCTACCGGCTCAACGTGGTTCCCATCGCGCTGCCGCCCCTGCGCGAACGCAAGGAGGACATTCCCCCGCTCACCCAGCACTTCGTGGAGAAGTACGACCGGCGCCTCGGCAAGAAGGTCGAGCGGCTCGACCCGGACGCGTTGGAGATCCTGCTCGGGTACTCGTGGCCCGGGAACATCCGGGAGCTCGAGAACCTGATGGAGCGATCGGTCCTCTTCGCCGATGGCCCGGTCATCAGCGCTTCCCAGCTCCCGGAGTCCCTGCGCGAGAAGACGACGGGCGCGCCGATGCCCATTGCGGCGGTGGGCCCCATCGGCGCCATCGCCGCCCCGAGCGGAGCCTCGATGAAGGAGATCGTGCGACAGGCGCAGGCCGAGCTGGAGCGCGAGCTCATCTCCAGGGCCCTCGAGGAGACCGACGGCAACGTCACTCGCGCCGCCAAGCGCCTCCAGATCAGCCGCAAGTCGCTGCAGGTGAAGATGAAGGAGCTGGGGCTGCGGGGCCTCGACGACTGAGGCGCGGCCCAGCGCCGGGAGCGGGCTACCGGCGCCGGCCGCGCAGGGACTCCACCAGGGCGTAGGCATCGCGGCGCGGGATGCCGCGCGCCCTCGCCACCGTCCGGGCGACCTCGACGGGCGCCTCGCCCGCCCGCAGCCGCCTATCGATCTCCACCTCGACCGCCTCCTCGGGCTCCGGCCTCGCCTCCTCGCTCGCTCCCGCCACCACCAGCGTCACCTCGCCCCTCACCTCGTTCGCGAAGCGCTCGGCGAGCGCGCGGAGGCGGCCGCGGGCGATCTCCTCGTGCACCTTGGTGAGCTCCCTGGCCACGGCCGCCGGGCGGTCGCCCAGCGCGCCGGCCAGATCGCGGAGCGTGTCGGCGACCCGGTTCCCCGCCTCGAAGAGCACGAGCGTGGCCCTCACCCCGGCCAGCCCGCGCAACGCCTCGGCGCGAGCGCCCCCCTTCCTAGGCAGGAACCCCGCGAAGAGAAAGCGATCTGCCGGCAGGCCCGAGGCCGAGAGGGCGGCGAGCGCCGCCGAGGGCCCCGGAACCGGGACCACCCGCGACCCCGCATCCCACGCGGCACTCACGACGCGGGCTCCCGGGTCGGAGACCCCGGGAGTGCCGGCGTCGGTGACGAGCGCCACGTCGATCCCCGCGGCGAGGCGGTCCACCACCCGCCCGAGCCGCGCCTCCTCGTCGAAGGCGGGAAGCGAGAGGAGCTCCGGCGGACGGATCCCGAGGTGCGCGAGCAAGGTGCGAGTCCGGCGCGTGTCCTCGGCCACCACCACCCCCGCCGCACGGAGCGCCTCCGCCGCCCGCGCCGAGAGGTCGGAGAGGTTCCCGATGGGGGTGGCGACGACGAACAGGGTCCCGCTCCCTCCCTCCCCGGCTCTCGGCGGTGCGGACAAGCTAGGGGGCCCCGCGGCCGCCTGGGCCGGGCGGCGAGGGAAGGCGCGCCGTGGGGCGCGGCAGCGGGACGGCGGTCCTCATGGGGCGTGGTCGGCCGCCTCGCGGAACACAGCGTCGGAGGTGGCGTGCACGATCTGCCCCGCCCGCCCGAGCTGCTTGAGCAGCCTCGCCAGCGTTCGCCTCACCGGCTCGGCGAACCCGCCGAAGGCGTCCTCGACTAGGGCCACGGCCTTGCCGGCGGCGAGGGCGTGCTCCAAGAAACCCACCTTGAGCGCCGCGAAGAGCAGGTCTCGGTCGGCGGGCGGAAGCGTCGCCACCGGGAGCGTCTTTCCACCGCCCTGCGCGAGCAGGTTGCCGCGCTCGTCCGCGAGCAGGGTGGAGAAGCGCTGTGCCGAGACGGCGGGCAACAGCTGCAAGAGCCGCGGCTGCACCGCCCTCAGGGCGGCGCCCGTGGTGCCGCCGAGCTCGGCCCCGGCCCGCTCCAGCGCCCCCTTCAGCGGATCCCCCTGCGGCCCCGCCGGGGCTGGGACCGCCACCGGTTCGGAGGGCGCCTCGGCCTCCGCCTCGAGGCGCTCGATCTCCGCCTCCACCGTGCGCGGATCGCGGACGTAACCGCCCGCCTCCTCGGTGAGCTTGCCCTCGATCTCCCCGATCTGCTCCTGCAGCTTGGCGCGCTCGGCCGCGGCGTCTCGCGTCTCGGGGCGCTCCTCCCACTCGGCGAGCCGCTGGCGCTCGCCGTCCGCCGCCTCCCTCGCCTGCCCCAGCCGCGCCACCATGTCGCGGAGGTCGGCGAGGTGGTCGACCCCGAGTGCCTTCATGGCGGCGCGGACGTCGGCGGTCTCTCGATCGTACAGCTCGCGCGTCTTGCGCTCCCGCTCGACCAGGAGCCGGGCCCGGCGCCGCGAGCGCTCCACCACCTCGGCCTCGCCGACCGAGCGCAGCCCGAGGAACGCCGAGTAGCCCGCCGAGGGGATGGCGAGCAGCGCCGTCGCGCGCCAGTCGGTGATGAGGGCCACGGCGAAGGCGACCGCGGCTCCCCCGAGCCCGAGGAGGAAGTCGCGCTCCTTCCAGAAGGGAGATGCCGGGAGGCGCTCCTCAACGCCGGCGAGCGCCTCCCTCTCCTGGGCGATCTTCGCGAGTGCCTCGTCGCGGCGCGAGGCCGATCGCTCGCTGGCGCCGATGCGCTGGGCCGCGTCGCCGAGGGCGGCGACGCCCTGCTCGGCGCCCTTCAGCCCGGCGAGGGCCTCCTCCGCGACGCGCAGGCGCTCGCGCACCTGCTCCCCCGCCTTGAGGAGCTCCTCGACCTTGAAGAGCCGGGTCTGCAGCCCGTCGAGCTGGTACTGCAGCTTCTCGGCGGCCTCGGCCTTGGAGAGCTCCTCCTTGAGCCCAGCGAGCTTCCGGCGCGCCTCGTCGGGGGAGAGGGCCTTGCGCACCGGCATCGCCACGCCCCCGAGAGCCGCAGCTCCCTGCTTCGAGGGGAGGTCCGCGGCGGCGAGCGCCAGCAGGGCCTGGAAGCGGGCGGGGGCGGGCACCCCGGTGCCCTGGCGCAGGAGCTCGGCGATCTGGGCGACGTCCTGGGAGACCGGGAGGAAGGCGCGCCTCTCCCCGTCGAAGCGCTGCAGCTGTGCGCCGCCGGCGAGGTCGCGTAGGACTCGCAGCGTCACGCCGTCGTTGCCGACGACGGTGAGGCCGGCGCGGGCCGTCTGCCCGGGCTGCCCCGATGCCGCGCGCGGCACAGAGTCGGCCGGGCTCTCCGGGTACCAGAGCGCCTCGAGGAGGCGGCGCAAGAGCGAGCCGTCGACGGAGACGACGTTGTATCCGGGGCGAAGGGCGAGCCTTCCCCCGGACGGCGCGAACCCGCGCACTCCCTGAGCTGCGATCTCGAGGAGGACCACCGCAGCGAGAGACTACCCTCAGACCCGGCCTCAGGCCAGCCTGCGACCGCCTAGCCCTTGGGCGGCTCCGGCGGGGCGGCGCCCTCGGCACCGGCGGTGCCCTCCTCCTGGTGGACGCGGGCCGCCTTGCCCTGGAGTTCGCGCAGGTAGAACAGCCGCGACCGACGCACGTCGCCACGGCTCGTCACCTCGATCTTGTCGATGCGCGGGCTGTGGAGCGGGAACATGCGTTCCACGCCCACCCCGTAGCTCGTCTTGCGGACGGTGAACATGGCGCGCGCGTTCCCCCGGTGCGCGGCGATAACCACGCCCTCGAAGATCTGGATGCGCTCCTTGTCCCCCTCCTTGATCTTGGTGTGGACCTTCACGGTGTCGCCGGCGCGAAAATCCGGCAGGTCCTTGCGGAGGTACTTCGCCTCGACGTCCGAAATCGCCTTGCGCAGCATGGTTCGGCTCTCCTTATAGCTCCACGTCACCGGCCTCTAGGAGCCGGCGGTCTTCCTCGCTCAGCGCGAGGCGGGCAAACAGGTCCGGGCGCCTCTCTCTCGTCGCCCGGAGCGACTCCCGCCGGCGCCACCGCTCCACGCGGCGGTGGTCCCCCGAAAGCAGCACCGGCGGGACCGGCTCGCCACGGTACACCGGCGGGCGGGTGTAGTGGGGGTACTCGAGCAGTCCGCGGCCCGCGAAGCTGTCCTGGCCGGCCGAGTCCTCGTTCCCGAGCACCCCGGGGACGAGCCGGGCCGCGGCGTCCACCACCGCGAGCGCGGCGAGTTCCCCGCCGGTGAGGACGAAGTCTCCGATCGAGACCTCCATGTCGACCACTCGCATCACGCGCTCGTCCACTCCTTCGTATCGTCCGCAGGCGATGATGAGCCTTCCGTGGTGGGCCAGCTCCTGCGCCACCTCGTGGCGGAAGAGGACGCCCCGCGGGCTCGTCAGGACGACCTTGGCCCCGGGGAGGCGCTCGCGCGCGGCCTCGATGGCCTCGGTGACCGGCTCGGGCTTCATCACCATCCCGCCGCCGCCGCCGTAGGGGGCGTCGTCGGTCACTCGGTGCCGCCCGCCGGCGTGCTCCCGAATATCGGTCACGCGGGCGACGAGCAACCCGCTCGCCCTGGCCTTCCCGAGGATGCTCTCGGAAAGGTACCCCTCGCACATGCGAGGGAAGAGCGTCAGGATGTCGACCTCCAGCCGCCTCACGGTTCGCCCTTTCTCGCCTCCGAACCCTCCTTGTTCTCTTCGAGGAGCCCCTGCGGTGCGTCGACCACCAGGCGCCCCACCTCCCGTTCCAACCTCACGTACGGCGCGAGGGGAATGAGCTTCTCCCCCCTCGGCCCGCGAACCAGGAGCACGTCCACGCCCCCGGTCACGTACAGCTCCTCCACCCTCCCCAGATCCTCACCCGCCTCCGTCACCACTCGCAGGCCTTCCAGGTCGACCCAGAAGTGGAGGCCCTCTCCCGCCTCCCCCAGCTCCTCCCGGCGCGCCCGCACCTCGGTGCCCACGAGCGCCTCCGCCGCGCTCCGATCGCCAACGCCCTCGACCCGCAGTGCCCATAACCGACCCTGCCGGCGGGCCTCGAGCACCTTCCGCTCTTCCGGCCGCTCCGCTCCCGGGCGGAAGAGCGCCACTCGCCCCAGGCGCGCGAGCGCACCCTCCGACCCGGCCACTCCCAACCGCCCGTCGAGCCCGAGCGCCCGGACCACTTTGCCGAGCCGGACCCAGGCCATCAGTCGAGGATGTCCAGCACCGCCCGGCGCCCCTCTCTGCGCGCCGCTGCGTCGAGCACCGTCCGGAACGCCTTCGCCGTCTTGCCGCCTCGCCCGATGACGCGGCCGAGGTCGGCCGGGTCGACGGTGAGCTCGAAGACGGTGGCCCGGTCGCGCTCGATGGCGTCCACCCGGACCGCCTCCTTGTTGTCGACGAGTTCCCGCGCCAGCCACACGACGAGGTCGCGCATGACCGCCTCGATGCCGGCGCTACGCCTTCGCCGGCGCGGCCTTCTTCGCCTTCTTGATGAGCATCGCCACCGTCGGGCTCGGCCTGGCACCGGCCTTGAGCCAGAACTCGACCCGCTCGGCTTTCAGCTCGAGGCGGATCGGGGTCTTCGTCGGGTCGTACAAGCCAACGTCCTCCAGGTAGCGGCCGTCCCGCGGCTTGCGCGAGTCGGTGGCCACCACGTGGTAGAACGGCGCCTTGTGCGTGCCCGCCCTGGATAGGCGCAGGACCACGGCCATCGGGAACTCCTCCTTCCGGGCTATTCGCCCTTCGCGGCCTTCTTGGCCTTGCCCTTCGCCGCCGTCTTCCCGGCGGGTGGGGCCTTCTTCTCGCTCTGTTCGGACTTCTCGGGCTTCCCGGCCTTCTTCTTGTCGGCTCCCGCCGCCGCCGGCTCGGCTTCCTTGCCTTCCGCCGCCGGGGCCCGGTCCACGAGCTCAATGACGGCCATCTCGGCGTTGTCGCCGTGGCGGCGCCCCACCCGCACGACGCGGGTGTATCCGCCGGGGCGCGACGCGTACCGCTCCTTCAAGGTCCCGAAGAGCTTCTCCAGCACCTCCGCGTCCCGCACGTCGCGATAGGCGATGCGCCGGGCGTTCGGGGTTCCCCGCTTCGCCAGGGTCACGATCTTGTCGGCGACCCGCTTCAGCTCCTTCGCCTTCGGGGCGGTGGTCACGATGCGCTCGTGGCGCAGCAGGGAGGTGACCATGTTGCGGAACATGGCCGTGCGATGCTCGGTGGTGCGGTCCAGCCGGCGGCCAGCGACTCGGTGCTTCATCTCGACGTCTCCCTCGGGTTCGTAGAGCGCCTCTTCCTTTAGGCCTTGGGGGCCTGCGGCGCGGTCTTGGGCGGCCAGTTCTCGAGCTTCATGCCGAGGGAGAGTCCCATCTCGGCCAGGATCTCCTTGATCTCCTTCAGCGACTTGCGCCCGAAGTTCTTCGTCTTCAGCATCTCGGCCTCGCTCTTCTGCACCAGATCGCCGATGGTCTTGATGTTGGCGTTCTGGAGGCAGTTGGCGCTGCGCACCGAGAGCTCGAGCTCGTCGACCGACCGGAAGAGGTTCTCGTTCAGCACCTGCTCGGGAACCGCGAGCGGCTCGCTCACCGGCTCCTCGGTCTCGTCGAAATTGATGAAGATCGAGAGCTGCTCCTTCAGGATCTTGGCGGCGAAGGCGACCGCGTCCGCCGGGGCGACCGAGCCGTCGGTCCACACCTCCAGCGTCAGCTTGTCGAAGTCCGTCTGCTGCCCCACCCGGGCGTTGGTGACCTGGTAGTTCACCTTGCGAATGGGGCTGAAGAGCGCGTCGATGGGGATGGTCCCAATGGGCTGGCCGGGCACCTTGTTCCGCTCCGCCGGAACGTAGCCGCGGCCCCGGCGGGCGGTCATCTCCACCCGCACCCGCCCTCCCTCGCTCAGGGTGAGGATGTGGTGGCCCGGGTTGAGCACCTCCACCTGTCCGTCCCCGACGATGTCGCCGGCCTTGACCTCGCGCGGGCCCTCTGCCTCGATGCGCAGGTTCTTCGGCTCGTTGGAGTGGATCTGGAGGAGGACCTCCTTCAGGTTGAGGATGATGTCGGTGACGTCCTCGGCCACCTCCGGGATCGCCATGAACTCGTGCTCCACTCCCTCG
>DATJZG010000096.1:0-53831 GCA_035499295.1 Anaeromyxobacteraceae bacterium
GGGCGGCACCGACGGCTACTGGACGAACTTCGACTGGAATAGCGCCTTCCAGCTCGGGGCCAAGTCCTCGAACATTCCCTACAGCGGCAAGTACGGCTTCGCGCCCACCGAGATGCTCTGGCCGCTCTCCCACATGGTGGCTCCCAAGGAGAAGGCCCTCTCCTGTAGCGACTGCCACGGAGAGAAGTCTCGCCTCGACTGGAAGGCGCTCGGCTACCCGAGCGATCCCATGAAGACCGGAGGTCGCTCGTGAACCGCTCGACTGCGATCGCCCTGCTCGTCGCCGCACCGCTCGCGGCGCACGCCCAGCAGGGGGTGAACCCGATCCACCCCATGTTCGCGCCCCTCGACGCGGAGGGGCGCAAGGTCAGGTGGGGTGGAGACGTCTCCGTCGACAAGACCTGCGGTGCCTGCCACGACGCCCAGTACGTCTCGGCGCACAGCGGCCACGCCACCGGGAAGGCCAAGGCTACCTGCGTGGAGTGCCACCTCGACATGGGACGCCTCGAGGTGCGCCCCGAGATGCTCGACGCCGAGGGTCGGCTGCGCCGGGAGTTCATCCGGATCGGGAGCCCGCGCGCCGCGAACTGCGCAACCTGCCACGGCATGGTCTCCGACGGTACCCGCCCCGTGGTCGTCCCCGAGGACTTCGAGAAGGTGCCGAGGCCCGAAGGGCGCACCTGGAGACTGACACAGGGTGAAGGCGCGGTGGTCGCGCCCCAGCGCATGGGCGACTCGTTCCTGAACCTCGAGGGCAAGACAAGCCTCGCCAGCCCGTGGGACGTACACGCCGCGAAGCTCGTGGACTGCGTGGCCTGCCACTACGCCACGAACAACCCCATGCGCACGGACGAGAAGCACGCCAAGCTCCGCTACCTGACTGCCGACCCACGGAGGCAGAGCACCGCGGAGTTCCTGGTTCGGCCCGACCACCGGCTCGCCGCCGAGGAGTGCCGGCGGTGTCACGATCCGTTCAAGGCTCACGTCTTCCTCCCCTACCGGGAGCGCCACATGGCGGTCCTGGCCTGCGCGACCTGCCACATCGCCGGGCCGATGGCCCCAGCCGTCGAGATGGTGGACGCGACCGTAGTCACGACCACGGGACTGCCCCTCGTTCGCTACCGAAACCTGACGCGCGCACCCGGTGAGCCGCTCAACACCGCCACGGTTCGACCTCTCCGGCCGCTCCTCGTCGAGCGCGAGGAGGCTGACGGCGTGAGGCGTCTTGCGCCCGTGAACCCGGTGAGTCGCTTCCGCTGGATCTCGGGCCTCGACCGGGTCGAGGTGCCAGGCGACCTCGTCGCCCAGGCGTTCCTCGACGGCCAGGGTTACGCGGCCCAGGTCCTCCAGGCCTTCGATGCCAATCGCGACGGGCGCATCGACGAGCAGGAGTTGCGCCTCGACAGCGCCGCCAAGGTCGACCTCGTCGCCCGCCGCCTGAGGGCGCTGGGCGTCTCCGAGCCCACCATCGAGGGGACTCTGGAGGTCTATCCCTTGTCTCACGGGGTCCCTGCCCGGGAACGGGCGTTGCGCGACTGCACGGCGTGCCACGCCGGCAGCTCCAGGGTAGCGGAAGACTTCCTGATCGCGGGCTACCTGCCGGGCGGTACTCCGCCTCGCCCCAGGGAGGGCTCCAAAGTGGAACTGGCGGGCCTTCTCGCCATCCAGAGCGACGGAAGCCTCATGCTCCATCGCGACCAGGACTCGGCACCAACCGACCTCCACGTCCTCGGCCACTCCCGCCAGGGATTCACGAACACGCTCGGCTTCGCCCTCTTCGTCGCCGTCGCGCTGGGCGTCTCGGCCCACGGGATCATGCGAGTCGTCCTGCGGAAAATGAGGTCGGGGGCCGACACGCACGCCACCGGGGGGAGCAAGGGGAAGGAGTACGTCTTCGGCTCCTACGAGCGCATCTGGCACTGGACCATGGCGTTCTCGGGGATGGTCCTCATCGTCACCGGCATCGTGATCCACAAGTCCGGGGACCGGGCGATCATCGACCTGCCGAAGGCGGTCTCGCTGCACAACGTCTTCGCCGTGGTGCTCATGGCGAACGCGTTCCTGGCCCTCTTCTACCACCTCACCACGAAGGCCATCCGGAACTTCATCCCCGAGCCGAAGGGCTTCCTGGGGCGCGTGCTCTCGCACATGGAGTACCAGACCCGGGGCATCTTCTTCGGGGGTCCGCATCCGGTGAACGCCCCCGGGCACAAGCTCAACCCCTTGCAACAGGTCACCTACCTGGGACTGCTCAACTTCCTCTTCCCGCTCCAGATCGTGACCGGTGTGCTCATCTGGACGGTCGGCAACTGGCCGAGCGCCGCGACGGCGCTCGGCGGCCTGCACTACCTGGCGCCCATCCACAACCTCGGCTCGTGGCTCTTTCTTTCGTTCTTCGTCCTGCACGTCTACCTGGTCACGACCGGTCGGACGCCCACCGAGCACCTCGAGTCGATGCTCACCGGGTACCAGCCCCTCGATGCCGAGGAGCCAACGCCGTAACGGAGTCGATCCATGGCCACCACCAGAGAAGCGCGTCCCTACATCAATCCCTACCTGGCAGGGACCGTGCTCGGCGTCCTCCTGTTCGCGAGCTACTACGTGACGGGCGGCGGGCTCGGTGCCTCCGCGGCCATGAGTCGGATCCAGACCGGCGTGCTCGACTGGTTCGCGCCAGGCCACGTCGACCGGGTCGCCTATTTCGCCGAGATGGCCGGAGGCCACCGGAGCCCGTGGGCGCACTACAGCATCTACATGATCCTCGGGACCATCCTCGGCGGCGCCACCTCCGGCCTCGTGAACCGCCGCCTAAAGCTCGAGCTGCGCAAAGGGCCGCGGATCACCACGCCTACTCGGGTCGTCTTCGCGCTCCTGGGCGGCGCGGTCATGGCCTACGGTGCCAGGCTTGCCCGGGGCTGCACGTCCGGGCAGGCGCTTTCGGGCGGGGCCGTCCTGGCCGCGGGGAGCTGGGCCGTCGCGTTCTCGATCTTCGCGAGCGGATACGCTCTGGCGTGGTTCGTTCGGCGGCTCTGGACCTAGCGGGAATCGCGGAGGAGACGAACCATGGCACCCTTCGACATGTCGACATTCGGAGCCGTCGGATACGCGCTCGTCTTCGGAGCCATCGGCTTTGGTTTCGGCGCGATCCTCGAGATGGCCGGCTTCGGAGACACCCGCAAGCTGTCGGCGCAGTTCTACTTCACGGACCTCACCGTCCTGAAGGTCATGTTCACCGCCATCGTGGTGGCGGCAGTGCTCCTCGCCGGGGCGTCGGCGTTCGGGCTTCTCGACATGAGCCGCGTGTGGGTGAACCCGACCTACCTTTGGCCGGGCATCCTGGGCGGGCTCATCATGGGAGTCGGCTTCGTGCTCGGCGGGTTCTGCCCGGGCACGTCGGTCGTGGCGGCCTCTACCCTCAAGGTCGACGGGATGCTCTTCCTGCTCGGCGCCCTCGGGGGCGTCTGGCTGTTCGGCGAGACGGTCGGCAGCTTTGAGCACTTCTTCCTCTCCTCCTACATGGGTCGGTTCACGCTCGACGAGTGGCTGGGGCTCCCGGTGGGAGTGACCGTGCTGCTCGTCGTCGCCATGGCGCTCCTCATGTTCTGGGCGGGGGAACTTGCGGAGAGTCACTTCGGCCGGGGCGAGCCCTGGGCCGACGTCGCGCTCCGGCCTCAGGGTAGGGTCAAGCTTGCTGGCGCCGGCTTGCTCCTGGCGGCGAGCCTGGTCGTGGCCCTGCGCGGGCAGCCGAGCCCGGAGCAGAAGTTCGCCCTGCTCGGCCCCGACGTGAAGCGGCCCGTCGAGGATCGCGGGATCTTCGTCGATCCCGCCGAGGTCGCTGCCCTGCGCGGCGACCTGAACGTTCAGGTCGTCATCTTCGACGTGAGGGACGAGCACGACTTCAACCTCTTCCACATCGGTGGATCCCGCCGAATCGACCCCGGGGCGCTCGCCCGGACCGAGGTGGCCAAGCCCCTGCTGGACCAGCCTGCCAGCGCGGTAACCTTCCTCGTCGGCAATGGAGAGGCCACCGCGCTGTCCGCGTGGAAGTCGCTCAAAGTGCTCGGGGCGGCGAACCTCTACATCGTCGAAGGAGGTCTCAACCGCTGGCTGGAGCGCTACCCAGTGCCGCAGTGCGTGGCCGAGCGAAGTTCAGGAAGCGCCGGCGCCGATGCGCCCGCCTATCGATTCAGGTACGCAACCGGAGCGACGCTTCCGGCCGCCTGGCCGGAACTGCCGGCCTCGAAGTCATTCACGTCGCCGTGTCAAACGCTCGTCGCGCGTGCCGAGGGACCCTCACGCGAGGCGATCGCCTGGCCCACCTATTCGTACACGAAGAAGGTGAAGCTGAAGAGCAAGGCAGCGGTCAAGGGCGGCTGCGGGTAGCTGCGGGGAAAGCGTCCTCCGGGTGCGTTCCGAAAGGCGCGGAGGTGGCGGCGGTGCGCGCGCCGCCAGCCTCGTTTCACGAACTGGGACTGTGCCTCATCGAGGCAGCTGGCGCCTTGGTTGGCGCGGATGGATTCAGGCCGGGGGACAGGGATGACCGCTGGACTCCGAATCCCGATCGCGACCCCCCTCGGCGGGGCTGCCCCTGGTCACCCGCCGCAGCTAGCGGGGATCCTCCGCGACAAGGCCGGGCCTTCGAAGGGGGCACGCCATCCTGCCCACTGGGTATCCGACGGGCCTCCCGCGCTGCCGGGATGCTTGCGCTTCGTGGCCGGGATGCTTGGGCGCTGCGAGGATCTCTCGTGCTCAGGGTGGCGATTCGAGAAAGCGTCGGAGGGCGCTCTTCACCGAACGCTCCACTCGCACCGGTACCACCTCGTCGCCGGCCTGGCGACACAGCCTGAGGCTGGCCCGTAGCGAATCACAGCGCGAAGCGCATCGGCGGCAATGCCGGAGGTGCTCCTCGAGTTCCTGACACACGTCGGCACTGATTTCCCCCTCCAGCCGCTTCGAGAACAGGGCAACCACGTCGGGGCAGGGTGAGCCCGCCGGGCGGCTCGCGGGTTCCTGGACGCCCAAGAGCGGCGACATTCGCTCCCGAACCGCCAGGCGAGCCCGGTGGAGTCGGCTCTTCACGGCTTCTTCCGTCAGCCCCATGACCTCGCCGACCTCGGCCGCGCTCAACCCCTCGACGTCTCGGAGGACCAGTACCTCGCGGTACATCGGGTCGAGGCTCTGGATGGCGGAGCTCAAGGCCGACTGGACCTGAAGCCCGGAGACGACGTCCTCCGGTCCACGGCCTCCGTCGGCGACCTCCATGACCCGGCCATTGGCATCGTCGAGCGACTCCACCTGCGGAGCAAACTTGCTCGTCCGATGTTTCTTGATGCAGAAGCTGCGGGCGATGGCGTAGCGCCAGGTGGCGACCGACGACGCTCCCCGGAAGCCCTGGACGCTTCGCGCTGCCGCCAGCAGGGTTTCCTGCAGGATGTCCTTCGCGTCCTCCTCCGCGCCGCACATCCTCATGCCAAAGCGGTAGACCCGGGCCTGGTGGCGCTCGAGGAGCTCGTTGATCGCCATCCGGTTCCCGTTCTGCGCGGCCTGAAGCAGCTCGCTGTCCGTCCTCGTCATCGATTCGATCGCTCGGTGAGTCCGTTGTTCCATGATCGCTCCGGGCTCGAGCCGAAGGTAAGGACCTCTACGGTCGGCCCGGTGGCGGGTCGGCGGGCGGTCCTTCCTTGCGCCCGGGCCACCCGAGCAGGACACCGGCGAACCCCATCCAGAGCGCCGCTCTCCAGGCGCTCCCGGTGAACATTCAAGTGCCACCGCTGCGGCAGCCGACGGTCTCGTAGTAGATGAGGCCCACCAAGGCGCCAAGGCCTGCGAAGAGAACGGTGCGAAGGTGGGTGTTCCAGAGGCCCAGGAATGTCTTCATGGTCTTCCTTGGTCAAAGGGCGTTTGGCTGCCCCCAGCGTTCCGCGCGCCATCCCTGCTCCTTAAGGATGGACGTTGTGCGCCCCGACGGCTCACATCGATCCATCAGGCGAGCCCGAAATTGCGCATGCGACGCCAGAGAGTGCTTCGGCTCATGCCGAGCGCCTTCGCCGTCTGGACGCGGCTCCAGCGATGGTCCTCCAGGGCCTGCATCAGGGACGCCTGCTCCGAGGATCGTCCGCCTGACCCCTGATTGGACGCGGGTACGGGCCTCGCCGCAAGCGGAGTCCTTCGAGGCGTCGCATTCGTTGGTTGAGCGGCCTCGATCCCGGCACCTGCCTCGAGGACCTCCGGCGGCAGGTCCTCGGGCTGGAGGGTCTGCCCCTGACAGACTGTCGCGGCGAACTCGAGCGCGTTCTCGAGCTCCCGGACGTTCCCGGGCCAGTCATGGGAAAGGAGCACGCGCACCACCTCGGGAGAGAGTCGCAGGGCACGCCCAGTGCGGGCGCATGCCCGGGCGAGGAGTAGTCGCGCGATGGGCTCGATGTCCTCCCGGCGCCGGCGAAGAGGCGGAACCTCGATGGGGAAGACGCGCAGCCGGTAGTAGAGGTCTTCGCGGAAGCTGCCCTCGACAACGGCCCGCTGCAGGTTCCGGTTCGTGGCGGCGATGATGCGGGCGTTCGTCTGCCGCGACTGGTTGTCGCCGACGCGCTCGTAGGTGTGCTCCTGCAGCACGCGAAGAAGCTTCACCTGGAGGTGCAAGGGCAGGTCCCCCACCTCGTCGAGGAAGAGGGTCCCATCGTTTGCCGACTCGAACCTGCCCGCGCGATCCTTGACGGCTCCGGTGAAGGCGCCGCGGACGTGCCCGAAGAGCTCGCTCTCCAGGAGTTCTCCGGGAAGCGCGGCTGCGTTGACGGCCACGAACGGCCCGCTCTTCCGGGGGGAGTGTGCGTGGATGATCCGCGCCATCACTTCCTTCCCCGTGCCGCTGTCGCCGGTGATGAGCACCGTGGACTCGCTGTGCTGGAGCGTGTCGATGAGGCGGAAGACGCGCGACATCGCCTGGGAGCGTGCGATGAGGCCGAACCCGGAGATCGGCCCGCTCGCCTCCACGGTGGCCTCGTCCGCCGGGCGCATCACGACGAGGTAGCGAGCCGCAGGGTCGCACACCCCCGAGCGATCGTGCTGGAGCGGCGCCGCGGAGACGGACATGAGACGCGCCGCGCCGCCCTCGGCCTGGAGCACCGCCCGCCACCCCTCGCGCTTCTCCCCGGCGAGCAATGCCCGGCGCAGCGGGCCGTCCGCCCCGAACATCTCGTTCCCGAGGATGGATTCGACCAGGGTTCCGCGAAGGCGGGTGGCTGCGCCCGGCCCGAGCAACGAGTCGAGCAATTCCGAGGCGTAGCGCACGCGGAAGTCGCCATCGAGTGCCATGCACACGCGGCCCAGCGAGCCAAAGGCGACGTTCACCGCCGAGAACGCACGCTCTTGATCCGAGATGACCGGTGAGCACGCCTGATCGGGATCCGTGGTCATTGACACGTTTTGCTTCTCCATGACGCGAAAAGCTTCACACATCTGCAACGGTATGTCTCTTGGAGGTCTACCCTAAACCCATAACATATTGATATCACGTGACTCAATACGCAGGCACGGCTCACGCACTGCTGTTGAAAGCGAGAAGCGAGCCGATCTTGGAAGAGTGGCCGCTCGCTACTCGAGGGTGCAACAGCCGGCTTTCGACCACGAGAATGGCCAGGAGTTCGAGATGAGCGTCACCCGCAGACAGTTCATCCAGATCGGCGGCGCCGCCGTGGGGGGGGCCGCCCTGGCGTCCGGCGCAACGACGAGATGGTGGGGCTTCGACGGCGACCCGATCCCGGATCCGGGCACGGAGGGCGATCGGGTCGTGGCGTCCTTTTGCGAGCTCTGCTTCTGGGGCTGTGGCGTGAAGGCCCACGTAAAGGACGGCAGGGTCACGAAGGTTGTCGGCAACCCCGACCATCCCCTGTCGCGCGGCATGCTTTGCCCCCGCGGCGCCGGTGCCACCGGCATGATCTACGACCCCGACCGGCTGCGGAGGCCGCTCATCCGGCGCCAGAAGCGGGGCGAGGACACCTTTGAGGAGGTGAGCTGGGATGCCGCGCTCAACCGTGTGGGCGAGGGGCTCCTCGAGGTGAGGCGGAAGCACGGGCCCGAGGCCTTGGCGCTGTTCACCCACGGCTCCGGGGGCACCTGGTTCAAGCACTTCATGAAGGCCTGGGGCTCCCCGAACGTCGGGGCCCCTTCCTACGCACAGTGCCGCGGCCCCAGGGAAGCCGGATACCTCCTCACCTACGGCACGCCGCTCGGCTCTCCCGAGCCCATCGACATCGCCAACGCGCGCGTCATCACGCTCATCGGCAGCCATCTCGGCGAGAACATGCACAACACCCAGGTGCAGGAGCTCGCCGAGGCGATTGGCAAGGGCGCGGAGCTGGTGGTGGTGGATCCGAGGTTCTCGGTCGCTGCCGGGAAGGCGCGCTACTGGCTCCCCATCAAGCCGGGGACGGACATCGCGCTTCTGCTCGCCTGGATGAACGTCATCATCTCGGAGGGGCGCTATGACGCCGACTACTTGGCGAAGCACGCCATCGGCTTCGAGGAGCTCAAGACGCACGTGGCCGACAAGACCCCTGAGTGGGCCTGGCCGCACACGGGGCTCCGGCCAGAGCTCATCCGCGAGAGCGCTCGCTTCATCGCCTCGGCACGGCCCGCCTCGCTCATCCATCCCGGCCGCCACACCGTCTGGAACGGGGACGACACCCAGCGCGAACGGGCCATGGCGATCCTCGCCGGGCTTCTCGGCAGCTGGGGTCGCCGAGGCGGGTACCTCTCGTTCGGGAAGATGGGGGCCCCCGCCTATCCGCTCGACAAGGCCTTCCCACACCCGGAGAAGTCGGCCGCGGACCGCCCCAAGGCGGGTGGGTATCCCATCGGCGGCGAGGTCATCGCCTCGGGACTCTGCGACGCGACCGTTCCCGGACAGGCGCTCTACGACCTGAAGGCCTGGATCGTCTACGGGTGCAACCTCCTCCAGGCGCTCCCGAGCCGCAAGCAGACCATCCAGGCCATCCAGAACCTGGACTTCATCGTCACCATCGACATCCTCCCTGCCGAGGTCACGGGTTTCAGCGACGTGGTGCTCCCGGAGGCGACCTACCTGGAGCGGGACGACGACATCAGTGCCCCCGCCTACAAGAAGCCTTTCCTGGCCCTGCGTCAGGAGGTGGTGCCCCCGATGTACGACTCCAAGCCCGGCTGGTGGATCGCGAAGGAACTCGCGAACTGCACGGGCCTCGGCGACTACTTCCCCTGGAGGAACGCCCGGGACTACGTGGACACGCGCCTTCGCGCCGGGGGCTTCGACGTCGCGGCCGCCCGGGCCACCGGGGTCGTGCTCGGGAAGCCCGTCGCGACGTGCGAGGAGGAGGGACTGCCGGTGGCAGTCGCCACCGACTCGAAGAAGATCGAACTCCGGAGCGAGCAGCTCGCGAAGCTCGGGTTCGACCCCATCCCTCAGTTCTACCCGCCAGACGAGGGTCCGCCCGGTCACTTCCGCATGCTCACCGGCAGGGCGCCCACCCACACCTTCGGGCGCACCACCAACAACCGCCTGCTCGCGCAGCCCTACCCGGAGAACGAGGTTTGGGTGAACGCGGACGTCGCCAAGGCGCTTCCGGGATTCGCCGGGCCCCTGAAGACCGGCGACTGGGTGACGCTCGTGAACCAGGACGGCGCGCGCTCGGGCCCCGTCCGCGCCAAGGTAACCGAGCGAATCCGCGGCGACTGCGTCTATCTCGTCCATGGCTGGGGGCAGACCGCGAAGCGACTCCACTACGCCTACGGGCGCGGTGCCTCCGACGCCGAGCTCGTGACCCGCTACAAGGTCGACCCGATCATGGGCGGAACGGGCATGAACGTGAACTTCGTGAAGCTCGAGCCCGCGGAGAAGGCCGTATGAGCAAGCGCTACGCCATGGCCGTCGACACGGTGCGCTGCGTCGGCTGCAATGCCTGCGTCGTCTCCTGCAAGACCGAGAATGCCCTCCCGGATGGCGGCTTCCGCGACTGGATCACCACCGAGACCTACGGCGTCTTTCCGTCGCTCTGGATGCAGATCCGTTCAGAGCGTTGCAACCACTGTTCGAAGCCTTCGTGCGTCGACGCCTGTCCAACGGGGGCCTCCAACGTGAACGAGGGAGGGACGGTCCTCGTCACGCGAAGGAAGTGCACGGGCTGCAAGGCCTGCATCGCCGCGTGCCCGTACGGCGCCCGCTACGTCCACCCGGACGGCTACGTCGACAAGTGCACGTTCTGCCTGCACCGGGTGAACGCGGGGAAACAGCCGGCCTGCGTCGAGACCTGCCCGACGAGGGCCCTCACCTTCGGAGATCTCGGGGACCCGGCGAGCCCGGTCTCGCGCCTCGTGTCCGCGCGAAAGAACCTCGTCCTCCGCCCGGAGTCGGGTAACCAGCCGAACGTATTCTTCCTCATCGCCTCGACGTAGGGAGGGAAGCCATGGAGCGAAACCCGAACCGGTTCTGGAATCCGTACCTCGCCGGCGTCGCCCTCGGCCTCGTCCTGCTCACCGCCTTCCTGGTGATGGGCAAGGGACTCGGGGCCTCGAACGCCTCGCTGCGCGTCGGCGTGACCGCCCTCGAGGCGGTGGCGCCGAGCCACGTCGCTCATACTCCGCCTCTCGCAAAGACCACTTCCGACGGGCACCCGCTCGACAACTGGCTCGTCTTCGAGGTGGTGGGAGTGCTCCTCGGCGGCTTCGTAGCCGCCTACACCTCCGGCCGGCTCAAGAAGGAGATCCTGAAGGGCCCGCACATCGGGAGCGGCGCCCGCATCGCCCTCGCCGTGGGCGGCGGAGCCATCATGGGCGCCGCCGCCCGCATGAGCCGCGGCTGCACCTCCGGGCAGGCGCTCACCGGAGGCGCTCTCCAGTCCGTGGGGGCATGGGCCTTCATGCTGTCCGTCTTCGCGGGCGGCTACGCGCTCGCCTACGCCATGAGGAGGGAGTGGCGATGATCTTCCCCTTCGAGACCCTGGTGGCGGAGCACCGCGAGGTGGGCCTGGTCGTCGAGACGCTCATCGGGTTCGGCTTCGGGTTCACGCTCGAGCGGGCCGGCTTCGGGCGCGCCCAGAAGCTGGCCGCACAGTTCTACGGAAGCGACATGACGGTCTTCAAGGTCATGTTCAGCGCCATCGTCACCGCCATGCTGGGCTTGGTCGTCGCCTCCGGCCTCGGTCTCGCCGACTTCAAGGCGGTCGCCGACAGTGCCTCTAGCTCCACCTACCTGTGGCCGATGATCGTCGGAGGCTTCGCCCTGGGCGTGGGATTCATCGTCTCCGGATACTGCCCGGGCACGTCCTGGGTGGCGATGGCATCCGGGAAGCTCGACGGCCTCGCCACCGTCGCCGGCGTCGTCGTGGGCCAGGTGGTGTATGCCGAGTTGGAGTGGCGCCCGATCCTGAAGGGCTTCCACGAGAGCGGGGACCTCGGGAACCTCTACCTCTGGGAGCTCCTCCACCTTCCGCCCCGGATGGGTCCGGCCATCGTCGCCATCGCGGTTGCCGTGATGGCGGTCGGGTGCTTTGTCGGGGCGGAGAAGCTCGAGAGGATGCTCTCGTCGCGCGCCGATCCGGCCGCCCAAGCGAGCGCTGCCGGCCGGCCCGGGCGGGTTGTCTTCGCGGGGTTTGCCACGGCGGCCATCCTCGGTGCCGTCCTGCTCGCGCTTCCGACAGGAACCCAGGCTCACGGGCGCGAGGCGATCTCCATCTCGCAGATGGACCTGGCCCGGCGGATCCTCGACGCTCCCTGGAAGGTGCGAGTCGTCGACCTGCGTGACCTGAAGGACTGTGCCGTCCGGCGGATCCCAGGCTCCGAATGCGTCCCTGCGGACAAGCTCGCCACCCTGCAGCTTGCGTACGCCGGAACGAACCGGGACCTGGTGCTGGTGGGTGCGTCGGACCTTCCGTCGATCCCGCCCCAGGCGGTTGCGTTTCCCGGTCGGGTCTACACGCTGGCCGGCGGCTTCCGAGGATGGGAGGCGTTCGCCCTGGCACCTCCGGCTCCACCGAGCCCCGGAGCCTCGCCTGCCGACCTGGAGGAGTACCGAGTCCGGGCCGGCCTCAACTCGGCCATGACCGGGATGAAGGCTGCGCCCCCGCCGCCTCCTCCCACCGCAGCGCCCTCCGGACCGAGGAAGGGCGGCGGCGGCTGCGGCGGCTAGCCCCATCGGCCCATGGTGATCCCATGACAGAGATCGACGTCGCCCGGCACAGCCTCATGATCGACCCCCGCCTCCACATCTGGGGCTGGGAAATTCCCGTCTACCTCTTTCTCGGCGGCTTGGCCGCTGGGCTCCTCATCCTCACAGCGCTCCTCGCGATGCGCCCCGGCGAGCGCTCTCCTTCGGCGCGCTGGCTCGGGTTCGCGGCCCCGGCGCTGGTGTCCGTCGGCATGGCGGCACTGTTCCTCGACCTCTCCTTCAAGTGGCACGTCTTCCGCTTCTACCTGGCCTTGCGCCCCGCCTCTCCGATGTCCTGGGGCGCCTGGATCCTGGTCGTCGTCTATCCGGTCTCTCTGCTCGCGGCGCTGGCGGGCCTAGACGACGCCCAGGCAGAACGCGTGGTGGGATTCGCCGGCCGGTTGGGGCTGGGCCAAGCCATTCGCGCGCTTCGCGACGTCGGCGCGAGGCACCTCACGCGCCTGCGCTGGGCGAACGTCGCCGTCGGGATCGCCCTCGGCGTCTACACCGGCATCTTGCTCAGCACTCTCGGCGCCCGTGCCCTGTGGAACTCGGCCCTGTTGGGGCCGCTCTTCCTCGTCTCGGGCCTCTCGACCGGAGCGGCCGTCATGCTGTTCTTCGGGTTGAACGGGGAGGAGCGCCACTTCGTGACCGGCTGGGACCTCGCGGCGATCGGCCTCGAGGTGGTGCTCCTCGGCCTTTTCCTGGTGGGGCTCGCGACGAACGGCGCCGACGGGAAGGCGGCGGCCGAGCTCCTCCTCGGGGGGCGCTACACGGCAGTGTTCTGGTCGATCGTCGTGATTGCCGGACTCGCCGTCCCGTGGGGCCTCGAGATGCTGGAGGTCCGCCTCCGGCTGCGCGCCACCGCCGTAGCGCCCGTGCTCGTGCTCCTCGGAGGCTTTGCCCTGCGCTGGGTCATGGTGGCGGCGGGGCAGGCCTAGGGTGCCGCATCCTGCGTTCCCGGAGTCTTGGAGGCGCGGGTCCCCGCGATGAGCCGTTTCCTTGCGGGTAGCTTGCGACCCGACGAACGGGAAGGTCCAATTCTTTGCTGGTTGGGAGGTGCCCATGCGCAGCATGACCGTACGATCCCCGATCTTCTATCCGGCGCTCGCCATTCTTCTCGCCACACCGATGGCGATTGCCGAGGAGCCCAGCTCGGTGCTTCCGCGCAACTATCGGTCGTGGACCCACGTGAGCTCGATGGTCGTGACCGACGGTGAGCACGGCATGTACGGGTTTCACAATGTCTACGCCAATCCGCCGGCCGTCGCGCGTCTCCAGGAGAGCAGACCGCGGGCGTATCCCGACGGAGCCACATTCGTCGTCTCGGTCTACGAGGTGATGACGAAGGATGGCCTGACGAGCGCCGGAGCGAAGCGGAGGGACGTCCTCCAGTACAAGGATGCGAAGGCAACCGCCACGGGCGGCTGGCGGTTCGCCGCGTTCGATGTCTCCGGAAGGCGCATCGCCATCGATCCGGCGGCGTGCTTCGGGTGCCATGCGGCGGCGAAGGATGCGGACTACGTGTTTGCCACGTTCACCCGGTGACGGCAGGAGAGTGTCCCCACTACCACCTCGGCGGTGGCGGTGCCCAAGCGCTCGGCATCGCTCTTGCGGTGAGTCCAACGTCCCGTCCCCGTGCGGTGTCGCCGCGCAACCTCGGATCACGGGGTCGCGGCGCAGCGAAAGCCGAGGAAGTCGTAGCGATCCGAGGGCGGGAACACGTAGCTTGCCGCGAGCGTCTTGCGCGTGCTCCAGCTTGACCCCACGCATACGCGGGCGGCACCGCTGCCCACGGGCGTCGAGGTCCACTCGCTGACGTTCCCCTCCAGGTCCTTCGCCCCCTGCGGACTGTCTCCCCGAGGATAGCTCCCTACCGGGCAGGTGCCTGCCCGCCGCATCTTGCCCTTGTCGTTGCCTTCCCCATCCCAGCAGAGCTGGGCGCCGGGCGACTCGTTACCCCAGGGAAACCGGGTTCCGGTCTCCCCCCCTTGCGCCGCCCACCACCACTCCTCCTGGGTCGGTAGCCTCTTCCCCATCCACTGACAGTAAGCTACGGCCTGGTCCCAGTCCACGTAGTTCACCGGGTGTGTCTCCTTCCCGGCGACCCCGTAGGTGCCGTAGAGGTCTCTTCCCGGCTCGGTGCACTTCCCGGCCCGAACGCAGGCTGCGTAGGCGCTCGCGGTCACCTCCGTCACGTCGAGGCAGAAGTCCTTCACTACCCTACGCTCGGGGCCGAGCGTGCCCCCGCCCATGCTTACCATCCCAGGCGCGCACCTCGGTACCTTACCTATGCACTCGTCGCCGGCTGCGCGCGAGCCGCTCGGGCACGCGGGCGACCCGCGGCAGGCACCTGCGTCTGTCGACCATTTCTGCCCCGGCCAGCAGCAATGGCCCGCGAGCACGACGCGGCCGCCGGCGCACGGTTCGGAGCCCGCCGCCTGGGCTGCCAGGCACAGCAGCGTGACCGCGACTCCGGCGCACGCGCGCGACGCGGGGACCCTGGCGGCCCGCCTCCTGCTCCGGGCTCGTCCGATCGGTAGCAGACGCCCGGTCGTGCTGGCTTCGCTCCAGCCCATGGCTTACCCAATGCCGCCCGGGTCGCGTCGGGCCGCGTCCCTCAGCGCGACTGCAGGAGCACCTGCGGCGCCGTCGTCCCGGGGCCCATCACCACGGTCTTCGCGTTGCCGGAGGCGGAGAGCTTCTCGAGCGCCTGCACCTTCTCGAAGTCGAGGATGCTGGGAGTGACGCTGCCCGACACGATCTGGTTGTAGTCCGCGATGCCCTTGGCCTCGATGGCGCGCTGCTCCGCGGTGAGGCGCGCCTCCTCGAGCACGTACTTCATCTTCAAGACGTCCTGCTCCGCCTCGAGCTTCTTGGCGATGGCAGTGCGGATCGCCTCGGGGAGCTCGACGTTGCGGACCAGGATGGCTTCCAGCTCGATGTGCTTGCCGGCGATCTTCGACTGCACGCCCTCCCGGGTCTCCCGCTCGATCACATCGCGCTTGGTCGAGTAGATCTCCTCGGGCGTGTACCTCCCGATCACCCGTCGCGCCTCGGAGCGCAGGACGGGCTCGAGGATGACGTGGTAGTAGTCGGGACCGATCTCCTGCTGTAGAGCCACGACGTCGCCCGGCACGAGGTGGTAGCGGATGGAGGCGTCGAGAGTGATGGCGAGCCCGTTGACGGCGATGACGGTGAGGACCTCGTCGCTGCTCTGGGATCGCAGGTCGTAAACGGAGAGCTTGTCCCACGGCATGATGAAGTGGTCGCCCTCGGCGTAGGTGTCCTTCTGGGTTCCGCTCCCGCTGGTCCAGAGCACCCCGACGTGCCCGGGTGCCACGCTGGCGCATGCAGTGAGCGAGAGGAAGGCCGCGCACATCCAGGTGCGCCACATCGTTCGTGCCCTCATGGTTCGACCTCCAGCCACGGACTGACTTCCGGCGAAAAGATCACGAGAGTGTTGGGGGAAACGAGCAGCCGGGCCCAGGCTCGCTGCTCCGCGTCGGCGATCGCCTCCGGGGTGAGCGTGGGCGCGAGAGCCGCGTTGGTGGCGGCCTGGGAGCGCCCTTGCTCCCGCAGGACGTCGGCCTGGCCGCGCGCGATCTCGAGGTCGTGTTGCATGGTGAGCACGCGCTGTTCCATGCGCGAGGTGTCGACGATGGCGGCGGCCAGCGACTCGGAGGTGACCACCAGGCTGCGCAGGATGACCCCGTCGAGCTCGATGTGCATGGGGCGAACGTCTCTCGCGGCCATCTCCGTGATCTCCTTCTGGATGGCTGGGAGGTTCCTGGTGTCCATGAGCTCGAAGGCCGGGTAGCGTGCTACCACCCGCCGGACCGCTGCCTGCACGATGGGCCGGATGATGCGCTGATAAGGGTGAGGGCCCACGGTGCGATCGAACGCGACCAGCTCCTCCGGAACCAGGTGCCACGTCACCACCGAGGCGTTCGCTTCCACCGGCGCCCCGTCCGCCGCTAGCCCGCGGAGGTTCTCGTTCCGCTCCTGAGCGCGCAGATCGAAGACGTCGGCCTGCGACCACGGCCCGATGAAAGACAGGCCTTCGCCAAGCGGCGTCGTGCGCACGCCGCTCGGAGTCGTCACCACGGCAGAGTGACCGGCGGGTACCGTGACGCAGGCGCAGGCGAGGGCGATCCACGGGAAGGACAGGACGCCTCTGCGGGCGGCGCGGGCGGAAGACCCAGGTGTGTGCTCGCCGGGGGGGCGGATCGATCTGGGAGGCCTGCAGCTCATGCCACCCCGCAGCGAATAGGCCTCCCGTTTGTAATACCGTTCACGCATGGTGCCTATTCCTCCGGGGACGGACCGGAGCCCAATTGGGGTCGGGCCATGCCCTTGGAAACACCCCATCGCCCGCCAGGAAGCCAATACCCATTTCTTGCTGTCGCACCCTGCCTCGACCGGGTCCCTTGGGTCCTCGCGATCCCGCCCGGGTACCGGAGGAAGCGCGGCCGGATGCGGATGTACCCGGGCCGCGGGCGCGCGCGGTTTCGCCGCCGTTTGCGCCGGGATGGAGCTTCACGCGCATGGTCTCCTATCCCACGCGCCTCTTCGGCGGTGCCGGGGACGGACGCTCCCGCACCACCAGGACGCTCCGAGAAGAGTGGTTCACTACCTTGGCGGCGGTGGTGCCGATGAGGCGGTCGATCCCCGCGAATCCGTGACTTCCCACCACGATGAGATCCGCGTCGACACGCTCCGCGGCGTCGAGGATCGCCCTCCAGGGAGGCCCGACGTCGAATTCGATCGGCTCGATCACGGCGCCGGACGCGCTCCCGACCAGCGCAGCGAGTTGCTCGGTGGCGCGCCTCTGCAGGCCCGCTTCCGTGGCGTCTTCTACCCGCGGGGCGGCGGCGGGGATGTCGGGCGGGACGTGGCCGGCCTGGTAGACGTGGAGGCGGGCTCCGAAGCGGGTCGCGACCTCGCGCGCGGCAGCGAGCACGGCCGAGGCTCGCGGAGAGGTGTCGACGGCCGCGAGCAGCCGCCGGAAGAGGGCGGTGTCAGGCGTGGACATGGGGAGAGCCCGGAAGCTCCGGTGATGGCGCCCCCGCCGGGGCGGAAGCCTCCGTCGAGCGCTTCGCGAGCAGCATGAACATCACCGGTACGAGGAAGAGCGAGAGCGCGGTGGAGGAGGTGAGCCCCCCGACCACGGCCAGCGCCAGCGGCCGGTTGGCGGCGGAACTCACCTCCAGTCCAAGGGCGGTCGGCAGGAGGCCGATGACCGTGGCAATGCTCGTCATGGCGATGGGAATGAAGCGGATGCGCGCCGCGCTGACGACGGCCTCCACCTTGTCCATCCCGTGGTTGTAACGGGTGTTGGCCTCGTCCACGAGCAGGATGCCGTTCGATACCGCGATGCCGATCACCATGAGGACGCCCATGAGAGCGGTGATGGAGAAGCCCTGCCCGGCGGAGAGGAGCGCGAGGACCACCCCGGCGAGGGACACGGGCACGGTGAAGAGCATGACGAACGGCAGGCGCAGCGACTTGAACTGGGAGGCCATCACCATGAAGACCACCATGACCGCGAGCGCCATGGCCACGCCCAGCCCACCGAAGGTGCCCCGCATCAGGTCCACCTGGCCCACGAAGTGGAAGCGCAGGTCTCGCGTCCGCGGGTCCTGTTTGAGCTTCTGCTCAAGCTCGCTGGCGGCCCCACCGATGTCGCGGCGCTCCGTCATCATGAGGAGGTGGCCCGCTCGCTCGAGCTGGTTGCGCTCCACCAGGATCGGGCCGGCGGAGCGGTGCACCTTGGCGTAGGACCCAAGCGTGACCGCGTTTCCCCGGTCGCTCACGAGTACCGGCACGCGCGCCAGCTCGGAGGGGTCGGTGATGCTGTTCGGCTCGTAGGAGGTGACCACGTAGTAGGTCTGCCCGTTGGTCCCGTCTACCCACACCCCCGGGGTGTTGATGTTCCCGAGCGTCGCCTCGAGGGTGGCCTGCGCCTCGGCGCGCGGGGACACCCCCACCATGCCAGCCGTGCTGCGGTCGGTGTCGACGTGGACCTCGGGGTAGTTGGTCCACGTCGTGGAGTAGACGTCTCCGATCCCCGGGACGGTGCGCGCCACGTCTGCCGCGGCCGAAAGCTGTGCGGAGAGCGCCGTCAGGTCGTCGTTTCGCACCTCCAGCGCCAGCGGGACGCGGTACCCGTTGTTGAAGACGCTCGCCACCAGGCCGCCGGGGGCCTCGAGGAACTCGACTCCCGGGTAGTGCCTGTGCAGGATCTCCCGCATCACGTCGGCGATCTCTCCCTGCGTGTACTTGCGCTTTTCAGGGTCGACGAGGGCCAGGCGGATGTAGCCCATGTGCGGCGCCGCGTTGAAGCTGCCCATGGCGGCCCGGATGTTCTGGGGCACGCCGATGTTCGTGAGCTCGAGCTCGACCAGCCCCTTGGGCAGTTCGTCGACCAGAGTCTTCGCCATCTCGTTGATCTTTCGCGAGGAGTCGACGAGGGAGATGCCGGGGGCGAAGCGCACGTAGACGCGCTCCATCGACTCGTCGATGGGCGGGAAGAAGGTGGTGGGGAGCAGCGTCGCGGCGAAGGCGCTCACCACCACCAGCACGGCGCACGCGCCGATGATGGTGCGCCGGTAGGGGAGCACCTGCCGGAGCACGCGCGAATAGCCGGTGGCCACCCCGTCGATGAAGTCGGCGACCGCGGTGGCGAGCCGACCGTGCTTCACCTCGCCGAGCAGGAACCGGCAAGCGACTGGCGTGACGCAGATGCTCACGAAATAGGAAGCGGCCATCGCCACGGCGACGGTCAGGGCCAGGGGGGCGAAGAGCTTGCGGGCGAGACCGGCGAGCAGGATCACGGGTAGGAGCACGGCGACGGTGGTGAGCGTCGACGCCAGGACCGGGAGGGCCACGGCGGTCGTCCCCTCGAGCGCCGCCTCCGCGACGCTGGCTCCGGCCCGCTGGTGGCGGTGGATCGACTCGAGCACCACCACCGCGTCGTCGACGAGGCGCCCCATCGCGAGCGTCAGCCCTCCGAGCGTGAAGGCGTTGAGCGTCTGGCCGGAGGCGTAGAGGACGATGAGGGTGATGGCGAAGGAGAGGGGGATGGCGAAGGAGACGATGAGCGTGCCCCGGACGCTCTGCAGGAAGGCGAGGATGACGAGAGCGATGAGCAGGAGCGCTTGGACCACCTCCTTGCGCAGGCCGTTGTAGGTGGCGCGCACGAAGGTCGACTGGTCGAAGATCGGCTCCACCTTGAGGCCGGGGGGCAGGTTCTGGAGGCCGGCCACCGCCTTCTTGACCGCGTTCACGATCTCGAGCGTGTTGCCGCCCGGGATGCGGAGCACGTTCAGGTAGACGGCGTCGTTGCCCTGGATGTTCACCGACTGGGTCGGGGGAGTCCCGGCGTCCACCACCCGCGCCACGTCCCTGATGAGCACCATGCGGTCGCCGTTTCTCTTCACCGGCGCCTCGCCGATGTCCTTCACCTTCAGGGCCACTGCATTGGTGTAGACGTTGGCGTCGAAGCTTGGTGCGATGAACTCGCCCGAAGGCAGGAGTGCGTTGGAGGAATGGACCGCCTCGGCCACGTCCCCGGAGGTGATGTTGCGCCCCTGCGCCTTCGACTGGTCGACGAGCACGTTGATCTGGCGCTGGGTGCCGCCGTTGATGGCCGCACTCGCCACTCCGGAGATGCCCTCCAGGGTGGGTTCGATGTAGTTGAGGGCGTAGTCGTACAGCTGCGGCCCGGTGAGCCCGCCGCCGTAGACCGCGACTTGCACCACCGGGGCGTTCGAGGGGTCCCACTGGATCACGAATGGCGGCAGCACCCCCAGCGACTTCGGCACCGCCGCCATGGCAAAGGCCACGTTCTGCTGCACAATGGTCTGGGAGGAGTTGAGGTCCGTTCCCCACTTCATCCACACGAAGACGATGGAGAGGCTGTTGCGCGAGGTGCTCTCCACGTGGTCGACGCCAGGTGTGGCGCTCACGTACTTCTCGATGCGCCAGCTGATGGTCTTCTCCACGTCCTCCGGGCCAAGGCCGGGGGCGAGGGTCCCCACCACCATCACCGGCGGCGTCAGCTCCGGGAAGGTGTCGATCGCCATGCGCGGGGTCACCTCGACCGCGAAGACGATGACCGCGATGCACAGCATCAAGATGGCGATGGGGTTACGCAGCGAGAGGCCGGTCATGCGTCGATCCTCGGGATCAGTCCTTGCTGGCCTGCTGCGGCCCGGCCGCCTGGATGTGCACATCGAGCACATCCCCGTCCTTCACGGTGGTGCGCCCCTCCGTCACCACGGCGGTGCCGGGCGCGAGCGACGTGTCGACGAAGAGGTTCCCCTGGCTCTCGCCCTTCACCGCGAACGTCTGGCGCTTGGCGCGGCCGTCCACCACCACCACCACGGTCGCCCTGTCTCCCCGGACCGTGGCCGCGGTGAGCGGGATCTCGCTGGCGGGGACGGGCTTCCCCGCCTCGATGAAGATCTCCGCCGTGGTGTTCACCGGAAGCTGGCGATTCGGATCGGGATAGTCGATCTCGAAGTGAATGGTGCGCGTCGACGGGTCGGCGGCCGGCGAGCGGCGGGAGATGGTGCCGGTGAACGACTCTCCGGTGGAGAGGACGCGAAACTGGGCGGTCGTCCCCGGGGACACCAGTCCGAAGTCGCTTTCGGGCACGTCGGTGACCACGCGCACCGTGAAGCGGTCGACCACCGATACGGCCCAGGTGCCCGGTCGCGCGAACGCACCTGGGTCCATCGTTCGATCGGCGACCTCCCCGTCGAAGGGCGCGCGCATGATGCAGTCATCGACGAAGAGCGTGGAGCTCATGAGCTTGGCACGGGTGCTGAGGAGTTCCGCCTCCTTGCTCAGGCTCTCCGACTGCTTCTGCTCCGCCTCGTTGGGGGAGACGTAGCCTCCCTTGAGCAGGTCCCCCACGCGGGCCGCCTCGTGGGCGATCGCCTCCTGGCGCGCCTCTATCGCCCGGGCCTGCAAGCCGATGGCCTTGCTCTCGGCCGTGGCGTTCCGGCAGTCGAGAGTGGCGAGGACTTGGCCGCGCTTGACCTGGGCTCCGGGGCGTACCAACACGGTGTCGACATACGCCGACACGAACTGGGGCCCGAGCTTCGCCTCCACCCACGGCAAGACCGTGCCCACGTACCGGTAGACCGGCTGGTAGTTCCCGGACCGCGCCAGGGCCACCGTCACGCTCTTCGGCGCCGCCGACAGGGGCACCTTGTTCACCTTGGCCGCGGCGCGGAGGTACAGGGCGGCCCCGATGGCGAGCACGAGGAATGTTCCCCCGAAGATGACGAGGGGAGCGCGCGCGAGCCGCATCTTGGGTCGATCCCCCGGCGCGCTGCCGACCTCGTTTGGTGTGGGCTCGCTCACGGATTCTCCGGGAAGGTGCGGACGAGGTCGACGCTCTGGCGGGCTCGCTCTGCCCCGTGCTGTCCGGCCCGCAGGATGATGACCGCAGTGTGCTTCTCGAAAGTGGACGGGCACGGGCCCGCCTCGGCGCGCAGAAGCCCGGCTGCAGTCGGTGAAGGGCCTTGCTTGGATCTTGGCTCTTTCACGGATTCTCCACGATGAGGCGGGCCAGGACGGCGCGCTGGCGAGCGAGCTCGAACTTGCCGAGCGCCATCTGGATCTCGGCCTCGGTGCGCAGCGCCTCCGCGTCCGTCAGGTCGACGATGTCGCCCAGGCCCACCCTGAACCGGTTGTCGGCCTGATCGTAGTTGGCTCGGGCGGCTTCGAGTTCCTTCGCCAGCGCGACGAGCGCCTTCTCGGCGGTGTCCACGCCCACCCAGGCTTGCTGGACGGCGGCCACCTGTCCCTGACGAACGAGTTCGAGCTCCGCCTTGCGAACCTCCTCACGCTGGCGCGAGGCGTCGATGCGCTGCCACACGACCCAGTCGAAGATGGGGACGCGAAAGATCAGGGCCACGTCCCAGTTGGGAATGTCGGGGACCCAGCCTCCGTGAGGCGCCGCCTCCGCCGCCACTGCCGGAGGCGCGCCGCCCTCGCGCCCTGAGAAGCTTCCGCTCAGCAGCAGGCTGGGGCGAAGCTGAGCAGCGATCGACTCGGTGACGGCCTCCTGGGTCTTGAGCTGCGCCGCCGCAGCGCGGATCACCGGGTCGCGGCTGGCGGCCCGATCGATTGCTTCCCGCAACCCCGGCTGCTGCGCTGGCTCCGGGGCTGCCCCCAGCGCGTCCAGCCGGTTCTCCGGAATGCCGACGGCGGCCGCAAAGGCGGCCTGCGCCGCGAAGAGGCCTCCCCGGGCCCGCACCCTGCCCACGTCGAATCGGGCCAGGTCTGCCTCGGAGCGCGTGAGGTCGATGGGAGCTCGCATCCCGGAGTCGACTCCCGCCTTCGCCAGGTCGCGATGTACCTTCGAGCGCTCATAAGCCTCCTCGGACGCCACGAGCACGCTGCGGGCCGCTTGCACCGCGAAGTAGCCTTCCTCGACCCCGAGGGCCACGAAGAGCCAGGCGGTCTGGGCGCTCAGCTTCTCGAAGTCCGTGGTGGCATCGTCCACCGCTGCCTGCGCGGCGATCCGACCGAAGTCGAATACCTGTTGGGTGACCCCCAGCGCCGCCACCGTCGAGGGGTACGGCTGCAGCGACCCCTGGGCGGTGACGGTGGTGCCGCCGATCCGAGGGAGGTCGACCCCTCCCCCCGTGAAGTTGGAGGTGGTGGTGTTGTTCGACGTCCCGCCGACGAGCTGCGCAACCGCAGCGACGTACGGGAGCCACTGGGACCGGGTGGCGCGGGCGTCGGCCAGCGAGGCCTTGATTCGCGCCACCGCGGCCTGCACCGCCGGCTGGTGCTCCCGGGCGTAGCCGATCGCATCCTCCAGGGTCATACCTCGCGCAGGAGGCATGGTCGTGGGCTGTGCGGCCGCGGACGCGGACAGCGCGAGCCCAATCAAGGCTGCTGCCACAGACTGCGCCCAGGCGGCGCCCAGGTATCTAGGTCGCTCCGCGATCAAGGTGCTGAAGGGCGATAGCATATGCCGCGCCAAGCGGTAAGCTGCCGATCTCACTTGGGCAGGGCATCCGGCGGGGTCTAGACAAGCGGAATAATTGGAGGCGACCTGGAAGAATTCCGTTACGGATAGAGGGCGAGAGGACGCTCTCGCGGCAAATGTCTTCGAAACGCTTGGCTTCGCCGTTGCGGCCTCGATCTTGCTTCCACCTACGGAGGCGATGAAGTACGCGATGATCGCTTCGCTCCCGCACGCGACCCATGGGGGGGCCCGCACCGCCGGCGAGCGAGCATCGCAGCGCCGCGCGAGGGTTCCCTCGGTGGCCTGGGCCATGGTCGCCGCCGTGGGAGCAGTCGCCGCCGTCGCCTACTGGGACGAGGAGCGGGAGAGCGCGGCAGCGCTCGAGGACTTCGCCGGGGAGCAGGCGACGCTCGCGAGGAGCGTCGCGGGAGAGCTTGAGACCCGCCTCGACGTGGCCCGCCGCGATGCGCTCGTCGCAGCCGAGAGCGCCGCGCAGGGCAGGTCTCCGCCGCGCGCGATTCGGGACGGCTACCTGGCTCTCCGCGTTCGCTCGAACGGGGAGGCGCCGCCGACGTCGCGGGAGGACCCGAGGACCTTTGCCATCCGGGTGCCTGTGTCGGACGACCGAGCCGTCGATCTGGCCCTCACGATGAACGACTTGGTCGCCGCCCTTGCCATCGTGGAGAGGCCGCAGTCCTTGATGGTCCTCCTCTTGCCGCCCAGCGAGAAGCGCCTCCACGCGACCGATGGCCGAGTCCTCGAGTCGGGGGAGATCCTCGACGCCCTCGGGCGGGGAGTGGCGTGGATCCGACTCCCGCCCCCGCAGTCCGCGGCGCTCGGGCTTCCTCCGCGCACCGCGGTCGCCGGCCTCGCGTGGGTGGATGCCGGACGGCTGGGCCGCTGGGGCGTTGCTGTCGTCGCGAATGCGCAGCGCCTGCGCGACCGGGAACGGCGGGCCCGCTGGCGGCTGGCGCTGGCGGTCTTCCTGGCGGGAGGCCTCGTCCTCAGCTTCGGAGGGCAGGCGCTGCGCCGGCAGCGCAAGGAGCTGGAGTTGGAGCGGGAGTTCGCCATCGCGGAGTTGGAGCGCCGGCAGGACGAGCGGCTGGAACGCGCGGACCGGGCCGCCACGCTGGGCACCTTCGCCATGGGGATCGCCCATGAGATCTCGACCCCGCTCGGGGTGATCGACGGCCGCGCCGAGCAGCTCCTCGCCCAACTCGGCTCGGACGAGCGCGCCGGGCGCGCCGTCCGCGCCATCCTCGACCAGACGGATCGGATCCACCAGGTGATCCGCTCCTTCCTCGGGCTGGTCCGGGGGGACGCGCCGGCGGCGCAGGACCTTGCCCCGGCCGAGATCGCCTCGCGGGCGCTCGCGCTCTGCGAGCACCGCTTCGCCCGCGCCGCGGTGCGTCTCGAGGCCTCGGTGCCGGAGGGCCTTCCCGCGGTCCGAGGCGATGCTCGCCTCCTCGAGCACGCGCTCGTGAACCTGCTCCTCAACGCCTGCGATGCTTGCCGGCGCGGCGGGCGGGTCGACCTCGAGGTGCGCGGCGGCTCGGAGGTCACCTTCACGGTGAGCGACGACGGCGTCGGCCTGGGGCAGGGCGAATCCGAGCGGGTCATCGAGCCCTTCTTCACCACCAAGGCGGCGGGCTCCGGGACCGGGCTCGGCCTCGCGATCGTGAACGAGATCGTGAAGCATCACCGCGGGAGGCTCGCGATCGAGCCTCGCCCCTCCGGAGGCGCGGTTGCGACCATGGCCCTGCCGGCGTCGACGGGGGCAGCATGAAGGCGAATCGAAACCGTCCACCACGCGTCTTGGTTGCCGACGACAACCCGGAGATGGCTCGGATGCTGTGCGACGCTCTAGCGGAACGATACCAGGCGGTCGCGGCTACGTCCGGCACGGAGGCGTTGGACCTCGTTGCCAGCGAGAGCTTCGACGCCGTCGTCACCGATCTGCGAATGCCCGACGCGGACGGGTTGGCGGTCCTCGCTGCATCGCGCCGCGCGGCACCGGAGCGACCGGTCATCGTCATGACCGCCTTCAGCGCCATCGACACCGCGGTGGAGTCGATCCGGCAGGGCGCGTACCACTACCTCACGAAGCCCTTCAAAGTGGACGAGCTCGTCATCTTCCTCGGGCGTGCCATCGAGGAGGTGCGCTTGCGGCGCGAGGCCAGGGCGCTGCGCAACGCCATGCGCAAGGATCTGTCGCCGGCCGGTGTGCTCGGACGCAGCAAGGCGATGCAGGCGGTGCTCCACGTGGTGGAGCGGGTGGCGGACTCGCCCGTCCCGGTGCTCATCACCGGGGAGACCGGGACCGGCAAGGGACTCCTCGCCCGGGCCATCCACACCGAGAGTCGGCGAGCGGGCCCCTTTGTCACCGTGAACTGCGCTGCCCTCCCCGAATCTCTCCTGGAGAGCGAGCTGTTCGGCCATGTGAGAGGAGCCTTCACCGGCGCCACCTCGAACCGGCCGGGTCTCTTCCTGGAGGCAAACGGGGGAACGCTCTTCCTCGACGAGGTGGGCGAGATGGCGCTGCCGCTCCAGGCGAAGCTCCTCCACGCGCTCGACGCGTCGGCCGTTAGACCGGTGGGAGCCGAGAAGGAGCAGCCCGTGGACGCTCGCATCGTGGCTGCGTCCAACCGGGACCTGCGCGAAGCTGTCCGGTCCGGCGCCTTCCGCGAGGACCTGCTCTACCGCCTCGACGTCGTCACCCTCGAGGTCCCTCCGCTACGCCATCGCCGGGACGACATCCTCGAGCTCGCCGAGCACTTCCTCAGCGAGGCGAGGTCGCGACATGCGTCCTCGCCGGTGATGAGGCTCTCGCCGGAGGCCGCCGAGAAGCTCTCGTCCTATTCCTGGCCCGGCAACGTCCGGGAGCTGCAGCACGTGATGGAGCGGGCGGTGGTGCTCGGACGAGACGCCGAGGTGAGGCCCTCGGAGCTGCCTTCGAGCATCCTCGAGGACGCGACTCGGAGCGCCGAACTCTCGTTTCGAGGAGACGTCATCCCGGTGCGGGAGCTGCAGCGCCGGTACGCAGCTTGGGCCTTGGCGCAACTGGACGGGCAGCGCGGCGTGACGGCACAGCGATTGGGAGTCGACGGCAAGACCCTCGCGAAGTGGCTCGCCGAGCCCGAGGTGGCGCGCTCCGACTAGGAGGGCGCAGCGGCGGAAGAGGAGGACTCGTGGACCCTGTGAGCCGCCTTGGGCGCCTTGGCGTTGATGCTCGACGGTCCTCCTCTCCTCGCCGAGCGCGAGACCTTTACCCGGGTCGGAACGTGGCGGTGCACCGTTCCCGAGACGCTAAGTATGACCCGAGGTCGCGTTTCCGATCCCTTACGGCGAGGTGCCCGTCGTTGTCATCACCGCTTGCGATTCCACCCGTTGTCTCGGGATGGACTGTGTGAATGTTCCGAACGCGACGACTCGCTGATTCACCCCGGTCATGCTTGTCCCCGGAACGTCCCGGGCCGTTCCCGGCGCCTGGATCGCCGTTGGCGCGCATGCTCACAAGCGCGGCTAGCACACCGGACATGAGGAGGTCGCTTGGCCACAGTTCCGAGGAGTGGCGAGCTCGCCCGGGACGACCGAGAGCCAGCCTGCATGGGCGGCATGCCTCTCAGGTCGAGGTGGAAACAGCCCGGGGGTCATTGATGCGATGATTGCCCTTGTTCCAGGCGGGGGCGGTGCGCGTGGCGCATATCAGGCGGGAGTTCTCCGCCGCGTGGCGGCCCTGGCGCCGGACTCTGGCGTTCACCTGAAGGCGGGACCTCAGGGCCGCGACCGCTCCCGAGGCTCGTCGCTCCGGCAGGAACGCGAGGGCCGCGTTCACCACAAGTTGGCCGAGCGCAAGCGCGAGGTCGGCGAAGTGACGCAATGGAACGGGGACCAGAGCGACGAGCTCGACCATCCAGGCCGAGGGCCCCCAGAACTTCTTCAGCAATTCTAGAACGAGGTGTCGCTTCGCCTCGGGCACCTCGTTCCGACCAACGCGAGCGAGTCTCTCGCGCGCTTCGGCCGAGCTGAGCCCGACCACCAGATCCGTCCCCAGCGCCCTCGGCGGCCGTATCCGTGGGCGCGTGAGTAAGGTCGGATCGTGAGGGGTCGCCCCGAGTGTTCTCGCTCAAGAGCATGGCGCCAGAGGGGTGCACGAACGGGCCGACTGACGCCCGCTCTACGGGAAGAGCTGCAGTCTCGCTGGGCGATCCATGTGTCGCTCGTCATCCATCGGCAAGTATCCGTCGAGGGCGAGCGGCCGCTCTCGAGCGGGATCCCCTGCCGAGAGTACGAAAGGTGTGATCACTCGCAGCTGCCACATTGGAACCCGTGAGAGTCCCTTAAAGGCCGGCGTGCATTGAAGCGAGGAGGTGAATAGACAGTGTGCCAGAACGCCTCGAAAGGATTCGGGCACGACGCGTCCGGATTTCGGCGTCGCGCCAGGGCTCGCGGTGGTGCCGCCGGATGGGCAAACGGAGCAATTGGAACGGCTATGCCGCCACTTGCGAAACATGCGCTGGCAGCCTTTATCCTCTCCTCGTGTGCGACGACCGAGCTCACCCAGACTTGGCGCGACCCGACCTATTCGCCCGCCCCAGTTCGACAGGTCCTCGTGATAGCCATCACCCCGCGCGAGAGATACCGCGAGGCGTTCGAAGCAGAGATGGCCAAGGCCTTCGCCCAGCGGGGGGTCCTCGTCGCCACCGCGGTCCATACGTTTCCCGGCGGGCGACCCGGCAAGGCGCAAGTGGCCGCTTATGTGAAGGCTGAAGCCATCGACTTGGTGGTGATGCAGCGAATCGTCAAGAGAACAACCCTCGTGTACTCACCCGGCGCATCCTACATCCCCGAGAATGCCAACAGCGACTGGTACTACTTCTGGGATACGAGTACGCAAAGTGTGAGCGGGCCGGACGAGTATTCGGGCAGTGCCGAAATGCTGGCGCAAACGAGCGTCTACGCGATGAGGACCAGGCCGGATGCGCCGATCTGGAGCGGAGACTCGACCACCTTCGACTTCCAGAACGCTCGGTCGGCGGCGGCCTCTCTGGAGGCATCGTTGGTCGAGAAGCTCGCGAGCGCCGGCATTCTCGCGAAATGACGCGCCGCAACAGCGGGGAGCGTCCTGGCGCGAAATCTGCGACCCAAACGAGTTCGTTGCGTGTTTCACGTCGCTTACCCTGGAGGACCAAAGGCATTCACCTCTAAACCGGCGTTCGCCGAGCCGAGGCGACGCGGGAAGAAGCCTCTCTGCGTGCCAGTTTACAAGTTGACCTTGGCTCGTCGGAGGGTTCATGGCAACAGCAGGTGCTGGCGGTTCCCAAGGCACGATCGCGTCGCCATCAGCCACCAGCGTTACCGGCCGCCGCCCGGGCAGGGGAAGTATTCGCTGGCGCATCGGCGGCTGGACAGTCGCCATCTTCACAGCAACCCTGGCCGCCTCTACCGCCATCCGCATCGCGGACGAGCGCCGTCGGACGGTCGATCGCGAGACGCGAGGCGCGCTTGCGCTCCTGGATAGGCTCAGCCACACACCGGAGGTCGCTCGGAGCCTCGCCGACGCTCGTTCATTGCTCGCGGTTCTGGAGCCGGCGCTTGAAGCTGAAAATGCGCGTATAGCGCTCACGCGGGAATCCGAGCCGCCGCCGAGCGACGGGATCCTGCTCGCAACCAGGGAGATGCGTTTCCCTGAGGGGCCCCTGGAGCTTCGCTACATCCTGGGGCGCGCCCGGCTGGCAGCGACCGCGCGGCGAGCCGTGCTCTTTCACGTTGCGCATGCCGCACTGACGTTGCTTCTCTTGCTCGCCGGCATGGAGTGGATCCTGCGGCGCCGCCTTCTTGCTCCATTGCGCCAACTGTCACATCAAGTCGCCTACATGGGCTCAGGCGGCGGTTGGGAGCCAGTCTTGCCGGAGATGGACGACGAGATTGTGGAGATTCGAACGGCGGTCCGCGACCTCGGTCCGTCTTTGGCCGGACAGGTCGATGTTTGGATGGAGGGGGAGAAGGGCGCGGTTGTCGCACTGGCCCTGGCGCGACTGCGCGAGCGGCTGCGGTCTCCGCAGCGCCGCGCTCTCGTGCTGCTGAGCGACCTCCAGGCGATGGGTTCACTCACCCCATCGGGCAAGGCCAAGGCGAGAGCGCTGACCCGGGAGATGGAGGCGATCTCCCGGATCATCGATGAAACCGAAGCGGAGCACCTGCCGCTTCGAACTCCGACCATGCAGGGTCCTGAAGCCAGGCGCGATATCGCTCGGGACGCGAAGGAGCCAGCGTGAAGGGACCGCGATTAAGGCTCGGAAGGGTACAAGGTAGGTAGTGACTCTCGGGTCCGATCGTGGGAATCGCTGCCCGGCTCCCAGGGATCCGAGGCGGTGGGCCGCCAGCCCGAACGGAAAAGCGATGCCTAGGCTCCCGAAGCGGGATTGGTCGACCAGCCTTCTTCTCGCGGGCTTCGTCGTTGTCGTGACGAGCTTCCTCGCCGCCACGTTCGTCACCCACCACGCGGCAAGAGAGATCGACGTTGCTTCGGATGCCATCGCCTACCGATCCAGTCCGAGCATCCAGCATCTTGCCGCGGTGCGGAACGAAGCGCGGCAAGTCGAGCAACTAGTCTCCGAGAACCTGGGCAGGGCGGCGGGGAGGGGACGACCAGACTCGCGCGCCGCCGTCGTCGCATCCCTCGCAAGACTGGATGGGGAGATGGCGGTTTGCTGAACGCCGCGGCCTCGGGAGCACGCGATTCACTGGGCTGTCGTCGTGGTCGAGAGCGGGGTCCCGCAAGACGGGACCCCGCTCTCGGCGGGACTGGCAGCGCTATTTCCCCACCGTGACGATGCCGCTCGGTCCCACCGCTCCGGCCTGGACGGTCGGGTTGGGCATCAGTGTGAGCGCGCCGCTCGTCTCGTCGATCGTGTACTGGGCGATGGCGGAGTTCGCAGCGCCGGTGTCGCCACTCGTCACGTAGGCGTACCTGCCCGAGGATTCGACCGCTATGAACGCCGCGCTCCCACTGGACAGAACCGTTGGAGGGCTCATAGGGGAGAGCGTCCCGGTCGTCTGGTTGATGATGAACTGGGCGACGGACTGCGGCGAGGAGCAGCAGCTGAAGGTCACGTAGGCGTACTTACCCGAAGGGTGGAGCGCGATTTGCGAAGCGGTCACGTAGTTCCCCGTTGTGGCGCACGTGCAGACGCTAGGGGCAACCGGAAGTGAACCCACAAACTTGAGCGTTCCGTCGGCATTGACACTGAACTCGAACACCTCCCCGCTCGAGTAACCGTTGGTGGCGTAAACGTACTCGCTCGAGGATATCTGGACGGCCTTGGTGTCGTTGATGAGGACCCATCCGCTCGCCGAACTGAGCGTCCCGGTATTGCCTATGGGTGTAACTGCCCCGCTATCCTTGTCGACTTTGAACTCGGCAATGCAGCCCTGGCCGCCGGGACATCCCCAGGCGCCGACCCCGAGGTACGCGTATTGGGCGCTCGGATCGATTGCGATGCTGGTCGGCTGAGCCCAGCCACTATAGTTGGGAATGGTGGTGAGCGACGGGGACGTGAGGGCACCCGCAGCGCCGATGTCAAACTGAACGAGTCCTGCTGCACTGGTCCCCCACGCCGCCTGCGAAACACTCATGATCTCGTAGAACCAAGTGCCATTGGGGTGAACCACTCCGGCTACGGGGCCGGGACTCCAATTGCTTGGGATCGGAGCGGTCCGCGGCGACAGCGGGCTGAGGGATCCATTGGCCTGGCTAATCGCGAACTGGGCGAGAGAACCCGCTTGGTTGTTGGCTGCCGGGTTCGTGACATAGAGGTACTTGCCCGACGGGTCGACCGCGACTCTGTAGGTGTCCGTGCCTCCCGCGTCAACCGTGGGCGTGAACATAGCAGTGAGCGCTCCGTTGGGGCCAATCGTGAACTGGGAGATGGCGCCCTCGGCACCCTCATTGTGGTTCGCCACGTAGGCATACCCGCCCGCCCATAAGGCGTACAAGGTGACTGGGGTCGCGCCCATCGTGAACGTGCTCCCCGAAGCCAAGACCTTCCCCGATCCATCCGCGGCGGTTTGCCAGCCCACAAAGGAGTACGGAGCGTAGGCGAGGTTGCCCGGGTTCCCGAGTACCGTCACGGACTGGCCGTCCGAATAGGAGTTCGAATCCACCGGAACGGTGCCGCCAGTGGCGCCGTTGCCGTCATAGGTGACCCTGATGCCGGCGACGGCGGCGTACTGAGCGTAGAGCGCGACGTTGGCAGAACCCATAACCAGGATCTGCCCGGGGAGGTACGTCGCCCCCGCCCCGTTGGCCTGGGTATTCCAGGAACGGAACGCGCGCCCAGTCTCCGCGAGGGTGCCGGTGTTTCCGAGGACGGTGACGCTCGCGCCCGGGGCGTAGCGATTGGGGTCCACTGGGGCAGTGCCGGTCGTGGCGCCATTGGCGTCGTACACGATGCTGTACGTCGATCCCCCGTTGCTTCCGCCGCCTCCACCCCCGCATGCCGCGAGGGCGACTGAGATCGCCAGGGGCGCTGCAAGCCTGGTGGTCTTCTTCATGGATTCCCCTCCAGTGTGAGCGCCCGGATGCCGATCGAAACGAGAGTTCCGGGTCCGAGCGTCCGTCGGCTCGGGCAGTTGCTCGGCGAGGCGTGAGGCGACGGACCCCCGGTGAAAAGACGGACAGAGAATGAGCCTCGCGGCGAAAAAATTATCCGCCCCCGCCGGAGGACGGGTCTGTCAAATTTGGGTCGTCCCAAGAGTGAATGCAGCCGCATCCAGACGCGTCGAGTCCACTTACAGGGTCATGAGAGCCCGAGACCCAGTTGCACGCGACCGGCCACGGCTGGGAGGGACACCCATGATGCCGCCGCCGGAGTGACCGAGACAACGACGGGATTGGGGGACGCCCGCCGCTCGGGTGCCGTGGGGGAGAGACCCTCGCCATCCCGGTCCGGAGAGAATCACGTATGGCGTTGGCCCGCTGCCCCGTCGGGCGAACGGGTCTCCGATCCCTGGCCGTCGCCAGAGGCGCGTCACTCCGGTCGGCGTGCAGTGAGGCGGGCGATCATGGGCATCGGAACGTCGCTCGGGGGAGGCTCACGCAGCTTCATGCCCTGGACAGAGAGGATGGCGTCGCCTTGTCCCCCGTGCTTCTCACGAGCCTCACTAGATTGATGCGGCTCCGGTAGTCGGCCCAGACGCGAATCTCGCCGCGCGTCGAGGCGTTACGGAGGATACCGACGCGCCGGAGGGCCTCCTCGAGGTCTGCAGCCTCTTCGCGTAGTACCAGGCGTAGCGCTGGGCCGTCCGTGCGCGCTGGGACTCTCCCGGGCCAGAGCCCTCACCCGAATCGTCGTCCGAATCGTCGGAGTCCTCCCGGCTGCTGTCGCCCAGGCGCCCGCCCCCCAGGATACCCCGGCCGCCTGGCTTTGCCGCGAGGTCGAAGACGTCTCCACCGCCCTCGGCCTCCGCCGCGAGGTTCAGTCGACCGCCGCCACCTCCTCCCGGGCCGGCTGCCGCGCTTGGAGGGGCGTGCGACCCGGTCGCAACGAGGTCGGACGCCCTGAAGTCGACGCGTTCGCCTCGGCGGATGTCGGAGGATGGCTCTCGGGGCTCGGACGGTTGCCTCGGGACCGGGTCCGCGCGCGACTCCGTCTCGGGCCGGGTGGGTGGTGGCTGTTCGACGCTCGCCCCGGTACTGCATCACGGCTCGCCGCGGCCGCTCGGCCTGCACATCTGCAATCCAATATGCCGCGAGCGAGAAGAGGGCGGCCATGGCCAAGCCGGCGGCAAGGACCGGGCCCTTGGCCCGCAGTCCCGCGCGATGCGCCTAAGCGGTCATGAAGCGACCCCGCTCTTCACTTGACGAGTGGCTTGGTTGCGATCCCGACAGTGTTGATGTTGAGGCGGCCGAGCAGGTCGAGGACAGGGAGGGGTCGTCAAGGCCCAGTTTGACGCCAACTGGAACACAGCGTGGCGACGCGGCGAAAAGCCGACCGACGGCAGACCCGAGAGGGTCGTCGCTCGACGACTCATCGAGCGGAGTCCCAGGGAACCCGCCGAACGTGCATTGCGCAAGCAACGGACGGCGGCCTACCGGAAGTCGAACCACTTCTCGTAGGCGGCCGGGTCTTGCAGCGGGATCGCGATCTCTCGGTCGTCCATGTCTCGGACGACGAGCTTGGCCGCGCGTCTGAAGTCGCCGGCGTCCATCTCGAACTCGAGCGCCACGATGCGCCACGGATCGAGCGCCAGGGGGAGCCGCAAGCGCCGTGCAATCTCGCGGGCACTGAACTCGGCCCCTGAGGCGTCCCGCAGGGCGACCTTCACGATCGCGGCCGGCCGGAAACTCGCGTCACGCACGAGGAGGTGCAGGGTCTCCATCGCTCGTGGTGTGGGGTGAGCCGGGGCGGTGGGGGGCGCCGCGGAGGTCGAGCCGTTCGAGTCCAGAGCGGCGAGCTCGACGGAAAGATGCGCTTGCCATTTCTCGCTCTCGATCTCCGCATTCCGCAAGTAGCTGCGGGCCACGAAGAAAAGCGAGCCGGCGGACACGATGGCTCCCACCAGGACCGCCCAGTTCCGCGTGTTGTCCGAGATGATGGGCAGGGACGGCATGCAGCGTGAACCTAACCGTGCCCCTTGCGCGACGGCTCGCGATCGGAGGGGTGCACGATGGCCCGGGCGGGGCCCACTCGACTCAGCGGCCGGGCTCGCGGAGGCGAGGCTGGAGGAGGATCTCGAACCGGAGCGATCGCTGTCCGCGTGCGGCGCGGATGGAGAGCCCGAATTCGCTCTCGAGCGCGAGCACGCTCTCGAGGATCTGGGCGAAGAGGTCGACGAGGATCCCTCGGGCGTGCGGATTCTCGACGGCTCGTCGGAGCGAGGGGGGCAGGGTGCCGGGCGCGGAAGCACCCCGGGGCCGAAGCGCGTCCACGACGGCCGCGCGCGCCGCCCCCGCCGGCAGGGCGGTCAGCTCGTCCAGCGCCAGCTGCACGAGAACGCGGACGGCGCTCGCCGTGCTCACGTCGTTCGCGAACGTTCTCGCGGGCGGGCTAGCGGGCTCGGCACTCACCCTGGTCGCGCCCCGCCTGAAGAGGACCGCACAGCGACCAGAGCATTTGGTGAAGGGCGTCGGAGCACGGCGCGGATAATAGGTGACGCTCGTTCGGCGCAGCACCGCGTCAACGTGGGACAATTCTGAGAGGCCACAGGCTCTTGCGCGGGGGTGGGTGCAGGTGCGCACCCGGCCAAAAGGCGGCGCGCGTCGCACTCTCGCCCCGACCTGGGGGCCGAAAGCGAAGGGAGGAGGTCGGAGCCGGATCCGGCGGCGCCGACTCGCCTCGACCTCACAATGGTCTTACCGTTGCTGGAGCGGCCGCTTACGCCCCATCGGATTCGCTTGCAACCTGGCTTGCCCAGCATCAGAACTTTGGTGGACGCGGGGAAGTCTGCCACTCGGCCGACGCCCTTCAGTCGCGATCCACGGGGCGCCCCGCTTGTTTCCCTCCCCGGCGGCGCCCCGCTCCTTTGTTCCCGGGGTGCTGAGTTCCCCCGGCTCGACACTCCGAGTTCTGGCCCATCGCCGCGGGACAGCGGTGAGCTCGACTGCGCGGCGGTGGTTGATCTGGATCAATCATGCTATGCATCCCTACCGCGGTGGAACCTGTGTGGACGGTGCAATGCTCGGTCTCTCGGTTGGTCGCGGGGTATCCTCGCCGCGGCCTCCTTCCGGCAGGCGGCTTCCCCGGCGGCTGACGCCCCCCCATGGAAAGCTCGGCACCCGCGGGGCCCACCCCCGCTTCCATCTCGCAAAAGCGGGTTCTCGTCGTCGAGGACCACAAGGACATGCGCGAGGCGCTGGCAGAGGTTCTCGCCCTCGAGGGCTACCATGTCTCGGCGGTCCCGGACGGAGAGAAGGCGCTCCGCGAGGCGCGCCGGCTCCTCCCGGACGTCATCCTCCTCGACCTCATGATGCCCGTCATGAACGGGCTGCAGTTCCGGGCCGAGCAGCTGCGGGATCCCCTCCTGGCCGCCGTCCCCGTTATCGTGATGTCGGCGTTCGACATCGAGGTCACCGCGGCGGCCCGCCTCTCCAAGCCCTTCCAGATCGACGACATGCTCGAGACCGTGCACCGCCTCGCGGCGTAGCGGACCCTGGCGCCCCGAGATTTCCGTCTCCCCGTGGCAGTGGGGCCGGCGCGGCGCATCGGGGCGCGAAGGGAGGGCCCGGGGCCGCCTCGCCCGGCTGTCTGGTGGGGAAGTGGCGGGACCTGTTAGAAAGGACCCCCGGGGAACCCGATGATCCACGCCGCCATCACCGGATGGGGGAAGTGCCTTCCTCCGGCCGTCCTCACCAACGCCGACCTCGCCACGTTCCTCGATACGGACGACGAGTGGATCGCGAGCCGAACCGGGATCCGGGAGAGGCGCGTCTCTCACGTCTCCCTCGCGGACCTCGTGCACGTCGCCTCCGCGCGCGCTCTCGCCTGCGCCGGGCTCAGCCCGGACGCGCTCGACCTGATCGTGGTGGGCAGCACCATCGGCGACGAGCTCGCGCCCAACGTGGCGTCGGGAACGCAGCAGCGGCTCGGTGCGCGGAATGCCGCGGCCATGGACGTGAACACGGCCTGCACCAGCTTCCTCTACGGGCTCTCCACCGCCACCGCGCTCATCCGCACCGGGGTGGTTCGAACCGCACTCGTCGTCGGGGCCGAGGCGCCGACGCCGTTCATGGACTGGGACAACCGCAACGTCGCGGTGCTCTTCGGCGATGGCTGCGGGGCGGCCGTGCTGGAGGCGAGCGATCGGGAGGAGGGGCTACTCTCCGAGCGGCTCGGCTGCTACTCCGACGCCCGGGAATGCCTCGACATCCGGGGGCTGGGCGCGCGTTACGCCAACCTCGGCCTGCCGCACGGGTTCACCCGCTGGAACTTCGACGGCCAGGAGATCTTCAAGCGCGCGGTGGTGGGGATGGCTCAAGCAAGCGGCGAGGCGCTTGCCCGGATCGGAATGGCGATCGAGGACGTCGACCTCATGGTCCCTCATCAGGCCAACCAGCGCATCATCGACGCCGTCGGTAAGCGCGTCGGCATCCGGTCGGACCGGGTCTTCGTGAACGTTCAGCGCTACGGGAACATGTCCGCCGCGACGGTGCCGGTCGCCCTCGTCGAGGCGATCGAGGAGGGGTGGGTGGCGCCCGGGGCAACCCTCCTCCTGCCGGCGTTCGGCGCCGGCCTGTCGTGGTGCGCGCACCTCGTCCGGTGGGGCGGGAGGACGGAGCCCAAGGAGAAGAGCGACGTCGAGCTGGCGCCTTGCACTCGCACGGGCCTGGAGATCGTGAACGCTCTCCGCTCCCGCCGGGCCACTTACCACGGCGCTGCTCGCGAGTTCATCGAGATTTCCCGGCCGCTCATCCAGGGGCCGCTCGACTGACGACGAAGGGCTTCCCCGGGCGGGTCGCGGTCTCTCGTCGCCTCCCGCATTAGGAGACGGTGAAGGAAGTGGGCACCAGTGCCCACGCGGGGTCTCTGCCATGGCCAGAGCCGAGCCTTCTGGAATCGAGATCCGCCACGAGGAGAGTGGCGATCGCGGCGCGTTTTTCGTTCAGGCGGACGCCGGGCGCCTCGCCGAGCTCACCTACTCGCGCCCATCACCTGGCGTCGCGGTCCTCGAGCACACCGAGGTCTCGGACGCGCTCCGCGGGAGCGGGGTGGGGCGGATGTTGGTGGAGGCGGCAGTCGACTGGGCGCGCCGAACGACGACCCGGCTCGAGCCCCGCTGCTCGTACGCGAAGTCCCTGTTTGACAGGTACCCGGCCCTGCGAGACGTTCTCGAGTGAGCTCCCGTGGCCTCGGGGGGGGGCGCGTCGGGGGAAGCCGGGCACGAAAGGACGCAGCGGATGGTCCGCATCAAGCGAGCCTATGCACCCGCCGAGTCGAACGACGGCTATCGGGTCCTCGTCGATCGGCTCTGGCCGCGCGGGGTGACGAGGGCCCGCGCCGCCCTCGACCTGTGGGCGAAGGACCTGGCGCCGAGCCCCGAGCTCTGTACCTGGTTCGGGCACGATGCGGGCCGCTTCGCAGAGTTTGCCGAGCGCTACCGCCAGGAGCTGAAGAGCTCGGAGGCGCACGAGCTGCTGCGAGATCTTGCCCTCCGCGCCGCCGGCGGTCCCGTCACCCTGGTGTACGGGGCGCGGGACGAGGTCCACAACCAGGCGGTCGTCCTTCAAGGAGCGCTGGAACGGCAAGAGGGCGCGACCCCTGCCGTGGTCGGCCTTAAGAGGAAGCCCCCCCCAGGAAGACCCTCGGCGCGAAAGCGGGCGAAGTCGGCGCGGAGAGCCGGACAGTCGGCGGCAGGCGGCCGAAGCCGCCGAGCACTGCGGGCCCGCGCGAGATAGGGGCCGCGAGCCTCTGCGCCGGTGTCCGGGCTGGGCCCTTTCGCCCCTGGTCACCTGGCGTCGCGCTAGCTGCACAAATGGGGCGCCCCCGCATGGCGCCCTTTCGAGGCGATGCGAGGCGAGTTATGGCCCGATCGATCCGGTCCGGCGATCCAGGTCTTCGGGGAGGACAGGGCGATGGGACACGCGAGACGCGGCTGTGGCCACGCGGGTGTGCTCTCGGGCTGCGGCGAAGTGAGCTTCAGCGTGCAGCACGGCGAGGAGGCGGTGGCGAGGGTGTACCGCGGGCGGGAGCGCGACCGCTTGGAGCACGCGGATGAGCTCGATCACGACGTCGTCGAGCAGGTGGTGGCGGCGCGCGCGCAGGGGCGGCGCGAGCTGCTTCGGACCGGGGGGTTGCTGGGCGTGCTGTCAGCGGTCGGGGCCCTTTTCTCGCGAGCAGCGCGCGCCAGCTCGCCCTCCCGCCCCCGCCCTCTCTTCGCGGACGGAGGGGGCGGCAAGGTCCACGTGGTGGAGTCGAGCCCCAAGACGGTTCGCCTGGGGGTGTTCGACTCGACCCTTCCGAACGTCCTGGAGATCGAGCCCGGCGACTCGATCTCGTTCCCCAACACCTGGTCCCACTTCCTCAACCGGTTGCAGCCCGGGGTGCCCATCGACGAGCTCGCCAGGATGCGCGTCGACAACCCGGGCAAGGGGCCTCACTCCATCATCGGCCCGGTGGGGGTGAAGGGCGCCGAGCCGGGGGACCTTCTCGAGATCCAGTTCCTGGAGCTGCGTCCGGTCGGATGGGCTGCCAACTTCAACAACCCCGGCTCGCTTGGAACCGGGGCACTCCCCGACCTGTTCTCCGACGGCCAGGTGAAGTACGTCGAGCTCGACGTCTCCAAGATGACCGCGCAGTTCAGCGAGGACATCCAGCTGCACCTTTCCCCGTTCCAGGGAACGTTCGGGGTCGCCCCCCCGGACGGGTTCTTCGGGGCCACGGGGGGCGTCGTCAGCTCCGTCCCGCCCGGGCCGCACGGCGGGAACATGGACCTGCGCGAGATGGGAGCCGGCACGCGCCTCTTCCTCCCGGTGTGGAAGCCGGGCGCCAAGATCTTCACCGGCGACTCGCACGCCTTGCAGGGAGACGGCGAGGTGAACCTCACCGCCCTCGAGACGGCCATGCGCGAGGTCCGCATTCGGGTCCTCCTTCACAAGCAGGTCGGCTGGCGCTGGCCTTTCGTGGAGACGGAAACCCACTGGATCGCGCTCGGCATGGACAAGGACCTGAACGTCGCCCACCGGATTGCGCTTCTCAACGCCATCGACTTCCTCGCCAAGCGGGCTGGGCTGACCCGGCTCGACGCTTACGCCCTCTGCAGCCTGGCGGCGAGCTTCCGCGTCACCCAGGTGGTGGACGTGAACAAGGGCGTGCACGCCATGATCCCGAAGAGCATCTTCCGCGCCAGCCTGGCCAGCCGCATGACCATCGCGTGAGCGCCGGGGGAGGCGCGACGGCGCCGGGGCCAGCCGGGCGACGCTGCGCGATTGGGGGGAGACTACGAGCCCTTGGCGGGGAGGAGCTCGCGCGAGAGGCTGTTGACGAACCTGCGGGCCACGGCGACGTTGGCCGGCCCCGCGCGCTGCAGGGCGCGCTGCACTGCCTGCTCGACGGTGCCGGCGCGCAGCGCGCCGATGCGCCGGCCCCGCGCCGTTAGTCTCAGCCGGAGCCGGCGGGCGTCGGCGCGGTCTCGAGAACGGCGAACGAGGTCGAGGCGCTCCAGCCCGGCCACGAGCCGGGTCACGCTCGCCGGATGCAGGCGAAGAAGTCGAGCGGCCTCTCCCGGCGAGCACCCCGGCCAAAGGCCGACCATCCGGATGAGCAAGCGCTGCGGAACGGTCACCCCGTAGGTGCGGTGCATCCACTTGGAACGGGTGTCGAGCGAATGAACCAGCGCCCAGAGGTCCTGGGTGAACTCGAGGACGCCTGGGAGACCGCCGCGGCCTTCGGAGGCGTCGTTGACGGGAGCTCTTCGTTGCATGAGCGGCCATCCTCGGCTCGACTGATTGCTCCTGCAAGCACCGAGATGGGTTCCTCGCTACTTGCTCCGAACCCGCGCGGCTTGCCGCGGCGGATCCCGAGACGGCCCGCGCCGGTCTGGCCGGGACGGCCGGGACGGCCGGCGCGCGGACGAGGACGGCGATTCGGGTCGGAGCCACCCCGTCGCGTGGCGTCCCGGCGCTCCGCGGAGCAGGGAGCTGGTTTGGCCCCTGCCCGGGACGAGCCCCGCGGCGGCGGCCGTCCTATGTGGACTGCGACCCCCCGCGCCCGGCGGGCTGCTCCCGGAGAAAGTGGCGATGAACACCCGATACGGCTTCCAGATCGCCCGAGTCCTCGGGATCCCCGTTCGCATCCACTACACGTTCCTCCTCGTCCTGCCGTTCCTTGCCTATGCCTTCGGGCAGAACCTCATCGCCGCGGCACGGCTCGCGGGAGTACCAGCGAACCGGCTCTCGGGGTCGCCTTGGCTGTGGGGCCTCGTGGTCGCCCTCGCCCTCTTCGCGTCGGTGCTCGTGCACGAGCTCGCGCATTCGCTCTACGCGCTGGCGCGCGGAGGGAAGGTGCGCTCGATCACCCTCCTCATGATCGGTGGCGTATCGGAGCTCGCCGCGGCGCCGCGGCGCCCCTCCGAGGAGGCTTGGATGGCGCTCGCCGGCCCGGCGACGAGCCTTGCCATCGGGGTCACCTGTCTCTCCCTCTTCTGGGCCTCGACCGGCCTGGGAGGCTTCGACCTTCGCTTCGGGCTCTTCACCGTGGCCGAGCTGAACCTCTTCCTGGGGCTGTTCAACCTGCTCCCCGCCTTTCCCATGGACGGCGGCCGCGTCCTACGCGGATTGCTCGCGCCCGCCCTCGGGCCGGTGCGCGCCACCCAGATCGCGTCGGGTGTGGGCAAGGCCTTCGCCGTCGTCTTCGCGGTCGTCGGCTTCGCGACCGGGAACCTCCTGCTCGTCCTCATCGCCTTCTTCGTCTACATGGGCGCGGCCGGCGAACAGCACGCGGTGCTGGTGCGGGCGGTGCTAGGCGAGCTGCGGGTGGGCGATCTCATGAAGCCGCAGTCGGAGGCGGTGGCGCCGGACGACAACGTCTTCGACGTCGGCGAGCGTATGCTTCGAGAGAAGCGACTTTCCTTCCCGGTGGCGGAGGCGGGCCACGTCATCGGGGCCATCACGCACGACGCCGTGGAGCGCGTCCCGCTCGATCGCAGGCGACGCACCCCGACGCGCGCGGAGATGGTTCCGGTGGCCACCATCGGGCCGGCCGACCAGGTGTCCGACGCCCTTCGCCGCCTGGCGGACCGGCGCGGGAGCAGCCTGGCGGTGGTGGAGGGAGATCGACTGGTGGGGACGCTCTCCCAGGTCGACATCGCCCGCGGGCTGCAGTTGCAGGAGTTGGCGGTCTCCCAGCACCCGCGCGCGGGCGGGGCCGAGGCGCGGTCGTGACCTGTCCGCGGACGCCGCGGCGGCGGGGGGCGAGCGTCCGAGGGGCGTGAGGCAGCGATGTCGACGGGCACCTCCATGGAGGGGCGGGGAGCAGGGGCGGACGGGCGCTCGGGCTTGACCGCGCAATGGGCGCCCGGCTGGCCTGGCATCGCGCCGCGCTGGACCTCGAGCGCCAAGAGCGGTGTGGGGGCGAGCCTCGGCTCGGCCAGTCGCGTCTGGTTCACCTTGGGGTACGGGATCCTGAACGAGATCTACTACCCCGACGTCGATCGGGCCTGCACGCGGGACGCTGGCCTCATCGTCACCGACGGGCGCGGCTTCTTCTCGGAGGAGAAGCGGCACACCCGGCACGAGATCGCGTGCGTCGTGCCTGGCGTCCCTGCGTTCCGGCTCGTCAACACCTGCGTGAACGGGCGCTACCGGATCGACAAGGAGGTGATCGCGGACCCGTGGCGGCACGCGGTGCTGCAGCGCTGCCGCTTCGCGGCGTTGGTGGGATCGAGGGGTGACTACCGGGTGCACGTGCTCGTCGCGCCGCACCTGGGGAACCGCGGGAGCGGCAACAACGCCTGGGTAGGACATTACAAGGGCGTGCCCATGCTCTTCGCCGAGAGGGACGGGTACGGCATCGCCCTGGCGAGCTCGGCGCCCTGGCGAGCGCGCTCGGTCGGCTTCGTGGGCGTGTCGGACGGCTGGCAGGACCTCTTCCGGCACGGGCGGATGGAGTGGTCCTATGCCAGGGCCGAGAACGGCAACGTGGCGCTCTGCGGCGAGGTGGCGATTCCGGAGGACGGCGGGTTCGTCTTGGCGCTGGGGCTCGGCGCGAACCAGGCGGAGGCCGGGCACCGCGCCCTCTCCAGCCTGCTCGCCGGCTTCGACGCGGCCCTGGAGAGCTACGTGGAGCGGTGGCAAGAGTGGCAAGGCGGGCTGCTGCCGCTAGGTACCGAGAGGACCGGAGGGCGCGACCTGTACCGCGTCAGCACCGCTGTGCTTGCCACGCACGAGGCGCAGGACTTCCCCGGCGGCGCCATCGCGAGCCTCTCCATCCCCTGGGGCTCGTCCAAGGGAGACGAGGACCTGGGCGGCTATCACCTCGTCTGGCCTCGCGACCTGGTGGCGACGGCGGGAGGGCTTCTCGCGGCGGGGGCGCGCGCAGACGCCGTGCGCGTCCTCCGCTTCCTCGAGGCCACCCAGGAGGCGGACGGACACTGGCCGCAGAACATGTGGCTCGACGGGACGCCGTACTGGAACGGCGTGCAGATGGACGAGGCGGCGTTTCCCATCCTCCTCGTCGACCTGGCCCGGCGCGAGGGGGCGCTCGGCGCCGGGGAGCCGGCGCTGTTCTGGCCCATGGCGCGGCGCGCGGCGGGCTACATCTGCCGCAACGGGCCGGTGACAGCGCAAGACCGCTGGGAGGAGGATCCCGGCTACTCCCCGTTCACCCTGGCGGTCGAGATCCCGGCCCTACTGGTGGCGGCGGAGATGGCCGACAGGAACGGAGAGGGCCCGCTGGCGACGTACCTGCGCGAGACGGCGGACTCCTGGAACGACTCCGTCGAGCGCTGGGCCTACGTCGAAGGCGGCGAGCTCGCCCGGGGCGCGGGAGCGCGCGGGTACTACCTGCGGGTCATGCCGCCGGATGCCGAAGAGGGGGGCGAGCCGGCCACGCGCAGGATCCCCATCAAGAACTGCCCCTCTGGGGACATGGAAGAGCCGGCGGATCACGTGGTGAGCCCCGACGCCCTGGCCCTGGTCCGGTTCGGCCTGCGGGCACCGGACGACCCGCGCGTGGTCGACACCCTGAAGGTGATCGACTCGCTGCTCCGGGTGGAGACGCCGACCGGGCCTGCCTGGCGCCGCTACAACGGCGACGGCTACGGAGAGCACGACGACGGCTCCCCCTTCGACGGCTCGGGAGTCGGTCGCGCCTGGCCGCTGCTCACCGGCGAGCGGGCGCACTACGAACTCGCCGCCGGCCGCCGCGCGGAGGCGGAGCGGCTCCTCGGGGTCCTGGGTGACTTCGCCAACGAGGGAGGGCTCCTGCCCGAGCAGATCTGGGACGCGCCCGACCGGCCGGAGCGGCTGCTCTTCTTTGGCAAGCCGTCCCACTCGGCCATGCCCCTGGTGTGGGCTCACGCCGAGTACGTAAAGCTCCTTCGCTCGTTGCGGGACGGCCGCGTCTTCGACACCCCGCCGCAGGCGGTCGAGCGGTACGTTCGCCGGCGGACGAGATCGACGCACCGGGGATGGAGGTTCAACCACAGGCTTAAGAGCCTGTCGACGGGATCGACCCTGCGCATCGAGGTGCTGGCGGCGGCCCGGATCCGGTGGACTCGCGACGGCTGGAGTACCTGCGCCGAAGTCGAGACGCGCGATACCGGACTCGGCGTCCACGTCGCGGACCTGCCCACGGTCTCGCTGCCGGCGGGAGCGCAGGTGGACTTCACCTTCCACTGGACCTCGGCGGATCACTGGGAGGGGAGGAATTTTTCCGTGGGGGTGAGCTGACCGCGGAGCGCCGCCGCGGTGTTCCCGGCAGGGGGACACCGCGCTCCACCCCCGACGGGTGAGGCGCCCTCTGATGACTCGGTACCCGGACGAATCGGCGAGGCGAGGAAGCGCCCAGGCCAGGCTCGGCGAGCGCGACGCGCGGGCGGATCGCAGCGCTCCGCTGAGGTGGCGCGGTGGCCGGGGAGGGCCTGCGGTGGGCCGGAGGCGCGAGCGCGGTAGTGGCGGTTCCCGCCCTCCTCTTCCTCATCGACGAGATCGCCACCGCGCACGGCCCGGCGCCCGAGTTCCTGCTCGTGCCGCCGCTCGCGGTCATCGTCTTCGGTCTTTTCTCGAGCCCGAGCGGGGCCGACGGGCGCCTGCGTGCCGTCGTGCTGCTCCCGGTCGTCGGGACTCTCGCCGCTCATGATCGGGCTCACCGTCGCGGATAGCGCGACCCGCAACCCGCCTCGGGCGGGCACCCTCGAGCTCGAGCCGCCGCTCTCCCAACGGTCCGGCCCGAGAGGCCGGCCGCCACCGTCCCCCCTCCCAGTACCGCCTCGGCGGCCCCTGAACTCAGTGCAGGGTTCCGGGGGGCTGCGGGCCCGGCCTCTTGGGGGAGGGAGGGAAGGGGCGGGGCTCGCCGGGCCGGCGGGCCGGGCGCGGCCCGGGGCGGGCCCGCGCCTCCTTCTCGGGGCGCGAGGTCTCGCGGTCGCGGAATGCCGCCGCCGTGAGCACCCGCACGAAGGCATTGTAGTCGGGGATGCCAGACCTCTTGCCGCGGTGGCTGGCGTCGCCGGCGATGAGGACCTGTCCCTCGGGCCAGTGCACCTGCAGATTCCCGGGCTTCACCGGGGCGACGTGGACGTGGCCGCTCATCCGGCCGCGGTCGTTCTCGAGCACCACCTCGTCCCCTTCCCGCAGCTGCAGGGCCTCGGCGTCGAGGCCACTCATGAACACCGCGTCGCGCTCGGCGGCGGTGAGGGCGTCGCGAGCCTCCTGGACCATGCTGTTGAACTGCTTCCCGCGGCGGGTGGAGACGACGAAGGTGCCCTCGGGGTGGTCCTGGACCGGCAGGGGGACGGGGTTGAAGTGGGCGAGGCCATCGGGAGTGGCAAACTTCCAGCCGGCGCACAGCATCGGCCCGCCGTACTGGAACTGGTCGCCCGCCCTCGAGAGCTTCTCGATCCCCTGGTAGTAGGGGATGGTCGCGGCGATGTCGCGCCGGATGTCGGCGGTTCCGTCGAAGTGCAGCTTGTCGGCGAGATCGGGGCGCACCCGCCGGCCGAGCTCGGCGAAGACCTGCCACTCGTCGCGGGCCAGCGGGACGCGTGGCCCCGGGATCTCGGGGCTGAAGATGACGCGCCTTTCGGTGGAGGTCTCGGTCACCCCGCCGCGGGTCTCGTAGCGGGTGGTGGCGGGGAGCAGGAGGACCGTGTCCGCCGGCTGCACCAGCATCTGCCCGGAGAGCATGATGTCCATGTGGATGCGCACCGGGACGCGGGCCAGGGCGTCGCGGACGTAGTTCGGGTCGGGCAGCACCTCCATGAAGTTGCCGCCGACCGTGAAGAGGACGTCGACGCGCCCGTCGTGGGCGGCGTCGATCATCTCCGGCGCGGTGAGGCCGCGGGTGCTCGGGACCTCGAACCCCCAGGTGGCCGAGAGCTTCCTCGCGCTCTCGGCGTTGATGGGCGAGCCGCCGGGCAGGACGGTGGAGTAGGCGCCCATCTCGGCGCCACCCTGGACGCCGGAGTGGCCGCGGACCGGCATGAGGCCGCAGCCCTCCCGTCCCACGAAGCCTCGGCTCAGCCCCAGGTTGACGATGGCCCGCACGTTGTCCTCGCCGAAGACGTGCTGGGTCACGCCCATGCTCCACACCAGGACGGCGCGACGCGCCTTGCCCAGCATGTCGCCGAGGGCCGCCATGTCCTCGCGGGAGGCCCCGGAGGCCTGCTGCAGGTCGCGCCACGACTGGGCGGAGAGCGCCCGCGCCAGCTCGGCGAAGCCGACGGTGTGGTGGTCGATGAAGTCCCGGTCGACGAGGTCGCGCTCGATCATATGCTTGAGGGCGCCGTTCAGGAAGGCGACGTCCCCGCCGGTGTCCACGAGGAAGAAGCGGTCGGCGATCTTCGTGCCGAAGAGGGCGGACTCGACGATGGAGGGCACCCAGTAACGCTCCATCCCCGGCTCGCGGTAGGTGTTCACCACCGCAACCTTGGTCCCGGCGCGCCGGGCGTAGTGAAGGTACTTCATGGCCACCGGCTGGTTGTTGGCCACGTTCGACCCGATGAAGACGATGAGGTCGGTGCGCAGCCAGTCCTCGTAGGAGCAGGTGGTGGCGGCCGCCCCCACCGTCTCCTTCAGGCCGAAGGTGCTGGGCGAGTGGCAGACTCGGGCGGCGCTGTCGATGGAGTTCGTGCCCATGGCCCGCACCGCCTTCTGGATGACGTAGTAGGTCTCGTTGGCGAGGCCGCGGCTGGTGAGGTAGAAGGCGAGCCGCTCGGGAGTCGAGGCGCGGATGCGGTCTGCCGCCACGTCCATGGCTTCCTTCCAGGTGACCGGGTGGAACCCCCGGTCGCCCCGGTGGCGCAGGAGCGGGACCGGGAGGCGCCCCATCTCGCGCAGGGCTGCGCTCGACCGCTGCTCGAGCAGTGCGGCGTCGCCGACCCGTTCCGGGTCGAACGGCGGCATGGTGTTGAGGCGCAGCAGGCGGAGCCGGACGTTGCAGAGGTGGATACCCGGCATGGTCCAGTCGCGCATCCCGGTGGTGCCGAGCGAGCAGCCGTCGCAGCAGCCCTTCTTCAGGATGCGCCAGGCGTACCCGAGCTGGTCCCGGTTCTCGCGGACGGCCTTCCAGATGTCCCCGTAGTTGTTGGGGTGCTGCTCGCCGATTCCGAACGGCCTCCAGCTGGCCCAGATGGACGGGCGCCAGCGTTTCACGATCCGTGTCACGACCTCTTCTCCTTCCGAACCCCTCTACCGGTGCGCCGCCCGATGAAGAAACGGCCAGTGAGTGTTGTGGTCCGCCGGCGTCGCCCCCGGCTTGCGGGTGACGATGGGCAGCACCGTGGCGGCGATGAGCATGACGGCGACGTAGACGAGCGCCCCGGCGAACGAGCCGGTGTGATCCTTCACGTAGGCCACGAAGATGGGTCCCGCGACCCCGGCGACGCCCCAGGCGAGCAGGATCCAGCCGTAGTTCACGCCCATGTGCTTCGTGCCGAAGTAGTCGGCGGTGAAGGACGGCATGGTCCCGAAGCCGCCGCCGTAGCAAAGGAGCACGATGGCGAAGAGGATGGCCACCGGGGCCAGGGCGTGCATGTGGCCCACCGAGAAGAAGATGACCACCTGGATGCCGTAGAGGAGGACGTAGGCGAGGTTGCGCCCGATGCGGTCGGAGACCGAGCCCCAGAAGAACCGCCCCAGCCCGTTGAACACGGCGATGACGCCGTAGACGCCGAGAGCCACGCCGGGGACGACGCCGGTGAGCTCGCGCATGATGGGGACGGCGTTGGAGATGAAGAGGATGCCGGCGGTGACGTTCAGGAAGAGCATGAGCCACAAAGAGTAGAACTGGGGGGTGCGAGCCGCCTCGGAGGGCGAGTAGTCTCGGCCAGTGCTGGCGGCGAGCGCCTTGACGCCCGGGCGGGTGTAGCCCGGGGGCGGGTTCACCACCAGGGACGCGCAGATACCCCCCAGGACCATGAAGATGATCCCGGAGACCACGAAGACGCTCATGATCGCTCCCACGTCCTCCGGGCGCATGGCATAGCGCGCGGCGTCGAAGGGAGTTCCGGCCGCCGCGGCGGCCGACTTGGCGGCGAGGAGGGCGGCGGCCCGCTGGGAGGCGGCCGCGAACGGGTGCACGAGCTTCACGATGTTGCTGTAGAAGAAGGCGCCGAGCCCGAAACCCATCACCACCATGCCGCTCCCCACGCCGCGCATGTCCGGGAACCACTTTGTGACCGCCGCCACCGGGGTGACGTAGCCGATGCCGAGGCCGAGCCCACCGATGAGGCCGTAGGTCAGGTAGATCCACCAAGGCCCGAGGGTGGCGGTGCCGAGCCCGGCGAGGAGGTTGCCGAGCCCCCACAGGAGGACGCCGGTGATGGCCACCCGGCGCGGCCCGACCCGGTCCTGCCAGCGTCCGCCGATGACCGCGCCCGCGCCCAGGAAGAAGATGGCCCAGGCGAAGGCCCAGGTGGTGGTGGTGTTCGACCAGCCGAAGCTGGCGACGAGCGGCTGGGTGAAGATGCTCCAGGAGTAGACCGTGCCCAGGCAGATCATGGAGATCGTGCCGGCGGCGGCGACGAGCCAACGGTTTCTCATGACTTCCTCCGAGGGCGCCTCGCCGGCGCCGGTTAACCTCCGATTCCCATCATGGGCAAGAGCACCAGGCGGGCACCCGCGTCCACCATGTGGTGGCGGTCGTCCTTGCGCCCGAGCGCCAGGCGAACCTCCGCTTCCAGCGCCCGGTCGGAGGCGCCGGCGCGCATCAGGCGGGCCAGGGGAACCCGGTCCCTCCCCCCCAGGCAGGCCTGGAACTCGCCCGCGGACGTCAGCCGGGCCCGGTTGCAGGCGGCGCAGAAGTTCTCGGTGAGGGCGCCGATGAACCCGACGAGCCCGTCCATGCCGGTCGCGCCGTCGGTGGCGCGCAGGTAGTGGGCCGGTCCCCAGCCGCGCGACGGGTCGGGCTCGAGCGAGAGCCCCCGGGAGCGCAGCAGGCCTTTGGCCTCGCCGGTTGGGACCGGTTCGCCCTCGCCGAAGGGCATGAGCTCGATGAAGCGCGGGACGGCGCCGACGCTCCAGGCGAAGCGCACCAGGTCTGCTGCCTCGCCGTCGTTTACGCCGCGCATCAGGACCGTGTTCAGCTTGAGGGAGGCAAACCCGGCGCGGGAGGCGGTCTGGATGCCCTCCAGGACGCGGGCGAGGTCCGCTCCGCGCCCGCTGATCTCGAAGAGCTTCTCCGGGACGAGCGTGTCGAGGGACACGTTGACGGCCGAGATCCCGGCCTGGTGGAGGTCGCGGGCGAGCTCGCGCAGCCGCTGGCCGTTGGTAGTGAGGGCCACCTCGTCGATGCCCGGCGCCCGCCGAGCCTCGCGCGCGATCGCGGCGAGGTCGGGCCGCAAGGTGGGCTCGCCGCCGGTGAGGCGCACCCGCCGGATCCCGAGGCGCGCAAAGAGGCGGACCAGCCGCACGATCTCGTCGAGCCGGAGAAAGGTTTCCCGGTCCTGGTGGGGAGCGGGCGAGCAATAGCGGCAGCGGAAGCCGCAGCGGTCGGTGACCGAGAGCCTGAGGTAGGTGATGAGCCGGCCCTGGCGGTCCGTGAGCGGCGTGCCGAATCCTGCCGGTGCGGGCGACGGACGCGTGGGCTCGGAGACCCTCTGTGGCGATGCAGACACCTTTCGAACGACGAGCTCCCGCGCATTGCCTTTAGGGCGACCGGTGATGCCGGCAACGCCCCGGATGTGTGTGCCCCCTTCTCCGGGCGCAGCGGTGGTCTCGAGTAGGTACTTGCACATGCAATAAAGCGCTTGCACCCGCAAGAGACCGATGGCGCTGCGCGCTTCCTCGGTTATGGGAAGAGGGCCGTGGAGGGGCGGTCCGAGGCGCCCCGACCCTGGGAGCGCCCATCTTCGAGAAGGAGGCCTCCCATGGCTTCAGTCGATCGCAGAAGAGCCCGTTCGCAGCGGATTTCCCGCCGACGCTTCATGCAACTCGCCGGGACCGGAGTGCTCGCCGCCGGCGCCGCTGCCGGTTCCACCTGGCCGGTGTTCGGGCGAGCGCAGCAGAAGACCTTGAAGATCATGCAGTGGAGCCACTTCGTCCCCTCCTACGACGGATGGTTCGACGGCGTGTTCTGCCGGCGCTGGGGCGAGAAGCACGACACCCGGGTGACCGTCGACCACATCAACCTCACCGAGATCAACGCCCGGGCGGCGGCCGAGGTGGCCGCCGGCAGGGGGCACGATCTCTTCCTCTTCCTCACTCCGCCGGCGGCGTACGAGAACCAGGTCATCGACCACGCCGACGTGTACCGGGAGGTGGAGCGCAGGTGGGGGAAGCCCATCGAGCTCGGCATGCGCTCCACCTACAACCCGAGGACGAAGAAGTACTTCGCGTTTTCCGATTCCTACACTCCCGACCCCGGCAACTACCGCCAGGACCTGTGGTCCCAGGTCGGGTTCCCTCGCGGACCGACGACCTACGACGACCTCTTGCGGGGGGCGAAGGCCATCAAGCAGAGGTTCGGAAACCCCTGCGGCCTCGGGCTCTCCCAGGAGCTCGATACCAACATGATGCTGCGCGGGATGCTGTGGTCGTTCGGCGGCAGCGTGCAGGACGAGGCCGGCAACGTGGCCCTCCAGTCGAAGGGCACGGTGGAGGCCGTCAAGTTCATGAAGGCCCTCTACCAGGAGACCGAGACCGCGGAGGTGTTCACCTGGGATCCCTCCTCCAACAATCGCGGGATCCTCTCCGGCAAGCTCTCCTACGTGCAGAACGCCATCTCGGTGACCCGCACCGCGGAGAAGGACAACCCGGACATGTCGGCGAAGATCCAGCTCACCCCGGCGCTGCGCGGGCCGGTGCGCCGGATCGCCGCCGAGCACATCATGGATTGCTACGTCATCTGGAAGTTCGCGGACAACAGGGAGGGCGCGAAGCAGTTCTTGGTGGACTATATGAGCGACTTCTCCGACGCCTTCCGGGCGAGCGAGTTCTACAACTTTCCCTGCTTCCCGAAGTCCGTCCCCAACCTCGAGCAACTCGTCTCCAGCGACCCCAAGGCCATCCCGAAGGACAAGTACAAGGTGCTCGCGGCCGCCTTGGAGTGGTCCACCAACATCGGCTATCCGGGCTACGCCACCGCCGTCATCGACGAGGTCTACAACCAGTTCGTCATCCCCACCATGTTCGCGAAGGCGGCCCGGGGCGATGTGACGCCCGAGCAGGCGGTGCGGGACGCCGAGGTCGAGGTGAAGCGCATCTTCCAGCGGTACGGTTAGGCCGGCTACACCTTCACGCTGGGCCGGGGAGGCCCGTTGGAGCGTGGTCACCGTGCCGGTGGGCATCGGGGAGGAGGGGTCCGCCACGCCGACCGGGATCTACCGCGTGGTGGAGAGAGGAGGCCGCCCTCAGGTGCCGGTCTCGATCCGGAGCGAGCGGCCGGAACTCGTTCGTTGGTGCCGGCAGGGCCGGACAGCCGCCTCGGCACGCGGGGCCTTGCGGTGTCGGAGCCGCTCGCTCCTTGTCCACGGGACCAATAAGCCCTGGGGAGTGGGCGACCGGGTGTATATCGAGGTCCACGCCGACCGCGACCCGGAGCCGGACTACCGAGAGCTGGCGCAGGACCTGCTCGCGGGCCGCTCGGGTGCGTCGACCCCGGAGGCTTGAGGCGGCGATCCGGGAGCGCAGCGGCATGCCCGTCGACATCACCAAGTCGCCCGGCCTCGCACCACCGCCACTGCGGCGCCTACGGGGCACCAGGCGTTACAGCCGGCTGATGTCTTCCGGGCAGTGGCGGATGCAGCCGTGGCTCACCCGGCCCCGGAAGGGGCCGGGCGCCGCGGCGGGTGAGGCGGCCTACTTGTGCAGGCGCAGCTCGAACGCCTTGGTGGCCTTGGCCGCGGCGGCCTCGGCGCTCGTAGCCGCGGCCTCGGCCTTGGAGGCCGCCGCCTCGGCGCGTTGGGCCTGGGCCTTGGCGTCGGCGGCGTCCCTCTTCGCGGCCTGGATGTCGGCGGCCTGGGCGTTCACCTGGTTCTCGAGCGCGCTCAGCCTCGACTCGGCCTTGGTGAGACGGTCGGCGAGCGGATCGGTCTGCTGTTTCACGTCGGACATCGTGGCGCACCCGCTCGCGAGAAGGGCGATCGAGGCGGCGGCGGCTACCAGCATCGTCTTCATGTGATGGTCTTCCTTTCCTTGAGTGGATCTCGAGACGGGGTGGCTGCGACCTCCTCCGGTGGGCGCGCGCCGGGCAGCCGCCGGCGGCCAGTATGGGGTTGGGGTCGGTGGGTGCCCTCCTGGCCGACGTCCTCCTCCGGTGCGCGACGACGGCCGGCCATCAGGCGCCTCTGGGCAGTCGGCCGTCGGGGAAGAGCTCGTTGGTGAGGCTGCGGACGAATCTCCTCGCCACCGCCACGTCGGCGCGCGCGGCGTGGGCAAAGGCGCGGCTCACCGCCCGCTCCACCGTGCCGGCTCGGATGGCGTTCACCTTCCGGCCGCGGGCCGTCAGGGCGAGCCGCAGGCGCCGGGCGTCGCTCCAGTCGCGGGATCGGTGAAGCAGGCGCGTGAGCCCGGCGACGAGACGGGTCACGGTGGCCGGTTGGAGGCGCAGGAGGCGGGCGGCCTCTCCAGGCGAGCAGCCGGGCCAAGGACCCACCACGCGCACCGGGAGGCGCTGAGGGGCGGTGACCCCGTAGCTGCGGTACATCCACTCGGACCAGGCGTCGAGGGAGTGTACGAGGGCCCACAGGTCCTGCGTGAACTCAAGCACGTCCGGCAGCCCCCCGCTCCCCCGCGACGCGTCGGGGACGGATCTTCGTTGCATACGCAAGCGACATGCGCCCCAAACGCGCGAGCCGCAAGCACCGCGTTGGGTATCGGCCGCGTCCCTTGCGGGGAGGCGCTGGAGCCGCACTCCCTTTCCGGGGGGCAAATCCCTCTTATGTTGAATGCGCAACCACGCCCAACGGTGACTTGAAAGCGGGCGGCTCGGGCGTCATCTGGCCGTCACAGGGGAATAAGCCCATGAGATATCCACAGTGGGTCAATGTCGTGGCGGCGTCGTGGCTTTTCGCCTCGGCCTGGTTCCTGCCCGGGCCCGGCATGGTGCGGGCCAACGAGACCGCCGTCGGCCTCTTGGTGTTCCTCACGGCCTTCGTGGGCATGACTGTGGAGCGCTCCCGGCGCATCAACACCGCCCTGGGGCTCTGGGCGATGGTATCGCCCTTCGTGTTCGCCTTCGCCGCCACGCCTGCGGCCCTCAACCAGTTCGTGGTGGGGCTCGTCATCTTCACCGCCTCGCTGTGGCCGAGCCACCGGGACCTAGGGGGAGGGCACCCGACGTCACGCTAGCGACGGCCCGGTCCGGCGCGCGGAGGTCGAAGGATGCCAGGCGCTTCGGTGCGGCGGCAGCTTCGTCTAGGCTTCACGCGTCGGGCGGAGGAGCGCCCGCCAGCCTGGCCAGGTCCAGCAAGGAGCCCTCATCGCTCAGCGCCCGGGAGAGGAGCGGGTCTTGGAGGAGTTCGAAAATCGAGGTCGGCCGGCCGTCCACGAAGGCGGTGGTGCTGACGAGGCGCACCCCGTGGCTGTAGTCCGCGTAGCGGTCACCGTGCACGGTGCTGAGCGGCTGGATGGGCCTGCGCTCGCCCCGGTGCCACCCGTAGATGGCGACGCGCTGCGGATAGACGAGAAGGCGGTTCGTGAGGACGAGGTCCTTCTTGTGCCCGGCGGTGAGCGCGCCCAGCCGCGCCCGCATCGCCAGGCGCTGCCGGCGGATGAGGTCGCTGTGGAGGTGGTAGTACTGGGTGGAGCGCATCGCGCTGCCGGGCGGGAGCGGCCGGGGGCGGAGGCGGACCTCGGCCTGCCGGTAGATAGCGTCCACCACCTTGGTGGTGGGGAGCGTGAACCCGAAGCGGCGGGAAAACTCGAGCGCGGTGCCGAGGCGCAGCGGAACGAGGAGATAGTCGTCGTCCGAGCCGAGAGCGAGGTAGTCCGGAGAGACGCAGACGGTGACGCGCGCCGTTCGTCCGTTCCCGAGCGGGGCGGCGAGAGCCACCGGGACGAGTTTGCGCAGGAAGCTCGGGATGTTGCCGGCGAGGAGCTCGGCGCGGAACGCCGCCTCCCGCTCGTCGCTGCCGAGCCCTTCGACCGACCGGAGCAGGGCCCGCGCGGCCGGCGCCGAGGTGGGCCGCGCCGGGATCCGGCTCGCGAGCGCCTGGTCGCAAAGGCGCGAAGCCGAGGCCGCCCGGCTGGCGACCGGCAGGCACAGGATGGCGAGCGCGAAGAGCGCGGAACGCAAGACGAAATCAGGCTATCCGACGCCCGCCGCTCCCGCAACGGGTCGGCGGGGCGCCACCTCGTGGGCCGGGCGACTCTCGGGGATGCCGGCGGCGCCCAGGGACGGGTCAGCGCTTGGCGCTCGCCTCCTTCGCTTCAAGCTCCTTCAGGCGGCGCGCCATCTCCTTCTCGCGCTGGAAGCGCTTGGTGACGTCCCGGATGGTCGCCACCGGCCCCAGGATCTCGCCTCCCGGCCCCTTCAGCATCTGGATCGTGAATTCGATGGAGATGGTGCGACC
>DATJZG010000097.1:0-40187 GCA_035499295.1 Anaeromyxobacteraceae bacterium
GAAACCGGAGCGCCCCGCGGAAGACGCTCGCCGGCCACCGGGCGGCGTCGTAGATGGAGACGAAGAGGAAGGAGAGGTTGTCGATCTTCACCACGAAGAAGGCCGCCGACACCACCAGGATCCAGACCGCGTAGAGGGTCCAGACGGCGCAGCTCCCGAGCAGGACCGCGCTCCCCACGTGGAGGGCCCCCGGGGAGCGCCCCATCCGCACGAAGGCGTAGGCGAGCGTCGCCGCCCCGGAGAGCACGTCGACCGCCCGCCAGGGCTCGAACTTGGCGGTCGAGACCAGGAACTGGGCGTCGGCGGGCTTGAGGAGGACGAAGTCCAGGGTCCCCTTGCGGATGTGCTCCACCACGCTCGCGAGGGACGGGTTCACCGCTCCCTCCAGGATGCCCTTCATGAGGATGAAGAAGCCCACCACCACCAGGGACTGCTCGAAGCTCCAGCCCGCCACAGCGGAGCGGTGGTCGTACACCACGAGCACCGGCACCACCGCCCAGGCCATCCAGAAGAAGGCCATCGCGCCCTCCACCAGGAACTCGACCCGGTACTGGAGGGCCACCTGGGCCGAGGCCCGGAACTGAACGCCCAGGAGGCGGAGGTAGCGCCACATGGGAACGTTAGCCCCCGAAGGCCGCGAAGCGGCGCGTCCCGAGCCGCCACATGCCCGCGGCGGCGAGGAGGAGCAGCACCGCAAAGCCCCACTGGGTCCCGAGCTGCCGGAGCGCCTCGCCCGGCGACAGGGCCCCGGTGACGAGCTCCACCGGGAAGGCCAGCATGTAGCGGAAGGGGAGCCAGCGGGAGAGCGCGCCCACCCAGTGCGGGTAGAGCTCGAGCGGCACCAGGTAGCCGGAGAAGACGCCGAAGAGCCCGAGCCACACGTCGAAGAGGGAGGTGGCCGAGTCCACGAAGAAGGCGAGCGACCCCACCGCCGCCATGGCGAGGTAGGTGATGAGCCAGGCGCCGAGGAGCGCCAGGGGAAAGAGCGCCAGGAGCCGCGGGTCGTGGGCGATGTGCTCCTTCCCGGCGAAGAAGAGGGCGAGGAACGCGAGCGGCGCCGACAGCGCCAGCCGCACCGGCATGGCGGAGACGTTCTCGGCGGCGAAGCTCACGAGCGGGTGAACCGGGCGCAGGAGGCGGAAGGCGAGCGTGCCCTGCCGGATCTCGAAGTTCAGTTCCCAGATGACCCAGGCGCCGGTCATGAGCCGGACCACGAGCGCCGCCAGGTAGTAGGCGGTGAAGGAGGCCCGGTCGTAGCGCCCCACCGGCCCGTCTCGCGCCACCGCCAGCCAGAGGGCCAGCATGACGAGGGGCATGTTGGTGGAGAGCAGCCACACGAGCAGCTCGGCCCGGTAGGCGAGCGCCTCCGCCAGGCCGACGCGGAGCATGGTGGGGAGGGCGCGCAGCGTCCGGAGCAAGGCTCTACCCGTACGACTCGCGCGTCACGCGGTCGTCGGGGACGCCCGCCTCCCGCAGCGCCTCCAGCACCGCCTCGAGGAAGCGCGGCTTCGGCTCCTCGCCCTTCTCCCTCGCCATCGCCCTCTCGATGGGACCGATGGCCGGCCCGCACGCGTAGACCAGGGCCACCTCGGGCTCGGGGACGAGGTCGCGCAGAGTGGCGGCGCTCACCCTCCCCTTCCACACGTTCTGCGAGACCGGTGTGACCGGATCACGGGTGAGGGTGTGGATCACCCGCAGGCGGGCCGGGTGCTTGCGCTCGAGCGCGGCGAGATCCTCGCGGAAGATGACGTCCTGGAGGGTCTTGTTGGAGCAGAGGAAGGTGTGGCGCAGCGAGGGGTACCTCACGAGCGCGTCCTTCAGGATGGCGAAGTTCGGGACCGCGCCCGACCCGGCCACGATGTGCACCAGGTGGTCGGTCCTCGACTCCACGTCGGCGGGAAGGACGTAGGGCCCGGTGAACCCCGTCACCGCCAGCCGCATCCCGCGGGTGGTGCGCTTCACCAGGAGCGGCGAGAGCAGCGGCGGGTACTTCGTCTGCCCCCGCACGTAGCGCTCCTCCTTCACGGTGACCGCCAGGTAGCGCTCGTGCGGCGCCGAGCACATGGAGTAGGCGCGCGGGGGCTCCCGCTTTCCCTTCACGTCCTCGAAGTAGGCGATGAAGCGGTCGAGCGCCTCGAACTGGTGCGGGTCGATGGTGAGGAAGTGGCCGGCCTTGTAGTCGAGCCGGTCGTTGCCGGTGAAGAACACCAGGGTGACGGTGTCGGGGGTCTCGACCCGGACCTCCGCCACCATCACCTCCATCTCCTTGATGCGGCGCCGGGGGGCGACCTCGCTGGTCGCGCCGGCGGGGGTGGGGGCGGTCTCGCTCATTGTCCCAGGATCCGTACTCCAGGGGGCGGGCGCGCGCCACCCGTCCGGCGGGTGCGGCGCGCTCCCGGTCTCAGGCCGCGTTGAGCCAGCGCTCGTAGGCCTCGAAACCCGAGGGGCGCCCGAGGAATGCCCGGACGAGGTCCTCGGCCCGGCGCGACCCCCCGGGCTCGAGCACCGCGCGCCGGTAGCGGAGCGCCGGGCCGCTCGCGAGGAGCCCCTCCTTCTCGAAGACGGTGAACAGGTCCTTGGCGATGACGAGCGACCACATGTACGTGTAGTAGATGGCGGAGTAGCCGTCGAGGTGCCCGAAGGACTCCTGCAGGAAGGTACCCTCGACGGGCCGGAAGGGGGTGTAGCGCTCCATGAGCTCGTCGACCACCCGGGTGGTGTCGAGCCCCGCCGGATCGCGCCGATGGAGCTCCAGGCTCACCGCCGCGTAGAACATCTGCTGGCGGACCGCGAGCCCCTTGCCGAACTCCTCGGCCGCCTTGAGGCGGCGCACCAGCTCCACCGGGACGGCCTCCCCGGTCTGCCAGTGGCGGGCGAAGCCGCCGAGCACGTCCGCGTCCCAGACCCACTCCTCGAGCAGCTGGCTCGGAGCCTCGACGAAGTCCCATTCGGTCGCGACCCCCGACTGCCCGGCCCAGCGGGTGCGGCCGCCGAGGACGTGGTGGAGGAGGTGCCCGAGCTCGTGGAGGAAGGTCTTCACGTCGCCGTGCTCGAGGAGCGCCGGCTCCTCGCCCGGGCGCGAGAAATTGCAGACCAGCACCCCCTCCGGGAGGCTCCGCCCTCGCTGCCCGTTCACCAGCGGGAACTGGGCGAAGTGCTTGTACTTCCCCTCCCGCGGGTGCATGTCGAGCCAGATGCGGCCGGCGAGCGCCCCGCTCTCCCACACCTCGTAGGCCTCGACGTCCGGGTGCCAGACGGGAGCGTCCGGGTCCCTCACGTACTCGAGGCCGAAGAGCCTCCCGGTGAGGGAGAGCAGGCCGTCGCGGACCCGGCGGTACTCGAGGAAGGGGCGCGCCGCCTGGGCATCGGCGCCGTACTGCTCGGCCTTCACGCGCTCCCCGTAGTAGGCCGAGTCCCAGGGATCCACCCTCTCCGCACCGGAGAGGTCCACGCGCTTGCGCTCCAGCAGCTGGCGGTAGTCGCGGCGCATCCGCCCCTCGGCGAGGGTGGCGATCCGCTCGACGAAGGCGGCCGCCGCCTCCTCGCTCTCGATCATCTTGTCCTCGGTGGCGTAGGCCGCCCAGCTGGGGTAGCCGAGCAGTCTCGCGAGCTCGGCCCGCCTCGACAGCATCGACGAGAGGACCGCCAGGTTTCCCGGGTGACCCCGCAGCCGGTACTCGCGCCAGAGCCGCTCCCGGAGGGCCCCGCTCCGGGCGTAGCTCATCACCGGGACGTAGTCGGTGCTGTCGGTGGTGATGGTGACCTTGCCGTCGGGCCCCGGGGCGTGGCTGCGCCGGAAGTCCTCGGGGAGGCCGTCGAGCTCGGCCGGCTCGACCCTCAGGGACTTCGCGTCCTCCCGGATGGCGCGCCCGAACTCCTGGCCGATCCGGACGAGGTCCTCTCGCAGCGCCCGCACCCGCTCCCGGGTGCCGTCGTCCCGGTCCACCCCGGCGCGGCGGAAGTCGCGCAGGCTCCGTTCGGCGAACCACCGGGTCGCCTCGTCGGCGCCCGAGAGGTCGACCTGGCGGAGCGCCTGGTAGAGCCCGGGGTCGAGCGAGAGCTCGGTCTGCGCCGCCTCCACCTCCTGCTCGCAGGCCTCGGCGGCCGCGCGCATCTCGCGGGAGGGATGGACGTTCCGGCACAGGCCGGCCCCGGCGGAGGCCCCGGCGAGGATGGCGAAGGCGTCGTCGAAGAGTCCGAGGGCCTCCTCGCGGGACCCGGAGGCGAGCGCCTTCATCGCGGCCGCCGCCGCCCGCGCCCGGCGGACGTCCTCCCGGCAGGAGTCGACGAACTCGGCCGGGGTGGCGACCATGAGCTTCGCGGCCCGGGAGGGCGGGGGCTTCTCCGGCATGGGGTACGCTCCTCGGGGCCTTCCCTCAGAACTCGGCCTTGGTCTCGCGCATCATCAGGTCGACCACCGCCTGCTTGGCGGGGATCCCCTGGTAGAGCACCCGGTGGATGACCTCGGTGATGGGCATCTCCACGTGCATGCGGTGGGCGAGCTCGCGGACCGTCTTGGCGTTGCGCACCCCCTCGGCGACCTGCCCGAGCTCCTTCTGGATCTCGTCGATGGATCTCCCCTTCCCGAGGCCGAAGCCGACGGTGAAGTTTCGCGAGAGCTGCGAGGAGCAGGTGAGCACCAGGTCGCCCAGGCCGGCCAGGCCGGAGAGCGTCATGGGGTTCGCGCCCTTCTTCACCGCCAGCCGCTGGATCTCCGACAGGCCGCGAGTGACGAGCGCCGCCCGGGCGTTGGCGCCGAAGCCCAGGCCGTCGGACATCCCGGCGGCGATGGCGATCACGTTCTTCACCACTCCGCCGATCTCGCAGCCGACGATGTCGTTCGAGGTGTAGGGCCGGAACCAGCGGGTGTGGAAGGCGTCCTGGACCGCCTTCGTCACCCGATCCCAGCGCCCGGCGATGGTCACGGCGGTGGGCATCTGTCGCGCCACTTCCTTCGCGAACGCCGGCCCGCCGAGGAAGGTGTGGTAGGGGTGCATGGCGACGGGAAGCACGTCCTCCAGCACCTCGTTCATCGTCATCAGGGTCTCGCCCTCGATGCCCTTGGCAGCCGAGACGATGGGCACGCCGGCGTGCAGGTGGTGTTTCGCCTCGATGGCCACCTGCCGCATGGCGTGGCTCGGCACGGCGAGCACCACCAGCTCGGCGCCCTCGAGCGCCTTGGCGAGCTGGGTGGTGGCGAAGAGCGACGCCGGGAGCTCCAGGCCCGGGAGGTAGCGCGGGTTCTGGTGGCGACCGGCGACGGCCTCCACCACCACGCCGTCGCGCCCCCACAGCGTCACCGGATAGCCTTTGCTGGCGAGCACGGAGGCGAGCGCTGTTCCCCAGGACCCCGCTCCGAGCACGGTGGATCGCATGCCTTCCTCCCGATGGAGCCCTCATGTTAACCGCGGACCGCGGCGGCGCGCGCGGCCTGTGGGGGGTGTCCCTCCCCGATCGCCCGCGCCACCAGCCCGGCAAAGAGCTCCGGGCGTTCCCCGAGGAAGGCGAGCGCGCGCCGGCGGAGCCGGGGACGGCGCGCCAGGGCGAGGATGAGCGCCGTCGCGAGGGCGTAGCGGCGATAGCGGGATGAGACGGCCCGCTCCCAGGGCCTGAGCGCCTCGCGGCTGGCCCCGCGGGCGAGCGCCTCCGGGAGCATCTCGCCCAGCATCCAGGCGCCGGAGAGGGCGAGCGAGAGCCCCTCCCCGGTGACGGCGTCGAGGTAGCCGCCGGCGTCGCCGGCGAGGAGAAGCCGCTCGGCAGTCCGGGCCGCGGCGCGGCGCCAAAGCGGCCCCGCCCCGGCCGGCGGGGAGGTGGAGGAAGCCCCGGCGAGCCGCCTCGCCAGGGCGGGGAAGCGTTCCAGCAGGCCCGGGTAGTCCGGCGCCACCCCCTCCTCGAAGAGGAAGGCGAGCCCGACCTCCGCCGGGCCGACGGGGGTGAGGTAGGCCTCGGCGCCGGCCGAGAAGTGGACCTCGACGGCGTCGCTCCAGGGGGCGACCGCGAAGTGGCGCCGGAGTCCGAAGCGCCTCCGCCCTGGAGCCGCTCGCCCGAGCCCCTGGCGCTCGCGCACCGGCGAGGCGAGGCCGTCGGCGGCAACGAGGAGCCGCGCCCGCACCGCCTCCCCGCCCTCGAGCACGCCCACGGCGCCCCCGGGCTCGATGCGGTGGCCCTCGAGCGAGGTGCGCTCGCGCACCTCGGCCCCGAGCTCGCGCGCGCGGGCGACGAGCGCCGCCGAGAGCGCCAGTCGGCGGACGCCGAGACCCCCGGGAGCGGGCAGGGCCGCCTCGGCTGCCGACCCGTCCTCCGACACCCAGCGAATGGAGCGGAAGGGCGCGCAGCGTGCGCGATCGAGGTGGTCGAGCGCCCCGAGTTCCCGGAGCACCCTCACGCTCTCGGGCAGGAGTCCCTCGCCGCAGGCCTTGTCCGCCGGGAGCCCGCGCCTCTCGACGAGTAGGACGTCGAGCCCCCGCCGCGCCGCGGCGGCGGCGACCGCCAGCCCCGCCGGCCCTCCGCCCACCACGAGCAGGTCGCGCACGGCCGCCCTACCTCCGCGACCGGGCGTAGGCGAGTCCGGACCGGAGAAGGTGGCGGGTCATCGAGAGCGCGCTCACCCGGGCCGGCGGCCGGAGCGCCCCGGAGTGGTAGCGCCGCAGGGCCTCCGCGCGCCTCATCTTCCCGCTCGAGGTGCGCGGCAGGGTGCCCGGAGCCAGCATGGAGATCGTGTGGGCGCGCACGCCCGTCCGCTCCAGCACCGCACGGCGCACCGCCTCCGCGAGCCCCTCGTCGCGGGCGGAGGAGCCCGGGGCCCGCTCCACCAGCAGGAGGAGCTCCTCCCCGTCCCCGCCCGGGGGGACGAAGCCGAGCGCGACCGCGCAGCCGGGCCGCACGCCCGGCAGGTGGACGAGGCAGGACTCGAACTCGTCCGGGGCGTGGTTGGCGCCGTGGACGATGACGACGTCCTTCGCCCGGCCGTGGACGAAGAGCTCGCCCCCGGCGTGGAAGCCGAGGTCGCCGGTGTCGAGCCAGCCACCGGCGAGCACCCGCGCGGTGCCGGCGTCGTCGCCCAAGTAGCCCTGCATCACCGAGGGCCCCCGGACGTGGATGCGCCCGAGCCTCCGCTCCGGCAGCGGCTGCCCTGCCTCCGCCCGCACCTCGAGCTCTACCCCGGGGATGGGAGTTCCCACCGAGAGCACCTCTCGCAGGCCGGGAGCGATCTCGCCGGCGGCGAGGCGCTGGGGGTCGAGGGCCTCCACGCGGGGCGAGCGCCCCCGCGGAGAGAAGGTCACCGCCAGAGCCGCCTCGGAGAGGCCGTACACCGGCATGAGCGCGCCGGGATCGAGGCCGTGGCGGGCGAAGCGGGCGGCGAAGCGGCGCAGGGTGGAGGCGGTCACCGGCTCCGCCCCGTCGAGGGCGATGCGCCAGGAGGCGAGCGAGAGCCCGCGGAGGTCCTCGTCTCCCACCCGGTCGGCGGCGTAGCCGTAGGCGAAGTGCGGCGCGGCCGAGATGGTCCCGCGGTGGCGGGCGATGGCGCGAAGCCAGAGCGCGGGGCGGGCGAGGAAGTGCTCGGGGGGGATGAGCACCAGCGGGCCGGGGTAGCTCATGGCGCCGAGCAGGCACCCGATGAGCCCCATGTCGTGGTAGAGCGGCAGCCAGGACACGAGCACGTCCGAGCTCGTCGGTTCGACGAGCTGGGTGAGCGCCTCCACCTGCGCCACGATGTTGGCCTGGGTGAGCGCGACCGGCTTCGGGTCCACCGTCGAGCCGGAGGAGAACTGCACGAGCGCCAGGTCGCCGGGGCCCCCGGGCACGAGGAACTCCGGCCCGCCGGCGAGTTCCCCGGCGTCCACCACCCCGAGGGCGAGCGCCGGCCGGGCGGCCCGGACCGCCTCCCCCAGGATCCGCCTCACCGCCGGGGAAGCGACGGCGATGCGCGCCCCGGAGACGCGCATCATCCGGGCGGTGGCGGCGAGGTACTCCTCCATCCGGCCCAGGCGCACCGGCGGGTAGAGGGGGACCGGGACCGCGCCGGCGAGGAGCGTGCCGAAGAAGGCGTCGAGGAAGGCAGGCTCGGTGCGGAGCACGATCGCCACCCGGTCGCCGGGCTTCACCCCCCGGGCGCCGAGGGCGCCCGCGACCCGGAGTGCCCGGCGGTGCACGGCGGCCCAGGGGAGAGAGGTCTCCTCCTCGCGCCGGCCGACGAAGGTGACGCCGGAGGGGTGCCGGGCGGCGGCGGCGAGCGCGGCGGCGATGGTCTCGTGCCGGGCCACGGGCGCCGGCAGGCCGGTGAGGCGCGTGCGCGTCACGGCAGCACCCCGAGGGCGGCGCGCGCCGCCACCAGCCTCGCCAGGTCGGCGAGGGAGCGCGCGGAGGCGGCGTCCTCCTCGGTGAGGGCCACCTGGAACCGGTCCTCCACCGCCACCACCAGCGAGAGGAGCGCGAGCGAGTCGAGGCGGGAGGCGAGCTCCTCGTCGTCCCGGGCGTCGATGGCGAGCCGGAGCTCCTCCTTGGCGATGCGGCGGATCTCGGACGCCACGGCCTCCTCCGTCTCCGTCACGGCACGAACCTCCGCTTTCTCGAGAAGGCCCGCTCCCACTGCGGGCCGAGCGCCCGCTCCTCGTCGCGGATCCGGGCCCAGAGGAGGAGCGCGTTCCCGAGCGAGAAGGCGATGGCCAGCTTCCACAGCCCGAAGGCGAGGGGCAGGCAGGCGACCTCCAGCACCACCGCCAGGTAGTTGGGGTGGCGAAGGACCGCGTACGGCCCGCGGGTCACCGGTGGCTCGGCGGGGACGACCACCACCCGCGTGTTCCAGCGGTCCCCGAGGGAGGCGACGGCCCACCAGCGCAACCCCTGGGCCAGGAACACCCCCGCCACCGCCAGCCAGGCGAGCGGGGAAGGCGGAGAGGGGCGCAGCAGGGCGCCGGCGGCGAGCGCGGGCAGGAGCGCGGCGTGGAAGATCACCATGATCGGGTAGAGGGCGTGGCCGCTCTCCCGGCCGCCGCGGGCCTTCGCCCGCCTGAGGTTCCGCGCCGAGAGGACCATCTCCGCGCCCCGCTCCAGGGCGACCGCTCCGAGGAGCGCCAGGTAGGCGTCGACCGGGCGCATCCGGCTCACCATCCCAGGAGGACGAGCTCGGCGCAGAAGCCCGGCCCCATGGCGAGGAGCAGCCCGCGGTCGCCGGGGCTCGCCCGACCGGACTCGATGAGGTCGGCGAGCACGAAGAGGACCGAGGCGGAGGACAGGTTGCCGATCTCCTCCAGGGACCTCCAGGAAAGCTCGAGCGCCCCCCGGGGGAGCTCGAGCGCCCCCTCGAAGGCCTCGAGGACCTTCGGCCCCCCGGTGTGAGCCACCCAGTGACGGATGTCCCTCCTCGAGAGGCCGTGGTCGGCGAGGAAGCGGTCGACGTCGCCGGCGATGTGGGCGCGGGCGATCTCCGGGACCTTGGCCGAGAGGACGACCTTGAACCCGCCGTCGACCAGGTCCCACCCCATCACCCACTCCGTGTCCGGGTAGAAGGCGGAGCGCGTCGCCAGCACCCGGGGGCCGGGCGCCGGCGCCCGGGCCCCGCCCTCCAGCACCACCGCCGCCGCCCCGTCGCCGAAGATCCCGGAGGCGACCACGTTCGCCACCGAGAGGTCGTTCCGCTGCAGGGTGAGGGAGCAGAGCTCCACCGAGAGGAGGACCCCCACGCCACCCGGGAAGGCCCGCAGCGCGTCGGAGAGGCGCGCCAGCCCGGCCGCGCCCGCCACGCATCCGAGCCCGAAGATGGGCACCCGCTTCACGTCCGCCCTCAGGCCCAGCCGGTTCACCAGCTTGGCGTCGAGCGAGGGGGTGGAGAGGCCGGTCACCGTCACGAAGAAGAGGTGGTCCACCGCACCCGGGGGGAGCCCGGCGAGCTCGAGCGCGCGGCGCACCGCCTCGGCCCCGAGGTCGGTCGCCACCCGGATCCAGGCGTCGTTCGACTTCTGGAATGTGTCGAGGGCCGGGTACTCGGAGAGCGGGAGGGCGAGGTGGCGGCCGCCCACCTTCACGGCGCGGTGAAGCTCCTCGAGCCGCGCCAGGTTGAAGTGCTTCTCCGCCCAGTGCCTCCGCAGCACCCCGAGGATGGTCTCCTGATCGGCGTAGTTGGGCGGGAGGGCGCGTCCCACTGCTCGCACCCTCGGTGGCGGGGGGGAAAGGTCCTGGCGGGTCTCGCTCCTCACTCCCTCGAGGTAATCGGCCACTGGCAGCGGCGCAGAGGGCGCCCCTCCTATCCCTCCTCACCCCCGGGGCATCCCCGGTGAGCCGTCCTCCGATCGGCGCTTGCCAGATGCCGGGGAAGCCTTAGCTTTTGGGGCAAATGCGAAACGATCGGCTCACCTTGAAGGCGCAGGAGGCGCTGCAGGAGGCGCAGGCGGAGGCCCGCAAGCGCGACCACCAGGCCATCGACATCGAGCACCTCCTGCTCGCGCTCCTCCACCAGGCGGACGGGGTGGCGAAGCCGATCCTGGAGAAGATCGGGGCGGACCCGGGGCGGGTGGAGTCCCGCCTCGAGGACGAGCTCCGCGGCGTCCCCAAGGTGCGGGGAGGCGGCGAGCCCTACCTCGGCAACCGCCTGGCGAAGCTCCTCGATCGCGCCGAGGACGAGGCGAAGCGCCTCAAGGACGAGTACGTCTCCACCGAGCACCTGCTCGCCGCCGCGGCGGACGACAAGAGCCCGTCGGGGGAGGCGCTGCGGGCCGCGGGGGCGAGCGCCGACCGGATCCGCGGGGTGGTGAAGGAGATGCGCTCCGGCGCGCGGGTGACGAGCCCGGAGGCGGAGAGCCAGTACCGGGCGCTCGAGAAGTACACCAAGGACCTCACCGAGCTCGCCCGGCGGGGGAAGCTCGACCCGGTGGTGGGGCGCGACGAGGAGATCCGCCGGACCATCCAGATCCTCTCGCGGCGCACGAAGAACAATCCCGTCCTGGTCGGGGACCCGGGCGTCGGCAAGACCGCGATCGTGGAGGGGCTGGCCCGGCGCATCGTGGACGGGGACGTCCCCGAGGGGCTGAAGAACAAGCGCATCCTCTCGCTCGACATGGGCTCGCTCGTGGCCGGTGCCAAGTTCCGCGGAGAGTTCGAGGAGCGCCTCAAGGCGGTGATGAAGGAGGTGGTCGCCTCGGAGGGGCAGATCGTCCTCTTCATCGACGAGATGCACACCATCGTGGGGGCCGGCGCGGCCGAGGGCGCCATGGACGCCGGGAACCTGCTCAAGCCCGCGCTCGCCCGCGGGGAGCTGCACGCCATCGGCGCCACCACGGTCGACGAGTACCGCAAGCACATCGAGAAGGACCCGGCGCTGGAGCGCCGCTTCCAGCCCATCTTCGTCACCGAGCCGTCGGTGGAGGACACCGTCTCCATCCTGCGCGGCTTGAAGGAGCGCTACGAGCTGCACCACAAGGTGCGCATCCAGGACGCGGCGCTGGTGGACGCGGCCCGCCTCTCCCACCGCTACATCACCGATCGCTTCCTTCCGGACAAGGCCATCGACCTGGTGGACGAGGCGGCCAGCCGGCTGCGGATCGAGATCGACTCCATGCCCTCGGAGGTGGACGAGGTCCGCCGCCGCATCGCCCAGCTGGAGATCGAGAAGCAAGGGCTCCTCAAGGAGAAGGACGACGCCTCGCGGCGGCGGCTCGTCGACGTGGAGAAGGAGATCGCCGGCCTGAACGAGGAGTTCGCCCGGCTGAAGGCCCGCTGGGACCGGGAGAAGGCGCTCATCCAGAAGGTCTCCTCGCTGCGCGCGGACCTGGAGGGGGTAAAGGCGCAGCAGGCCGACGCCGAGCGGCGCGCCGACTTCAACCGGGCCGCAGAGTTCAAGTTCGGCAAGCTGCCCCAGATCCAGAAGGAGATCGAGTCGGTGCAGGCCGAGCTCGCCCAGGCCCAGAAGGCCGGGGCGATGCTGCGCGAGGAGGTCACCCCCGAGGAGATCGCCGAGGTGGTCGCCAAGTGGACCGGCATCCCCGTCTCCAAGCTCGTCGAGGGGCAGAAGGAGAAGCTCCTCGGGATGGAGAAGCGGCTCGCCGGACGGGTGGTGGGTCAGGAGCTGGCGCTCAAGGCGGTGTCGGCGGCGGTGCGCCGGGCGCGCTCCGGCATGCAGGACCCGAACCGGCCGGTCGGCTCCTTCATCTTCCTCGGCCCCACCGGCGTGGGGAAGACGGAGACGGCGCGGGCGCTCGCCGAGTTCCTCTTCGACGACGAGAACGCCCTCATCCGCCTCGACATGTCGGAGTACATGGAGAAGCACGCGGTGAGCCGCCTCATCGGCGCTCCCCCGGGCTACGTGGGCTACGAGGAGGGCGGGCAGCTCACCGAGGCGGTGCGCCGCCGGCCCTACTCGGTGGTCCTCTTCGACGAGATCGAGAAGGCCCACCGCGACGTCTTCAACGTCTTCCTGCAGATCCTGGACGACGGCCGGCTCACCGACGGGCAGGGCCGCACCGTGGACTTCCGCAACTCGGTCATCATCATGACCTCCAACGTCGGCTCGGAGGAGATCCAGCGGCTCGCGGCCCGGCGGGACTCGGAGAAGGAGGTCCGGGACGCCGCCCTGGACGCGCTGCGGGCGGAGTTCAAGCCGGAGTTCCTGAACCGGGTGGACGAGATCGTGGTGTTCCGGCCGCTCTCGCGCGAGGACCTGTCGCAGATCGTGGAGATCCAGCTGCAGCGGCTGCGGAAGCTATTGGCGGAGCGCCATCTCACCCTCGAGCTCGGGGACAAGGCGCGCGAGGCGGTGGCGGACGCGGGCTACGACCCGGTCTACGGCGCCCGCCCGCTCAAGCGCGCCATCCAGCGCATGATCCAGGACCCGCTCTCCACCAAGATCCTGGAGGGCGAGTTCCAGCCGGGCGACCACATCGTGGCCGACGAGGGGAGCGGGGGCGACCTCGAGTTCAAGAAGGGGGTCCGCCCCCCCGAGCCCCCCAGGGCCGCCAAGAAGCGGGAGTAGCCTTCCCGGGGAGGGAGCGCCGCCGGGTCACGGCCCCGGGGCGGGCTCGGCCCACTCCGAGAGCTCCGCCCGGAACCGCTCGAAGAGCGGCGGCGGCACCCTCGCCTTCTTCCCCTCGAGCATGGCCCGCAGCATGGCGGCGTTCGCCACCTCCTGGCCGCCAAAATGGTTGTTGGTGATGACGTAGACGTCCCTCACGCCCGGGAGCTGCGCGATGGCGCGCGCCCGCTCCGACCAGGGCTCGAGCTCCCCGGCGGAGTAGAGGTAGTCGTAGCGCTCGTCGCGCCCGGCGTCGCTCCGGAACCAGTCGTGGTAGTTCCGGCCGTGGATGCGCACGTAGCCGACCGAGGCGGTGGCGAGCGCCGACGGGCGGAGCGAGTTGCGAAAGAGGGGCTGGTCCACGTTCACGAAGCCGATGCCCTGCTCGGAGAGGGAGCGGTAGAGCTCGGGGACGTTCCAGGAGGCGTGCCGCACCTCGAGGACGAGCGGCAGGCCCGCGAAGGCGCTCGCCACGTCGCGGAGCCATTCCCGGCTCGCCTCGTCCCTCTTGAAGGACCAGGGGAACTGCAGGAGCACCGCCCCGAGCCTGCCCTCCTCGGCGAGCGCGTCCGGGGCCTCGCGGGCGAGCCTCGCCTCCTCGGCCGAGAACGCCTCTCGGTCGTGGGTGAAGCGCCTCCACGCCTTCGCGGTGAAGCGGAAGTCGGGGAGGTGGCCCACCCGCTTCGCCCAGGAGCGGGCGACCTTCGCCGGGAGCGGCCGGTAGAAGGACGAGTTCACCTCGACGGCGTCGAAGTACCCGGCGAGGTAGGCGAGTGCGTCGAAGCCCTTCCTCGCCGCCCCGGGGTAGACCGGACCCCACCAGTCGTCGTAGTCCCACCCGGCCACACCCACGCGGATCACGTCGCTAGCCTTTCGCCTCCGACCGGGGACCGCAAGGTCCTTGACGCGGCGGGCCGTGGGGAATCGCGAGACACCGGGGCGGGAACGGCTGTCCCGTTTCTCCCCAGCCCACTGCCCGGCAGCGCCCGCCGCGAGGTCAAGTTCCCGTAATGGCTTGCTCCGTCCCGGTCCGCCCTTCGGCACGGCCCCTGCGTTGCAGCGAGCCGTGCCGGCCCTTCGACCGGCTCCGTTCCTCTAAGGACAAGGAGCAGACGCGGCCAAGCAACCCGTTACCCAAAGCTCAAGACCAAGGAGGCCGGTGGCGAGGTAGCCGCCGGCCTCTGTGCTTCGGGCGCACGCCCCGCCGCGCTGCCCTTCTTTCCCCCTAGGGATCGTAGAAGACCTCCTCCAGGCACAGCCCCTGTGGCGGGGCCGTCGGGCCCGCCCGGGTCCGGTCCAGGCTCGCGAGCAGCTCCGCCATCGACTCCGGCGTGCGCGTCCCGAGCCCCACCTCGGCGAGCGTGCCGACGAGGTTGCGGACCATGTGCTTCACGAAGGCGGTGGCCTCGGCCACCACCTGGATCTCTCCCCCGGTCTCCCCCAGCACCTCGAGGCGGCGCAGATCGCGGACGGCGTGATGGGCCTCGCAGTCCGCGGCCTGGAACGAGGCGAAGTCGTGGCGGCCGACGAGCGGGAGCGCCGCGCGCCTCATCGCCTCCGCGTCGAGGGGCCGGAAGACCTGCCAGCAGCGCTGGCGGGAGAGCGGGGCCCGGGTGGGGACGTTCTCGATCCGGTACCGGTACCGCTTGCCCCGGGCGTCGCGCCGGGCGTCGAAGCCCTCGGGCATGAGCGCCGCCTCCCGGACCGCCACGTCGGGGGGCAGGAGCGCGTTCATCCCCTTCACGTAGGCGACGAGGGGCAGCGGCCGCTCCGCCCGGAACGAGACCACCTGTCCCAGCGCGTGCACCCCCGCGTCGGTCCTTCCCGCCGCCGTCACCTTGAGCGGCGCGTGGTGGAGCGCGGAGAGGGCGCGCTCCACCTCCGCCTGGACGGAGGGACCGTTGCGCTGCAGCTGCCACCCCACGAACCTGGTCCCGTCGTACTGCACGGTGAGCTTCAGCACCGGCACGCCGCGCACCGTAGCACGAGGACACCGCCCCGGAACCGGGCTCCCCTTCACGGCGGCCAGGTGAGGGTGAGGCCGATGGCCAGGTCGGGGGCGTTGGTGTCGTAGAACCAGCTGCCGGTGCCGTTCCCCGGGTTGTCCCCCAACATGAAGTCCTCCATCACCCAGAAGGCGAGGAACCCGCGCCTCACCCCGAGCGAGACCTGGTTCTGCGGGCGCAGCACCGGGTAGTCGGCCGAGCTCTGCGGGGTTCCGTGCGGGCCCGGGCTGACGAGCGCCCAGCCCGGCTGGAAGGCCGGGCTGTAGAGCCGATCCTCCAGGAGGAGCGCCCAGTCGCCGACGAGGAAGGCGAGCGAGAGATCGAGGTCGCCGTGCCAGGAGCGCGGCTGCAGGGGAAAGCCGGCCGGCAGGCCCGACCAGTAGGAGGCGGCCGCCATGGCGTGCCCCACGAGCCAGGAAGCCACCTGCCAGGTCCCGCAGAGCCCCAGCCCGGCGTCGAAGCCCTGCGATCCGCCCAGGTCCGCGATCCGGCCCACCGGCAGCTTGAGGTCGAGCCGCAGGGACACGCCGGCGCGGGCTGGCGGCCCCTCCACCAGCGGCTCTCCTCCCTGCCAGAGGAGCACCTGGTTCCGCAGGACGACGTCGTTGCCGGCGACGGCGGGGGAGGAGAGGTTCACGAGCGTCGCCCCTCCCGGCTCGAGGAGGACCACGTGGACCTGGTTGCGCGGGTAGTAGTTTCGCGAGAAGTCGGTGTAGTCGCCGAGGGAGTGCCAGGCCTCGATGGGACCGTCGCTGTAGCCGCCCCAGTGGGCGGTGGCGCGGAGCTCGAGCGCGGTGGCGAAGCGGCGGAGCCAGGAGCCCGCTCCCGCCCCGCCCACGGCGCTCCAGGGCAGGCGCACCGCCACGGCGAGGGAATCGGCCTGCTCGTCGAGCCGGACGAGCACCGTCCTCCCGCCGCGCGAGAGGACGGTGGGCGTGCTCCAGTCGTTCGCCGCGGCCCAGGCGACGGAGAGCCGCGGCGCCGCGACCTCCCTGGCGTCCCACGCCACCATGTCGAGGAACAGGTCGCGCAGCGTGCCGGGAGTGCGCAGCTCGAGCGGACCCTGCGGCGCCTGGGCGCGGGCCCCGGGAGCGGCGAGGAGGAGCCCGAGGGCCGCGGCAGCGCACGGGCGGGTCATTGCTGGCACGCATCCTCCCCGCGCAGGCTAGACGATCCGGCATTTCACCGGATCGTCTTTGACGCCGGCGACCGCGCCGCGCTATACCCGCCACCGTTCGTTCACCTTTTCTTGAACGGCGAGCCGGAACGCGCGCGCATGAGCAAGGACCAGGCGATCCTGCAACAGCTCGACGAGAGTGCTCGCCGCGGCGTGCGGCCCGAGAAGGCGCAGGCGGCGCTCGCCCAGGTCCCGCGCCTCTTCGAGGAGCTCGGCGCCCTCGAGGGGCAGCTCTCGCGCGCCACCGCGGACGCGGAGCCGACCCTGCAGGCGGCCGCCCGCCACCTGGTGTCGTCGGGCGGGAAGCGCATTCGCCCCACCGTCGCCCTCCTCTCCTGCGGCGCCTGCGGCGGCGACATGGCGGCGGCCGTCCCCTTCGCCGTGGCCGCCGAGCTCACGCACTCGGCGACGCTCCTGCACGACGACGTCATCGACGACGGCCCCCTCCGGCGCGGCCAGCCCGCCTCCCGCGTCATCTGGGGAAACACCGTCTCGGTCCTGGCGGGAGACTGGCTCCTCACCCGGGCCCTGGAGATCGTGGCCGACCACGCCGCCAGCGCCAGGGCCCTGCCGGCGCTCCTCGCCACCATGCGGCGGCTGGTGGAGGGCGAGGTGAAGCAGCTCTCGCTCCGCGGCGGCTTCCGGGCGACCGAGCAGGACTACCTCGAGGTCATCGAGGGGAAGACCGCCTCCCTGTTCGGCTGGGCTTGCGCGGCCGGCGGCTGGGCGGCGGGGTCGGGCGGCGACGCCCCGGCGCTCCTCGCCGCTTTCGGCGAGGGGATCGGCACCGCCTTCCAGCTCGTCGACGACGCCCTCGACTACGCCGCCGACCCGGGCAAGCTCGGCAAGCGGCTCGGCGCCGACCTGGTCGAGGGGAAGGCCACCCTCCCCCTCATCCGCGCGCTCGCGGCCGACCCGTCCCTGCGCGGTGCGCTCGCCCCCGTCTCCGAGGGCGCCGAGCCCTCCGAAGCGGTCTGCCGGGCGGTCATCGAGGCGGTGAAGCGAACGGGGGGAGTGGAGGCCGCGCGCGCGCTCGCCCGCGAGCACACCGCGGCGGCGCTCGAGGCGCTCGAGCGGGTGCCGGACGGCCCGCACCGCCGCGCGCTCGCCGAGGCGGCGGTGATGCTCACCGAGCGCGCGTTCTAGGGACCGGGGGCGGCGCCCTTGCCCGGGCCGGCGCGGATTCCCTCGCTGATCGTGGGGACGGGCGGCGCGTAGATGGGCACCGCGAAGGTGGCGTCGTAGCGGACGCCGGTCGCCTCGCCGCGCACCGTGAGCCACCAGCGGCGGAGGCTCGTCGCGGACAGGTCGGTCCCCATGGGGCGGGAGGCGGAGGGGAGCTCGAAGCGCAGCGCCAGCCGACGCGCGCCGTGCACCACCTGGGTGGCCCGGTAGAGCTCCACGTCCGTCCCGCCGGGGAGGGCGGGCCCGGGCTCCGCCGCCGGGCGCCGCTCCTCGCACCGGAGCGTGACCTCGAGCGCCCGCACCAGCGGGGCCCGCTGGCCGAGCTCGAGGGTGGCGGCGAAGGGCTCGCCGAGCAGGTAGGGGAACCGGTCGAAGCGGAGCCGGCTCGTCCCGTACCGGCGCCTCCCGAGTCGGAGGGCGAGCGCGCGCCCGGCGAGCAGCGGTGGGCCCAGGTCGAGGATGCCGACGAGCACCGGCGGGATCCCCTCCGGCTGCAGCGCCGCCGCCGCGTTGAACGGGAGGAGGAAGGCGGCGAGCGCGATGGCCCGCGAGAGCGCCCGGCGCCCGGTCGCTCCCGCCTCGTCGAGCGCTCCCGCCGGGTCCCAGTCGCGGTCGAAGCGCCAGGGCTCCTCGGGGTGGAGCGAGAGCGCGCGGGAGCGCGCCGCGCTCCGCCACCCGTGGAGGGCGACGAGCGCGCCCCCGCCCAGGAAGACCGCCGCGAAGGCCGCGAGGAGCAGGGGCGGAGCCTCGAGCGAGCGCCCCGCGGCGGCGACGAGCAGCGCCAGGCCTGCCCCCCCGAAGAGGAAGCCGGCGAGGAGAGGTGGAACGCCGCTCGGTGGGCGCCGCGAGCGCGCCAACGCTCCCCCCCCCCGCCCTATCGCTCCTGGAACTCCGGCACCACCCGCGGGACGAGGCCGCGATCGGCGGACTCCTTGAGGAAGAGCGCCACCGCCTCGCGGCCGCGGGGCCCGAGGTCTCGGGTCCACTCGTTCACGTACATCCCCACGAACTGGTCGGCCTTCTTCCGGTCGAGGCCGCGCGCGTAGGTCATGGCGTGGTCGAGCGCCTTCTCCCGGTGCTCGAGCCCGTAGGCCACCGTCTCCGTCATCACCCGGGCGAGCGCGCGCCGCGTCGGCTCGGGGAGGTCCTTGCGGACGGCGTTCATCCCGAGCGGCAAGGGCAAGCCGGTGCGCTCCTTCCACGTCCGGCCCAGGTCCTCGACCACCCGCAGCCCCTCCTCCCGGGCGGTGAGCTGCCCCTCGTGGATCACCAGGCCGGCCTCCACCTTGCCCATCTTGACGAGTCGCCCCACCTCCTTGAAGTCCACCACCACCGGCTCGTGGTGCGGCAGGCGGAGCGACAGGGCGAGCGCGGCGCTCGTCCACTTGCCGGGGATGGCGATGCGGGCGCGGGCCAGCTCCTCGGTGCGCAGGAACTGGGACTGCGCGTCCACCACCACGGTGGGGCCGTAGCCGTCCCCGAAGGAGGCGCCGGAGTCGAGCAGCATGTACTTGTCGTGAAGGTGGGCGTAGGCGTGCACCGAGAGGGCGGTGATCTCGTAGCGCCCCTCCAGCGCCGCGCGGTTCAAGGTCTCGATGTCGGCGAGCTCGTGCACGAACTCGAGCCCCTCCACCTTCACCGCTCCCGACGCCAGGCCGTAGAACATGAAGGCGTCGTCGGAATCGGGACTGTGGGCCACGCGGATCTTCTGGGACATGGGCGCGCCTTATATCTTTCAACGATCGTTGAAACAAGGGGCGGAACGGAGTAGATCCGGCCGCACTCATGGCCTACCGGTCGCTGCGCCAGTTCCTCGAGCGGCTCGAAGGGGCGGGGGAACTCGTGCGGGTCCGGGAGACCGTCGATCCCGCCCTGGAGATGGCGGCGCTCGCCGACCGCGCCGCCAAGCAGGGTGGCCCGGCGCTCCTCTTCGAGAAGCCGGCGCGCGGCCAGCTGCCGGTGGCGATGAACCTCTTCGGCACCCGCCGTCGCACCTCCTGGGCGCTCTCCTGCGACGACCTGCAGGAGCCGGCCGACGAGCTTCGCGCCCTCCTCAAGACGGCCCCGCCCCAGGGCATCTGGGAGAAGCTGAAGATGATCCCCAAGCTGGGGCGGCTCGCGTCGCTCGCGCCCCGGCACGTCGGGTCGGCGCCGGTCCAGGAAGTGGTGGAGCGCGAGCCCGACCTCTCGCGCCTGCCGGTGCTCACCACCTGGCCCCATGACGGAGGCCCCTTCCTCACCCTGCCGCAGGTGATCACCCGCGACCCGGAGAGCGGGCTCCGCAACGTCGGCATGTACCGCCTGCAGGTGCTCGGGCCGCGCCGGCTCGCCATGCACTGGCAGCTCCACAAGACGGCGACCGCCCACTACCGCGCCTACCGGCGGCTGGGCGAGCGCATGCCGGTGGCCATCGCGCTCGGGGGGGACCCGGCGCTCACCTACTGCGCCTCGGCGCCTCTGCCGCCGGGCATCGACGAGTACCTCTTCGCCGGCTTCCTCCGGCACGAGGCGGTCCACCTGGCGAGGGGAGTGACGGTGGACCTCGAGGTCCCGGCCGACGCCGACCTGGTCATCGAGGGCTTCGTCGATCCGGGGGCGGCGCTCGTCCGCGAGGGCCCCTTCGGCGACCACACCGGCTACTACTCGCTGGCCGACGACTACCCGGCGCTGGAGGTGACCGCCATCACCCGGCGGCCGGACGCCGTCTACCCCGCCACCGTGGTGGGCCCCCCGCCCATGGAGGATTACTGGATGGGCGTGGCCACCGAGCGGCTCTTCCTGCCCATGCTGCAGCTCGTCTTCCCGGAGGTGGTGGACATGGCCTTCCCTCCGGAAGGCGTGTTCCACAACCTCTGCTTCCTCTCCGTGCGCAAGGAGTTCCCCGGCCACGCCAAGAAGCTCATGCACGGACTGTGGGGCTCCGGCCAGATGTCCGCCACCAAGACCCTGGTGGTCTTCGACGACGACGTCGACGTGCACGACTTCTCGCAGTGCGCCTGGCGCGCCCTCGCCAACGTGGACGCGAAGCGGGACCTGGTCGTCGTCGAGGGGCCGGTGGACGTCCTCGACCACGCGGCACCGGCATTCGCGCTCGGCGCCAAGATCGGGATCGACGCCACCCGCAAGTGGGCGGAGGAGGGAGGGCGCGAGTGGCCGGAGCCGTGCGTCCACCCGCCCGAGCTGCTGGCGCGCACCGACGCCCTCTACGAGCGGCTGGTGGCCGGGGCGCAGCCGCCTGCGCGCCCGCGCATCCCGCTGCCGGGGGCGGCGAGCTGGACGCCTCGCCGGGGAGGGATCTAGTGTCCACGGTCCCCTTGCCCGGGCAGGCGGGGCGCGCCCAGGCGGTGCGCGCCATGTTCGACCGCATCGCCCCCACCTACGATCTCCTCAACCGGGTGATGACGCTGCGGGTGGACCAGCACTGGCGCCGCAAGCTCGTGCGATCGCTCTCGCTCTCGCCCGGGGAGCGGCTCCTCGACGTGTGCGCCGGCACCATGGACGTCGCCGCCGCCGCCCGCAGGCGCTACCCGGGCGCGGGCGTGGTGGGATCCGACTTCTCCATTCCCATGCTGGCCCGGGGCAAGGGCAAGACGGGCCTCCCCGCCGCCGCCGCCGACGCGTTGCGCCTGCCGTTCCGGGACGGGTCGGTGAGCGCGGTCACGGTCGCCTTCGGCGTGCGCAACCTCGACTCCTACGAGGCCGGGCTCGCCGAGATGGCGCGGGTGCTCCGTCCGGGCGGCCGGCTCGGCGTCCTCGAGTTCTTCCGCTCCGAGTCGGCGGGCTCCCGCGCGGTGCACCGGGCCTACAACCGGATGGCGCTCCCGGTGCTGGGGAGGGCGCTCTCCGCCGATCCCTCCGCCTACCGCTACCTGGTCGAGTCGATGGAGCGGTTCGCCTCGCGGCGTGAGTTCGAGGAGGCGGCGCGCCGGGCGGGGTTCCGGAGCGTGCGCGGCGAGACGCTCTTCCCCGGGGTCTGCGGCCTCGTCACCGGGGTCAAGGGATGAAGCTCGTCGTCGGCATCGGCGGCGCCTCCGGTGCGCCCTACGCCAAGCGGCTCCTCGACTTCCTGGCCCGCGAGGCCGCCGACCTGGTCTCGGTGGACCTCGTCTTCACCGCGACCGGGCGGCTGGTGTGGAAGCAGGAGGTCGGCTCCGAGCCCCACTATCCCGGCTTCCGGACCTGGAAGAACAACGACCTCACCGCTCCCTTCGCGTCGGGCAGCTCGCTCTACGACGCCATGTGCGTCGTCCCCTGCTCCGCCGCCGGCCTGGCCCGCGTGGCGTACGGCGTCTCCACCGACCTCGTCGGCCGCGCCGCCGACGTGATGCTGAAGGAGCACAAGCGGCTCGTGCTCCTCTTGCGGGAGACCCCCATCTCGCTCGTGCACGCCCGCGCCATCACCCAGGCGGTGGAGGCCGGGGCCATCGTCATGCCGGCGGCGCCCAGCTTCTACTCGAATCCCGGCAGCATCGGCGAGCTGGTGGACACGGTGGTCGCCCGCCTGCTCGACCGCCTCGGGGTCCCGAACGACCTGATGCAGCGCTGGGACGGCGTCTCGCCCCACGCCTGCGGCGAACCCACGGAGGTGTCGTGATGCTCTCCACCCTTGCGCACCGAGCCCTGGAGCGCGACGGCCTCGGCCCCATTCGCGATCGGGTGCTCTCCGGCGAGAGGCTCTCCGAGGCCGATGCCCTCCGACTCTACCAGGCGAACGACCTCGCCGCCGTGGGGGCGCTGGCGAACCACGTCCGCGAGGCGAGGCACGGGGACCTCACCTTCTACAACCGCAACGTCCACCTCAACCCCACCAACGTCTGCGTGGCCAGCTGCAAGTTCTGCTCCTTCGCGCGCCCCGACGACAAGCACGCCAGCGACGGCTACACCATGAGCCTCGACCAGGCGTTGGAGCACGTGCTCTCCAAGCGGGCGCTCGGGATCACCGAGGTCCACATCGTCTCCGGGCTGCACCCCGACCTCCCCTGGGACTACTACGTCGAGACCGTGCGCCGGCTGCGGCGGGCCTGGCCGGACCTGCACATCAAGGGCTACACCGCGGTGGAGCTGCACTTCTTCGCCGAGAAGTTCGGCAAGAGCTACGAGCAGGTGTTGCGGGAGCTCATCGATGCCGGACTTACCACCATCCCCGGGGGTGGTGCCGAGATCTTCGCCTCCCGGGTGCGCCGCAAGATCTGCGACGACAAAGCCACCGCCGAGCAGTGGCTCGAGGTCCACCGGACCGCCCACCGCCTCGGTCTCAAGTCGAACGCCACCATGCTCTACGGCCACATCGAGACCCTGGCGGAGCGGGTGGACCACATGGCCCGGCTCCGGGCCCTGCAGGACGAGACTCGCGGGTTCCAGGTGTTCATCCCGCTCGCCTTCCACCCCGAGCACAACATGATCGGGAAGGCGTTCCCGAAGCCCACCGGCTACGACGGGCTGCGGACCTACGCGGTCGCCCGCCTCTTCCTCGACAACTTCGACCACATCAAGGCCTACTGGGTCTCGCTGGGGGAGCGCCTGGCGCAGTCCTCCCTCTCCTTCGGGGTCGACGACGTCGACGGGACCGTCCTGGAGGAGCGCATCTACCACATGGCGGGGGCCACCACCCCGCAGGCGCTCTCCGAGGCGCAGCTCCACCGCATGATCCGCTTCGCCGGACGCGTGCCGGTGGAGCGGGACAGCCTCTACCACGTGCTCCGCGTGCACACCCAGCCCGCCGCGAACGCCGAGGCGGCCGTGCGCCTGCCCGCCACCGCCTAGAGGAGAGCGCCATGAAGCTCCGCGCCGCCGCCGTCTCCTTCCTGAACGCGCGCCCGCTCACCGCCGGGCTCGAGGGGAGCCACCGCTTCGAGCTGGTGCAGGCGGAGCCGTCCGGCTGCGCCGCCATGCTGGAGCGCGGGGAGGTGGAGGTGGCGCTCCTGCCGGTGGCCGCGCTCGCCGGCAAGGACCTGGAGGTGGTCCCCGGCCTCGCCATCGGGGCCGACGGCCCGGTGCAGACGGTGGTGCTCGCCGGGGAGGCGCCCCCCGAGACCTGGGAGGAGGTCTTCCTCGACACCGCCTCGCGCACGTCGCAGGTGCTCGCCCGGGTCGTCCTGGCCGGGCGGGGACTCTCGCCGCGCTACACTCCGCTCCCGGCGGTCGAGGGGCTCGAGCGCGCGCAGGGGAGGAAGGGGGCGCTCGTCATCGGCGACCGCGCATTCGACGTGAAGAAGAAGGTGGTCCTCGACCTCGCCCGGGAGTGGAACCAGCTCACCAAGCTCCCCATGGTGTTCGCCGTCTGGGCCGCCCGCCCCGGCGTCCTGCGTCCCGAGGACGTGAGCGAGCTCGCCCGCGCCGCCCAGGCCGGGCTGGGGATGCGCACCGAGCTGGCGCAGGCCTTCGCTCGCGAGCGCGGCGGCGATCCGGAGCGCTACCGTCGCTACCTCACCCAGCGCATCCGCTACGGGCTCGGGCCCTACGAGCTCTCCGGGCTCGAGGCCTTCCTCGCCCGCGCCGCGGAGGCGGGCATCCTGCCCCCGACCAACCTCCGCTTCGCCGACGACGTGGTGAGGAGCCGCCGCATCCGCCGTCCGGTGACGCTCGACAAGGCCCTGCAGAAGGGGGCGGAGGGCGAGCGGCTCGACGCCGACGAGGCCGAGCTCCTCGACGAGAAGGCACCGCTGCTCGAGCTCGGGCTCGCCGCCGACATGCGCCGGCGCGCTCTCCACCCCGACGGGGTGGTGACCTACATCGTCTCGCGCAACGTGAACTACACGAACGTCTGCACCACCGCCTGCTCCTTCTGCGCCTTCTACCGGCCGCGCGGTCATGGCGACGCCTACGTGCTCGACCGCGCGCAGATGGCGCGGAAGATCGAGGAGACCGTGGCGCTCGGGGGCATCGAGCTCCTCCTCCAGGGGGGGCTGCACCCGGAGCTGGCGGTGGAGTGGTACGAGGACCTCTTCCGATGGGTGAAGCAGCACTACCCGACCATCAATCTCCACGCGCTCTCGCCGGAGGAGATCTGGCACATCGCCCGCACCAGCCAGATCTCGCTCGGGGAGACCATCGATCGGCTGGTGGCCGCGGGCCTCGACTCCATCCCGGGCGGCGGCGCCGAGGTGCTCGACGACGAGGTGCGCCGTCGCATCGCCCCGCTCAAGTGCTCCACCGACGAGTGGCTGACGGTGATGCGGGCCGCCCACCAGAAGGGGCTGAAGAGCACCGCCACCCTGATGTTCGGGGTGGGAGAGCAGGCCATCCACCGGGTGAACCACTTCCTGCGCCTGCGGGAGCTGCAGGACGAGACCGGGGGCTTCACCGCCTTCATCTGCTGGACGTTCCAGCCCGAGCACACGCGCCTCGTGCCCTCCGACAACAGCGCCCACGCCTACCTGCGCACCAACGCGCTCGCGCGCCTCGTCCTCGACAACGTCCCGAACTTCCAGGCCTCCTGGGTCACCATGGGAGGCGGGGTCGCCCAGGCCTCGCTCCACATGGGGTGCAACGACTTCGGGAGCGTCATGATCGAGGAGAACGTGGTCTCCGCCGCCGGGACCACCTTCCAGATGGACAGCGAGGAGGTGGAGCGTCACATCCGCGACGCCGGCTTCCAGCCGGCGCGGCGGAACATGCGCTACCAGCGCCTCGGTGCCGCGGCCTAGGGACGGGATTTGCCGGTCCGGGTCCTCGGCGCGCCGTTCGTCCTCCTCGGGGGGGACATCCCCCCCGTCGCCGACGGCGCGGTGGCGCTCGACGGCGACCGGATCCTCGCCGCCGGTCCGCGCCCCGAGCTCGAGGCGCGCTTCTCCCGCGCCGAGCCCGTCGACGGGGTGATCCTGCCCGCCCTGGTGAACGCGCACCTGCACCTCGAGCTCTCCCACCTCGCCGGGCAGGTCCCCGGAGGAGCGGGACTCGTCCCCTGGATCCGGGCGCTGGTGGCGGCGCGGATGCGGGCGGGTCCGGTGGAGGAGGCGATGGCGCGGGCGGCGGCCTCGCTCGCAGAAGCTGGCGTGGCGGCGGTCGGCGACGTGACGAACACTCTCGGGTCGATGCGCCACCTGGCGCGACACGGCATGTCGGGGACGCTCTACCACGAGGTATTCGGGTTCACGGCCGACCGGGTGGCCGAGGCGCTGCGAGCGGCGGCCGAGGTGCGCTCGAGGCTCGGCGACCCGCCACCCGGCCTCGCCGTCGCCCCCTCGCCCCACGCCGTCTACTCGACCCATGGCGAGACAGTGGCGCGGCTGCTCCGCGCCGGGCCCGCCTCGATCCACGTGGCGGAGGACCCGGGGGAGCGGGAGTTCTGCGCCGCCGCCGCCGGGCCCTTCGCCGAGCTGGTGCTCAAGCTCGGCCTCTCGCCCGGGGAGCTCCGCCCCTGCGCCCGCTCCGCCGTGGCGGCGGTGGCACCGCACCTCGGGGCCCGCTCGCTGGTGGTGCACGCGGTGGACGTGGACGAGGAGGACCTCCGCCTCCTCGGGGGCTCGGGCGCGACCGTGGTCCTGTGCCCCCGGTCGAACCTCCGCATCGGCGGCCGGGTCGCCGACCTGCCGCGCCTCCTCGCGGCCGGCCTGCCCCTGGCGGTGGGGACCGACTCGCTCGCCTCCTCCCCCTCCCTGTCACCGCTCGCCGAGCTCGCCGCGCTCCATCGCGCCTTCCCGCAGGTGCCGCCGGCGCGGCTCCTCCCGCTCGCCTGGAACGGGGCAGCGGTGGGCGCCGCGGCGGTGGGGCGGCTCTCCCCCGGGAGCTCGCCGGGCGTCGTCGCCGCCCCGCTCCTGGGCGCCCGCCCCGCCGATCCCGCGGCCTGGCTCCTCGAGGTCCACGCGGCCGAGGAGCGCCCCGTCACCTGGCTGGCGCGCCACCGACCGGGGCCGCCCTCATGACCGTCGCCGCGCTCGCGCGCATGGTGAAGTTCAGCCACTCCCTCTTCGCCTTGCCCTTCGCGGTGAGCGCGGTGGTGCTCGTGTCGCGAGAGGCCTCGCTCGACCCGGTGCGGCTCCTGCTGGTGGCGCTGGCGGTCGTGGCCGCCCGCACCGCCGCGATGGCCATGAACCGGATCGCCGATCGGCGCTTCGACGCCCGGAACCCGCGCACCGTGCGACGCGAGCTCGTCACCGGCGAGGTGTCGCCGCTCTCGGCCTGGGCCCTCCTCCTCGGCAGCGGCGCCGTCTTCGTGGCGGCGGCCTGGGCCATCTCGCCGCTCGCCGGCGGGCTCTCCCTGCCGGTGCTCGCCGTCCTCCTCGGCTACTCCTACGCCAAGCGATTCACCTGGGGCTGTCACCTCTGGCTCGGGGTGGCCCAGGCGCTCGGCCCGGTGGGCGTGGCCGTCGCGCTCACGGGGAGCGCGCCCATCTCGGCGGTGCTGCTCGGCCTGGGAGTGGGAGCCTGGATCGCGGGCTTCGACGTCTTCTACGCCATGCAGGACGTGCACTTCGATCGAACGGAGGGACTCCGGTCCATCCCCGCGCGCTTCGGCGTTCCGGGCGCCCTGATCTGGGCCCGGGCCCTCCACCTGCTGGCGGTGCTCGCCATCGCCGGCGCCGGGATCTCGGCCTCGGCCGGGCCGGGCTGGTACGTGGGCTCGACGCTGCTCGGGGCGGTGCTGCTCGCCGAGCACTTCTACGTGGCCCCGCACGACCAGCTCAAGCCGGAGCGCATCGGAAAGGCCTTCTTCGACTTCAACGCCTTCGCCTCGGTCGCCTTCGCGCTCTGCGCGCTCGCCGACATCTTCCTCCGCCACCGGTCCTGACATGTCCATCGCCCTTCCCTCGCTCCGCCCCCAGAGCCACGCCCTCACCCAGGCCGAGCTGCGCGCCGCCGACGCGGTGGGCGCGCTCATGGAGCTGTGGGGCTTCCGGCGCCAGCTGGGGCGCGTCTGGACCGTGCTCTTCCTCTCGGAGCGGCCGCTGCCTGCCCCCGAGCTGTGCGAGCGGCTCCAGATCTCGACGGGCCTGCTCTCCATGAGCCTGGCGGAGCTGAGGCGGTGGGGAGTGGTGCGGGGCGTCTCGGTGCGCGGCGAGCGCAAGGAGCACTACCAGGCGGAGACCCACGTCTGGAAGATGGTGCGCCGCGTCCTGCGGGAGCGGGAGCGCCTCGCCCTGGAGGAGGCGCTCACCGTCTTCGAGTCGGCCCTCGCCGCCCTGCGCGAGGCACAGTCCGACGTCGATCCCGGGGTGAAGGCGGCAGCCCGCCACCGGCTCGACCGGGTGGGGCAGCTCGTCACCCTCACCCGCACCGGGCTCGGCCTCCTCGGCATCCTGCTGGAGAGCGCCCGGGTCGACCTGGGGCCGCTCCAGGCTTTCTCCGACGCCCTCTCCGGTCGCGACCGACCCGCCGCTCCAGGCCCCGCGCCTAGCTGGCGAGGCCGTGCTGGAGCGCGTACCGGGTGAGCTCCACGTTGGTCGAGAGCCTGAGCTTCTCGCCGATCCGGGCCCGGTAGGTGGCGACGGTCTTCTCGGCCAGCCCGAGGTCGGCGGCGATCTGCTTCAGGGACCGGCCCTGCGCCACGAGCAGCAGCACCTCGAGCTCCCGGCGCGAGAGCGCCTCGTGGAGGGCAGGCGCCTCGCCGCCGCCAAGGAGACCGGCGAGCCGCTCGCCCAGCGCGGCCGAGATGTAGCGGCCCCCGGAGAGCACCCGCTGCGTCGCCAGGAGGAGCTCGTGGGCGGCGCTCGTCTTCGCCAGGTAGCCGGCCGCCCCGAGCCGGATGCAGCGGGTGGCGAACTCCTCCTCCGGGGAGGCCGAGAGCATGAGGACGGGCAGGCCGGGGTGGTCGCGCCGAGACTCCTCGAGGATCTCGAGGCCGCTGCGGCCGGGCAGGCTGATGTCGAGGAGCACCATGTCCCAGGGCCCGCGGCCGAGCTGCTCCACGGCCTGCTCGTAGTTGGCGGCTTCCTCGAGCTGGGCGCCCGGCAGCCCGTCCTCGAGCACCTGCCGGAGGCCGCGCCGGACGACCTCGTGATCGTCGACGATCAGGATTCGCGCCATCGCCCCTCCCCGGCGCCGATCGACACCCGCGCCGTCACCGCCGAGCCGCCCCCCGGCCGGGGCTCGAAGCGTACCTCACCGCCGACCTGGGCGGCCCGCTCCTCCATGCCGACGAGCCCGAGCCCCTTTCCGCGCTCGGAGGACGGCGGCGGCCCCCTGCCGTCGTCCTCGATGTGGAGGACGAGCGCCTCCCCCTCGCGCGCGAGCCTCACCGACACCCGGCTGGCGGAGGCGTGGCGCATCACGTTGGTGAGCGCCTCCTGGGCGATGCGGTAGAGGGCGGCGGCCACGGGCGGCGGCACGAAGTCCAGGCCCGCCGGCACGTTCACCTCGCAAGCGAGGCCGGTGAGGTCGTGAAAGCGCCGCCCTTCCTCCGCAAGGGCGGCACCGAGGCCGATCTTGTCGAGCACCAGCGGGCGCAGGTCGGTCGCGATCCGCTTTACCGCCGCCGCGGCCTGGTCGGCGAGGACCGAGGCCGCCACCACCAGGTCCTCCATCCGCCCCCTCTCCGAGCCGGCTCCGGCCAGATCCTCCATCTGCCTGAGGTCGAGCGAGAGCCCGGCGAGCATTTGCCCCAGCTCGTCGTGGAGGTCGCGTGCTATCCGGGCCCGTTCCTCCTCGCGGGCCTTGGAGAGCCGGGTCGCCAGCGTGAGGAGCTGGTCGTTCCGCTGCCGCAGCGCCGCCTCGGCCGCCTCCCGAGCGCGGCGGTTGCGGAGCGCGGCGATGGCGCTGGCGACGTCGTCCGCCAGCCGCTGCAGGAGGTCCGCCTGCACCGGCTGGAAGGTCGAGGGCTCGCCCGCGTAGAGGCCGAGGACACCGATCCTCTGCCCGCGCGCCGAGAGGGGAAGGAAGGCGGCCGACGCGTAGCCCCGGCTCCGCATCTCCTCCGCCAGCGGCCGCAGCGACGGGTCGGCCTGCACGTCCTCGACGACCACCACCTGCCCGGAGCTCACCGCCCGCCCCGCCGGCTCGCCCCCGGCGCCGGCGCCGGCCCAGGAGGGCCGCCGCAGGGAGAGGTAGCCCCCCTCCACCCCGCGCCAGGTGACCGGCTGGATGCTCCGCGCCTCGTCCTCCTCGGCCCGACCGACCCAGGCCATGCGGAGTCCGTTCACCTCCACCGCCGCCCGGCAGATGTCGGAGAGGAGCGACTCTTCCGACTCGGCCCGGACGAGCGCCTCGTGGACCGTGCGGACAAGGCCCATCGCCCAGGCGAGCCTGCGCCGTGACTCCTCGGCCTGCGTCTGAGCGGTGACGTCGCGAATCTCGAGCTGGACCGCCGGCCGGCCCCGGACCTCGTACCGGCTCGCCTCCACCTCGCCCCTGAAGAAGGTGCCGTCGAGCCGGCGCAGCCGCCTGAGCATCACGGCCTCGAACGGCTCGCCGCGCTCGACGTGCGCGAGCCTCTCGGCGACCGAGGCGGCCTCCTCCGGCACCGCGAAGTCGAGGACCGAGCGCCCGACGAGCTCCCTGGCCTCTCCCTTGAAGAGCCTCTGGGCGCAGCGGTTCGCGAACTCCACCACGCCGGCCTGGATGACGACGATCCCCTGGGGCGCGTTCTCCACCAGCGTCCGGTAGCGGGACTCGCTCTCCTCCAGCGCGGCGCGCGACCGGTGGATGTCCGCGGCGGCGCGCTGGAGCAGGGCGTAGAAGACGACCGAGGTGGCGAGGACGAACGCCATACCCTTGGCAAAGGACCACTCGGCGGCCTCGCGCGCACCGCTCGCAAAGCTGGCGACGGCGATGTCGCTTCCGAGGAGCCAGGCGCTGGCGAACACGGCGTAGAGCCCCACGATCCGCCAGGAACGGATCGGTGCCAGCCCGCGGTGAACGCGGTCTCGCATCCGTGCCTCACTCTTCGGCAAGACCAAGACGAGGAGAGGTCGCTCAGCACTCGCCATTTGTTTATTCAACAGCCGGCGGCGGAACAACATCCAGGGACGTCGTGGAAGTTCCACCGACAACTCTCATTTCCCGGAGTGGTTCCGCCGGATTCTGTCGGGCGTCAAAGAATGGTTCGCGGGCAGCGGCGCCGCGCCCCCCAAGAAAGTCTGGATGACGCGCGCCGCCACCCCGTCCGCGCTGGGACCGCGGGGGACTCGGAGGCGAGGTTCCAGTCGCAGGACCGCGCGCCGACGCGAAGCCTCGTGTCGAGCGCCCGGCTCCCCGCGGAAGGCACCCCCGGGGCAATCGTAGCCGTGGGCGCAGCCACCGGGGATCTCGGGTGGCTGGACACCGTCGAGGGCCTCGCCACCTCGCCTCCACTCATGGGCGTCCCAGCCGCGGCGGACGGTGAGACAGGCCGCCCGGTGGCGAGGTGCGCGCGCATCGGCGTGGACCATGTGAGGTCGGCTTGGGATGCGCTTCCAAGGTCGGGAGGGCAGTTCCTGGCCCGCCATCGCTCGCTCTCCTTCCGGTCGGCTCACCGCCTTCCCGCGCTCTCAGGCTCCGGCCGAACGCGGATGCCTAAAGCGGAGCGGCTCCGTCGGCGGCGGGCAGGTAGATGCGAAACTCGGTACCGGCGCCGAGTTCGCTCGAGAAGGAGACAGCGCCGCCGTGCGCGGCGACCACCCGGTAGACGGTGGCGAGCCCGAGCCCGGTGCCGCGCTCCTTGGTGGTGACGAAGGGCTCGAAGACCCGTTGCCGGATCTCGGGAGGCATCCCGCCCCCGGTGTCGGCAACCCGTATCTCCAGGTAGCGCCCGAGACGCAGCCCCGGCGTCGCCGCCACCAGGGCCTCGTCGGCCTCCACGTTCGACGCGGTCACGAGCAGGGTCCCGCCCTGGGGCATCGCCTCCCGGGCGTTCACGAAGAGGTTCATGAGGACCTGCTGGATCTGGGTGCAGTCGGCGTCCACCTCCCAGAGGTCCGGGGTCCAGGCGGTGCGGAGGCAGATTCCCCCGCGCATCGTCGGGCCCACCATCTTCACCGCCGGCAGGAGGAGCTCGGCCCCCCGGACCCTCCGGCGCGTTCCGCTCGACCCGCGGACGAAGTCGACGATCTGGCGTACCAGGCCCTGGGCGAGGACGGCGGCCCGGTCGATGGTGTCGATTACCTCCCGCCCCTCGGCGTCGAGGTGGTAGGCGTGCAGGACCGGCAGGGCCGAGAAGATGGCGGTGAGGACGTTGTTCAGGTCGTGCGCCACGGCTCCCGCCACCTGCCCGAGCAGGTCGAGCCGCTCCGTCCTCTCGGCGATGGAGCGCAGGCGGCGCTCGGCGGTGACGTCGTGCGCCACCACCAGGATGCCGCGCGGCGCTCCGGTGAGATCGTCGAGCCGGGTCCACCGGCTCGCGACCTCGAGGACGTTCCCGGCGTGGGATCGGACGCGGAGGTCCCCGGCCCACGATCCGAGGCTCGCCACCTGCTCCCGAATCTCCGCGAGCTGCTCGGGTCGGTCGAGTCCGACGAGCGAGGTGAACCTCTGGCCGATCGCCTCGGCGGTGCTCCACCCGAAGACCCGCTCCGCTCCCTGGGTCCAGGTCCGCACGGTCCCGTCCAGGGCCTCGAGCACGATGGCGTCGGTGGCTTGCGAGAGGAGCCCCTGCGTCTCGCGCAGGGCCTCCGCCGCTCGTTTGGATTCGGTGACGTCCTGCTTCACCGCCACGAAGTGGCGGATGGTGCCGTCGGGATCGGCCACCGGGGAGATGGTCATCTCCTCTTCGTAGAAGGAGCCGTCGGCGCGCCGGTTGACGACCGTCCCGTGCCAGACCCGGCCGGCGGTGATCGTCTCCCAGAGGCGACGGTAGAAGCCCTGGTCGTGCACTCCCGACCTCAGGATCTGGATGCCGCGGCCGAGGACCTCCTCCGGAGGGTAGCCAGTGAGCGCGGTGAACGCTCGGTTCGCCCACTCCACTCGCCCCTGCGCGTCGGTCACGACGATGGCGTTGGCGGCGCACTCGAGGGCGGTCGCCTGAAGCCGGAGCCGATCGGCGACCCGGATCTTCTCGGTGACGTCCTCCCAGGTGCGGGCCAGGCGGACGAGTGCGCCGGCCGGGTCGAGGATGGGGAAGGTGGACCCCCGGATCCAGCGCACCTCGCCTCCCGGCCGGGCGATGCGGAACTCGATCGCCCATTCGCCGCTGGAGGCTCGCCCCTTCCAGGCGGTTTCCACGCGGTCGCGATCCTCCGGGTGCACCAGATCCATCCACGCGTCTGGGCGCGCCCGGAGATCGGCCGCCGATAGCCCCCACACCCGCTCCGGATGCGGGCTGACGTGGACGAGGTTTCCGGTCGTCGGGTCCTCGAGCCAGAAGAACTCGGAGATGGCGGAGCTGAGTTGGTGCAGGGCGGCCTGCGCCTGGTCCCCGCTCACCCGGGCGCGGTGGGCCTCGGTGACGTCGACGCAGAAGCCGATCGATCCCTGGCGGGTGCTGGAGGCGGCCCGGTGGGCGATGGACACGAGAAGCCACGCCTCGGTCCCGTCCTTGCGCCGGAAGCGCTGCTCGACGAGCTCCGCCGCGGGGAGTTCGCTGTCGGCCCGGCGCGCCCAAGCGTTCAGGTCCTCGGGAAAGAGGATGGCGGACACGTGGCGGCCGACGAGCGTCTCCGGCCGGGACCAGCCGAGCATCCTCGCCGCCGGACCGTTCATGAATTGGATCTGGCCAGTCGCGTCGGCCGCCCAGAGACCCAGGCCCGTCGCCTCGGCCATGGCGCGAAAGTCCGGGGAGCCCATCGATAGGTGCCCCTCGCCGCTCGCGGGTGCGGGGCCCACGCCGGGATGGTCGATCCACCGCTTCGCGCTCATCGGCCTTAGGAGAGGCGAGCCGGGTTCCGAAGGAGGTCCCGCGCCGTCGAGGGTGGGGAGTTCCGCGTGGGGCGGACGGCGATCATCGACGGAAGTCTCGACACCGCTTCATCGACTTGTCGAGTCGGGCATTGTCAGCCCCGGGTGTCAGGCGATGACCCGAAAAATCGCTTTTCTCGTGCGGCGAGGCCCGGTTTCAGTCTGCCAGGACCCTGCGGGCGGCCTCGCTGGCGCGGGCCGCGACGTCGGCGGGATCGACGCCCAGCGGTACGCCCTCTCGCAGCCGGACCTCGCCCCCCACGATCATCCAGGCGGCGCGCGCACCGGCCCAGAGGATGGCCACGTCCCCGTCGGTGCCCTCCGGGGGGACTCCCGAGGGGCGCCATTCCAGGATGGCGAGGTCGGCGAGGGCCCCGGGCTCGATCGCGCCGAGCCTCTCGCCGAAGAGCTGGCCGGCGAGCGTTCCGCCGGTGGGCCAGACAGCGTGCCCGAGGAGTTCGGAGGGCGGGGGCGGCCCTGACCTGCGCCAGCGCAGGTGGGCGGTGAGCGCCACTGCCTCCCCGGCGAGGTCGTGGAAGATCCCGTCGGTGCCGAGCGCCACCGGGACCTCGTGGGCCGCCAGGATCTCGAACGGGGGCAGCTCGCCGCCCCAGAATGCCGCCGAGCGGGGCGTCGCGACCAGGGTCGCGTCGGCCCGGCAAAGCAGGCTCGCCTCCTCGCTCCCGGTGGTGCTCCCGTGGGCGACCACCGTCCGTGGGCCGAGCAGGCCCTTCGCCTCGAGCAGCGCGATCGGCCGCTTGCCGTCCAACGCCCAGGACCGCTCCAGGTCGGCGCCGTCCTCGGCCACCGAGGCGTGCAGCCCGAAGCCCCGTGCCGGCTCGGCCAGAGCCTCGAGCGTAGCGCCGGTCGTGGCGTGGAGCCCATCCAGCCCGGCCATCCCGCGCACCAGCGGATCGCCCCGGCGCCGCTCGCCGTACTCGAGCGCGGCCCTCGCGGCCGCGAGGCCCCGCTCCGCTCCGCCGAAATCGCTCGCCCCGTAGGCAAGGACCGCCCGCAACCCGACCTGCCGCACCGCCCGCTCCACCGCGGCGAGCGACTCGAGCTCCTCTCCGGCGGCGCCGCGCTCCAGTGCCAGGACGCAGCTCACCCCCGCCTGGAGGGCGGAAAGCGCGGAGGCCCGGGCGAGAGCTTCGAGCGCCGCCGGATCGAGTCGGTCCTCCACCGGCCGGCGGAATCCCGTTCGCAGCCCGTGCAGGGTCCCGGGAAAGCGCTCCGGCAGCCCTGCCAGCCGCAGGAGCGGCCCGAGGGCGAGGTGGGCATGGGCGTCGATGGCCCCGGGGACGAGGAGGCGGCCGTCGGCGTCGACGTTCCAGTCCCCCGGCAGGGGCTCCACCGGCTCCCCGCGGGGTGCCACCGCTGCGATGCGGGCACCCTCGACCACCACCGTCACCCCGGAGCGCGGCGGGTCGCCAGCGAGCACCGCGCCTCGGATCACGATCCGGTCCGCCACGGACGACAATACTCCTCCGCCGCCACCCGGGGGTAAAGCCTCTGGTGCGGGTGCCCCCGCTCGGCGCCGCCTCACCCGCGGTGGCGGGGGGGAGCCCCCGCACGACCTCGAGGTCCGCCATCGGTCCTTGCCGCCGGCGCCGGGATCGCGTTAAGGAAGCGCCCGCATGCTGTCGCCCGAGGTCCTGAAGAAGCTGGAGTCGATCGAGAGACGGTACGAGGAGCTCACGCACCAGCTCTCGGATCCGGCCGTGGCCTCGTCGGGGGAGCGCTTCCGCAAGGTCTCGAAGGAGCGCGCCCAGGCGGAGCCGACCGTCCTCGCGCTCCAGTCCTACCGCAGGCTCTTGAAGGACGTCGCCGACAACGAGGCCCTGCTCGGCGAGAAGGACGAGGGCATTCGCGAGATGGCCAAGGAGGAGCTCGCCCTCCTGCGCCCGCGGGTCGGCCCCGCCGAGGAGCAGCTCAAGGTGCTCCTCATCCCCCGCGACCCGAACGACGAGAAGGACGTGATCCTGGAGATCCGGGCCGGGGCGGGCGGAGACGAAGCCGGCCTGTTCGCGGCCGAGCTCCTGCGCCTGTACCTGCGCTACTCGGAGCGCCGGGGGTGGCGTTGCGAGGTGGCGGACGTCTCCGGCGGCACCCTGGGCGGGGTGAAGGACGCCACGGTGACCATCACGGGCGACGGCGTCTACTCCTGGCTCAAGTACGAGTCGGGCGTGCACCGGGTGCAGCGGGTGCCGGCCACCGAGGCGCAGGGGCGCATCCACACCTCCACCGTCACCGTCGCGGTCATGCCGGAGGCGGAGGACATCGACGTGCAGGTGAACCCAGCGGACATCGAGATGGACGTCTTTCGCTCCACCGGCTCCGGGGGACAGAGCGTGAACACCACCGACTCCGCCGTGCGGCTCACGCACAAGCCGTCCGGGCTGGTGGTGAAGTGTCAGCAGGAAAAGAGCCAGACCAAGAACCGCGCCATGGCGATGAAGATGCTGCGGGCCAAGCTCTACGAGATGGAGCTGGAGAGGCAGCAGAGCGCCCGGGATGCCGCCCGCAAGAGCCAGGTGGGCACCGGGGACCGGTCGGAGAAGATCCGCACCTACAACTTTCCCCAGGACCGGCTCACCGATCACCGCGTCAACTACACCCGTCACAACCTGCCGGCGGTGATGGACGGGGACGTCCAGGACGTGATCGAGGCCTGCCGCACCTTCTTCGCCGCGGAGGCCCTCCGGGAGGCCTCCACCGGCGACGCCGCGGGCGCTTCCGAGAAGCGGGCGTGAGCGACACCTGGACGCCGCTCAGGCTCATCGGCTGGACACAGACCTACTTCGCCGGGCTGGGGATTGACGCGCCGCGGCTCACCGCCGAGATCCTGCTCGCGAGCGCTCTGCGCTGCGAACGGCTGCGCCTCTACCTCGACTTCGACAAGCCGCTCGCCGAGCCGGAGCTCGCCTCCTTCCGGGACCTGGTGAGGCGGCGCGCCGGCGGCGAGCCCACCGCCTACCTGACCGGGAGGAAGGACTTCCTGGGCCGGACGTTCCGGGTCGACGAGCGGGTGCTGGTGCCGAGGCCAGAGACCGAGCTCCTCGCCGAGGCGGCGCTCGAGGCCCTCCCCGAAGAGGGCGAGGCGCTCGACCTATGCACCGGCTCGGGTTGCATCGCGGTCTCGCTCGCGCTCGGACGGCCCGGCGCCCGGGTGGCGGCGGTCGACCTCTCCCCGGCCGCGCTCGAGCTCGCGCGGGAGAACGCCCAGGCGCTCGGCGCCCGGGTGGAGCTCCTCGAAGGCGACTTGTACGCGCCGCTCGCTCGCGGGCGGCGTTTCCGGGTGATCGTCGCCAACCCTCCGTACGTGCCGAGCGCGGAGCTGGAGGGGCTTTCCCGGGAGGTGCGGCGCGAGCCGCGCCTCGCGCTCGACGGCGGGCCCGACGGCCTCCGGGTGCTGCGCCCGCTCGTCGAAGGGGCTCCGGCCCGGCTGGACGGGGGCGGGACCCTCGTCGCCGAGATGCACGAGAGCCATGCCGAGATCCTCCCGCCGTTGAGCCTCGCCGCCGGCTTCGCGTTCGCCGAGACCCGGCGCGACCTCGCCGGCCTTCCGCGCTACTTGGTGGCGCGACTCGCCGCCCGCGCCTAGAATCCACGACCTTCGAGACTCCTGCCGATGGACAAGATCCTCATCGAAGGTGGCGTCGCTCTTCGGGGCGCGGTCGCCACCTCGGGCGCCAAGAACGCGGCGCTCCCCGTGATCGCCGCCTCGCTCCTGGCGCAAGGCGACCACGTGGTGCGCAACACGCCCGACCTCGCCGACGTCCGGACGCTGGGCCGGCTCCTCGCCCACACCGGCTGCACCTTCGAGCGTGGCGCCGGCGGTCGGGCGCACGCGGTGGCCATTCGGGTGCCGCAGTCCATCGAGCCGGAGGCTCCCTACGAGCTCGTCCGCACCATGCGGGCGAGCGTGCTGGTCCTGGGCCCGCTGCTCGCGCGCTGGGGTCGAGCCCGGGTCTCGCTGCCGGGCGGGTGCGCCATCGGCGCCCGGCCCATCGACCAGCACCTGAAGGGGCTCGCGGCCCTCGGCGCGGAGCTCCTGCTCCAGCACGGGTACGTCGAGGCGAGGGTGCCGGGCGGCCGGCTGCGCGGGACCACCTTCGTCTTCGACAAGGAGACCGTCACCGGGACCGAGAACGTCCTCATGGCAGCCGCGCTCGCCGAGGGGCGCACCGTGCTCGGGAACTGCGCGCGAGAGCCGGAGGTGGCGGACCTGGCCAAGGCGCTCTCGGGGATGGGCGCCCGCATCGAGGGGGCCGGTACCCATGAGATCCAGGTGGAGGGGGTGGAGACGCTGCGCCCCATCGCGCACGACGTCATCCCCGACCGGATCGAGGCCGGGACCTTCCTCGTCGCCGGGGCGCTGCCGGGAAACGAGGTGACGGTCGAGGGATGCATTCCCGCCCACGTCGAGGGGCTGCTCGAGAAGCTCCGCCGGGTGGGAGCGACGATCGCGCCGGTGCCGGGAGGCCTCCGGGTGAAGGGCGATGGCCGCCCGCGGCCGGTGGACATCCGCACAGCCCCGTACCCGGGCTTCCCCACCGACATGCAGGCGCAGATGATGGTGCTCCTCGCCCTCGCCAACGGCTCCTCGGTCGTGGCCGAGACCGTCTTCGAGAACCGCTTCATGCACGTGCTCGAGCTGCAGCGGCTCGGGGCCGACATCGCGGTGGACGGAAACGTCGCGGTGGTGAAGGGGGTGCCCACGCTCTCGGGAGCCCCGGTGATGGCGAGCGACCTGCGCGCCTCGGCTGCGCTGGTGCTGGCGGGGCTGGCGGCCCAGGGCACGACCGAGGTCCGCCGCGTCTACCACCTCGACCGGGGGTACGAGCGGATCGAGTCCAAGCTGGCACCGCTCGGGGCCCGCATCCGCCGGGAGAAGGCATGAGGGGCTCGGGACAGGTCCTGTCGGTGGCGATCCCCAAGGGCCGCCTGCTGGGGGAGGCGTCGAAGCTCTTCGAGGTCGCCGCCGGCACCTCCCCGCAGAAGCTGCTGGAGGGGACTCGCAAGCTCGCCGCCGAGGCCTCCGGACTGCGGTTCATCTCCATCCGGGCTTCGGACGTGGCCAGCTACGTGGAGCACGGCGCCGCCGACCTCGGAATCGTCGGCCTCGACGTCCTGCGGGAGGAGCCGCGCGACCTCTACGAGCCGCTCGACCTCGGAATCGGGCGCTGCAAGGTGATCGTGGCACGGCCGCGCACGGCGCGTCCCCTGCCGCAGGGCGTGGCGCCCCGGGTGGCGACCAAGTACACCCACCTCGCCTCTCAGCACTTCGCGCGAAAAGGCATCCCCGCGGAAATCATCCACTTGCACGGGTCCATCGAGGTCGCGCCCTCTCTGGGTCTCGCCGACCTCATCGTCGACATCACCGAGACCGGCGAGACCCTGCGCGCCAACGACCTCGTGATCGAGGAGACGGTGCTCGACGTGTCGGCGCGCCTGGTTGTGAACCGGGTGGCGCTGAAGCTGCACGCCGAGCGGCTCCGCCGCCTCGTCGAGGCCCTGCGGAAGGCGGCCGAGGCGTGATTCGGTTCGGGGGACATTGATCCGCCACTTGCCTTGCCGCTATCATCCACCCCGGATCCACCGAAGGCGTCGCGAACGAATCCCCACCCAAAAACCATCACGTGGAACCTGGTCCTGGAGGAGGACCCAGCCGCATGGATTGCCCTCGTTGCAGCGTAGAGATGACGGAGATCGCCGGTGACGACAGCGTCATGCAGAGATGCTCCGACTGCGGGGGGCTCTGGGCCGACGTCACCGACGTCAACCGGTTCCTCCTCCACGCCAACCTCCCCGCTCTCACCGCCATCGGCGGCTACCTTAACGCCGACGAGATCACCGGGATGTGCCCGGCTTGCCACGTGGACCTGGTGGTGGTGGAGGGCGGCGAGAAGCGCTCGTTGCACTACGACACCTGCGAATCCTGCGGCGGCATCTGGGTCGATGGCCCGGAGGAGGGCGACCTCCCGGAGACCATCGACTGGAGGACGGGCGAGAAGGAGATCGTCTCCTTCTACCGGGCTTTCTCCAAGAAGTAGGGCGAGCGGAACCTCAGCGCGCTACCAGTGCCGGTCGTCGCGCCACGGCCAGGCGGTGTTGGAGTAGCCGCGGATCTCCCAGTAGCCGCGCCGGTCGTGGGGCATGAACTCGACGCGGCGCACCCACTTCGCGCCCTTCCAGGCCCAGAGCTGCGGGGTCACCACCCGCACCGGGCCGCCGTGCTCCGGGGAGAGCGGCTCCCCGTCGGCCCGGTGCGCGAGGAGCACGTCGGGCTTGAGGGCCTCCTCGAGGGGGAGGTTCGTCGAGTACCCGTCGTAGGAGTAGAACATCACGTGGGTCGCCGCCATCGTCGGGCGCGCCAGCGCTGCGAGGGTTTCGAACGACACGCCCTTCCATCTCATGTCGAGCCGGCTGAAACCGGTGACGCAGTGGAAGTCAGACGTGTCCTCGACCTGGGGAAGTTCCAGGAAGTCCCGCCAGTGCAGCCGCAACGGCTGATCCACCTCCCCCTCCACCCGGAGTTCCCAGCGATCGGTGGAGACGACGGGCTGCTCACCGATGTCGAGGACCGGCCAGGTGGCGAGGACGTTCTGGCGCGGAGGGACCTTCGGCATCCCGTGCCGGTTCTGGGGCCCCTCGCCCTGGGGCCGGGCGTCGGACAGCGAAGGCGTGGCCTTCATCCGCTCCGCCCAGCGCGCCCGGAGGATGGCCCGCCCCTCTTCGATGGCATCGAGATCGGTCACAGCGGGGGAGTGTAGCGCGGGCGCACTGACCGCGCCGGCCCGTTGGCGGGCGTCGCCCGTCGCTCCGTCCACGTCGCTCCGTCCAACTTGACGGGCGGGCCTGCTTCGGGCAGATCTGCCGACTGCTTTGCGGGAATAGCTCAGTTGGTAGAGCATCAGCTTCCCAAGCTGAGGGTCGCGGGTTCGAATCCCGTTTCCCGCTCCAGTGCCAAAGGCCGGAATCCTGGAGCTTCTGCTCCGCGGGTTCCGGCCCTCTTCTTTCCATTCGCCGCTTCGGGTAGCAACCGGGTAACAAAACTCGCGGGCAAAGC
>DATJZG010000098.1:0-51311 GCA_035499295.1 Anaeromyxobacteraceae bacterium
ATTGAAAGCCGCTCGCGGCGAACTGGGCGTGGGTGGCAAAGGGGGTCGGGGACCCGAGCGTGACGCTCATCCCGGCTCCGCCGCCGGAAGACCCGCCCCCTCCACAGGAGCACAAGGAAGCAAGAGCTGCGACCCAAGGTGTCCAAGTCTTGGCGTCCATGTTCGACTCCCCGAACCGAGGTCTCCGGGAGATGCGATCGACCCGAGCGACGCGTCGCGAGATTCCGGTCGAGACGTCTCCGGCGAGGGCGTCCTATCGGGGGGCCACGGAGAGCGCAACGGAGAGGAACCGGCCCGGTCCAGGGAACCACCCGTGAAGGGGGAGCCCCTCGCCGGAGGGCCCGGCTTCACGATCCTCGCTTGAGCCGAAACGCGACCTTTGCGACGCTCGCCCCGGAGGCCGGCCCCGCGCCTGGCGGAGAAGGCGGATCGCGCCGCGAGTCGTCGGGCGGGAGGAGAGGAACATGAGACCTTGGGTCACGCTCGTCGAGATGGTTCTCCTCGTTGCCGCTCCCGCCGGGGGCGCGACCGCCTCGCCGGAGTCCGCGTGGAGGTCGAGGGCGGAGGAGGCGACCGCCCGACTGCAGGAACTCGATCGGCAGATGAAGGCCTTGCAGAAGAGCGGGGCGAAGAAGACCTCCGAGGAGTTCCGGCGGCTCGAGCTCACCGCGATCCTCGAGCGGGCCTTCGCCGATCACCTCGACTCCAAGCAGGCGAAGGACCTCCGCCGCGTCCTCCCCGGGGGCGACGAGGTCTTCACGCTCGCCCTCCACACGGGCAAGAGGAAGATCTCCTTCGTGGTGAGCTACCTGTACGACGGCGCCGGCAGGCCGCTCGGCGTGCGCGTGCTCGCCCTGCCGGAGAGCTGGTCGGTGCTCCTGCCGGGCCGCGGGCCCGAGGGCGACCGGCGGATGTTCGTCGACCCGGGCGTCCCGGGGAAGGGCGCGCCTCCCGTTCTGGTCTTCGACCTCGAGGACGCGGCCCGGTCGTCGGTGACGACGAGGCCGTGAGGTCGCCACCCCTCGCCAGGAGAGCCCGATGAAGATCGCCTTGTTCGGAGCGACCGGGATGGTGGGGCAGGGCGTGCTGCGCGAGTGCCTGCTCGCCCCCGACGTCGAGGCCGTCGTCTCGATCGGGCGGAGTGCCACGGAGCAGCGGCACGAGAAGCTCCGGGAGATCGTCCGGCCCGATCCGGCGGATCTCTCCGGGCTCGAGGGCGAGCTCCGGGGATGCGCCGCCTGCTTCTTCTGCCTGGGCGTCTCCTCGGCCGGGATGTCGGAAGCGGCCTACCGGGCCGTGACCCACGACCTGACGCTCGCGGTCGCCCGCACCCTCTCCGCCCTGAACCCCGCCCTGAGGTTCGTCTACGTGTCGGGAGCCGGGACGGACGCGAGCGAGCGCGGCCGAACGATGTGGGCGCGCGTGAAGGGGCAGACCGAGAACGACCTGTTGCGGCTGCCCTTCGCGGCGGCGGTCATGTTCCGGCCGGGTTTCATCCAGCCGCTTCACGGCATCCGTTCGCGGACGAGGACGTACCGGGCGGCCTACGCGGTCTTCTCGCCGCTCTTCCCGCTATTGAACGCGGCCTTCCCCGACCAGGTGACGACGACGGAGCGGCTCGGCCGGGCGATGCTCGCCGTCGCGAGGCACGGCGCGCCGAAGCCAGTGCTCGAGACCCGGGACATCAACGCGCTCGCGCTCGGGCCGGGCGCGGCGCCCGGTTGAGGCGGCTTCCCCCCGGACCGGTGCGGGCGGGAAGAGGACGGTGGGGCAGCGCCCGCCGGCGGCGGGCCAGGCCTCAGTACGCCACGTAGGGGCCGGTGCCGAGGCTCGACGTCGTCCCCTCGAGCCCGAAGTAGACGTCGAGCCCGAAGTAGAAGGGGAGCCCCCAGTCGAACCCGTCCGAGGCCGAGGGGTCCGGTCCGCCCACGTCGGGGAACACGTTGAGGCTGGAGCTGAGGGCCAGGAAGTTCGCGATCGAGAAGGAGACCGGGCCGCTCGGGGACCCCGTCGCTGCGATGTTGGTGGCCGTCAGGGAGAGCGTCGAGGCCGGGCAGAACCAGCCCGTGTAGTCCGCGCACTCCGAGGGGGGAATGCCCGTCGGGCAGGTGCAGGCGGGCAGCTGGCTCGGGTCGGGCGCGGCGAAGAAGAAGCCGTTCGAGCCGGTGTCGAGGAAGGAGCCCGGGTATTGGACGCCGCCGAGTTGCGTCTCGAAGCCTCCGAACTGGTCGACCGAGTACTTCGTCACCCCCGAGGGCACGTTGTTCGAGCGGGTGCCGATCCCGAGGAGCAGGGTACCGCTCGCCGAGAGCAGACCCTGGGGGGGCACCACCGGCAGCTGCACGATGACGCCGTTGTTGTCCGTCGCCAGGAGTCCGACCGGGTTCGGCACCTGGTTGGCGAGCGGGGCGGCGACCTCGCTGCAGGCGGCGGTGCCGCTCGTGGTGCAGGCGTAGTAGACGCCGTTGCCGACGGTGGAGGCGCAGTCGACGCCGCAGTCCTGCGCGAAGAAGTTCACCCCCAGGATGCCGTTGAAGCCGGCGGTGGTGGGGTCCGTGATCGCGCTCGCGCACGCGCTCGGCGGGCTCGCGTAGGTGGACTCGATGACCTGGATGGGCATCGAGGCCGCCGGCTCTCCTCCCAGGACGACGCTGGCCGTCTCGACCGGACCCCAGTCGGTGAAGCTCCCGAACTGGAGGCACTCGGCGAGCTGCCCCGTCCCGCTGGCGATCGGGGTGAGGGGGACGGTGAGCAGCTGCGCGAAGACGCGGAGTCCGACGCTCCCGGTGTCGAGGAGGATGCCGTCGATGGTCTGGCAGGCCCCGGTCGTCGGGGAGCAGATGGTCACGGCGACGCAGGGCTCGTTCATGTAGGCGCTCGACGAGCAGAGCGAGCCGTTCACCGTGATGGGGACGACGTTGGCCGGCGGGCCGACGCTGGAGGTGAAGTCGACCCCGCTCTGGCTGGCGCCGTTCACGGCGACCGACGCGCTCGGCGGGGTGAAGGTGTAGCCGGAGAGGGTGGGACGGAGCGTGTAGCTCCCGCTCGGCAGCCCGGTGAAGGAGAAGGCGCCGGCCGAGTTCGTGGTGGCGCTCGAGGTCTCCTTGCCGGAGAGGCTCACGAGGACGTTTGCCGCCACGGCGCCCGAGACGGTTCCGGAGATGCTGAAGGTCGCGGTTCCACCGCCGCTCCCGCCGCCGCCTGGGCAGCCGAGGACGAGGAGGGCGAGCGCGGGCGCGACGAGGAATCTACTGGATGTCATGGGCCGTCACCCCCGAGGGTAGCAGGGCCGGCACGTAGGCCCGGCCCCGGATGTTCCGCATGTGCCCCCAGCGCTCCACCACCACGTGGGCGCCGATCACCTGCTGGCTGCGGCGGCCGCGCGCGGGTGGCGTCTCGGCCAGGCTCGCCCGGTACTCGGTCAGGTACGAGCCCAGCAAAGGGGTGAGATCCGGCTCGGCGATGCCCTGCCAGGCGATGCCGAAGACGACGCCGGCAGGGGAGGAGAACTCCCTCACCACGCTGCCGCCGGTCGCGAGCTCGTGGACGGTGTAGCCCTGGCGGGCCGTGTCGGCGCGACGCGTCGCGGCGAGCGCCTTCGTGTCCGAGGCGACGGAGGCCACGGGCTCGCCGAGCGCCGCCACGGCTGGTAGTGCCGCCGCGGCGACCGAGAGAACGAGGCCGAGTGCGAGTAGAGGGGCGAAGAGGCGTCGGGCCATGACGGTGGCTCCCTTCCGCGGCTGCTCGTCGTGCGCGCCGCATCTTCCCATGGCGCATGATCTTTTACCCAGAAAAGAACATGGCCGGCATCCTTGCGGGTACCGGCCATGTCAGGAGCGCAGTGCGACGGGGAAGGCGCGCTCGCTCCCCTCCGGTAAGACACCCGAGCCCCCCTGCGCGTTAGCCGCGGACCGGAGGCCGAACCGTGAAGAAGCGTGAAGGCGAGGGGAGGCGCCGCTCGGCCGGTCTTGCCCACCGCCCGGCGGTCCCGGCCCTGGTTCTGTTCTGGCGCGCCTCGCAAGACCTCGTCGCGACGGGGAGTCGCGGTTGGCCCGAGGGTTGCTCTGCCAGGCTCCTGGCCCCCGGGCGGCCCGGGCGACGGATCCTCCGCGCCTGGCGCTCGGCGCGCCGGTACCGCCAACCAACGGGGACGAAAGGTGTCGAGCTCATGAACGTGAACAAGGTCGCGAACGACTGCAGCATCTCCGCCCTCTACCCCCTCGACACCGAGGTCGCCCAGGCAGGGACGGCCTCGTCGGCGGCCGCGGGCTCGACGAGCGCCGACATCTCCAGCTTCGCGAGCGCGATGAGCGCCCTGCAGCAGCTTTCCCAGAGCGATCCGGCACAGTTCCAGGAGGTCACCGGCCAGATCGCGAGCGCCCTCCAGGCGGACGCCGCGAAGGCGACCGGCTCCCAGGCTCAGTTCCTGACCGGGCTCGCCGACAAGTTCCAGCAGGCATCGCAGACGGGCAGCATGGCGTCGCTCGAGCCGGCGTCGCCCCGGGCGGAGGGGCATCATCACCACCACCGCGGCGTGAAGAGCTACGGGACCCAGCAGTCGGCGTCGACCGGCGACGCGAGCGACGGGGCTCAGGGGGCGCGCGACTCGACGCAGCAGTCGCCCCTCGACCTCGCCCAGATCATCGAGAGCGCGATGCAATCCGGCGGCGCCTCGGCCGCGTAGCGCCTGGCAAACGCGGCTCTTTCCGGGCGAGGGTCCCGGCAAGGGGGATGGCCTCCAGGCGGCTGCGACCGCCGCCGGGCCATCCAAGGCTTAACCCTGGGCTTAACCTCTCGCGCACCCGGGGGTGGCCTTAGGTGTGCGGCGCGACCTGGGCCGCCCTTTCTCCTGGGTCGGCAAGGCGCTCACCCGAGCCGGCGGGCTTGCGTCGCCCCGGCCAGGGGGTGGGATGCCCCCTCTCTCGGTCCTCGCGAAGGCGCGGGGAGCGGGACGCCTTCGCCCTCGCCCGGGGAGCGCGCGGTGCCGCCGGACGGCGTCGATGGGGCTCTCCTCCAGGAGGGCGTCTCTCTCACCGCCGTCGAACCCCACGGCGAGCAAGGGGCAATCGGCCTCGCCGGCGGAAACGTCAGCTTAACCTCCGTCCCCACGGGGTGTGTGAAGGACCGAACCCACGGCGAGCAGTTGTTTCGGGGACTCGCGAAGGAGAAGACGACAATGTTGCGCACACGTTTGGCCGTGCTCGCCTGCCTCTTGGCCCCCTCGATCTCGCTCGCAGCCTCCACGGATGCGGATCCGCTCCACTCGCTCCGGCAGCAGGTGGCGGCCCTTCAGCTCGACCACGCCCTGAACCTCACCCAGGCGCAGGCGAAGGCCCTCCTCCCGCTCCTGCAGGACGCCCAGTCCAAGGTGAAGGCGGCGAAGGCCCAGTGGACCGCCTCGCAGCCGGCGATGGTCGCCGCGTTCACCCAGGCCGTCGCCGACCTGAAGGCGAACGGGGCGGTGTCGGACGCGACTCTCCAGGCGGCGCAGGCCGCCCGGGGCACCGGAGCCGGGACGCTGCGCCAGGACATGAAGGCCATCTGGCAGCAGGCGAAGCAGATCCTGAGCGCCGACCAGGTACAGACCTTGAAGACGGTGAAGCTCGGCCTGGGTCGGCCGGCACCCGCTGCTGATGCGGGCAAGCCGGCGGGCGGCCATGGGCCGGGAAGGCGCTTCCACCTCATGCACGCCTTCCTCTCCGACTCCTTCGTCTCGCTGGTGCAGGCCCGGGCAGGCTAGTCGAGAGCCCTGCCTCCTCGTCCGGCATCCAAGAAAGCGCCCGCGACGGCGGCTACCCTCGCCGAGAGGGGCCGCCGTCGCCGCGTCCGTGGGGCCGCGGCCTTCGGATGGGGTAGGCTCGGACGGTGGGCCCTCGAATGAGCGGAGCTCGTCGGCGGAGGTCCCGCCTCGCGATCCCCTCTCCGCAGCGGGGGACGTCCGGAGCGCGCCTCTGGGTGACGGTCGCCCTCGGGCTCGCCTGCGCCGGGCCCCAGAAGCCGCGCCCGGCACCCGAGCGGCCTCCGCCGAGGCTTCCCCCCCCGTCCTCCATCCTCGCGGTCCTCGGCCACCGCGAAGAGCTCGCGCTCGACGGCGGACAGGTGGCGCAGCTCGTCGAGATCCAGAGGGAGCTCGATCGCGAGAACGCCGAGGCGAGCGAAAGCGCCGCCGCCGCGGCCGCGAAGGGCGCGGTCCCGAAGGGAGCCGGAGGGGACGGCCGGCCCGCCCGCCCGCACGGCGCTCCGGGGGGGAGCCGCCGGGACAAGCGCGCCGAGCCGGCGAACGCGGAGGAGGCGCTGTACGAGGCGGTGAGCGAAAACGACACCCGGGCGTTCCTCCGCGCCGAGCCCATCTTCTCGAAGGCGAAGGGACAGTGGGACCGGGCGCGCGAGATCGCGGAGAGCTACCGCAGCGACTACGCCGACCGGTGGGAGAAGGCGAGGCGGCCGGGGTCCGGGTCCGCGAGGTGAGGCTCGCGGGAGCGCGCCTCGGCCGCTCGGGCGAGCGGCTCGGGCCTCACTTCGCCTCTCCCTTCCCCGCGAGGAGCGACCTCTCCGGGTCCCACCAGCCGCCTCCCAGTGCCGCGAAGAGGGCCACGGTGTCCTGGAGCCGCTGCGCGCGCGCCTGGATGTAGGCGACCCGCGCCTGGTGGTACTGGCCGAAGGCGACGAGGACCTGCAGGTAGCTCGCCACCCCGGCGTCATAGTTCGCCCGCACGAGGCGGAGCGCGTCCTGGGCGGCCCGCATCGACCTCGCCTGGTCCTCGAGGGCCTCGGCGTCGTGCTCGAGGGCGCGCAGCGAGTCGGCCACCTGCTCGAAGGCCGCGAGCACCGTCTGCCGGTAGTTCGCGGCGGCCTGGTCGTGGGCGTCGAGGGCGGCCTGGCGCTGGGCCCAGAGCGTGCCGCCGTGGAAGAGGGGCGCCGTCAGGCCGGCGCCGATCTTCCAGAAGTCGCCGCCGGCGAGGAACAGGGTGTCGACGGTGGTGTTGTTCGTCCCGAGGCTCGCGCTCAGGGTGAGGCTCGGGAAGAGGGCGGCGGTGGCGACCCCGATCTGCGCGTTCGCCTGGTGGAGCTGCGCCTCGGCGGCAAGGATGTCGGGGCGCTGATGGACGAGCTCGGAGGGGAGGCTCAACGGGACCGCCTCGGGGAGCTTGAGATCGGAGAAGGCGATGTCGGGCGCCGCCCACTCGGAGGGGAGGTGGCCGGAGAGGGTCGCGAGCAGGTGGCGGGCCTGGCTCACCTTCTGGCGCAGCGGCGGGACGGTCGCCTCGACGGCCGCGAGCTGGCTGCGGAGGCTGAGCGCGCTCGCGTAGGGGGCCGTGCCCGCCTCGGCCTGGGCCTCGGTGATCTCCACCTGCTCCTTCTGGTCGCGGACGAGGTCCTCGGTGGCCGCAGCCTGCTCGGCGTACGCCGCCTGGGCGATGACGGTGTTCACCACGTTGGCGGTGAGCGCCAGGTAGGCCGCCACCGCGGTGTACCGCTGGTAGTCGACCTGCGCCCCGAGCCCTTCGACCGTGCGCCGCTGCCCGCCGAAGACGTCGAGTGCGTAGCTCACCGAGGCGGAGAGGGTGAAGAGGTTGAAGACGAACGGAGGCGCGCCGCTCTCGCCGAACGCCAAGGGCGAGAACCTCTGCCGGACCGCCGAGGCGTCGGCGTCCACCTGGGGGAAGAAGATCCCGTATCCGGCGCGGAGGTTCGCCTGGCTCGCCCGGAGGCTCGCGAGAGCCGCCTTTAGGCTCTGGTTCTCGTCGACCGCCCGCCTCACGAGGGCGTCGAGCTGCGGGGAGCCGAAGAGGGCCCACCAGTCGCCCGCCACCCGGGCGCCCGGCTCGAGCCGCTGCGCCTGGCCCTCGGCCAGGGCGGTGGTGCCGGGCTGCGCGCCCTCGGTGTAGTGGTCGACGGCCGGGGGCTCGGGCCGGACGAAGTCCGGGCCGACGGCGCATCCGGCGAGGGAGGAGAGGAGGGCGAGCGCCGGCGCGAGGCGCGGGGCCGCGGCCGCCATTCGCACCCTCTCGCTCGCCCTCTCCACGGCTCGCCTCCTCCCTCATTTCTCCGCGATGTACACGTCCACCAGCTGTCCGGGATAGACGTCGGCCGCGCCCGGCTTCTCGAAGCGGAAGATGAGCGGCAGGACGCGCACGTCGACCCGCTCGAGCCTCTGGTCGGAGAGCTCGATCTTCGGCGAGACGTAGGGCTGCACCCTCACGAACTCCAGCGGCACGCTCACGTCGGTCCCCCGCAGGAACATGGTCGCCTTCATCCCCGGGCCCTTCGGCAGCCGGTGCACCAGGATCTCGTCGACGTAGCAGCGCACCTGGCCGTAGGCCTGGGGGGCCCCCATCACCGCCACCGGGCCGAGCCCCTGGGTGTAGGTGTCGTAGGAGCCCTGGGCGGAGACGTAGCTCCCCACCGAGACGTTCACCGCCAGGATCCGGCCCTCGACCGGGGACCGGACGGTGTACTTGTTCCAGAGGGCGGTGGAGGAGGCGAGCGCCTTCGAGAGCGCCGCGCACTGCTTCTCCTGGTTCTCGACGTCGTAGATCCAGGCCCCGGCGCGGGTGAGGTCGAGTTGCCGCTCGGCCACGTCCAGGTTCGCCCGGGCCACCCTCACCGCGTTCACGGCGTTGTCGAGAACGTCCTTGCTCACCGACCTCGGCTCGATCTGGTAGGACCGCTGCTGCTTCTCGAGCGCGTCCTGCGAGGTCTTGAGGCTCGCCCGGGCGACCTCCACCTGGGCCTTCGCCACCTCCAGGGTCTCCGGCCTGGGCTGCGCCCGGAGCTCGGCGAGCGAGGCCTGCGCCGCCTCGAGCTGCGCCCGCTGCTGCTCGACGATTCCCCGCTGGACCGAGTCCTCGATCTGTACGAGCGGGGCGCCGCGCTCCACCTGTTGCCCCTCGACGGCGAAGAGCCGGGTGACGGTGCCCGAGACCTCCGGGTAGATGTTGATGTTCGCCCCGCTCGCCTGGTAGCTCTCCACGATCCCGTTCGCGAAGACCGCCCTGGGGTAGGGGTTCGAGGCCGGCTTGAAGGCCGGGGGAGGCGGCGCCTTCTCGACGCCGTAGACGTAGGCGGTGACGAGCCCCGCCAGGAGGCCGAGCGCGGAGAGGACGAAGATGAGCCTAGTTCGCATCGCCTCGCCCCCTCTCGATGCCCTTCACCATGCCGTCCTCCATCTTCATGATGCGGTCGGCGTACTCGAAGATGCGGCTGTCGTGGGTGACGAGGAGGATGCAGCGCCGGTCGGTGAGGACGTTCGCCTTCACGAACTCCACGATCCGGCGGCCGGTGTCGCCGTCGAGCGAGGCGGTGGGCTCGTCGAAAATGAGGACGTCGGGGCGGCCGGCGATGGCCCGGGCGATGGCCACCCGCTGCTGCTCCCCGCCGGAGAGCTTCACCGGGGGGAGCTCGGCCCGGTCCTTGAGCCCGACCACGTCGAGGTACTGCCGGGCCTCCTCCATGGCCTCGTCCCAGGCCACCTTCTTCATGATGAGCGGGATGGCGGCGTTCTCGAGCGTCGTGAGCCGCGGGAAGAGGTGGTAGTCCTGGAACACGAAGCCGATCCGGTTCAGGCGGAAGTCGGCGAGCTCGTCCGGAGAGAGGCGCCAGATGTCCTTGCCCTCCACCGCCACCGTGCCCGAGCTCGGGCGCAGGATCCCCGAGATCATGCTGAGGAGCGTGGTCTTGCCGCTCCCCGAGGGCCCCTCGATGTAGAACATCTCGCCCAGGTAGGCGTCGAAGCTCACGTCCTTCACCGCGTGGGTGCGGGCCTCTCCCTCCCCGAACCACCGGTTGAGCCCGCTCGCCTGGATGGCGACCTCGGCCACGGCTAGCCCCGGAAGATCTCGAAGGGCTCGATGCGGATCACCTTCCGGATCCCGATGACGCTGGAGATGGCGGCGATGACGACCACCATCACGAAGGCGAGCCCCAGGTTGGAGTAGACGACGGTGGCGGCGTAGCTCGGCAGCCGCAGCTTGGCGACGAAGATGGTGAGGGCGGCGAGCCCGATCCCGAGCCCGTAGCCGGTGAGCGCCGTGAAGGTCGCCTGGAAGAGGATCATTGCGACGAGCACGCTCCCCTTGGCGCCGATGGCCTTGAGCGCCCCGAACTTGTCCAGGTTCTCGAGGATGAAGGTGTAGAAGGTCTGGCCGGAGATGGAGAGGCCGACGATGAAGCTGATGACCGTCATGAGGAGCACGTTCGTGCCGAGGCCGGTCTGGTACTTGTAGAAGGTGGCGATCTTCTCCTTGAACTCCTCGCTGGTGAGGGCCTGGTAGCCGAGTGCCCGCACGTTGCGCTTGATCTCGGGGATGTCCGCTTCCGACTTCGGCTCCACCAGGACGAAGGAGACGGTGTAGCGGGCGTTGGGGATGTATTGGACGGCCCGGTTGTAGGTCGTGTAGAGGGTGGGGATGCCGAAGAGGCCGCTCACCGCCACGTCGGCGATGCCGGTGATCACCGCCCGGTGGTCGTTCAGCTCGAACTCGGTCCCGATCCTGGGGTTCTCGAGCTTCGGGAACTCCGAGTCCCGCACCACCGCGAAGGCGTTCTCGGCGTAGAGGTCCTCGACGCGCCCCTCGAGGAGGTCGGGCCGGCCCCACAGGCTCGAGTCGTCGAGGCCGAGCACGGTCACCGCCTGGTACGTCCCGCTGCGGAGCTTCACCAGCGCGGCACCGGAGTAGAGCGGCACCGCGTACCTCACCCCGTTCGTGCTCCGCACCGCGTCGAGCACGTAGTCGGGCATGGGGATGCTGCTCGCCACGGTGTTCACCGCCGGGTCCATCACCCAGACGCGGGCGCCGACGTTGATGACGGTGGAGGACGCCTTGGAGAGGATCCCGGCGAACATCGCCGTCATGGAGATCATAAGGAAGACGGCGAAGGTGATGCCGACGAGCAGGGCGGCGAACTTCCCCCGGTCGTTCACCATGAGCTTGTAGGCGATCCGGAGGATGCCCCTCATGGCCCTCTCCCCACGGCGAGGTGGCGCGCCTCGCGCCCGCCGCGGGGCCTCGCGCATCTCGAGGGCCCCGGCGCGCGCGCGCCCCCGCACCGCCTGTAATTGGGCTCCTTTCCCCCGAAGGGCGCCATGGCCAATCTGGGGCACCGGCGAGGGCCGCCCGTCGGTTAACCTCTCGTTTCGCCGGGGGTATCGGCTGGCCCGGGGGCGTGGGGCCGGGGGAGCCCCGAGGCCCGCCCCGGAGGCGGGGATCTACCTCTTTGCCGGCCGCTGCCGCTGCCGGCTGGTGGTAAGGAGGGCGGAAATGGGCGAGGACCAGGACGCCGTGCGGGTGGAGGCGCTTTCGAAGCGGTTCGGCGACACGGTCGCCGTGGACGGGATCTCGTTTCGCGTCGCCTCGGGAGAGGTGTTCGGGTTCCTCGGCCCGAACGGCGCCGGGAAGTCGACCACCGTGAAGATCCTCTGCACGCTCCTCGCGCCGACGGCCGGGGTGGCCCGGGTGGCCGGCCACGACGTGACCCGCTCGCCCACCGCGGTGCGGCGCGCCCTGGGGCTCCTCTTCCAGGACCCCTCGCTCGACGACCGCCTCACCGCCCGCGAGAACCTGAGGCTGCACGCCATCATCTATGGAGTGCCGCCCCGGGCGCGCGCCGGGCGGATCGAGGAGGCGCTCTCCTGGGTGGACCTGAAGGAGCCGGCGGATCACCTCGTCCGCACCTTCTCCGGCGGAATGCGGCGAAGGCTCGAGCTCGCCCGGGCGCTCCTGCACCGCCCGCGCATCCTCTTCCTCGACGAGCCCACCGTGGGTCTCGACCCCCAGACGCGGCGGGCGCTCTGGGAGCGCCTGCTCGCGCTCCGGCGCGGCGAGGGAACCACCATCTTCATGACCACCCACTACCTGGAGGAGGCGGAGAACTGCGACCGGCTCGCCATCATCGACCACGGCCGCATCGTGGCGGAGGGGACGCCCGACGGGCTGCGGCGGGAGGCGGGAGCGCACCGGGTGGCGCTCGCCACCGCCGACGACGCGCGCGCGGCGGAGGAGCTCGCCCGCCGCCTCGGGGCCCCGCCGCAGCGGACCGAGCGCGGGCTCGAGTTCCCGGCCGGGAGCGGCGAGCGCGCCCTGGAGGTGCTCGCGGGATTCCCGGTCGAGATCCGCTCCTTCACCGTCAGCAAGCCGACCCTGGAGGACGCCTTCATCGCCCTCACCGGCCACGGGATCCGGCCGGAGGAGGCGAGCGCGCGCGAGGTGCTGCGCGGCGCCGCCCGCCGCCACGGGAGGCTCCGGTGATCGCGCACGAGGCGGAGGCGGTGTGGGCGCTCGTGTGGCGCGACCTGCTGCGCTTCTCGCGCGACCGGAACCAGGTGCTCGGGAGCCTCGCCCGCCCGGTGCTGTGGCTCGTCCTCATGGGGCAGGGGCTGCGCGGCACGGTGGGCGCCGCGGCCGGCATCGACTACCAGCACTTCGTGTTCGCCGGCGCCATCGTCATGTCGGTGCTCTTCTCCGGGATGTTCCAGAGCGTCTCCATCATCTGGGACCGCGAGTTCGGTTTCCTGAAGGAGATCCTGGTGGCGCCGGTCTCGCGCGCCACCATCATCGTGGGGAAGATCCTCTCCGGCGCCTCGGTCACGCTCCTGCAGGGGGCGGTGACGGTGGCCTTCGCCCCGCTCGTCGCCATCCGGCTCGGGGCGGGCGCGGTGGCGGCGCTGCTCGCCGCGACGGCGCTCCTCTCGGTGGCCTTCACCGCGCTCGGGGTGGTGATCGCCGCGCGCATGGAAACCTTCGAGGGATTCGGGGTCATCTCCAACTTCGTCGTCCTGCCGCTCTACTTCCTCTCGGGCGGCGTGTTCCCCGTGGACCGCGTCCCGCGATGGATGGCGGCCCTCATCCGCCTGAACCCCGCGAGCTACGGGGTGGACCTGCTCCGGCACGCCATGGCCCAGCCGGTCGCCTTCCCGCTCGCGCTCGACGTCGCGGTCCTCGTCCTCTTCGGGGGCGCGATGGTGGGGGCGGCGCTCCTCTGGTTCCGGCGCGAGTAGCGCCCCTTCCGACCCGGGCCGGCGGGCGAAGTCCTGCGGGAAGGCGGGCGGACTACCGGTCCGGGGCGGGCGCCTTGCAGCGGCGCTGGCGGGGGGAAGGGGGCTCGAGCGGCTCTCCCTCCCGGAGGAGCCGGAGGTTCACCGCGGCGCGGACGAATTCGGGATCGATCTCGAGGGCGTGGACGAGGGCCCGGTCGGCCTCGGGGATGCGACAGGCGGCGGCGAGCGAGAAGCCGAGGTTGTTGTAGGCGCGCGCGTTCCCGGGCGACTTCCTCACCACGTCCTCCCAGAAGCGGACCGGGTCTCGGTAGACGAGGTTCCGGGCGGCGGTGGCGATCCCGAGGAGGAGGGCGAGGGCGAGGGCAGCCACGCGCCTCGCCCTGGAGACGGCGAGAAGGCGCCCGGCGAGCCAGGCGGGCCCGAGGAGGGCGAGGTAGAGCTGGCGGTCGTTGGCCGGCTCGGGGCGCGGGACGAGCCACCCGGACGGCGGGAGCCAGAGGAGGAACCACAGGAGCGCGAAGCCCCACCCGCTCCGCACGAAGGCGAGCCCGGCGGCGGCCGCGAGGAGGACGAGCGCGGCCCGGGCGGCCGAGACCGCCGTGAGCGCGCCCGCGGCCGGGAGCGCCGGATCGGCGTTCAGGAGGTCGATTCGGACCACCTGCCCGGCGAGCCAGAGGACGGCCTGGGCGTGGGTGAGGAGGTTCGCAGACGGCGTCCGGAGCGCGAAGGCCAGCTCCAGCATGCGGCGGTACGGGGGCGCGAGGAGCAGCGCCGCCGCGGCCGCGGCGAGGACCGCGAAGTGCAGGGAGGTCGCGCGCAGGGCGTCCCGCCACCGGAAGGGCCTCGGGCCGAAGGAGGCCAGGACGAGGAGGAGTCCGAACGGGAGGACGATGGCGCTCTCCTTCACGAGGAGCGACCCGAGGAAGAGGGCGGGCGAGAGGGCGCGGGAGAGGACGGGCTTCCCGCGCTCCCGGCCCTCGAGCCAGAGGAGGACGCTCGAGAGGGCGAAGGTGGCGGAGAGCGACGAGGAGCGCCCGGAGACGTAGGTGACGGCCTCGGTCTGGACGGGGTGGAGGGCGAAGAGGAGGGCGCCGAGGAGTGCCGCACCCGGGACGCGGGGGCCGAGCCGCGACAGGACGCCGTAGGCGAGGAGCGCGTTGACGATGTGGATGCCGACGTTCGCGAGGTGGAAGCCGAGGAGCCCGAGGCCCGAGGCCTGGTTGAGGGCGAAGGAGAGCTTCAGGGCCGGGCGGATCCCGGGCAGGGACGCCCACCAGGCCGGAAGCGAGGCGACGCGCGGCTCGCGCACGATCACGTTCAGGTCGTCGAACTGGAAGTCGCCGAGGAAGGCGGTGGCGTAGCAGGCGGCCACGGCGAGGGCGAGCCCGAGGAGGGCGAGGGGAGGTGCGCCGCGGGCGGGGTCGCCCCCCGGGAGGGCGGAGGCTTCCTCACCCACCGCGGGCGGCCTCCTCGAAGGCGGCCTCGAGCATCCTCGCCGCCGTCCACCAGCGGTCGGGCGCCCCGAGGAGCACGATCACCACCTCCTTGCCCTCCCGCTCGGCGCGGGCGACGAGGCACTTGCCGGCGGCGGGGGTGAAGCCGCTCTTCACCCCGGTGGCGCCGCGGGCGCGGCCGAGGAGCGCGTTGCCGGTGACGACGCTCAGGACCCTCCCCCGCCGCGTCCTCACCTGCGCGCGCTCGAGCGCCACCACGCGGCGGAACTCGGGGTAGGCGAGCGCCTTCTGGGTGAGCCGCCACAGGTCGCGGGCGGCGGAGCGGTGGCCGGGCGCGTCGTGGCCGCAGGGGTTCTCGAAGTGGGTGGCGGTGAGCTCGAGCTCGGCGGCGCGCCGGTTCATCATGGCGACGAAGGCCTGGGCGCTCCCGGCGAGGTGCTCGGCGAGCACCTGACAGGCGTCGTTCGCCGAGGAGACGAGCATCGCGGTGAGCGCGTCGCCCTCCTGGATCTCGTCGCCGGCGCGGAGGCCGAGCCAGGTGCCGGTGGCCTTCGCCGCGGCGGGGCTCACCTTGAGCCACTCGTCGGGGCGCCCCCCGTGCTCGAGCACCAGGAGCGCGGTCATGATCTTCGTGAGGGAGGCCGGCGGGAGCGGCTTCTCCGGCGAGCGGGCCCAGAGGACGCGCCCGTCGACCGCCACGAGGTAGGCCACCGCGGCGTCGGGGAAGCGGTCCTCGAGGGCCCGGGCCGGGGAGAGGAAGGCGAGCGCCAGGAGCGCCGCCGCCAGTGGGCGCGCCACCTAGAACCCGAAGAGGCTCTTCGCCTTCTTCGCCGCCGCGTCGGCGGCGCTCTTCTGGGCGGCCTCCTGGGGGGTGGCCGGAGCCGCGGCCGGGCTCGGGGCGGGCGCCTTCGCCTGCGAGTTCTTCGCGTAGGCCACGCAGAAGTCCCGCAAGGTCGGCTCCCCTCCGGTGTAGGCGACCCCGGCGCAGTCGCGCTGCGCGAGGGTGCGGGCCTCGTTCGGGCAGGTCGTGCTCACGAAGGCGACGTCGCCCTTGCGCGACGGGTCCTTCACCGAGCCGGGCGCGGCGAACGAGCTCGCCGCATCGCCGCAGAGCTTCGCCCGCACGGAGTCGACGTTCGCGCCGCACATCTTGCTCGTCTCGGCCTGCTCCGTCGGGCTGCTCCTCGCCACGAGCGCGAGGCCCTCGCGCGTCTGGAGGCGCGCGCAGAAGTCGGCCTTCCGCGGGGCGCAGGAGCTCGTCATGCTGAACACGAACACCGACATCTTCTGCACGGCGTCGTCGCAGGCCTTGGCCTGGCCGGCGGCGGCGGCCGCCTGCGCCTCCTGGGCCTGCTTCTGGTAGGCCTCGGCGGTGCGCTTCGTCTCGCCGGCGTCGCACGCGTCGCCGAGCACGTGCCCCTTCATCTTCATCACCATGTCGCCTCGGGAGGAGTGCATGGTCACGCGGCCGGTGTAGCCGTCCCCCTGGCGCACGATCTCCCCGTCGCCGTTCATGGGCTCCTTGCCCTGGCAGGCCATCTTCCAGGTCATGCGCGGGCCGTCGTGCTTCACGTCGCTCACCTGGCACTTGTCGTTGTCGCGCCCCGACCTGGGCGGCTCCTTCCAGTTCTTCTTCGGGGCGCAGAACTGGGAGGTGGTGGGAGGCATCGAGAAGCCCTGCATCTGCATCTCGACGGTCTGCTCCCACTTCACTCCCGGCTCGGTTCCTCCCGCCTGGCCGAGGCCGGGGGCCGGGAGGCCGACGAGGGTCGAGACGAGAACAGCCACGGTCACCTGCGCGCGCTTCGACATCGGCCCTCCTCCGGGTTTCGAGGCCGCCGCCGCGGGGCGGCGACCTCGCGAAATGATACGTCCGCCCGCCGATCCGGGTCCTAACGCCGGACGGGTGCACGGGCGAGCGGGAGGGCGGAGGGGAGCCGAGGCCCCGATGGGGGCTGTCACTCCGCGTCGCTCGCCGCTCGCGGCCATGGCGCGATCGCCTTCGCGCGGCGACCCGAGTCCCGCTCCATGGGTTCGCTCGGACCCGGAAAGGGAGGGGTCGCGCTCGGCGGTCCCGCGGGGAGAGGGCCGGGGGCGCCCCGGTGCTCCTTCAGGGGTTCGGGCTCGCCCGCACGCCGATGACGTTCGGGATGGGCGCCTGGCGGGCGTTCCGGTCGTAGGGCGAGAACCCGCTCTCGAAGCTGCCGGCGAGGTCGAGGGACAGGTCCCCCGCCCGGATGGAGAGGCTCGCGAGCGGGCCGCCCTCGACGTGCATGGCTCGGGCGACGTGGAGGGGCAGGGCGAGCACCCGCTCGATCCAGTCGGACATGGAGAGCGGTGTCCGCGCGAAGAGGAACAGGATGTGTCCCCGGTCGTCCTCGGCGATGGCCGCCTCGCTCCAGCGCTTCGCTCCGGGTGACCAGACCCCGCTCGCGGTCCCCTTGATGAGGCGGAGGTTCTGGATGACGGTGTCGTAGTCGCGGTCGAGGGCGGCCTGGGCGGCGGCCGACCTTCCCGAGTCGGGCGGGTCGAGGTCCACGAGCACCGCCGCAGGAATGCCGCCCCGCCGGGGCCCGAAGGCGAAGGCGGAGCGGTAGGCGTTCCAGCGGGCGTTGTTCTGGTGGGCGCCCGAGCGGAAGTACCCCACGTTCGACCGGCCGTCGCTCTGGTACATGCCGGCGTTGATGGCGACCGCGAGCCCGCCCTCCTTCAGCCACCCCTGGGCGGTCCGGCTCTTGCCGTCGCCCGCGGAGGCGACGAGGGCGCGGAGCTCGGCCCGCGACGGGTCGATGCGCACCACGTGGAGGAGGCCGTCGCCGCTCTCGGGCTCGGTGGCGAGGGTGAAGGTGGCGTACTCCACGCCGTCGGCGAGGGTGCGCCAGGCGGAGACCTCCTCCTTCCCGTCGGCGCGCGCCGCCGGGGCGGCGAGGAGCGCAGCGAGGGCGAGCGCGAGCCGCCCCGGGGTCGCGAGCCCGGGCGGTTTCGGGTTCGGTCGGGGCGCGGGGCGAATGGCCGATCCCACCCCGCCATCCATAGCACCGAAGAGCCCCGGGAGGAGACACCCCGGGACCTCTCCGAGCGCGGCAAGCCGCGCCGCGGAGGCCCACCCCTCTAGCTCGTGCTCCCGCAGGCGGCGAGCTTGCGGGCGAGCACCGCCTCCTCCGCCGGGTTGCGGACGAGGAGCAGGGCGGCGCGCAGCTGCTCGCGCGCCCGCTCGGGCCGGCCGGCGCGGAGCTCGAACTCGGCGACGGCGGCCGGGAGGAAGGGGTAGCGGGCGAGCCGCTGCCGGTCCTCGATGGCCGCGAGCGCGCGCAGGCCGGCCTCGGGCCCGTCGGCCATCCCCACCGCGATGGCGCGGTTGAGGGCGACGACCGGCGTCGGGCGGAGCCGCCACAACAGGTCGTAGAGCCTGCGGATCGAGGGCCAGTCGGTTTCCCGGAAGCCCTTCGCCGCCGCGTGGCGGGCGGCGATGGCCGCCTCGAGGTGCCACCCGGTGAGCGCCTCGCCCTCGGCCGAGAGGTCGAGGCGGCGCAGCCCCTCCTCGATGAGCTCGCGGTCCCAGCGGCGGCGGTCCTGCTCCTCGAGGAGGAGGAGGTTCCCGTCGTCCCCCACCCGCGACGAGAGCCGCGCGGCGAGGAGGCAGAAGAGGGCGAGGAGGGCCTGGGTCTCGGGGCCGGCGGCGGCGGGCAGCTGCGCGAGGAGCGCGCCCAGGCGGATCGCCTCGTGGCACAGGTCCTCCCGCACCGCCTCCTGGGGGTGGGCCCCGTGGTAGCCCTCGTTGAATAGGAGGTAGATGGCGCTCTGCACCGAGGGGAGGCGCGCCCTCACCTGGGCGGGGTCGCGCACCTCGTAGAGCGCGGCGCGCTCCTCGAGCGCCCGGCGCGATCGGAAGAGCTGCTTCTCCATGGCCGATTCCGAGGAGAGGAACGCCTGGGCGATCTCGCGCACCGAGAAGCCGCACAGGTACTTCAGGATCACCGCCACCTGGGCGGGAGGCGAGAGCTTGGGATCGCAGCAGGAGAACATGAGCCGCAGCTCGTCGTCGGCGATGGCGTGCTCCTCGGCGGCTCCCTCGACGTCCGAGGCCGCCGACTCGAGCGCCCGGGAGATGGCGGGGGAGAGCCGGTCGAAGGCGCCCGCCCGCCGCAGGAGGTCGATGGCCCGGTTGTGGGCGGACCGGAGGAGCCAGGCGGCGGGGTTCTCGGGGGTGCCGGCGAACTTCCAGGTCTCGAGCGCCCGGACGAGGGCGTCCTGCACCGCGTCCTCGGCGAGCGCGAGCTGGCGCACGCCGAGGACCCGGACGAGCGACGAGACCATCCGGCCCGCCTCGCGGCGGAAGAGGTGATCCGCGAGGCGGGACGTCTCGGCCGTCACATCGCCCGGACCGGTCGGACCTCGACCGCGCCGTCCTTCTCGTAGGTGGGGCAGCCGCGCGCGATCTCGACCGCCGCGTCGAGGTCCTTCGCCTCGACGATGGCGTACCCGCCGACGAGGTCCTTCGTCTCGGCGAAGGGACCGTCGGACACCGCCTTGCGGGAGCCGCGGATGACCTTGCCTCCCGTCTCGAGCGGCGCCCCCTGGCCCTTGTAGACGCCGGACTTCGTCAGCCCCTCGAACCAGGTGAACCACTTCTGCATGTGTTGCTGCATCTGCTCGGGCGAGTCGCCCGAGGAGTTTCCGCCGCGGAAGATGAGCATGAAGTTCGCCATTCTTCTGGACCTCGTTTGCGTGAGCCGGTGGATTCCGGCCTCTCGCCAAGGGAGACGAACCGGCGCGCCCGATCCGGACAAGGAGCGGTTCGCCCGCCCTTCCCACGGCGCGCCGGCCGACCGCGGAGGACCCATATTCGAGCCCTACCGGGCCGCAACGCCCACGGATCCGGCCGGACAACGAGGTCCCCTTCCCGGGCCATCCGGATGCGATCGCGGCGCCCGGAGCGCGCCGAGGGACACCCGACGGGGTGTGCGAACCGTAAGCGAGGCGGGATGCGAGGCGGGCGGACTTGCGGACTCAAGGGGAACGGGGAGTTCCGGAGCAAGGTTTGCGCCCGGAGCCGACGAGCAGGTCCCTCTCGCCCCCCTTCACCCTGGGCGCTCTCGATCTCCCCGTGACGCGCCGCCCCACGGGCGAGACCCCCAAGAAAGTCCCCCGGAAGCGGTGAAAACTGTGGCGGTCCAGGAAGCCAGTCGCTAGCTGTCACGACTAACCGTGTGGTCCACCGAGTCGGCCTCCACCCCGTCCGTTCGGGGCCATTCCGGAGGCGAGCGAATGTGTCCAAGATGAGTTTTTTGGGGGAGCTCGGAATCGCCGTCCTCGGTCCGGCCAGCGGTCACGACCCGTCGCAGCTCAACTGAATAGCTGAACAGAAGGGGATCGACTCATGCGAACCACAGAACTTCCGTTGTCCATCGGCCGCCGGGCGCTCCTCGCCGGGCTGCAAGTCGCGGCAGCGCTGGTGGGCCTCGCCTTCAGCCCGGTCGCGAGCGCGCGGACGATCGCGAACAACACTCCCAAATCGATCTCGAGCGCCCAGGACCTCGGGCCCGCCAGCGCGACGGAGGCCATCACCGTGACGGTGTGGCTGCAGGCCCAGGCGAGCGAGCAGGCCGACGCGATGGTGGCCCGGCTCTACGATCGCCACTCGCCCCAGTTCCACCGCTGGCTGGCGGAGGGGCAGGCGAACGCCCTCGCGCCCAGCGCCGCCCAGGCCGAGGCGGTGCAGAGGTATCTCGCCGAGCACAACCTGCGGGTGCTCTCGGTCGACGAGGCCAACTTCTTCGTGCGGGCGCAGGGCACCATCGCCGACGTCCAGAAGGCCTTTCACGTGAACATCCACCGGTTCACGAGCGCCGGGCGCACGTTCCGCGCCAACACCAGCGACCCGACGGTCGACGACCCGGTGGGAGCCTACGTGGCCGCGGTGGCCGGCCTCTCCGAGCACCGGGTCCAGCCCCACGTCGCCCGCGCCCTGAACCCCGACACCGGCCAGCCCTTCACGCCGGTGCCCGCGACCCAGGCCCCGAACGGCGCCTTCTTCTCCGCGGCCTGCTTCCGCTCGCCGCAGCGGGTGTCCCTCAACACCAGCGGCGCCCTGCCGGCGGCGTCCTACTTCGGCAACCGCTACGGCGCCGACATCACCAACACCGCGCTCGGCACGCTCGCCCCCTGCGGATACCAGCCGAGCGAGCTCCAGACCGCCTACAACCTGAACCCGCTCTACGCCGCCGGACTCGACGGCACCGGCGAGACCGTCGTCATCGTCGACGCCATCGGCTCCCCCTCCATCACCTCCGACGCCGAGGTCTTCTCGCAGGTCTACGGGCTGCCCGACCTCACCAGCGCCAACTTCAACGTCTACTTCCCGGGAGGCGCGCCGCCCGCCCCGGACACCGGCTGGGCGTCCGAGACCACGCTCGACGTCGAGTGGTCGCACTCCATCGCGCCCAAGGCGAGCATCGCGCTCGTCATCGCGCCGACGCCCAACGACTCCGACCTGCAGGCGGCCATCCTCTTCGCCATCCACAACCACCTCGGCCACGTGATCTCCAACAGCTACGGGGAGGCGGAGTCGGACGAGCCGGCGGCGCTCATCAACACCTGGAACCAGATCATCCGCTTCGCGGCCTCCCGCGGGGTCTCGGTCAACTTCTCCTCCGGTGACGGCGGCGACTCGAACCCGAGCGGCATCACCGCCGGGCTCGTCCTCCCCGGCGTCAGCCTGCCGGCCTCCTCGCCCTGGGCGACGGCGGTGGGCGGCACGACTCTCGCCCTCGACTCGCACGACAACCTGCTCTTCCAGGCCGGCTGGGGCACGAACCTGACCCGCCTCTCCAGCACCGAGGCGGCCGGCCTCACGCCCATCGTCCCCCCGCTCTCGCTCGGCTTCATCTACGGCGCCGGCGGCGGGGTGAGCGGGTTCTTCCCGAAGCCCTTCTTCCAGTACGGCCTGCACGGGAGCGGCCGCCTGGTGCCCGACGTCGCCTTCCTCGCCGACCCCTACACCGGAGTCGAGATCATCTGCGACGGCACGAGCTGCAACGGCCTGCCCGCCGGGACCGGCCCCATCGTCGAGGTCATCGGCGGCACGAGCCTCGCCTGCCCGATGTTCTCCGGCCTGTGGTCGATCGCCAACCAGGCGACCGGCGGCTACGGGCTCGGCCAGGCGGCGCGAATCCTCTACAGCCTGCCGCCCGACGCCTTCTACGACGTGCGGCCGGTGGGGTCCCGCTTCAACGTGGAGGGCGCGACGCTCACCTCGACCGGGTTCACCTTCGAGTCGGCCGACACGCTCGCGCAGCCGCTCTACGACACGCACACGTACATGAGCGCGCTCTACCAGAGCCCGTCCTCGACCCGCTGGTACGCGATCACCTTCGGCACCGACAGCTCGCTCAAGACCGACTACGGCTGGGACAACGTGACCGGTCTCGGCACGCCGAACGGCAAGGAGTTCGTGGAGGGAGTCGTCTGGCTGACGAGGCAGTCGAAGTCCTGGTGAGCCGGTACCCGCTCGCCTGGAACGCCGGCCGGGGTCTCTCCGGCCGGCGTTTCTTCATTACTGCCCTCGCCGCGCCGAGCCCGGCCCGGCGAGCGCGGGTCGCCCAAAATCGCCCGTCCTGACCGACAGTTATCGGACGAGCCCCGGTGCTTCGCGGTGTCTCGGGATCGCGGCACTGGCGCGAGGGGCAGGGGCGCTGCCAACATCCCACACGAACTGGCTCGCTCGGGCCCCCGCGTGAGGTGGGCCTCGTGCGCCGTGCGAAGGAGGGACGCCGTGGCAACCGTCGTCACGAAGGAAGAGCGGCGCGACTTCTCGCGGATCTCCCTGCATCGCCCCGCGACCATCGAGGTGGGCGGGGTGAAGACCCCCTGCGCGCTGCTCGACATCTCCCTCCGCGGTGCGCTCGTCCGCATCCCCCCGGTGCTCGCCGCGTCGGAGGGCCAGCCCTGCACGCTCGTCATCCGGCTCGACCACGGCATCGAGACCATCCGCATGCGCGGGGTCGTCGCCCACCGCAGGGAGGACACCGTGGGGGTCCGCTCGCACGAGGTCGACCTCGACGGCATCGCCCACCTGCGGAGGCTGCTGGAGGTGAACCTGGGCGAGGAGGCGCTCCTCCACCGGGAGCTCGCCGCCCTGGTCCACCACAAGTAGGCCGGGGCACCTCGCCTCCCGGGTGCGGTAGTCTCCCGCGAGAGGCACTCCCCTGGCATCCGATCCCCAGGACCCCGTGAAGGAGCTCCTGAAGCGCGCGGCGCTCAAGGACGCGGCCGGCGACCTCGCGGGCGCCATCGCCGCCTGCGACGGCGCCCTGCGCATCCGGGCCGGCGATGCGGGGGCTCACTACATGCGCGGGACCTTCCTCCTCCGGGACGGGAGAGGCGAGGAGGCCTCGGCGTCCCTCGCCCGCGCCGTGGAGCTCGCGCCCGGGAACGCCAGGGCGCACGTGAACCTGGGGATCGCGCTCTTCCAGAGCGGGCGGGCGCGCGAGGCCCAGGCCGCCTTTCGCGAGGCGGTGAGGGTCGACCCGTCGCTTCCGAACGCCCATCTCGCCCTCGGGAACGCCCTCTTCGCCCTGGGCGATCCCCCGGGCGCGGCGGCGGCCTACGAGGAGGCGGCGCGCCTCGAGCCCGGGTACGCGAAGGCGCACGAGTACGCGGGCGACGCCTACCTGGCGATGGGCGACCGAGAACTCGCCTCCCGCATGGTCGAGCGGCTCCGCTCGATCGACCCCGAGGTGGCCCAGGCGCTCGCGAAGAAGATCGCGGAGCGGTTCCGCTGAACCGGGAGCGCCCCAAAGCCGACCGGATCGCTCGATTTCGCGCCAACGAGGGGCTGGCGTCCCGAACGGGTATTCGCTATGGTCCGCCGGCATGCGACTCGGCTTCGGTGAAATCCTCGTTGTTCTCGTGATCGCCCTCCTCGTGTTCGGGCCGACCAAGCTCCCGCAGCTCGGCGACGCGCTCGGCAAGGGCATTCGCAACTTCAAGAAGGCCCAGGCCGGCATGGACGAGGACGAGCAGAAGGAGCAGGCTCGCCTGACCGCCGCCCGCCAGGCGGCGGCGGCTCCGTCGGCGACCGTCGAGGTCGAGGCGAAGAAGGCCTGAGCCCCCCGGGGGGCTCAAACCCCTAGCGCAGGAAGTCGAGGAGGGCCGCGTGGAAGCGGTCCGGGGCCTCGAGGTGCGGGATGTGCCCGACGCCCTCGAGCTCGACGAGCTTCGCGCCCGGGATGCTCTTCGCGGCGCGCTTCCCGAGCTCGGGATACTGGCCGAGCGTCGCGAGCACCTCCTTCGAGAGCGCCCCGCGCCCGAGCGTGGTCCGGTCCGCCTGGCCGATGACGAGCAAGGTCGGGACCCGCAGGCGCGGCAGGTCCTGCACGACCGGCTGGCTGTAGATCATGTCGTAGGTGAGCGCGGAGGCCTTCGCCGCCCGGGGCCACTCGCCGCCGAGCGTCTGGCGCCAGGCGAGCTCGGCGAAGGCGCCGTATTCGTCCCGCCACTCGGCGAAGTAGGAGCGGTAGAAGCGCGCGAGCCCGTCCTTCGTCGGGTTGAGCAGGGTGCGGTAGGTGGCGTCGAGGCTCGCGTAGGGGACCTTCTCCCGGTAGTCCTCGAGGCCGATGGGGTTCTCGAGCACCAGGGCGGCGGTCGCGTCCGGGTACATGAGGGCGAATCGCACCGCCAGCATGCCCCCCATGGAGTGCCCGACGACCGCCACCCTGGTGACGGCGAGCGCGTCGAGGAGCCGCTTCGTGTTCGCGGCCAGGAACTCGAAGCTGTAGTGGACGTCGGCCTTGGTGCTCTTCCCGAAGCCGATCTGGTCGGGCACGACCACCCGGAAGCCGGCGGCGGCGAGCGCCTTCGCGGTCGCGCCCCAGTAGGCGCCGAAGAAGTTCTTCCCGTGCAGGAGGAGGACCGTCTTCCCGTTGCCGGGTCCCTCCGGCGGGACGTCCATGAACGCGAACCGGAGGTCCTGGCCCTCGACGGTCACCGGCAGGAACCTCACCGGGTACGGGTAGGGATAGCTCTCGAGGGCGATCCCGAGCGGCTCCTCCGCGGGCGAGGCGGCGGGAGCGGGAGGGGCGGCGAGGAAGGCGGCGAGGAGGATGGCAGCGACCATGAGCGGAGAGCCTAGCGGAGAACGCGGCGCCGCGCGCCGCCCTGTCCGGGCGGCCTGCGCCCGAGCCGCTCCTCGGCCCGGAGTGCCTCGAGGGCCGAGGGCCCGTCCGGGACCACGCGCGCCGATTCCGCGAGGAGCATCCGCTCGAGCGCGAGCTCCTCGACGAGCCTCGCCGCGTCCACCTCGTCGATCCGCTCCCGCTCGAGGAAGCGCCGTCGCCCGCCCCTCGAGACTCCCCTGCCGGCGAGCCAGAGGGACTCGGCCTGCGCGAGGGCCGGAGCGGAGGGAGCGAGGCCGAGCGACCGGGCGAGGCCGGCGAGGAGGGCGCGCCGGAGCCCCCCCTCGGCGAGCCCCGGGGCGAGTGAAGCCGGCCCCGAGTTCCCAGCGGCCACGCCCTCGATCTTCCGCCGGCGCGCGAGCGACGAGGCGCGCCGGAGGCCCGGGGCGGGCCCTCCGGAGGCGGCGCTCCGGGCGAACTCCGCCGCGGCGGCGACCGTCCGGAGCGCGTCCTCTGCCTTGAGATCGGGAAGGCCGCCCTGGGCGAAGCGGTCCCAGCGGGAGCGGGCCGCTCGCCCGACGCGGTGCCCGGCCCTCGCGAGGACCGCCTTCCACGTCCGGTCCATGTAGAAGATCCTCCGGGCGGCGTCGAGGAGGGCCAGGGCCTCGCCCCGCGCGAGGACGCCGCCCTCGAGCGCGCGCGCGGCGGCGTGGCGCACGTTCACGAGCGGGACGGTGAAGGGACGGTAGGCGTGCTCCGGCCCGGCGTGGAGGAGCGCCACCTCCCCGTCGTCCTGGAGGGCCCCGCTCCGGTAGGCCCGGTAGATCTCCCCCACCCCGACCATCCCGAAGCGCCACAGCTCCGCGGCGCGGAGCGCCCCCATGCTCGCTCCCCCGAAGACGGCGACGCCGGAGGAGAGCGCGTCGAGGATCTCGCGGTGCCAGACCGACGGCTCGCTCTCGAAGAGCCCGTCCACGAGCGCGATGGCCCGCGGGCGCCCTTCCAGGGCCCGCCACACGTCCCCCTGGCGCGCGGGGGGCAGGATCGTGCAGGGCGCGAGCCGGCGGGCGGCCGCGGCCGGGAGCGAGGGCCCGAGGAAGGCGACGAGGTCCTTCGCCTTCACAGGAGCTCCGATCGCCTGAGCCCCGGCGCGACGACCTTCACGACGTGGATCCCCGGCGAGGGGCAGGGGAGGTCGACGACCGCGATCTCCCTCCCGCCCCGGCCGAGGATCCGGACGAGCGAGCCCAGGGCCCGCGCCGGGCGCGCGAGCCGGGGCATGGCCGAGGCGTCTCGCGACGGGCGCGCGCCCCGGCACAGGCGGAGGAGCTCCTCCGCCTCCAGGCGCTCCGGGGGGCGCACGTCCTCCCGGGCGCCGTGAATGTCGGTGAGGCGCGACTGGGCCGCCTCGAGGACGGCGGAGCGCAGGGCCCGGTCGGGGTCGAGCCCGGCGGCGTAACCGGCGGTGAGCGGAACCGGGCCCTCGCGCCCGTCCCCGAGGAGCGCCGCCGCGACCGGGATCTCGCCTCGAGCCGAGAGGTCGAAGAGGAAGACCTCGAAGCCGCGGGCGGAGAGCCCGCGCGCGAGGCGCGCCGTCCGGGGAGCGACCCTCGCCACGGTGGCGGGGCGGAGGAGCGTCCGCGCGATCCTGCCGGAGGTGAACCCCTCCGGGAGCGCCCTCGCCAGGCGGTCGCGCTCGGCCGCCTCGAGGAGCGCGTGCAGGAGCGCCGGCGCGCGGGAGAAGTAGGCCCCCATCCCGTTCGAGGTCCAGGGGACGGCCGCGGGGCCGAGGAACGGGCCGTCGGCGGGAGGGCAGAAGACGGCGGAGGCCGGTACCCACCTCTCCCTCCCGGCGGGGAGGTCCCTCCCCGGCACCCAGGCCATGCGGGCGAGGGAGAGAGGTCCCTCGGCGCCGAGCTCCCCGGGCGAGAACAGGCGCGCGCCGGACTCCGCGAGCTCGGCGGCGGACCCCCACCGGAGGAAGGCTCTTCCGGGAGCCTCGGCGGCCGCGAGCTCCGCCGCCTCGAGAAGGGCGCCGCGCGCCGCCTCCGCGAAGGTCGAGCCCTTCCCGTTCGAGACCTGGAGGACGTGGCCGAGGGGGCGGACGGCGCAGGCCACCTCGACCCCCGCGCGGTCGAGGCCGGTCACCCGGGCGAGGCGAGTCACCCCCAGGGATTCCAGGGCGCCGCGGAGCCTGGGGGCGAGGGCGCTCCGGCGGGTTCGCGGTGCGACGCCGAGCATTCGGGGCTCAGGCCCCGACCCCCGGCTCCCAGAGCCCGCCGGCGACCGGGGAGTCACGGGCCGATGCGCTCGAGCCTGCGGAGCTCCGGGGCGCGCCAGGCGACGAGGGCGACGGTGACGAGCGTCATCGTGCCGCCGAAGACGACCGAGGGGACGGTCCCGAGGAGCCGCGCGGCGACGCCGCTCTCGAAGGCTCCGAGCTCGTTCGAGGAGCCGATGAAGAAGCTGTTCACGGCGGCGACGCGCCCCATCTTCTCCTGCGGGGTGAAGGTCTGGACGAGCGTGCTCCGGAGCACCACCGAGACGTTGTCGAGCGCGCCGCCGAGCGCCAGCAGCGCGAGCGAGAGCGCGTAGGAGCGGGAGAGCGCGAAGGCGATCCAGCTGAGCCCGAAGAAGGCGACGCACCACAAGAGCGCCCGCCCGGCCCGGCGGAAGTGGCCGAAGCGGGCGAGTGCCACCCCCATCGCGAGAGAGCCCACCGCCGGCGCGGCGCGGAGGAAGCCGAAGCCGACCTCCCCCACTCCGAGGACGCTCTTCGCGAACACCGGCAGGAGCGCGGTCGCGCCCCCGAAGAGGACGGCGAAGAGGTCGAGGCTCAAGGCGGCGAGGACGAGCGGCTGGCCGAAGACGAAGCGGACGCCGTCGGCGAGCTCGGAGAGGATGTGCCCGGGCGCGTAGGCGGGGCGCGGGCGCGGGGAGACCGCGGCGAGGGCCAGGAGGCCGGCGCCGATGAGGCCGAGCCCCACGCCGTAGGCGAGGCGCGGTCCCCCGAGGGCGATGAGGCCGCCGCCGGCGGCGGGGCCGAGCACCGTGGCGCTGTGGAACACCGAGGAGCGCCAGGAGGCGGCGTTGTGGTAGTGCTGGCGCGGCACGAGCTCGCTGCCGAGCGCCACCGACGCCGGCCGGAAGAAGGCCCGCCCGAGCCCGGCGAGCGCCTGGGCGCAGTAGAGCGGAAGGGCCGAGCGCGGCGTCCCCAGGCTCAGGAGCAGGAGCCAGGCGAGGCTCGCCCCCACCGCTGCCAGGCTCAGGAGGGAGAGGGTGCGGCGGTCGAAGCGGTCGGCGGCCCACCCGCCCACGAGCGTGAGCGACAGGAAGGGGAGGGCCTCGGCGAGCCCCACCAGCCCGAGGGAGAGCGGGTCGCCGGTGATGGCGTAGACCTGCCAGCCGAGGACGGTGCTCTGGATCTGGGTGGCGGCGAAGACGACCGCCATCGAGGAGAGGAAGATCCGGTACTCCCGGAACCGCAGCGAGGAGTAGGGGTCATGGGCCACGGGCGGCGGGCATGCTGCGGTGCCCTGCGCCTCCAAGTCAAGGGGACGGCCGCGGACGACGGCGGCGGAGCGGCTACTTCCGGATGAAGGTCCCGGCCCGCAGCTCCCGGAGCGTCTCCCGGATCTCCGCCTCGGTGTTCATGACGAAGGGGCCGTAGCGGGCGACGGGCTCGCCGAGCGGACGACCGGAGAGGAGGAGGAACCGGGCCGGGCTCGCGAGGGTCCGCACGGAGACCTGGTCGCCATCCCCGAACACCACGAGCCGCGTGGCCCGCAGCGGGGCGGCGCCCTCGTCGGCGCCCATCACCGCCTCGCCCTGGAAGAGGTAGGCGAAGGCGGTGTGGCCGCGCGGAACCGGCTGCTCGAAGGTCCGGCCGGGAGGCATGGAGACATCGAGGTACTCCGGCTCGGCGTAGATCTCCTTCACCGCGCCCTTCACGCCCTCCACCTCGCCCGCGATCACCCGGACCTGCACCCCGTCTGCCCGCTCGACCCCGGGGATCCGGGTCGAGGCGACGTCCTGGTAGCGGGGCCTCGTCATCTTGAGCTTCGCCGGCAGGTTCACCCACACCTGGAAGCCGTCGAGGCGGCGCGGCCCGGCCTTCGGCATCTCCTCGTGGAGGATCCCGCTCCCGGCCGTCATCCACTGGACGTCGCCCGCTCCGATGGTCCCGGCGTTCCCGAGGCTGTCCTTGTGGGCCACCTCCCCGTCGAGCATGTAGGTCACGGTCTCGATGCCGCGGTGCGGGTGGAGCGGGAAGCCGGCCAGGTAGTCCCGCGGGTCCTCCGACCCGAAGTGGTCGAAGAGGAGGAAGGGATCGAGGTAGTCGATCCGCCCGCCGGCGATGCTGCGCCGCAGCCGGACGCCGGCGCCCTCGGTGACCGGCAGGGGATCGACGACCTGGGCGACGTCTCTTCGCTTGCTCATCCGGGAGCCCCTAACCCGCGGGGCCCGGTGCCGCAACCGGCCCTGGCCGGGCCGGTTCCGCCTCCGCCGCGCCGGTCACGGCGCGTCCCTTCCGCGGGGGACCGCTTTCGGCTAGGTTCCGCCGCCGTGTCCTCGCTCGTCCAGATCGGAGCGCCGGCGCCGGCCAGGTGGAAGAACCCCTGGCGCAAGCTCCCGGCGCTCCGCTGGGGCGTCCAGGTCGCCTACCTCGCCTTCCTCGTCCTCACCGGCGTCGAGTTCTGGCTCTTCTACGAGCAGGCGGTGGCGGGGAGCCCCGTCCTCGTCGCCCGGCCGCCGGCGGTGGAGGCCTTCCTGCCCATCAGCGCCCTGGTGGGCCTGAAGCGCCTCGCCCTGACGGGCAGCTGGGACGCCATCCACCCGGCCGGCCTCGCCATCCTCCTCGCGGCCATCGCGAGCGCCTTCGTCGCGCGCAAGGCCTTCTGCGGGTGGGTGTGCCCGGTGGGGACCGTCTCCCGCGGGCTCGAGTGGCTCGGGAAGCGCCTCCTCTGGAGGCGGGGCTGGCCGCGCATCCCCCGCGCCCTCGACTACGCGCTCCTGTCGCTCAAGTACCTCGTCCTCGGGTTCTTCCTCTGGGCGGTGGTGTGGTCGATGCCGCGCGAGGCGATCGACGCCTTCCTCGAGTCCCCCTACAACCTCGCCGCCGACGCGAAGATGCTGCTCTTCTTCCGCGACCTCTCCATGACGGCGCTCCTCGTCCTCCTCTCGCTCGCGGCGCTCTCCCTCGTCGTCCGGAACGCCTGGTGCCGCTACCTCTGTCCCTACGGAGCGCTCCTCGGGATCGCGAGCTGGCTCTCGCCGGTCCGGATCGTCCGGGACGCGCCCAACTGCAACGACTGCCAGGCGTGCTCGCGGGTGTGCCCGGTCGAGATCCCCGTCGCCTCGCGGGCCGCGATCGCGAACCCCGAGTGCACCGGATGCCTGTCGTGCGTCGCCGCCTGCACCGCCCCGGGCGTCCTCACCATCAGCCGGCGCAGGAAGGGGCTCTCTCCCTGGGCCGTGCCCGCGCTCGGCGTGGGGACGATGCTCGCCTTCTGGGTCGTCGCCCGGGCGACCGGCCACTGGACGAGCCTCGTCCCGCCCGAGGTCTTCGCGCGCGCGTACCAGATCGCTCCCCTGCTGAGCCACTGAGAGCCCTCCCCCGGTGCAATTTCGCTGGGGTTCGTCGTCCGCCCGGTCCGGCACGGCGGCGCCGAGGCGGCAATCGTGCGCCACCGGTCGCTATCCAGGCCCCTGACGCTAGCCGACGGGGTGAGCGGCGGCGGCCCGCGTCGCGGCGAGGCCGGAGGGAGCCTGTCGGGAGATCGCCCCTCGCCGGCTTCGCGATTCCTGGCTGGGCCAAAGCGGCGGGGCTACCATGGAGCGGCGTGACATCCGAGATCGGGAGCGGAGGGCCCGACCGATGGCGAGCCGACGCGGTCGACCGGGGCGAGAACGGCGCCGATAGGCTCGCGATGCCGACACCGGTGCGCACGGACCTCCTGCGTCCCCAACTCCTCGGGAGCGCCTGGCGACGCCACGGCGCGGCGCCGCTCTTCGTGCTCGTCGCCCTCGTCCTCCGGGAGCTCCTGTCGCTGAGATTCGGCGACCTGCCGCCGTTTCTGACCCTCTACCCGGCGGTCGTGTTCGCGACCCTCCTCTGCGGGCTCTGGCCGGGGGTGGTCGCGGTCGCGCTCTCCGTCATCGCATCGGTGTGGATCCTGCCGCCCCACGGCCACTGGCGGGTCGAGGGGGCGAACAACATCCTCGCCCTCGTCTGGTTCGGCGCCCTCGCCCTGGCGATGACGGCGATCGTCGGCCTCTACCTGCGAGCGCGCGAGGAGGCGGCCGAGCGGGCCTCGCGAGACCTGCGCGAGAGCGAGAACACGCTCCGGGGGATCCTGGATGCGGCGACCGAGTCCATCTGGCTCCTCACCGTCGAAGGGGTTGCCCTGGCCGCGAACGACACCGCGCTCTCCCGCATCGGGCTCCCGAGGCAGCAGGTCATCGGAAGGGCCCTGCACGAGGTAATGTCGGAGGACCTGGCGCGCTCGCGGGCGCAGCGGCTGCGGGAGGTGGCCCGCACCCGGGCGCGGGTGGAGTTCGAGGACAGCCGCGCGGGGATGCGCTTGGAGCACACGTTCTACCCCGTGTTCGGCGCCGACGGGCGGGTCGACCGCGTCGTCGCCTACAGCCGCGACGTCACGCTGCGAAAGCAGGCCGAGGAGCGCCTCCTCCAGTCCCGCCTGGACCTGAAGGCCCTGGCGGCTCGCGCCCTGGAGGCGCGCGAGGACGAGCAGGCGCGCATCGCGCGCGACCTCCACGACGACCTCGGCCAGATCCTGACCGCCCTCAAGCTCGAGCTCGGCAGGCTGGAGAGCGGGCTCGAAGGTGCCGGTCCCGGAGGCCGCTGGATCGAGGAGCCGGTGGTGGCCGGCGCGGCCCTGGTGGATCAGGCGCAAGCCTCCGTGAACCGGCTCGCGTCCGGCCTGCGCCCGCAGGCGCTCGACACCCTCGGCCTCGGCCCCGCGCTGGAGGAGGAGGGGCGCCGGTTCACGGGCCGGTGCGGGGTCCGCTGCGACGTGTCGATCGGCGAGCTGCCCTCGATCCCCTGGGGAGCGGCTACCGCTCTCTACCGCATCGCCCAGGAGGCGCTCACGAACGTCGCCCGCCATGCCGCCGCCTCGCGGGTCGGGATCCGGGTGGCCTGCGACGGGGACGCCGTGACCTTGTCGGTGGAGGACGACGGGCGCGGGCTCTCGGGGCGATTCGACGGCCACACCTCGGGCTCGCGCCTCGGGCTGCTGGGCATGCGAGAGCGTGCGGCTCGCTTCGGCGGGGAGGTGAGGCTCGAGCCCGGCGGTGCCGGCGGAGCGGCGCTGGTCGCCCGCCTCCCGCTGCGGGGCGCACCTCCCTCGGAGGCGGGGACGGGCGCCGACGGCTCGACGGAGAGGGCCCGCGAGATGCAGTTGCGCTCGGCCGAGCGGCTCCTCCGGGACGTCATCGACGGGACCAACGCCAGCATCTTCCTGAAGGACGTCGAGGGCCGGTACATCACCATCAACAAGCGGCTGGAGGGGCTGCTCGGCCTCCGGCGCGACCAGGTGAAGGGCAAGACCGACCTGGAGCTCTACCCGAGGGAGGTGGCGGAGTCCTACCGACGGAACGATCGAGAGGTGCTCGAGTCCGGTCGGCCCATCCAGGTGGAGGAGGCCGTGGTCCTCGCCGACGGAAGGCTCGGGACCATGCTCATGAGCAAGTTCCCCCTGCGCGACGAGGCCGGGCTCATCTACGGGACCTGCGGGATATCCCAGGACATCACCGGCCTGAAGGAGAGCGAGCAGAGGTACCGGCTGCTCGCCGACAACGCGCAGGACGTCATCTGGACCTTCGACCTCCGGGCGCGGCGCTTCACCTACGTGAGCCCGGCGATCCGCAGGCTGCGGGGCCTCTCGGTGGAGGAGGCGGTGGCGGAGCCGCTCGAGGCCACCCTCACCCAGGAATCCCTGGCGCGCGTCGCGGACCTCCTGGCTCGCATCGGCACGCCTGACGAGACGGACGGCAACACCGGCGTCTTCGACCAGCCCTGTCGCGACGGGTCGGTGAAGCACGTCGAGATCACGACGACGCTCCTCCGGGACGAAGCCGGGCGCGGCGTAGGGATCGTCGGCGTCTCGCGCGACGCCACCGAGCGGGTGCGAGCCGAGCGAAGGCTCCGCGACAGGGAGAGCCACCTGCGAGCCATCCTGCAGACCACCCTCGACGGGTTCTACACCGTCGACCTGCAGGGCAGGCTCCTGGAGGCGAACGACGCCTACTGCGCCATGACCGGATACGGGCGCGACGAGCTGCTGGCCATGCACGTGGCGGACATCGAGGTCGGCGAGACGCCCGCCGAGACCGCCGCGCACATGGAGCGGATCGTGCGGGAGGGGTCGGATCGCTTCGAGACCCGTCACCAGTGCAAGGACGGTCGCGTCATCGACATCGACGCGAGCGTGACCTTCATCGCCGACGCGCGGAAGTTCGTCTGCTTCTGCCGGGACGTCACCGAGCGCAAGCGCATCGACGCGGCCATCCGGCGCAGCGAGGAGCGGTTCCGGGCGCTCATCGAGAAGTCGACGGACGTGCTCTCGATCCTCGACGAGCAGGGTCGCTTCCAGTACCTGAGCCAGACCGTCGCGGAGAGGCTCGGGTGGACCCCCGAGGAACTGGTCGGCGCCCCGGCCCTGGAGCACGTCCACCCCGAGGACGCCTCGCGCGTCGAGGCCGTCCTGAAGCGCCTGCTCTCGGCGCCCGGGACCACCACGCGCGAGCACCTGCGCTACGCGCACAAGAACGGCAGCTGGCGCGAGCTCGAGGCGACGGGAAGGAACCTGATCGGCGACCCGGCGGTGAAGGGGCTGGTCCTGAACATCCGCGACGTGACGGAGCAGCGACTCCTCGAGGACCAGCTGTGGCAGGCGCAGAAGCTCGAGAGCGTGGGGCGCCTGGCCGGGGGAGTGGCGCACGACTTCAACAACCTGCTCACGGTCATCCTCTCGAACGCCCACGAGCTGGGCGCGGGTGCCGATCCCTCGTCGAGCCCGGAGCTGGTCCAGGAGATCGCCGCCGCCGCCGAGCACGCGCGCGATCTCACCCGCCAGCTCCTGGCCTTCGCCCGCAAGGACGTGATCACCCCGGTGATCCTCGACCTCGACGAGGTCGTCGTCAGCACGGAGAAGCTCCTTCGACGCCTCCTCGGCGAGGACATCCATCTGGTGAGCCGCCGCCAGGGCGGCCTGTGGCACGTTCGATGCGATCGAGCGCAGGCCGAGCAGGTGCTGCTCAACCTGGCGGTGAACTCCCGCGACGCCATGCCCGGCGGTGGCACGCTGTCCCTCGCCACCTCGAACGTGGAGATCGACGCGGAGGCGGCAGCTCCTCGACCGGGCTTGAGGCCGGGAGCGTACGTGCGCCTGACGGTGAAGGACACCGGCACGGGCATGACGCCGGAGGTGAAGGCGCGCATCTTCGAGCCGTTCTTCACCACCAAGGGGGTCGGGAAGGGGACCGGGCTCGGCCTGGCGACGGTGTACGGCATCGTAAAGCAGAACGACGGGTTCATCGCGGTGGCGAGCGAGCCGGGGAGGGGCACCTCCGTCGAGATCCTCCTCCCCCGGGCCTCGGACGCCGTGACCCGCGCCGAGGCGCAGCCCCGGTCGCCCGCCCTGGAGGGGAGCGAGACGGTGCTGGTCGTCGAGGACGACCCCCGGGTGCGAGGGGTCACCGTGCGCGCCCTCGAGCTCGGGGGCTACCGGGTCCTGGTCGCGCGCAACGGGCGCGAGGCGGTCCACCTGGTCCAGGATGACCCCGCGCCCATTCACCTCCTCGTCACCGACGTGGTGATGCCGGGAAGCAACGGGCGCGAGGTGGCGGAGGAGCTACGCCGCCTGCGGGCAGGGCTGCAGGTGCTGTACGTGTCCGGCTACGCGCAGGACGCCCTCGCCGAGCGCGGCGCCCTCGACCCCCGCATCCGCCTCCTCCAGAAGCCGTTCACGCGCGCCACCCTGCTCGCGAGGGTGCGGGCCATCCTCGACGGCCAGGACGCGGTGGCTTAACCGCCCCCGGGGCGGCGCGGACCTTGGCTCGCTCCCCCCGCTTCCCGGCGCGCCGATGCCTCTCGGGCGGCGGGGGCCAGAGTTTCCGCAAGCGGGCGGATCAGGGCGTCGCGGTCGGGTTCACGGTGGGGCAGGCCCAGGTGAAACCGTGCGGGCAGGGCTGCGCCAGCCGGTGGTACCAGGACTCGCCGCACGCGGTCTGCGGGAGGTGCGTCCGCTTCCACTCCTGGCACAGCGCGCAGGTGCAGTCCGGACTCTCGTGCGGCTTCGCATGGGGGTTCGACATACCGGCGCTCCTCCGCTCGCGACTCGGAAGGGACGAAGTCTAGCGAGCGGGGCCCTCGGTCCGGTTGACCTCCGTCAGCTCGCCCGGGCGGACCCGGGTGGACGCGCCGCGGCATCCGGGCGGACACCTCACGGGGTGGTGCGGATCACCTGGATCTGGGACACGTAGGGGTCGGGGACGTCGCCGGTGTTGGGACAGGTCGGGCTGCTCTGGTCGAAGTAGCCGGTGTCGCTCCGCTCCACCACCACGAGCCCCCCGCGCCAGTAGAGCGACGAGCCGAACCCGCTCGTGTCCTCGCAGCTCACCTTCCTCACGCTGTCCCAGGCGCCCCCGTTCCAGTGGCCCGAGTAGGTGTCGGTGTAGGCGCCCGCGGGGGTCGACCCGAGCCAGGTGGCCCACGCCTCGGTCTGCCCGGTCTTCACGGCGATGGAGACGTAGCCCGCCACCGAGCCGTACTGGTCAGGGTTGGGCAGGACCTGGGACTGGTAGGTCCCGTCCGGCAGGACCCGGTCGAACTGCGGGCCGGTGGGGCTGTAGTAGGCGACCCAGATGCTGTCCTCGGTCGGGAAGGTGCCCCCCCAGTGGGCCACCTGGCTCGAGGTCCCGGCGCTCACCACCTGGCCGGCGGCGGTGTTCGAGAGGGCGAAGTTCGGGCTGGCGGAGACGGGGGAGTAGGTCCAGAGCACGATGGACTGCTGGTTCGCCGTCCCCAGGCAGCTCGCCGGGTCCCCCGCCGGTCCGCGGAAGAGGTAGAGCGAGTGCGTGACCGGGTGCTGGGCGAGCCCGATGAGGAGGTCGTGGATGTTCCAGTAGCCGCAGGTGGCATCGTTCGGGGTGCTCGCCACCGCCGTCGGGCTCGAGCCGCCGTCGAGTCCGACGAAGTCGCTCGTCTGGGCGGGAGTGACGCCGTTGGTCCTCCACATGGCGAGGGCGGACGAGTACGAGGGCGGGCTGGGATCGTAGAGGTAGGCGAGGACGAGTTCGTGGTTCCCGAGCCCGTTCACCGCGTCCACGATCTGGAACCTTACGTCGGTGGCGTCGGCGTCGGACGCGGCGGGCCCGATGAGCACCTGGTTCGCGTCCCAGGTGAAGGCGGTCACGTGCCCGTTCGAGTCCCGGACGAGCTTGATTCGCGAATAGTAGAGGTTCGAGGAGTCGTTGAGGACCAGGTGGAGGTCGTAGTTCACGCTGTCCTGGCAGATGCCGCCGGTGTGCGTGAGCGTGCCCGGCGTGGGGGCCTTGATGTAGGACCAGGTCTGCCCCCCGTCCTGGGAGGCGTAGAGGTACCAGTAGCCGTCGTTCCCCACGACGGGAGCGAGGAGGTCCCCGGCGCCCGGCGCCTGGTCCCAGACGACGGAGGGAGCGCCGGACACGATGCCCACCTGGGCCACCGTCGCGGCTCCCGGCAAGGGGACGTTGATGACGCTCGTGAAGGTGGTGACGGAGGCCTTCTCGACGAAGTTCACCGAGCCCGCGCTCGACGAGGGGAGGCTCAGGGCGATGCTCGCCGGCGTGAAGGCGTACCCGGAGGCGGACGGGGTGACGGTGTAGGCCCCGGCGTAGAGCCCGGCGAACGAGTAGTCGCCGCTCCCGTTGGTGACGGTGGACGCGCTCGCCGCTCCGGCGAGCGCCACGGTCACTCCCTGCACGATCCCTCCCGTCACCGTGCCCCCGATGGTGTAGGTGGGCAGGGCCGTCGCGGTGAAGTTCACGTTCGTCACGTCCGCGCTCGTCACGGTGACCGAGGCGGAAGGGGGAGAGAAGGTGTAGCCGGACTCCGACGGCGTCACCGTGTAGGTCCCGCTCGTGAGCCCCGGGAAGGAGTAGTTCCCGGACGAGTCGGTGAGCGTGCTCGCGCCGGCCGAGCCGGACAGGGTCACCTTGAAGCCGGAGGCGCCGGGCACGGCGCCGGAGATGGTGTAGGTCGGGGCCGTGCTGGGCGAGGCCGAGAAGTCGTTCCCGGCGGAGTTCCCGCTCACGACGATGGTCAAGCTCACGGGCGAGAAGACGTATCCCGAGAGGGAGGGCACGAGGCCGTAGGTGCCGTTCGGGAGACCCTGGATGAAGTAGCTGCCCGTCGAGTCGGTGGTGACCGCGGTCGTGCCGTTGAGGGTGACGGTGACGCCCGGGAGCCCCACGCCGGCAACCGCGACCTTCCCGGAGACGGTGTTCGCGCCCAGGTCGGTGAAGTTCTGGTTCGGGACGCTCGCGCCGCTCACGGTGACGGACAGCGTCGAGGGCGTGAAGACGTACCCTCCCGAGAGGGACGGGGTCACCGTGTAGGCCCCGTTCGCGAGGCCGGAGAAGGAGTAGTTCCCCGACGGGCCGGTGAGGGTGCTCGCGCTCTTCGCCCCGCCCAGGGTGACGGTGACTCCCTGGCGAGCCGCCCCGGACACCGAGCCGGAGATGCCGTAGGTGAGGAGCGTGGCCGCGAAGTTGTCCCCGGTGGAACTCGCGCCGGAGACGGTGGCGGTCAGGCTGGAGGGGGAGAAGACGTAGCCCGCGAGCGCGGGCACGACCTCATAGGTCCCGTTCGACAACCCCGGGAACGAGTAGGCGCCCGTCGAGTCGGTGGAGACCGTGGCGGTCCCGTTCAGGGTGACGGCGACGCCCGGGAGCCCGACCCCGGAGAGAGTGACCTTCCCGGAGACGAGATAGGCGCCGCCCTGGGCGGCGAAGTTCACGCCGCTCACGTCGGTGCCGTTCACGGTGACCGCCGCCGAGGGAGGAGTGAAAGTGCTGCCGGCGAGCGAGGGCGTCACGGTGTAGCTCCCGTTCACCAGTCCCGGGAAGGAGAAGTTCCCCGAGGAGTCGGTGGCGGTGGTCGCCGCCGCCGCCCCGGAGAGGGTCAAGGTCACCGTCTGGCCTGCCGCTCCGGAGACCGCGCCCGAGATGCTGTGGGTCGGCGCCGCGTTCGGAGAGGCGAGGAAGTCGTTCCCCACGGAGTTGGCGCCCGCCACCGTGGCGGTCAGGCTCGTCGGCGAGAAGACGTATCCCTCGAGGCCGGGGACGAGGACGTACGTGCCGTTCGGGAGGCTCGAGAACGCGTAGCTCCCCATGGCGTCGGTGGTGGTGGCGGCCTTGCCGTCCATGGTCACCGTGACCCCGGGGAGCCCGGCGCTCGCGGTCGCGACCCGGCCCGAGACGAAGTGGGCGACCGCCGAGGTGAAGTTCTCGCCGGTGAGGCTCGCTCCCGCCACCACCACGGCCCGGGCGAGCGGGCTGAAGGTGTAGCCTTGCGCCGTCGGCGTCACCGTGTAGTTCCCGGAGGCGAGGCCGGTGAAGGTGTAGTTGCCGGCGGAGTCGGTCGCGGTGGTCGAGGTCGCGTCCCCGCCGAGCGAGACCGCGATCCCCGCGACCACCGGCCCGGAGATGGTGCCGCTGATCGCGTTCGTCGGCGCCGCGCCGCCTCCCCCGCCTCCGCCGCAGCCGGCCGCCGCGAGGACGAGAACGACAAGTAGGGCACGCGGCGACCGGGACATGCACTCACCCTCCAAAAGAGGCATTAAACCGACCCCGGGCGCGGAGTCGCAGTCCCACCTACCCAGGACACCGCCGCGGGTAACGTTCTATAGCAATTACAGTATGTTACATGGAGGCCAGGGGCCTCCCCTCGCCGTCACGGAGCCGAGAGGGAGGAGAGCCGGATGGCGTTCGTGCTCCCGTCGATCCAGCCCCAGACGAGCCCGTTCGCCCAGCCGGCGCTGCCGAAGCTTCCCCAGGCGTCGCCCAGGTTCGGCGTGACGGGTTTCCGGGTCCAACCGCTCCCGTTCCAGTAGGCGAGCGTGTTCGTGTAGGCGCCCGTCAGGAGGTTGTAGCCGACGAAGACCTCTTTCTCGTCGGGTGAGACCGCCAGGTTGGCGGTCGCCCAGGCGTTCGCGGTGGTGTCGGGATGGGGGACGACGTTCCCGGTGCGGACGCCGCCCGCGAACTTGTCGAGGCTGAGGCCGTCGGCGCAGTCCTGGTAGAGGAGCCAGACGCCGCTCGCGGTCCCGCGGCAGTCCTCTAGCGCCAGGGCGCTCCCGCTGCTGGAGTTGCCGAAGGGAGCGAGGCTCGTGTCCGCCGTCCAGGTGGTCCCGCTCGCCTCTAGCCAGAGCGGCTTTATCTGGCTCAGGTTCGGGTCGTCTCCGGTGTTGATGCCGCCCACGAACACCCAGAGGTCCCTCGAGGCCCCGTCCTGACCCATGAGCGAGGTGTAGTTGTGGACCGCGTTGCCGGAGCCGACGCCGAGCCCGTACACGACGTCGTTCGCGCCCGAGACCGCGGTGCCGGCGATGGTCACGAAGTCCGCCGCGGACGACGGGGTGATGCCCGCCGTCACCGAGGTCACCTGCAGGTGGGTGGCGGTGACGCTGGCGCTCCCGAGGTCGTGGACGAGGATCGCGATGCGCTCGTTGCCGCTCGCGTCCACGACGTCGAGGATGTGGCCGCGGTAGTCGGTCGGGCTGTTGAAGCTCCCGGGGAGGGCGACGCCCTGCACGACGGCCCCGTACCCCGAGATCGACGCTGCGGTGCGGGTGAGGGCGACGCGGGCGTAGTGCCACCCCGAGCCGTTGCCGTACGAGAGGACGTGGACGTTGCCCGCCGAGTCCTGGGTCACCTCCTGGATGCCCCAGCTCTCCCCGGCCACGGTGGGATCGCCGAACGGGCCGGAGCTCGCGAGGGAGTTCCAGCTCGAGCCCTGGTCGGAGGAGTGGACGAGCTCCCACCCCGTCCCGTCCCAGAAGAGGCCGAAGAGGTCCTGGCCCTGGTTGTCCTTGAGGACGAGGGTGTTCCCGATCGACCAGCCCTGGATGACCCCCGCCAGCGGAGGGCCGAAGGGGTTCAGCGATACGCTCGCGCCGTCCGTGAAGTCCTGGCCGGGGACGTTCGCACCGCTCACGGTGACGGAGGCCGAGCCGGGCGTGAAGACGTAGCCCGCGAGGGACGGGGTCACCGTGTAGCTCCCGTTCGAGAGGCCCGGGAAGGAGTAGCTTCCCGAGGCGTCGGTGGAGGTGGCCGCGCTGGCGGTGCCCGTGAGGGTCACGGTCACGCCCGCGCTCTCGGTCCCCGACACGCTTCCTGAGATGGAGTAGGTGAGGGCGATCGCGGTGGCGGTGAAGTTCTCGCCGGCGACGCTCGCCCCGGCGACGACGGGTGACAGGCTCGCGGGAGCGAAGGCGTAGCCGGCGAGGGAAGGGGTGACCGTGTAGCTCCCGTTCGCGAGGCCGGGGAAGGAGTAGCTGCCCGACGCGTCGGTGACGGCGCTGCCGCTCCCGGCGCCGCCGAGCGTCACGGTCACCCCCTGGGCCACCGCTCCCGAGACGGTGCCGGAGATGGCGTAGGTGACGAGGGAATCGGTGAAGCTCAGCCCGCCCACGTTCGCGCCGTTCACGGTGACGGAGGCCGAGCCGGGGGTGAAGACGTAGCCCGCGAGGGAAGGGGTGACCGTGTAGCTCCCGTTCGCGAGGCCCGGGAAGGAGTAGTTCCCGCTCGAGTCCGTCGTGGCGGTCGCGCTCGCGGCGCCGCCGAGGGTCACCTGGACGCCCTGGGTGACGGCGCCGGAGACGCTCCCGGAGAGGGTGTAGGTCGAGCCCGCGCTGGGCGTCGCGGCGAAGTCGTTGCCGGCCGAGGCCTGGCCAGCCACGGAAACCGACAGGCTCACCGGGGTGAACGAGTAGCCGGCGAGAGAGGGCACGACGCCGTAGGTGCCGTTCGGGAGGCCGGGAAAGGAGTAGTTCCCGGAGGAGTCGGTGGTGGTCGCCGTCGCCCCGTTGAGGGTAACGGTGACGCCGGCGAGCCCCGATCCGGACCTCGTCACCGTTCCGGAGAGGGTGTAGGCGCCCGCGTCGGTGAAGCTCTGCCCGCCCACGTTGGCGCCGCTCACCGTGACGGAGCGGCTCGGGGGCGAGAACAGGTATCCGCCCGCGAGCGAGGGCGTGAGCGAGTAGGTGCCGTTCGGGATCGAGGGGAAGGAGAAGCTGCCGTTCGAGTCGGTGACCGTCGAGCCACTCTTTGGCCCCGAGAGGCTCAGGGTGACCCCCTGCTTCACCGCGCCGGAGACCGATCCGGAGAGGACGAACGTCGGGGTCGCGTCCGGAGTCGCCGCGAAGTCGCTCCCGGCGACGTTCGCGCCGGCGACCGTCACGGACGAGCTCACCGGGAGGAAGGAGTAGCCGGCGAGGCTGGGAGCGACGGAGTAGGTGCCGTCGGGGAGGGAGCCGAAGGAGTAGCTCCCCGTAGCGCCCGTCGTGGCGGTCGCGGTCCCGTTCAAGCTGAGGAGGACGCCGGGGAGGGGCGCGCCGGACGACGTCACCACGCCCGAGATGGCGTAGGCGCCGCTCTCGGCGAAGTCGAGGCCTCCCACGTCGGCGTCCGTGACCGGGACCGAGAGGCTCGGGGGCGAGAACCGGTAGCCGCCGGCCTGGGAGGGCGTGACGGTGTAGCTTCCCTGGCCGAGGCCGGGGAACGAGTAGTTCCCGGCGGCGTCCGTCGTGGTGACGGCGCCCCCGGCTCCCCCGAGCGCCACCGTGACCCCGGAGCGGGCGGGTCCCGAGACGTTTCCGGAGAGGGTGAACGAGGAGGCGGGAGCCGGGGCGGACGTGAAGTCCTCGGAAGAGAGGTTCGCCCCCGCGACCGCGATCGACCGGGTCGGAGGGGTGAAGGAGTAGCCCTCGAGCCCCGGAGTCACCGTGTAGCTGCCGGCGGCGAGCCCCGTGAACGAGTAGCTCCCCGACGCATCGGTGCGGGTGGTGGCGCTCGCGGCCCCTCCGAGGGTGACCGTCACGCCGCCCTGCACGGCCCCGGAGATGGTGCCGCCGATGGAACTCGTCCCGCTTCCCCCGCCCGGGCCGCCTCCCGAGCCGCACGCCGACGTTGCGAGAAGAAGAGCGATGCAGAAGCGGCGAAGCGACATGGGCCCCCCCAAGCCCGCTCTAGTTACGCCGGGCGGAGGGCGCCGCCAGTCCCGCCCACCCGGGACACCTGCATGGGGCCTGAAGAGTGGCGGACCGTGAGCGCATTCGGGGCGGCAGCGCGAGCGAGCCGCTGCGCTACGGGGACGTGCGGATGACCTGGATCTGCCCCTCGTAGGTGGGGTCGGTGGTGCTCGAGAGGATCACGCCCTGGTCGCTCCGCTCGGCGACCGCGAGCCCTCCGCGCCAGTAGAGCGAGGAGCCGAAGCCGCTCATGTCGACGCCGCTCACCTTCGCGACGTTGTCCCAGGCGCCGCCGTTCCAGTGGCCGGAGTAGGTGTCGGTGTAGTTGTCGTTCGGGGTCGAGCCGACCCAGGTGGCCCACGCCTCCGTCTGCGCCGCGTTCACCGCCACCGACAAGTACCCGGCCACTGCGCCGGTGGGGTCGGGGTTGGGCAGCACCTGGGCGTGATAGGTCCCGTCCGAGGTGACTCGGTCGAACTGCGGCCCCGTCGGGCTGTAGAACGCGATCCAGATGCTGTCCTCGGTCGGGAAGGTCCCGCCCCAGTGGGCGGTCTGGCTGGAGGTGCCCGAGCTCAGGACGGTGCCGGCCGCCGGGGAGGAGAGGGTGAAGTTGGCGTCGCTCGCGTCGGCCTCATAGGTCCACAGGACGACCGACTGCTGGTTCGCCGTCCCCGAGCAGTTGGCCGGGTCGCCGGCCGGCCCGCGGAACACGTAGAGGGTGTGCGTCGCCGGGTGCTGGGCGAGCCCGATGAGGAGGTCGTGGATGTTCCACCAGGGCTGGCCGCACGCCGATCCGGTGTCGACCGGGGTGGTGGTCACGATCGTCGGTCCCGCCTGCCCGTCGAGCCCGACGAAGTCGCCGTGGGCCGTGGGAGAGACGCCCGCGGACTCGGTGGTCTTGAGCATCGCCAGGGTCGACGAGAAGGACGGGGAGGCGGGGTCGAAGAGGTAGGCGAGCGCGAGCACCGGCTTCCCGAGCCCGTCGATCGCCTCGATCAGCTGGAACCGCACGTCGGTGCCGTGGGGGTCCCCGCCGGGGCTGTCGGTGGGGGCGGGCCCGACGAGCACCTCCTCGGCGTCCCAGGTCCAACCGGTGACGTGGCCGTTCGGGTCCCGAGCGAGCTTGAGCCGCGAGTAGTAGAGGTTCGCGGCGTCGTTGACGACGAAGTGGAGGTCGTAGTTGACCGTGTCCTGGCAGATGCCCCCCGTGTGCGCGTAGGTGCTCGGGGACGGGGCCTTGAGGTAGGCCCAGGTCTTCCCGCCGTCCTGCGAGGCGAAGAGGTACCAGTAGAGGTCGCTCCCGAAGACGGGCATGAGGAGGTCGCCGGTGCCCGGCATCTGGTCCTGCACGATGGACGGCGCGCCGGAGACGATGCCCTGCAGGGCCTCGCTGGCGGGCGAGGGCATGGGTAGGACGCTCGTCGTCGTGGTGGTCGAGACGCTCGCGGTGAAGTTCACCCCGGAGACGTTCGACGCGCTCACGGTCACCGAGGCGGTGGCGGGGCTGAAGCCGTACCCGGAGAGCGAGGGAGTGACGGTATAGCTCCCGGCGGGGAGTCCGGGGAACGAGTAGCTCCCCGAGGCGTCGGTGGTGGCGCTCGCGGTGGCGCCTCCCCCGAGCGACACCTTCACTCCCGCCGCCACCTCGCCGGAGACCGAGCCGGAGATGCTGTAGGAGGGGCCGAGCGACGCGACGAAGTCCTGGCCGGCCAGGCTCGCCCCGGCGAGCGTGACCGAGAGGGTGGCGGGCGCGAAGTGGTAGGTCCCGAGCGACGGCGTGAGGGTGTAGTTCCCGCTCGCGAGCCCGGCGAAGGAGTAGTTCCCGAAGGCGTCGGTGGTGGCGTTCCCGCTCGCCGCGCCGGAGAGGGCCACGTTCACGCCTTGCTTCGCCGCGCCCGAGACGGTGCCGCTGATGGAGGCCGTCCCCCCGCCGCTCGACTTGCCCCCGCTCGAGCCGCACGCCGCGGCCGCGAGGAAGAGGACGGCGCCGGCGCGTTGCAGCGACCTCGACATGGGACCCCCTCGAAGGTGGCTCTAGATACGGCCAGGGCCATGGTGCCGCAATCCCAGCCGCCCACGACACCTCATTGGGTCGTGAGCGACGGGAGCCCGTCTCCTCGAGACCCTGGCGCGAGGGGGGCTACACCATCGCGGCCGAGGGCACGTCGGGGTGCTCGCGCACGTACTCCACCATCCGCGGCAGGTAGTCCTTGGCGCGCGGCAGCTCGATGCCGCTTCCCCGGAGGTGGGCAGCCGTGTTGTCGGTCGCGTACGTGGTGGGGTGGACGAAGTAGTCCACCGCGGCGGAGGGGATGCCGAGCAGCCGCTCGACGAACGGGACGTAGTCGATGGCGCCCTTCGCCAGGGCGAGCGGGAGCGGGATGCGCACCACGCGGCGCCCCGATGCCCGCGAGACCTCCGAGATCACCTCGTCGATGGTGAGCGGGTCGGGGTCGGCGAGCTGGAAGACCACTCCTCGCGAGCGGGGCTCGCCGGAGAGGTAGGCGATGGCCCGCACCACGAAGTCCCGCGGGACGACGTTCAGCCGGACCGCCTTGGGATCTCCGACGGTGGGGAGGAAGGCCAGGCGTCCCTGCTTCATCACCCAGCGGATGACGTAGTAGGGGCCGTCGTACTTCTGGGTGGCGCCGGTGGCGCTGTCGCCGACCACCACCGCGGGGCGGTAGATGGCGACGGGCATGCCGCGGTGCATCGCCTCCTGCACCAGCACCTCGGCGCGGTACTTCGTCTCCTCGTAGTGGTTGTTGAATGTCTGTCCCAGGGCCAGGTCCGTCTCGCGGAACCGGCCCGGGTAGCGCCCGCTCACGTAGCAGGTGGACACGTAGTGGAGCGCCTCGAGGTGCGGGCAGCTCTCGGCGAAGGCGAGCACCTGGCGCGTGCCTTCCACGTTCACGAGCCTCCCGAGCTCGCGGGTGACCGAGAGGTCGTAGGCCGCCGCGAGGTGCTCGATCTCCACCACCTGGTCCGCGAGCGCCGTGGTGGCGGTCGTGCCCAGCCCGGGCCGGGTGATGTCGCCCTCGAGGAGCTCGATGCGCCCCTCCAATTCCGGCTGCCGGGCCGCGATGTTGCGCGCGCGCCTCTTCGCGAGCTCCGCGAACTTGGCCTGGACGAGGCAGACGGCGCGCCGCCCCGGTGAGCGGGCGAGCACCCTGGGAAGGAGCTCGGACCCGAGGAACCCCGGAAAGCCGGTGAAGAGAATGGCGTCGCTGGCCATGGCGTACCCTCCGGAACAAAAGCCTAGACCCTTCGCGGCCGGGTGGTGCGATGCCGACGGGGTTCTACCCGCTAGGAGGGTCCGTCCCGGGTCGCCGGGGTGGCGGACCGGCTCCCCGCGAGCGAGACGCCGCCGAGGATGAGGGCGATCCCGGCGGCCTGGAAGAGGTGGAACGACTCCCCCAGGGCGACCGCCGCCAGCACGGTCCCGAAGGCCGGCATGAGGTGCAGGAACACCCCGGCCCGGTTCGCCCCCACCTCCGCCACGCCGCGGTTCCAGAAGGCATAGGCGACGACGGAGGCGGCGAGCGCCACGTAGAGGAGCGTGGCGACCGTGTCGGCGTCGAGCCGCATGCGGGCCCCGCGCGCCCACTCCCAGGCGTAGAAGGGGGCGATCCACAGGACGCCCACCGCCACGAGCGCGGTGAGGAGCACCATCGGGTCGAGTCCGGCCGGGCGCCGGGCGAGGAAGACGGTGTAGAAGGCCCACGACAGGACCGCCGCCAGGACCCAGAAGTCGCCGCGGTTGAAGCCGAGCGAGAGGAGCGCTCCCGGGTCGCCCCGGGTGAGGATGACCGTCACGCCGGCGAGGGAGGTGGCGATACCCAGGATCTGCCGCCCGGTGGCGCGCCCGAGTCCGGCGGCGGAGGAGATGGCGACGATGAAGGCCGGGCAGGCCGAGTTGAGGAGCAGCGCGTTCGTGGCGCTCGTCTCGCCGAGCCCCACGTAGACGAGCGTGTTGAAGTTCCCGACGCCCAGGATCCCGAGGGGGACGAGCACCTTCCAGGAGCGCCTCAACGCCGGCCAGGCCGCGCCGAGCCGCCCGCGGGTCAGGGCGGCGAGCACGAGGAGCGCGAGCGCCCATCGCCAGAAAGCCAGGGCGACGGGAGGGATGCGCGCGTTCATCGCGCGTCCGAGCACGAAGTTCCCCGCCCACAGGAGCGCCGCGCCGGAGAGCAGGAGGTAGGCGAGGCCGGAGGGGCGTCTCAAACGGTGACGACCTTGGCGGCGGCCATGGTGACCTTCACGATCTCGCGCATGTTGCTCACCCGGCCGACGGCGATCGACTCGGTGAGGCCGAAGAACTCGAGGCAGGTGACGCACGCGAGCAGATCCACCCCGGCCGCCTCGAGCTCGCGGAGCGCGTCGAGGGCGGCGGAGCCGGGCCCGAGCAGCTTCACCGCCCCGTTGTAGAAGACGATGGACTCGGGCCGGTCGTCGACCACCACCAGGGTCCGCAGGTAGTTGTGGAGGAGCTTCGCCCCGAGCCCGTCGTCGCCGCGCCCCATCCCCTCGCCGTTCACCATCACCACCGTGCCGCGCCCTCCGCCCTCTCTCTCCATCGATCGACCTCCTACCGCGAGCTGTCCCGCGACTCTACGCCGCCCGCAGGCGATGGCGATCCACCCATGCGAACCAGGCGACGAGGAGCCACATCGAGAGCCCGACCCAGCCGATGGCCGCGCTGCTCGGGGGAGGGCTCCCGAAGAGGTTCCCGGCGTAGGCGACGGCGAGGAAGGCGACGAGGGACCAGAGCCCGACCGCGCCCACCCGGTCCCGGGGCCGCGTGAAGAGGGCGTAGCTCGCCACCCCGGCGACGAAGAGGGCGCCCTCGACGGCGACGGTGGCGGGCACCGAGTTCCAAAGCCCGAGTCCCACCCGGGCGGATCCCCCGGGCACGAGCGGCAGGTCGGGCCGGTGGGTCAAGGCGTCGAGCACCCAGTGGCTCGCCACCAGCGCCGCCAGGGTCGCGCTGCCCCGGCGGTCGCGGGTGACGACCTGATAGGCGACGCCGAAGGCGAGCGCCCAGACGAGCACCGCCACGAGGCTGTGGGTGAAAGGATAGTACTCGAAGTCGAGGGGGGTGACGGCGGTCGCCCCCGGGGCGATGCGCACCCGCTCGACCCCGAGGAGGAGGAGGAGCGGCCAGACGAGGTCGACCCACTGCGACGCGGCCGCGAGGGTCCCGAGCGACGTCCGCGGTGCCACGCGCTTCGCCGCGAAGGCGAGCCCCAGGTGCCCGATGAACATGGCTTCCCCTCCGCGTCCTCGCCAGGGCGCCGCCCCTCGTGCGGGAGGCTCGGCCGGCCAGGCGGTCCCTGCCAAGTGTACCGCGCGCGGTCAGCCCGCGGTGATAGCTTCCGCCGGCGATGAGTCTCCACCCCGAGGTGGCCGCCCTGCTCGCGGCGTGGCGCGACCCGCCGGCGGGCGAGGACGAGCTGCGAGGCCGGATCTCGGCCACCGTTGCCGCGCTGAAGGCCCTCCGGCGCGACCGCCCCGATCTCTTCGAGAAGGAGGCGGCGCGACTCGTGCGCCCCGCCGGGGAGGCACCCCTGCCGACCCCCTCGGGGGCGGACGCGCGGGAGGGGGGCGACGCCCCGCGGGGCGGACCGGTGCCGGGCGACCCGGTGCGGTGCCTGAAGGAGGTGTTCGGCTACGAGGCCTTCCGCGCGGGCCAGCGCGAGCTCGTCGAAGCCGTGCTCGAGGGGCGGGACGCCATCGGCGTCCTGCCGACCGGCTCGGGAAAGTCGCTCACCTACCAGCTCCCGGCGCGGCTCCTCGGCGGCGTGACGCTCGTCGTCTCCCCGCTCATCGCGCTCATGAAGGACCAGGTCGACGCCATGGGCCGCCTCGGCATCCGGGCCACCTTCCTCAACTCGAGCCTCTCGCCCGAGGAGCGCCGCCGGCGGACCGAGGCCGTCCGCCGGGGCGAGGTGGAGATCGTCTACGCGGCGCCGGAGGGGCTCGAGGCATCGGTGGGCGCCGCGCTCGAGGGCACCCGCCTCTCGCTCCTCGCCGTCGACGAGGCCCACTGCATCAGCCACTGGGGGCACGACTTCCGCCCCGCCTACCGGAAGCTCGCGCTGCTGCGGCAGCGCTTCGGGTCGGCCCCGGTCCTCGCCCTCACCGCCACCGCCACCCGGCGCGTCGCCGCCGACATCGCCGAGCAGCTCGGCATGCGGTCGCCCTTCCAGTTCCGGGGGTCGTTCTTCCGCGCGAACCTCCACCTCGAGGCCCACCGGAAGGGCGACGACGGGGTGAACTCGCGCGAGGAGATCCTGGCCCGGGTGCGCGCCCGGCGCGGCGAGAGCGGCATCGTCTACTGCATCACCCGGAAGTCGGTCGAGTCCCTGGCCGAGTTCCTGCGGGGGAAGCGCGTTCGCGCCGTCGCCTACCACGCCGGGCTCGCGGCCGAGGAGCGCGAGCGGGTGCAGGACGCCTTCCGGGCCGGGGAGGCGGACGTGGTGGTGGCGACGGTGGCCTTCGGGATGGGGATCGACAAGCCCGACATCCGCTTCGTCATCCACCGGGACATGCCGGGATCCGTCGAGGGGTACTGCCAGGAGATCGGGCGCGCCGGTCGGGACGGCGAGGCGAGCGACTGCGTCCTCCTCTACTCCTGGGCCGACGTCATGGCCCACGACCGCTTCGCCGAGGGAGTCGAGGACCCGGAGGTGGCAGAGCTCCAGCGCCGCCAGGCGCGGCGCATGCTCGACCTCGCCGAGGCGGAGGGATGCCGCCACCAGCTCCTGGCGCGCCACTTCGACGAGCAGGTCGAGCCCTGCGGGGAGAGCTGCGACCGCTGCCGACCCAGGTCGAGGTCGGCCCGCGCCGCCACCGGAGCGAGGTCGCGGCGCGGCGAGGCCGCGGGGACCCTCGCCCTGGTGGGCGAGGGTCCCTCGGGCGAGGCGCTCTACGAGAGGCTCAGGGCGTGGCGGAAGCGGGTCGCCTCCGAGCGGGGCGTCCCCCCGTTCCTCGTCTTCCCCGACGCGACGCTCCAGGCGGTCGCCGAGGCGCGCCCCCGGACCCTCGACGAGCTCGCCGGCGTGAAGGGCATCGGGCCCGCGAAGCTCGCCGGCTTCGGCGCGGCGCTCCTCCGTGCGGTGAGCGAGAGCTAGTCCGATTCACCGCCAGGGCGGGCGCCGGGCGCGCTACCATGCCGCCGATGGGCGCCCCGAACCGGAAGGCGACGCGGAGGCGCGCGGCCCGCCTGGCCGCGCTCGCGCTCCTGCTGGTGGCGGCGGTCTCGGCGGGCCCCTCGGCCGCCGCCGGCTCGACCCCGGGCGTCCCGCTGCCGCTCCCGGGCAAGCCCGGAGCCGGGGAGGGGGCGAAGGGCAGCGAGCCCGCTGCCCCCGCCGCCATCCCGCTCCCCTCCATCATACGGTCGGCGGAGGACGCCCACCGCGCCCTCGCCCGGATCGGCGAGCGGCTCGGCGACGAGGCCGAGGTGGCGGAGGTGGTCGAGCGGCTCCCGGCCCTGCAGAAGTTCGTGGAGCGGCTCATGCCGGCGGGGGAGCCGACCCTGGAGATGCCCGACCGGGATCTCGCCGACCTCCGGCAAGCGGTGCTCCGGAACGAGCAGCAGCTCGCCCGCTGGGACGGGCGGCTCGAAGACTCGGTGCGCACCCTCGACGCCTCGAGGACGGAGCTGAAGCGCATGGGCGCCACCTGGGCCCTCACCGAGGAGTCGGCCCGGTCGGCGGAGGCGCCCGAGCAGCTCCTCGCGCGGATCCGCGACCTCCGCGCGCGCGTCCGCACCCTGGAGGACAAGGCACAGGGGAGGCTCGGGAAGGCGCTCGAGGTCCAGGTGCAGGTGGCGGCGCTCCGGCTCCGCATCGGCGACTGGCTCGCGGCGGTCGAGCGCAGGGAGCGGGCCCGGGAGGAGCAGCTCCTCGAGCTCGAGAGCGCCCCCCTGTGGAGCTCGCTCGGCCGCCCGGCGAAGGGGGCGAAGCTCCGCGAGCAGGTGCTGCGCTCGCTCGAGATGCAGGGGAGGGTGCTCAGCGCCTTCGCCGCCGCCGAGTGGGGCGCGCTCGTGAGCCTGGCGGTGGCGATCGGCGTCCTCTTCCTCGTGGTCCGCAAGGTGGCGCGGCGGTTCCGCGCCCGGGCGGAGGAGGACCGGGCGCTGGAGGCGCCGGCCGAGGTGCTGAAGCACCCCTTCGCGGTGGCGGTGCTCCTCACCCTCTCCTTCAGTCCCTGGCTGTTCGCGCGCCCGCCCGTCACCGTGGCGGAGATCGCGGTCCTCGCCATGCTTCCCGCATTCCTCCGCGCGGTGGGGGGCATCCTCCCGGAGAGGGTGCGCCGCTCGGTCTACGGGATCGCCGCCACCTTCGCGGCGAGCCGCGTCGAGGCGCTCATCCCGGAGAACTCCCTCCTCGGGCGGCTCGTGGTCATCGCGGTGGCGGCGGTCGCTCTGGCCGGTCTGGTGCGCGAGATCCGCCGCGGGTCCTGGGCGGAGGACCTGCCCCGGGCGTCCTGGCGGAAGGCGGTGCGCGTCCTCTCCCTGGTGGCGGCCGTGCTCTTCGCCGTCTCCCTCGTCGCGAACGTGGTGGGGAACGTGACGCTCGCGAAGCGGCTCGCGAACGGGATGCTCGCGAGCGCCGTCATCGCCGTCCTCCTCTTCGGCACCGCCCAGGTGCTGCGGGCGCTCTACGTCGGGCTCCTCCACATGCCCTTCGCCAAGGGGGTGGGCGTGGTGGCGCGCCACGGTGCGCTCCTCGAGGCGCGCGGGCGGAAGTACATCGGCTGGCTCGCCGTCGCCGCCTGGGTCTACATCGCGCTCGCCATGTTCCGGCTCACCCAGCCGCTCGAGGACGCGGTGGCAGCGGTCCTGTCGCCGCGACTCAAGGTGGGCGGGCTCGACGTCTCCCTCGGCGACGTGGTGGCCTTCGCGGTGACCCTGTGGCTCTCGGTCCTCCTGGCGCGCCTGCTGAGCTTCTTCCTCGAGGAGGGGCTCGAGGGGCGCGGCCTGCCGCGCGGGGTGCCGGCGGCCATCTCCAAGACCGTGAGCTACACGGTGGTGGGGGTGGGGTTCGGGTTCGCCGTCCTCGCCTCCGGAATGGAGGTGACGCGCTTCACCGTGCTCGTCGGCACCCTCGGCGTCGGCATCGGCTTCGGCCTGCAGAACGTGGTGAACAACTTCGTCTCCGGGCTCATCCTGCTCTACGAGCGCCCGGTTCAGGTGGGCGACATCGTCGAGGTGGGGAACGTCTCCGGGGTGGTGCAGCGCATCGGCATCCGCTCGAGCACCATCCGCACCTACCCCGGGGCGGAGGTGGTGGTGCCGAACGCGAACCTCATCTCCGGCGAGCTCGTGAACTGGACGCTCTCCGACAAGCTCCGCCGCGTGGACCTGGCGGTCGGGGTGGCCTACGGCAACGACCCGGCCAAGGTGATCGAGATCCTCCTCGAGGTGGCCCGCGGCGCGGAGGGGGTGCTCGAGAACCCCGGGCCCGGGGCCCTGTTCACCGGCTTC
>DATJZG010000099.1:0-12587 GCA_035499295.1 Anaeromyxobacteraceae bacterium
CTCGTCCACGGGACCTGCCATTGCGTCGTCGTATGCGATCGCCAGCGTGTACGTGTCTGTCTTGGCGCTCCCCAAGGTCGTGGCCATACCCCACAAGTGCAGCTCCTGGCTCGCCGTCCCGCACGAGCGTTTGGACCATCCAGTGTCGACCGCATGGATGAAGGGCCGGCCGGTCCCGTCCTTGGCATCGCTGAGGCTCGTCCCGTCGATGATGCGGGCGCGCGTCCCGTCGAACGTGTCGTCGACCGTTGCGTAGGAGGACCCCTTCAGAACGACGAACTCCTTCCCGCGCAGATCGTAGCCGAACATCTGGCGCCGGCTGAACACGAGGCGCGGCGTCGTTGTCAGTGTCCACTCACCGTCTATGAGCCTGGACTCCACGGGAGCCGAGTAGTAGTCCACCTTCATGCGCGGCCCGTCGACAGTGAAGATGTAGTAGCCGACGGCCCTGGTCTCCTGCGCGATGGGAGCCTGACGCGAGCGCTCCAGGACGGGTATCAGGAACGCAGGCACCCAGCGCCGCCAGCCGTGGCGCCTCGGGAGGTAGAACTTCGAGCTGTCGGAGGCGCAGACGAGCTCGGTCACCCTCGCGGTGACGCCATCATGCGTCCAGACCAGGGAGAGGTCGTGCATGTGGTCGTGGCCCCCGACGTAGTAACGCACGCCGTTTGCCGCCAGGCTCTCGATAAAGGCGTCCGTCCCCGCGGGATCGGAATCCTGGTGACGCCCGAAGAGATTGTCGGAGTGGTATCCGGTCATGAGCCCCTTGTGGCCGAACACGATCGCGTGGCCGTCCCTCGGCCTCCCCGCGAGGGCCTCCGAGATCCAGCGCTGCTGGGACTGGATCGTGTTCGTCCGCCCGTCGAACTGGTCGAGGAGCACGAGCCGGACGTTCCCATAATCGAACGAGTAGGTGAGCCCACCCATGCCGTCCGGGCTGCTGAAGTTCGTGCCGACGATGAACGGGGCGCCGTGCACCGGTACCGGCGGGACGGTGGCCGCATCCGGGTTCGCCACCGCCAGCGCGTCGGCCGGGGTGGCGTTCTGGGTCCCTCCTCGCGTCTGGGGGAAGACCCTCTTGAACTCGTCCGCGTCGGTCGAATCGTGGTTGCCGCGGAGTGGGAAGAACCCGATCCCGGTGTTGTAGAGCGTCTGGGCGTAGACGGCGCGGATGTCCATGTTGGACGCGCTCGGGGTGTCGGTCAGGTCGCCGACCGCAATGACGAACCTCACCCGGTGCTGGATGAACCGCTCGTTGACCTGGTTAATGATGTCCACGGCGCACGTGCCTGGGTTTCGCCCGTCGTCCGGCTCCGTCCACTGAGTATCCGCGATGACCCCGAAGCTCCAGGGCTCCTCGGGCGCCGCACCACGGGTTCCCGAACCTTCAGCAGCGTTCGCTCCGGCATTCACGGGGACCGGAGCGAATAGGAGGACCGCGGTCGCGCACACGGCGAGCGTTGCGCGCATCCTCATCCGCACGGCCATCACCTGGCTCACCTCCCCGGCCGGTCGTTCCTCGCCCATGCCGTGAACGCAGCTCGATCTTCTACAAGGAGCCGGGAACGCGCTCCAGATCCGGCCTCCACACCGCCCCCAGCGTGGAAGCCTGCGCCTATCGTCGGCGCCGGTCGCATCCTCTCGGGCAGTGTAGGCCGAACCGACTACCGATACACGTCGAACGTGGACGGCAGTTCCGGCTGCACCGCCCGACACTCACGCGCTCACGTAGCGGACTCGCCCTCGGCGGGTCGCGGTCAGTTGCGCGGGTCCGGCTCGACGCCCACGAAGGGGACCTTCTCGAACTTGGAAAGGGCCGGGAAGCCCTGAACGGTGAGGCCGACGATGCGGAACTCGGAGGGGCCGCTTCGGATCTCCAGGTAGTTGTTCTGGGACGGTTGAGAGGGGATGAGTCGATGCGATCGAGCGCGGTCGCCTGCACAGGTAATTTGCTCGGTGCCCTGGAGAGCCCCGGCTGGGCGGCCCTCGCCTTCTTCGTGACCGAAGTCTTTGCTCATGCGTGTTCCTCGGTTTGTAGCAGCGGCACCGCACCGCCGCGTCGCGGTGGGCGGCGAGGTGGCGCGACCGGGGGGGCCGGAAAGCAACGAGGGGCAACCGCTTTCGTGGGTGGTCACGCAGACGTCCGGGAACAGCGCTGAACCGAGGGCTTCGTAGTTCTTCAGTAAGGTCCGTTTGAGTGGTGTACGAGGCCGGCCTTGAAGTAGAGAACGGCGACCATCGCGTCATCCTTGAGGAAACACCCGGCAAGGTGATTTCCAAGAAGGAGAGGACGATGGCCGCCACGGCCAGCATCGATGCGATCGAGTGGCTTCGCAAGCAGATCGAGGAGACGGCACCTGACCCCCTGAATACCATGCTCACCGAAATGGTCAGCCAACTGATGAGCGCGGAGGTCGAGGCCGTTTGCGGCGCCGGCTACGTCGAGCGGAACGACGAGCGGGTGAACAGTCGAAACGGCTACCGAGCGAGGCCGTGGGACACGCGGGTGGGGAGGATCGACCTGCAGATCCCGAAGCTGCGGCAGGGAAGCTACTTCCCGGGCTGGCTGCTCGAGCCGCGGCGGCGTGCCGAGAAAGCCCTGACGGCGGTGGTCGCCGAGGCCTACCTGCTGGGCGTCTCCACACGCAAGGTCGAGGACCTGGTCCAGGCGCTGGGGATTCGAAGAGCCAGGTCTCGCAGCTCGCCAAGGAGCTCGACGGCGTGGTGAAGAGCTGCCGGGAGCGGCCGCTCAGCGGCACGTTCAAGTACGTCTGGCTGGACGCTCTGGTCCTGAAGTGCCGCGAGGGCGGGCGAATCGTGAATGTCGCCTGTCTGGTCGGAGTGGGAGTCAACGACGACGGTCACCGCGAGATCCTGGGTCTCGACGAAGGGCGGTCAGCCCTCTACTCGATGGCGCCTCCGGAGTCTTCTGGCCGCCTCGACGACGACGGCGAGCTTGCCCTTCGCCACCTCGGCCGAGCTGATGGGGTTGTCAGCGAACGTCGCAAATCCGCAGTCCGGGTTCAGCAGAACGCGATCCACGCCGAGAAGGGCCACCGCCCGATCGGCCGTCGCGAGCACCTCCTCCACCGGTTCGACCCGCGATACCTTCTGGTTTACGATGCCGACACCGATGCGCTTCTCGCGGGGTATTGCCGCAAGAACTTCCAACTCGCCGGCGCGCGGCGTGGCCAGCTCCAGGAAGAGAGTCCCTACCGGCACGCGGGAGAGCAGACTCAGGAGCGGCCGGTAGTCACCTCTCAGGGCAACGCTCTCGTCCGGCGTCCAGTTCCCACGACAAACGTGCAGCGCGAGGCGCTCCGCTGGTAGCCCTTCCGTCACCTGGGCGAGCAGCGCCTCGGCGAAGGCCAGCTCATCGGGGGTGTCCCGGCGTGCGCCGAGCGCACCGCACATGAAGGTGCGGCTACCCGTGAAGTTGCCACCAAACACCACTTCGGACAGCACGGGCTCGTCGAGCTGGACCAGTGCCGCCCCCCCGGCAAGAAGGAAATGGATCTCCTCGCGCAGCACCCGGACGATGTCCTTCGCCAGCGCCTCCCGGTCGGCGTAGGCGCTGTCCGAGATGCATTCCATCCACATCGTCCTCGTCAGAAGGTACGGCCCGGGGAGCGCCACCTTCGCAGGAAGCGTCGTGTGGGCCTTCAGGAACTCCAGTTCGTGGACGGCGATGGGGCGGCGCCGGGAGATTGGCCCGAAGACCGCCGGATGACGCACCTTGCCCGCCGGGACGTCCAGGGCTCGGAGTTCCTTCTCGAACTCGGCAGGGTCCTCGACGTAGGGGAGGAGATCGGTGATTGGGACGAGCTGGCAGTTGTCGAGCCGTGCCGCGACGAAGCTCGCGTAGTTGTCCCGGCGCTGCTCCCCATCCGTGACGACATCGACACCGGCAGTCGCCTGGGCATCGACCGCAAGCCGGACGGCGTCATCGGCGGTGGCTTGGAACTCCGCCTCCGGTAGGCGCCCTTCCAGATAGTCGTGGAGCGCCTGCAGCATCCACCTCGGACGCGGCCAGCTGCCTATTCCCATGACCGAGAGCGGCCGGATGACCGGCGCGGGGGCCGGGCTCGGCAGGGACGCCGGGATGTGCACCGGCGCCACCCGCCGCACTTCCGCACGGGAGGGTGCGGGCCCAACGCCCGCGATGGCCGCCGCGCCCGGCGCGAACTTTCCCTTTGCGACAAGGAAGCTGTAGCCGCCGGGGCCACGAATCTCCGAGACCAGCTCGTTGCCCGTCATCCGGCACCACGCCGGCAGGTCCTCGCACACCGACGACTCGGTCGAGCGGATCTCGAGAAGCTCGCCCTCCCGCAGCGGGTCGATGTTCTGGCGGATCAGCAGCAGCAAGCCGCTCCCGCAGTCGAGGCTACCGCCGTCGAAGCTCGCGGCGGGAACGTGGGGGAGATTCGCGGAGCCCACGGCGGCCTCCCTTAGTACGAGATGCAGGCCGCACCCGTCGACAGGAACTCGACCAGCTTGGCGCCGCCCACGATGGTCGCTCCGTCGATGAGGGCCTTCTCGTCGAGCCCTCGCTTCTTGAAGCAGGGGGAGCACACGAAGATCTTCCCCCCGCCCTTCACGAAGTTCGCGACCAGCTCCCGGATGGGCGCGAACCCCTCCTCGTGAATGTCGTCCGCATACCCCTTCACGGCGAGGCGGACCGCCTCGGTGGAGAGGAAGACCAGCGTGTCCTGGGCGGATGCGACGGCAGCGTTCGCGACGACGAATCCAACGGTGGCCCTGTCGGCGTCGTTCTTCGCGTTAGTGATGGAGACACAGAGTTTTCCGGCCATGTCATGACTCCTTGCGTCGGATGAAGTAGTGGGGGTGTTCGGCCCTGAGCAGCCGGTTCTCCGTGAGCCGGCACCAGGCAGGGATGTCGTGGGGCGCCCCCAGATCAGTGGCGGTCAGTTTCAGCACCTCTCCCGGACGCAGTGCACGCAGGCGCTGCGCGAGCAGGAAGACGAGCTCACCGCAGCCCATGTCGCCTGCGTCCCATGCATCGTCGGGCTGGATCGGAGGTGCCATCGACGCCACGCTTAAGTTCGTGGCGAACGTCGCCGGTCACGGGCCGGGGAGACGTCGTCGGGATGCCCCCTGCTCGGAACGGCGGCGCTCGCCGCCAGGGTTCATTGGGGAAGCCGCCGGCTTCCCGGCCTCGCGGCCTCAACTCTCGAGAGGGCTGCGGGACTCAATCGCGAGCAGGGTCATCACCTCCGTTTCAAGAGATCGTCTAGCACGAACGGGCTGACAGCACACCGGCCCACCCGATCAGGGTCGGCCCCTCTTTGATCCGGGGCATCCCGCTCGGTCCTGGGTGTCCATTGCCTCCCGGCCAGAGTCTGTGCGTCACGCAGGTTCTCGGAACCCCCAATCCGCGGCCGAAGCCCCGAGTGCCGCGGGACGGCTCCCTAGAGCGGGGATCAGTTTATAAGTCCCATGAATCCCATCCCTTACGGGCAGGGGATCGACATCGCCTATTTGGCCATGATCTCCTGCGCTCCGTCCGGCGAGGTGCCGAGGGCGGAGGTGGGGATGGAGCGGTGGCGGCCGAGGCGAGAGGCGACGAAGAAGGAGCAGTTCATCCTCAAGCGGCTTCAGTCAAAGCGGAAGCTGTTCGCCTTCTTGAGGAACCACCGACACGAGATCTTCGACGACGATTTCCAAGCGGAGTTGGAGACGATGTACCGAGATACTGGCGCCGGGAAGGATCCGGTGCCTCCCGCCCAGCTCGCGATGGTGCTGCTGCTGCAGGGGTACACGAAGCTGTCGGATTGGGACGCCGTCGAGGCGACGGTGCTCGACCTTCGGTGGCAGATGGTGCTGGACTGCCTGGGAGCGGACGAGCCCGCCTTTTCGCAAGGGGCGTTGCAAGCATTTCGGGACCGCCTGATCGCGCACGACATGGACAGGCGCGTGCTGGAGCGCACGGTGGAGCTTGCGCGAGCGACGAAAGAATTCGACTGGAAGAAGTTGCCGAAGACACTGCGAGTCGCGATCGACTCGAGCCCGCTCGAGGGGGCTGGCCGTGTCGAGGACACCATCAACCTGCTTGGGCACGCGGGACGCAAGGTGGCGGAGTGCGCTGCCGGACTGCTTGGCTGGCCGGTAGAGCGGGTATGCCGGGAAGCGCGTGTCCCGCTGTTGCTCGAGTCGAGCGTGAAGAAGGCGCTGGACCTCGACTGGAGCGACCCGGCAGAGAAGGCATCGGCGGTGAAGACGCTGTCGATGCAGCTCGAGAACCTGAAGGACTGGATCGCCGCGAGGCTTGCGGAGGAACTGGCCAAGCCACCGCTCAAGGAGCAGGTGGAGACCCTCCAGCAACTCATGAACCAGGACCTCGAACCCGACCCGGGCGGCGGGGGCGTGAAGATCCGGGAGGGCGTAGCAGAAGATCGGCGCGTCTCGGTGGAGGACGCGGAGATGCGCCACGGGCGCAAGAGCAAGTCGAAGCGCTTCAACGGCTTCAAGCGCCACATAGCGACCGACCTCGATACGGAGCTCATCTTGGCCGGCGCGATTACGCCAGCGAACCGGCCCGAAGAAGAGGCTGCACCAAAGCTGCGTGCGGACGTCGTGCGCCAAGGCTTCGGCATCGGCGAACTGAACATTGACCGCGGCTACATCGCGAGCCCGCTGGTGGACGAGGTGCTCGACGCCGGCGGCGAAGTCATCTGCAAGCCCTGGCTCGCGCGCAACGGGAAGGCTTTCACCAAGGCCAACTTCAAGATCAACATGCGCGACTTCACTATCACCTGTCCGGCCGGCGAGACCGAGAGCCTCCGCTTCGGATCGGACGTGGAGTTCGACCCGGAGGCTTGCGACCCCTGTAGGCTCCGCTCGAAGTGCACCACCGCTGCGATTGGAACCGGCCGTACCGTTGCCATCTCCGAGAACGAGCGACTTCAGCATCGTCTGCGGAAGCTCCAGAAGTCACGCACGGGTCGGGAGAAGCTCCGAGAGCGCACCGCCGTCGAGCACCGCCTGGCTCATATCGGCCGGCGCCAAGGCCGTCGCGCCCGCTACCGCGGTGTGCGGAAGAACCTGTTCGACCTACGCCGCGCCTGCGCTATCCAAAACCTCGAGACGATTCAGCGAAAGGCCGCGTAATGAGATCGATTTCAAACCGTTCGGCGTTCTAGGCGACCCTCCCCTTCTTCGTGACTAGACCCTTGCTCATGCCTGTCTCCCGACTATCGCAGCGGCGCCGCGCCGCCGCGTCGCGGTAGGCGGCGAGGTGCCGCGACCGCGGGCCTGGGAGTAACGAGGGACAAACGCTTCCGTGGACGGTCACGTAGACGTCTGGGAACGGGACGCTCAACCGCTCAACCGCGGGGCGGTCGCTCTTCAGCGGCTCAGTCCCGAGGTCTGTCGCACTCAGTTACCTGCTACTCAGCACGGTTCCCTTAGCCTTTGTTCACCGAATCGAGTCCGCTCGATGACTGAAGTCCTTCGTGCCGTCACTTCGATCCGTCTGTTGCCGATCGCCCGTCTGAAACGCCTTCGAGCACGCTGTGTCGCCTGTCTGTTTCTCTGCTGTTGGTATGTTCTCAGGATGAGTCTTGAACCCACCCAGAACTGTTCTCTTTGAGTCATTGACCTGGGAATGGTCTGGCCCCGCCGACCGCTCTGTTTCTTCCCGGATCTAAGCGTCAACAGATGCCCGACCCCTCTCCCTTCGTTGTGGGAGAGGGGTCGGGCAGATGGTGGCGCGGGGTTCAAGCGGGGTTCAAACGGAGCGGGCGGCGGGGCCAGGCGGGATTCCGCCACCTTGGCCGATCGTGCGCGACACCCGCTCGACACGGACCGTGACACCGACCGCGACTAATGGAGTGTCGCGCGACATGGCGCGACAATACCGCGACACTGACAGCAAAAGGCTTCGATGCGGTCAGCGCCTGGGCCTGAGCGCTGAGGCTACGTCCGTGAACCCCGGGGTTCAGAGGCCTCTTCTTGAACCCCGGGGTCCAAGCCGCCGCGGTGGGGCGCGGGGGTCAGTCCGCACCTTCGCTCCGCGACGTCCGCGGAGTGGCGGTGCTGCTCGCCCCTTGGCCGTCGCGCCGTGCACCTCGAGCCCGAGAGCCCGAATGACCTTCATCACGGTCCCAAACTCCGGGTTCCCCCCTGGCGAGAGCGCCTTGTAGAGGCCCTCCCTCGTCAGCCCGGTCTTGCGGGCGAGCTGAGACATCCCGCGGGCGCGGGCGATGTTTCCGAGGGCGGTCGTGATGAAGGAGGGGTCGTCGCGGCCCTCCTCGAGACAAGCCTCCCAGTACCGGGCGATGTCCGCCTCCGTCTTCAGGTGCGCTGCCGAGTCCCACTTCTTGAGCCTGATCTTGCCTGCCATCTCGTGCTCCCCTACAACTGCTTCGCCTGCTCTGTTGCCACTTCGATGGCCCACGCCTGCGTGGACTTGCCGCCGCCGACGAGCATCCCTTCGGTCGCGGAGCCGCTCGAACCACCGGTGGTGAAGATCACCAATACCGAAGCATGTTGCGGTGGTTGACCCGCATTGTACACCATGGTTCACAGGATTTTCCGTGTTGTCGCTCGCCGTCCCGCCGGTGGGATGCGTGGCGGTACGCTCTGGCCGACATCCAGGCGGCCGCGGTAATTTGGTGGCTTCCCGAGGGGTTCAAGCCCTTCTCGTCCCGCATAAGCCGCATCAGCCGGGGCCCCCGCGTGCCAGATGTCCACGTAGTGCTTGCCGCCACGCTGACGATTATCGCCTTGGAGCGCATGACACGAGCTCGCCAGCTCTTGTCAGAGCGACCTTGCTCTCGAGGAAATAGCTATGAAGCCTTCCCTCGTCCCAGGACTGACCTTCACGTTCAGGTATGTCGTGCCGGATACGAAGACCGTGCCACACGTCTTCCCGGAGTCCCAACGGTTCCAGGAGATGCCACAGTTCTTCGCGACTGCCTTCATGGTCGGCCTCTTCGAATGGGCCTGCATCGAGGCCATGCATCCTCACCTGGACGTAGGCGAGCAATCGGTCGGGACCGGAGTCTGGGTGACTCACACCGCTGCCACGCCACCGGGATTTACCGTAACCGTTGAGCTCGCCGTGCAGAAGGTCGAGGGCAAGCGCCTCACGTTTCACATCCGCGCCCACGACGGCATCGACTCGATAGGCGAGGGAACGCACGAACGGTTCGTGATCGTGCGAGAGCGGTTCGTGAAGAAAGTGAAGGAGAAGCTCGCCGCGGCTCGAGCGGACGCGTAATCATGACGCTGGATCGGCCCCTCTGAGACATGTTTGCACGGGCCCCTGAAGGCATCGCGTGCCCCTTGAGGGCTCCAGGACCTCTGGCGCGTCGACGACACAGAACCCGTACCCCGTCGGAGGAGTCGAAGCTCGCGCTCCGGGTAGCCGGACGTCCTAGTGCGCTCGGCGCACCTCCATGACCATCGTGTCGAGAAGGTGGATGAGGGCCGAGCGCTGCACCGGATCGACACCGTTTCGCGCGAATCGCTCTCGAAACACGACGACCTTGCCCCCTTGCTCGACGAACAGGAGGTGCGGCGCGGCCTCGCTCTCCCCGCTCTCGCCCGAACCCCCTCTCGAGGGTGTCTTCTCTTCCGGCTCCACGATCGGCGGGCGAACACCGCTGGCGACCAGACCACGGTCCGAAGGCTCCTCGTCCTCGTCATTGCCTTCTGCCACCACGCCGATCTTCTTCGCGAATGCCTCGAGCGCCTTCCGGGACCACCCCTCCTCGACCACCTTGTCGACGAGCCTCTCGAACTTCCCCGTTGCCCTCTCCTTCGCGTCGGAAGGATCCTCGCGGACGTAGACGTTGTAGATGCGGAGGAGCTCGATCGCGACGCGAGGACTGAGGTCCCGGGAGCGGAGCTTTGCTTTCACCAGCAGCGGCGCGTTGTGGATGCGGCGCAGGCGCCTCGCCTGGGCGTAAGTCCTCCCCATAAGGGCGCCCGCCTCCTTCACGTCGATCCCGCGCTGCGCCATGAGCTGAACCAGCGCCTCTGCCTCCTCGACGGGATTCAGGTCCTCCCGGTGCACGTTCTCGGAAACCTGCGCGAGCAGGTTGTCCGCGGCCTTCTCGAGGCTGATGCGTACCATGCAGGGGATGGTCTCGAGGCCGGCCATCCTGGCCGCTCGCCACCGGCGTTCGCCCGCGACGATGATGTAGGTACGGTCCTTGGCGGGGGACGGGCGCACGACGATCGGCTCTTGCATCCCCACCTGCTTCAGGCTCTCCGCGAGAGTCTTTAGCTTCTCCACGTCGAAGTCCTTCCGAACTTGTCCGTCCTGAGCCGGTGAGATCCGGTCGATCGGGATCTCGTCGTAGTGGTCGGTGGGCTGGAAGGGCAAGGGCAAGTTGCCTGGCGTGCGGTCTTCACTGAGCCTACGAGCCGCTCGCCTCGTCTGCTCGTCGACGGAGACGCGATCCGCGTGAACCCGTTCGTCGCTCTCGGACTTGTAAGGCATTGGCAGCAACCTCCTCGACGGGGCCTCGGGTGCAGCCTGTCGGACGCATTGAATCCTGCTCCCCGAAAAGTGCGTATGGCACTGGACTCCAGTAATAACACATCTATAATATGTCGATATGTATTACGGCGTCAACGGCGCCGGTTCCAGTCGAGACATCGCTGGCAGTTCACTGAAAGGACCCGTCACATGTCACCTACAAGGACCCCCAAGGCGAAGACGCGTGAGGTTGCCATGGAGGAATCTGCTCAACCGGAGCGCTCCTCGACAAGCGAGAAGGTCATGCAGACCTTCCGCATGCCCCTCGACCTTGTCTACGCGTTCAAGGCAGAGGCCACGGCCCGCGGGCTCGACGCCACGGCCCACGTCGTGAGGGCGCTAGACGGGTATCACCGCTACTACGGACTGCCTCGCGCCGTCGCCGAGCGGCTCGAGGAGGACCGGCGCGAGCTTGGCATGGACAGGTACGAGTACTTCCAGCACGTGCTCTACCGGCGCAGCGAGGCCGTGCAGGAGAAGGGCGTGGCTTTCGATCAGCCCGGCAAGCGGAAGGCGCCGAAGTAGGGAACGGAGCTCGCCATGGCCTCCGTCCCGGCTAGCCGGCTCGGCCACGCCGCCTTCCCCCTCGCCCCGAATGACAGCGCAGACCCGGCGCCGGACCACCCGCGCGGCCCGGACGACCTCCCGAAGTTCGAGACGGTCAACGAGGTCGCCGCCCTTCTTCGCACCTCACCGAAGGCCATCTATTCGATGGTTGGGCGCGCCGAACTACCCGGCGTCGTCCGAATCGGGCGCCGCCTCCTCTTTCGTCGGGAGGCCCTGGTAAAGTGGCTCTCGGAGAAAGGTGGAACGCCTTCGCCGGAAGGAGAACGGCGATGAGCGTGAGAGTTCGCAGGAGTAGGAACGGAGGCGGCTGGGAGGTGGACATCATCGTCCGCACACCCGACGGGAGGAAGGTACGGGAGCGCAGCGACGCGCCCGTGTCCTCCAAGACGGCCGCACAGCGCTGGGGCGAGCAGCGCGAGCACCACCTCGCCATCCACGGGAGGCCTGAGGGCAAGAAGGAGGCGCCCACTGTCTCTGAGTTCTACTCACAGTACTTGAGCTACTCGGAGAACAACAACAAGCCCAGTACCGCGTATGCGAAGAAGTCGATCTTCACGGTGAACGTCCTCCCGGCCTTTGGCAATCACCGGCTCGATCAGATACGCCCGCCGGACCTGGAGGCGTACAAGAGCAAGAAGCTCGCCCAGGGGTACTCAAAGAAGACCATCAACAATCACCTGGCGGCGCTCGGGAAGATGCTCTCGCTTGCCAAGGAGTGGGGCCTCATCGAGGGCGTCCCCAAGATGAGACTCTTCCGACTCGAGCCGACGGACTTCGAGTTCCTCACTTTCGAGGAAGAACCTCGATTCCTGGTCGCCGTGCCGCCCGAGTGGAGGACGTTCGCGCTCGTGCCACTGAAGACGGGTGTCCGAGTGGGTGAGTTGCTCGTGCTGAAGTGGGAAGACCTCGACCTGGTGGCTGGCCGGATGATGGTCCGCCGAACGCTCTGGCACGACCAGGAGGTCCTACCGAAGGGCAACAGGGTCCGGGAGGTTCCGCTGGGAAACGAGGTCATGGCCGCCCTGAAGGCGCACCGCCACCTGAAGGGCCCCTACGTCTTCTGCGACCCATCGGGCAAACCCTTCAACCACAGCAAGGTGAAGCGGGTTGTCCCGAGGGCATGCCAGAAGGCGGGCCTCGCGAAGCGGCTGACGACGCACGACCTTCGTCACAGCTTCGCGAGCCACCTCGTCATGCGGGGCGTAACGCTCAAGGCCGTGCAGGAGCTACTTGGCCACGCCACCATCGAGATGACGATGCGCTACGCGCACCTCTCGCCGGACGTGAAGCGCGACGCGGTGAAGCTCCTCGACTCCACTCCGCTGGAGTCCTCCCCCGTCGTGGAGCAGGTGTGGAGCAGGGTAGTCGCAGAAGAAAAAACCCCTCGTCGGAACGAGGGGTTAGATGGAGCGGGAAAAGGGATTTGAAGAGTCGGAGGGGGAAGCAAGAAACCCTAAGCGGGACGCGCCGTTACCCTGTATCCCCGCGTTATCCCTCGGTTCCCATGTGCCGC
>DATJZG010000100.1:0-20454 GCA_035499295.1 Anaeromyxobacteraceae bacterium
GCCCGAGAAGCCCGCCCAGCCCCTGAAGAAGAAGCAGAACGGCGAGGCCAAAACCGGCATGCGCTCCCTCGGCCTCAAGCCCGAGGACGTCATCCCCCTCGACGGCGACATCAACTTCCAGGACTTCTAGCCGAACGCCCGCTCCCCGAACGGAGAACCCAGATGAACGTCCTCGTCGTCGACGACAGCAAGGCCATGCGAACCATGATCATCCGCACCGTGAAGGCCGCCGGCTTCCCCGACCTGGCCTTCGCCGAGGCCTCCAACGGCGCCGAGGCCCTGGCCGCCGTCCGGCAGAGCCCGCCGGACCTCGTCCTCACCGACTGGAACATGCCGGAGATGAGCGGGATCGAGTTCACCGAGGCCCTGCGGGCGGAGGGGAACCCGGTTCGAGTGGCCTTCGTCACCTCCGAGCAGAACCCCTCCATGGTCGAGCGGGCCCACCAGGCGGGGGCGCTCTTCGTCATCGCGAAGCCCTTCACTCCCGACGTCATCCACGCCGCCCTCGCCAAGGTGATGTGACGGGGTGTCCGTTGGGACCCGGGTCTCCTCAGACGCGCCGCCCCCGGGGCGGCGCCGACCTGTCGCCGCCCGCGACGGGGTCGCAACCAGTGAAAACGACTGACGAAGCCTCGGGGAGCGCCCGGCACCACGCCGTGCGACGTTCGGGATCACCGCTTGCAGTGGGTGTGTCCCGGGCGACCCTCGCCCCACTATGAAACCATTCCCTACCCCGGAGCGGATGGCGGCACTGGTATCGGGCGTCACCGAGACCATGCTAGGGCTGTCCTTCGCCCCTGAGACGAACGCGAGCCCATCCGAGGCTCTCGTGTGGCGGACCGCGGTGCTGCCCATCGCCGGCGGCCAGCCCATCACCGTGGGGCTCTCCTCCGACCGGCGCGGCTGTGCGCAGCTCAGCGCCGCCATGTTCGGCTGCGCCGACGAGAACGTCGACCAGGCCATGATGGACGACTCGTTGCGCGAGCTCGTCAACATGACCGCCGGGTTGCTCAAGAGCGCCATGTCGCTCGACCAGCAGCTCGGGCTGCCCACCGTCTTCGAGGGCAAGAAGGTGCCCCCGCACCCCAACGGCAAGCCGGGGCACTCCCTGGTGCTGCGAGGCAAGGAGATCGGCCTCGTGTTGTGGATCTTCGAAGGGCTGCTCTAGGAGGACCCAGATGGCAACGATTCTCACCGTGGACGACAGCCGGTCCGTCCGAACCATCGTGGCGAAGCAGGTCAAGGACCTGGGCTTCGAGGTGGAGGAGGCGGAGGACGGCGTGCAGGGGCTCTCCAAGCTGGGCGAGCGCGAGTACGACCTCGTCCTGCTCGACGTCACCATGCCCAACCTGGACGGCCCGGGCATGCTCGCCAAGATGCGCGAGGGCGGCAACAAGACCCCGGTCATCATGCTCACCTCGGAGTCGAAACGCTCCGTCGTCTCGGGCGTGATGAAGATCGGCATCGCCGACTACATCCTGAAGCCCTTCAAGCCCGAGGAGCTGCGCGCCAAGGTCCTGAGCGTGCTGCAGGGCGAGGGCGGAGCGGAGGACGTGCTGGCGGTCACCTCCGAGCCCGCCGCCGCGGCCCCCGAGCCCGCCGGACGAGTCGAGGCCGGCAAGCAGTTCGTGGACGTGCTGGTGGTGGACGACATGGAGAACGTCCACAAGAAGCTGCGCACCATGCTGCCCGCCCACATCACCCTGAACGGCGTCACCAGCGCCCAGGCGGCGCTGCAGTCCTGCCGGCAGCGCGTCTACCGGGTGGCGCTCGTCGACACCGAGATCCCCGACGTGGACAGCGCCGTCCTCGCCCAGCAGCTCAAGGTGCTGCAGCCGCACGCGGCCTTCGTGGCGCTGGCGCTCCGGACCACCAACGACGTGCTGGGCGAGGCGCGCGCCCAGGGCTTCGACAACGTGCTCTTCAAGCCCTTCAGCCAGGACAACGTCGACGACTTCATCGGTCAGTACTTCGACAACCTCGACCTGCTCACCGCCGAGGAGAACGTGCTCAAGGCCGCCGCCTTCACCGGCCGGGCCGACCGGATCGACAAGTACTACACCCGGATCGCCGAGACCTTCTCCCCCGCGCTCAACAAGGTCGCCGCCGCCTGCTTCGAGGACGTGATCCTCGACGTGAGCGTGGCCCCGACCACCGGCGACCGGCTGGCCAAGTTCCTCCTCGCCGCCGCCGACCAGGCGAAGCAGGTGGGGATGCGCTTCGCGGTCGTGGGGGGGGGCGAGCTGCAGAAGATCCTCAACACCTACACCGAGACGAAGGAGCTCAAGTTCTACGCCTCGGTCTCGGAGGCGCAGGCCGCGTCCCAGGCCTGACGGCGACGGCATGGGAGCCGAAAAGCTCTCGGAGCAGCTCGAGCAGATCGTCCTCAAGCGGATCGCCGAGGACTCCCTCGTGCTCCCCACCCTGCCGTCGGTGGTGGCGAAGGCGCTCGAGGTGCTGAAGGACCCCGACGTGTCCTTCAAGCAGGTGGGGACGATCATCGAGCGCGACCCGGTCATCGCGGCTCGGCTGCTGCGGCAGGCGACCAGCGCCGCCTTCGCCGGCGGGACGAAGAAGGTCACCTTGCCCGAGGCGCTCACCCGGCTGGGCGCCAAGGCGGTCCGCTCCCTGCTGGTGGAGGCGACCGCCCAGAAGGTGTTCATGTCCCGCGACCCGAAGATCGCCGACTCGATGAAGCGGGTCTGGCAGCATTCGGTAGCGGTGGCGACGCTCTCGCGGGACGTGCTCGCCCTCTCGGGCAACGCCGACTCCGAGGCCGCCTACCTGGCCGGGCTCCTGCACGACGTCGGCAAGCCGGTGGTGGCCGCCATCCTGCTCGAGTTCGAGCGGCAGATGACCGAGGTCTACAACCGCCCCTTCATCGACTCGGCCGAGTGGATGGCGGTGATCGCCCGCACCCACCGCCCGGTGGGGGTGGCGCTCGCGGAGAAGTGGCAGATGCCGGAGCAGGTGACCCGCTGCATCCGCGACTCGGCGGAGTACGACAACGCCGACCGCGCCTCGCTCGTGAACATCGTCTGCTTCTCCAACTCGCTCGCGAAGAAGACCGGCCTCTACGCCGGCACCATCGACGCCGACGAGGTGGACGCGCTCGTCATGATCGGCCGCTCCATCATCGGGGCCAACGACGAGATCATCAAGACGTTGACGCGCGGCCTCAAGGAACGCCTGTCGAACCTCTACGACTGATATGGTTGAACCCGTCAAACGGCCGGCTCCGTTCGCGGGGTCGGCCGCTTTGCTACTGCGCTCGGGCGGCCACGGCGGCGAGCGTCCTGGAGCAAGGAGCGACGGCGGATCAGACTGATATTCGCGGGTTGGTTACCGCATGACCTGAGTCCGTCGGGGGCTTCCACCGTCTAGGCGCGGGCGTCGGGCTCCAAGGAGCCGTACCCACAGTCGGCACGAGGGTTCCCCTTTGGCCGGGCCAGGTCGCCCGCTGCTCTCTTCGTCCGAGCACTCCTCCTTTCAAGCTTCGAGCAGTTGTGGTTGGCGCCCGATGGCCCAGACGAAGCCGGCAAGCTCCCAGGCGATGGCGACGACGCATCGCGCCGATCCGTCTTCACCCGGTCGCCCGCCTTCATGGGCACGAGCGATGGCGCCACCACGCTGCAATCGATGCCAGCCGCCGTCAGGTCGCGCTGGAGCACGAACCCGGTCGGTCCGGCCTCGTAGCAGCACGCTCGGCTCTCCCCGTCCGGGCTCCGCGACCGCGATGGCGATGCTATCCGCGTGGTCGTCCAGACCGACGAATCGTACGCTTTCCATGGTTGGATCTACCTCCCACTGTGGCTCTGCAGCCGTTGAGTTGACCCTCGACGGCAGTAACCCACGCTCGTGTGACAGCGGGTCCAACCATGCCTGTCTAGCGCCACCCGCCGCCTTCCGGGCGCGGGCGGCTTGCCGGCCCCTCCCGACCACCTTCCCCTCCATGTCGGTCCGTCAGCGGCGCCCGTCAGGACGCTGACCTCTCCCGCCTCCGCCCCGCCTCCTCCGTCAGCCGGCTGACGCCGTCCCCCGGCCAGCGGCAGTTTTTCGAGCCCGGCGAGGCGGCACGCCCCTTGCTCCCTTCCCGGCCCGAGAGGACCTCGCGATGGCCGACGCCCCCGAAAAGAACGAAGAAACCGAGCCGGCAGCCGACAAGCCCGCCCGGGGCGGCTCGAAGATGCTGCCCGCGCTGCTCGCGCTCAACAGCCTGATGCTGGCGGGCGTCCTGGCGGTGTTGCTCCTGCGCCCCTCCGGCGCGGCCAAGCCCTCGGGCTCCGCCAAGGAGGAGGGCGGGCACGAGGGGAGCGCCAAGGGCGCGAAGGGGCCGTCGGTGGGCCCGACCCAGAAGCTCTCCGACTTCGTCGTGCACCTGCGCGACACCGAGACCGACCGCTACGCCCGGGTCTCCTTCGAGCTCGAGGTGGCGAACGAGGCGGACAAGGAGAAGCTCGGCGCCTCCCTCCCGCGCGTGCGCGACGGCTTCATCGCCTACCTCTCCGACCGGACCTTCGACGAGCTCCGCGGGAGCGAGGGGCTCGGGCACGCCAAGGAGGACCTCCTGAAGCAACTGGAGAAGACAGTGCCCGAGGTAGCGGTGAAGGGGCTCTACATCACCGACATCGTGGTGCAGTGAGGGACCCGTGCCCGCCACCCTGACCCCAGAGGAAGTCCGAGCGCTGATGAGCGCGGTCCAGGAGGGCCGCGTCCCGCAGGACACGCCGGAGCAGAGGGGCGAGGTCGTCGGGTACGACCTCACCAGCCAAGACCGGATCATCCGCGGTCAGATGCCGACGCTCGACGCCATCAACGAGCAGGTGGCGTCGATGCTGGGGATCGGCCTGGCCGGCCGCACCCGGCTCGCGCTGCGCGTCACCTCCAGCCCGGCCACCCTGCTCAAGTTCGCCGACCTGACGCCCCTGCTCGCGCCTCCCGCCTCGGTCTGCGTCCTGGGGCTCGGCTCGGCGCACGGCTTCGCCCTCGCGGTGCTCGAGCCCGGCCTGGCGGAGGCCCTGCTCGCCGCCGCCCTGGGCGACCGCCGCGCCCGCCCCGCCGACGCGCTCCCCGAGGGGCGCCGCGAGTTCACCGGCGTGGAGCAGCTCGTCTTGCGCCGCCTCCTCGGGATCCTCACCGAGGCCATGTCCGCCGCCTGGGGACCGGTGATCCCCTTCCAGCCCGAGGTGCTGCGCTTCGAGCTCGACCCGCGCATGGCCACCATCGCCCCGCCGAGCGACGTGGGCATCGTCTCGGCCTTCGAGCTGAAGGGCGGGATCGAGGGGCGGCTGCAGCTCGTCATCCCCTACGCCGCCGTGGAGCCGGCCAAGACCCGGCTCGCCTCTCCCCGCCGCCTCTCCCAGCGTGCCGACGAGCGCTTCGCCGAGGCGCTGGCGCGCGAGGTGGAGCAGGTGGACGTCGAGCTCTGCGGCGTCTTCGGGAGGACGGTCATCCCCTTCGCGCGCTTCCTCGAGCTGAAGGAGGGAGACGTCCTCCTGCTCGACAGCAACGAGGTGGGAACCCTGCCCGTCCTGGTGGAAGGGCGCGAGAAGCTGCGCGGGACGCCGAGCGTGTCCGCCGGAAGCATGGCGCTGGTGGTGGAGCGCGCCCTCGCGCCCATGGCCGGAGCCTAGAGGAGCGATCTCATGGAACCTGGCAAGAACGTCCCCAACGAACCCCCGGCCCGGCGCCTCGACCTCCTTCTCGACGTGCCCCTGCACGTCGACGTGGAGCTGGGGCGCGCGCGCATGACCATCCACGACCTCCTGGCGCTCGGCCCGGGCTCGGTGATCGAGCTCGACAAGGTGGCCGGCGAGGCCCTCGACATCCTGGTGAACGACCGCCTGGTCGCCCGCGGCGAGGCGGTGGTGGTGAACGACAAGTTCGGCATTCGCATCACCGATATCGTGAGCCCGCAGGAGCGCATCCAGCGCCTGCGCTAGGGCCCGCCATGACCGCCCTCCTGCTCGCCCTCGCCCTCCAGGCCCAGGCCGCCGAGGCGCCCCCTGCGGCGCCGGACTCGGCGACCCTCTCCGCCCCGCAAGCCGCCGAAGCCGGCCCGGCGTTCGCCGCTGCGGCGCCGAGGCCCGCCCCCTCGCCCGAGGCGATGCTCGCCCCGGCCATGCCCTCTCTCGTCTCCGCCCTGCCCGCCGCCTCGGCCCTCCTCGCCCTGGCGGCGGTGGCGCTCCTCCTCTCCCGCAAGAAGGGAGGGCAGGGGCGCCGCCTCGTCCAGGTGGTGGAGACCGCTCACCTCGGCCCGAAGCGGCAGCTGGTGGTGGCGCGGATGGGCGGCCAGATCCTGCTCCTCGGCTCGAGCGAGTCCGGGATCACCCTCCTCTCCTCCCGTCCCGCCGACGAGGAGCCCGCGCTCTCGCTCGCCCCCGCCCCCGCCATGGCCGCCGGGCCGGAGCCCCGCCCGCTCTCAAGCCTCAAGGACCTCTGGCAGAAGGTGCGCAAGGCGCCCGCCGCCCCCGACCCGGCCGGCTCGTTCGAGGCGATCCTGCAGGAGAGTTCCGACGATCTCGAGCTGCGCCGCAAGCTCGCCCGCGGGCTGAGCGGGAAGGTGGCATGATCCCCGCTTTCGCCGCCGCCGGCGCCTCCCCCGACTCGGCTGTCACGCTCAGCCTGCAGGGGGGCGGTTCCTCGGCGGTGAAGCTCTTCCTGCTCCTCACGGTCCTTTCGTTCGCGACCTCGCTCCTCATCTCCGTCACCTCCTTCACCCGCATCATCATCGTCCTCTCCTTCCTGCGCCAAGCGCTCGGGACCCAGCAGCTCCCCCCCAGCCAGGTGATGGTGGGGCTCGCCCTCGTCCTCTCCGGCTTCGTCATGGCGCCGACCGGCACCAAGGTCTGGGAGCAATCGCTGCAGCCCTACTTGGAGGACAAGATCACCACCCCGGAGGCCATCGACCGGGCGAGCGGGCCGGTGCGCACCTTCCTCCTGCGACAGACGCGCGAGCAGGACCTGGCGCTCTTCTACGACATCGCCGGGAGGGAGCGCCCGGCCCGCGGCGAGGCCATCCCGCTCACCATCGCCGCCCCTGCCTTCATGGTCTCCGAGCTCACCACCGCCTTCCGCATGGGGCTCTTCCTCTACATCCCGCTCCTCCTGGTGGACGTGATGGTGGCGGGAATCCTCATGTCCCTCGGCATGATGATGGTGCCGCCGCCGCTCGTCTCGCTGCCGGTCAAGGTGGCGGTGTTCGTCATGGCCGACGGCTGGCGCCTCGTGGTCGCCTCCCTCGTCCGGAGCTTCTCGTGAACCCCAACCTCCCCGGCGCGGTCTTCCGCGAGGGGCTCCTGCTCGTGGCGAGCGTGGGCGGCCCCCTCTTCCTCACCATGCTCCTCTCCGGGCTGTTCTTCGGGATCCTGCAGGCGGCCACCCAGGTGAACGACCCGGCCGTCTCCTTCCTGCCCCGCATCGCGGTGGGAGGGATCGTCATCTGGCTCGCGGGCGGGTGGATGCTGGAGCGGCTCTCCGGGTTCCTGGCCCGCTCCATCCTGCGGATGGCGGGAGGCGGGTAGCATGGAGGTCCTCGCCGGACAGGGCTGGGGCTACCTGCTCGTCCTGCTCCGGACCGCGGGCCTGCTCGTCTCCGCTCCCATCCTGGGCGCGCGGGTCGTCCCGGTGCGTATCCGGCTCTCGCTCTCGGTGGTGCTCGCGCTCGCGGCCTTCACCGGCGCGGGCGCCCCGGCGGTGGCGCTGCCGCGTGGCATTCCCGGCCTGGTGCTGGCGGTCGCCGCCGAGACGGCTCTCGGCCTGCTCGCCGGCTTCGCGGCGAGCTGGGTGCTGCAGGCGGCGGTGGCCGCCGGGCAGGTCATCGGGGTCTCGATGGGCATCGGGTTCGCCTCGATGGTCGACCCGGCGAGCGGGGCGAACTCGAACGCTCCCGGGGAGTTGCTCCTCACCTTGGCCCAGCTTTCCGCCCTGGCCCTCGGCATCCACCGGGAGGCGATCGGCTGGCTGGCCCGCTCGGTGCGCCTGTGGCCTCCGGGAGGGGAGCTGCCGGTGGAAGCGCTCGCGAGCCGTGCCATCGGCCAGGCCGTGCTCGGGGCCACGCTCGCGGTCCGGGTCGCCTTCCCCGTGCTGGCCGCGGTCCTCGTCGCCTACGCGCTCATGGGCGTCCTCTCCCGCGCCGCCCCGCAGCTCTCGCTCGCCAGCGTCGGCTTCTCGGTTGCCATCCTCTGCGGCGGGGGAGCCCTCTACCTCGTCGTCCCGCACGCGGCCGAGGTCATCGCCCGCACCACTGTCGCCGCCTTCTCCCGCTAGCCGCCATGGAAGACCAGGAGAACAGGACAGAACAACCGAGCGGCCGGCGACTCGGCAAGGCGCGCGAGGAAGGCCAGGTGGCTCTCGGCCGCGACGCCGGGATGGTGGCGGCGACCGCCGCCGCCGCCACCGCGGTCTGGGCCCTCGCCGGCTCCTTCCGCGCCGGGGCCCAGGCGCTCGTCGCGGGCTCGCTGCGGGCGCTCCCGGAGACCCCCTTCCGCGCCCTTCCCGGGCTCGCGGCCGGTCCGGCCGCAGTCGCCCTCGCCTGCTGCGTCTCCGCCGCCCTGGCCGCCTTCGCCGTCACCCTGGCCCAGACCCGGGGCGGGTTCTGGCCCCACCTCGCCCTACCCGACCTCACCCGCGTCTTCCACGCCGGCCGGCTGGGGCGCCTCTTCCGCAGCGAGTTCTTCGCCAACCTCGGGATCAACGTCGTCAAGGTGCTGGCGCTCTCCTGGGCGGCCTGGAGCGCGGTGCGCGACGACCTGCTGGCGCTGCCGCGCCTGCTCGGCGCCGCCCCTCCGGACCAGGTGGCGCGAACCTTCGATCTTCTGAGGAAGGCGGGCGTCAGGGTCCTGGCGGTGGCGGTGGTCCTGGCGGGCGCGGACTTTGCACTTCAGCGCTTCCGGTTCACCAAGAGAATGCGGATGACGAAGCAGGAGGCCAAGCGCGAGGCGCGCGACGACGAGGGCGACCCCCTCATCCGCGGCAAGCGCCGCAAGCGCCACCGGGAGATCTCCCGCGGCCTCGCCAAGGTCGAGGTCCCGCGTGCCGACGCGCTGGTGGTGAACCCGACCCACGTGGCAGTGGCGCTGCGCTACCGGCGCGACGAGGGACGGGCGCCGCGCGTCACCGCCAAGGGCAAGGGAGCTCTCGCGGAGTACATGCGCGAGCTTGCTCGCGAGAACGCCGTGCCCATCGTCCAGGACATCGCTCTCGCCCGGCTGCTCTACCGCAAGGTGAAGGTCGGGCGCGAGGTGCCGGCGGCCACCTACAAGGCCGTGGCCGCCATCCTCGCCTACGTCTACCGCATCACCCACCGCCCCTTCGGCCGCGGGGTGAGCCCGTGAGCGCGCCGAGCACAGCCGCCCGCGCCGAGACCCTGATGGCGGTGGCGGTGCTGGGCGTCCTGGCGCTCCTGGTGGTGCCGGTCCCGGCGCCGGCCCTCGACGTGCTGCTCGCCTTCTCCATCGGCGTGGCGGTGCTGATGCTGCTCATCGCCCTCGGGCTAAGGCGAGCCATCGAGTTCTCCGTCTTCCCGTCCCTGCTGCTCATCATCACCCTCTACCGGCTGTCGCTGAACGTCGCCACCACCCGCCTCATCCTGCTCCACGGAGCCGAGGGCGCCGGGGCCGCCGGCCATCTCATCGAGAGCTTCGGCCGCTTCGCGGTGGGCGGCAGTTTGGTGGTGGGGCTCGTCATCTTCCTCATCCTCCTGGTGGTGAACTTCGCGGTCATCACCAAGGGCTCGAACCGCGTCTCCGAGGTGGCGGCCCGCTTCATCCTCGACGCCATGCCCGGCAAGCAGATGTCGATCGACGCCGACCTGGCCGCCGGGATCATCGACGACAAGGACGCCCGCCGCCGGCGCGAAGAGCTCGGCCAGGAGGCGGAGTTCTTCGGGGCCATGGACGGCGCCAGCAAGTTCGTCCGCGGCGACGCCGTGGCCGGGCTCATCATCACCGCCATCAACCTGGTGGGCGGCCTCACCATCGGGGTGCTTCGCGACCACCTCTCCGTCGCGCAAGCGGTCGAGACCTACAGCCTCCTCACCGTGGGCGACGGGCTGGTCTCGCAGATCCCCGCCCTGCTCGTCTCCACCGGCGCCGGCATCGTGGTCACCCGCGCGGCCGGGGCCGACATGGGCACGCAGGTCGGGTCCCAGATCCTCGGCCGCCCCCGGGTGCTCCGGACTGCCTCCGGCGTCATGGCGGTGCTGGGGCTGCTACCGGGGATGCCGCTGCTCGCTTTCATGCTCCTCTCGGGCCTCCTCGTCATGCTCGCCAAGCGGGCCGACGCCCAAGAGAAGAAGCCCGGCGCCAAGGCGGCGGAGGCCGAGGAGCAGCGAAAGCCGGAGCGCGTCCAGGACCTGCTCGCCGTCGAGGCGCTCGAGGTGGAGATCGGCTACGGGCTCCTCCCTCTCATCGACCTCGCCAAGGGGGGCGAGGTGCCGGGGCGCGTGACCGCGCTGCGGCGCCAGATCGCCTCGGACCTGGGGATCGTGCTGCCCTCGGTGCACCTGCGCGACAATCTGAAGCTCGACGCCAACGGGTACCGGGTGCTCCTGCGCGGCATGGAGATCGGCCGCGGCACCGCCTACCCCGACCGGCTCATGGCGCTCGACCCCGCCGGCGGCACCCCGGCCCTCGACGGCATCCGCGGTCAGGACCCGGCCTTCGGCCTGCCGGCGGTATGGGTGGCCCACGCCGACCGGGCGCGGGCGGAGGCGATGGGGCTCACCCTCGTCGACGCCTCCTCGGTGGTCACCACCCACCTCTCCGAGCTCCTGCGGCGCAACGCCTACGAGCTCGTGGGGCGCCAGGAGGTGCAGGAACTCCTGGCGGTGGCGGGCAAGGAAGCGCCCAAGCTGGTGGAGGACGCGGTCCCGGGGACGGTCACCCTGGGCGAGCTCGTCCGCGTGGTGCGCGCCCTGCTCCGGGAGGGCGTCTCGGTGCGCGACCTGCGCTCCATCCTCGAAGCGGTCGCCGACGCGGCCCCGCGCAGCAAGGAGACGCCCTGGCTGGTGGAGCAGGTGCGGCGCCGGCTCGCCCGCCAGATCACGAGCCGCGTCGCCGGGGCGGACGGCGTGGTCCGCGCCCTCACCCTCGACCGAGGGCTCGAGGAGTCGCTGCGCGCCAGCCTGGGAGCCTCCGACGGCGAGGTGGCGCTCGCCCCCGACATGGAGACCGCCCGCCGCCTCATCGCCTCGGTGGAGGCTCAGGCGGCTCGCCTCGCCACCGCCGGGAACCCGGTGGTGCTGCTCGCCCCTCCCGACCTGCGCCGTCCCATCTTCGACTTCTCCGTCCGCTTCGTCCCCGAGCTCTGGGTGGTTACCGCACGGGAGCTCGTCCCGGGGACCACCGTCGAGCCCGCCGGCACCATCCAGCTCGCCTTGCCCCAGGCCGCCTGAACCCTGAACCGTGGAGGTCGCCTCACCGATGAACGCCACCGTCCGAACCTTCCGAGGGGCCGACTCCGCCCAAGCGCTCGCCGCCGCCAAGAAGGCGCTCGGGCCCGACGCGGTGGTCCTCGACGCCCGCACGGTGCCCGGCGGGGTCCTCAAGCGGGCCGAGGTGGAGCTCACCGTGGCGCTCGGTCCCGTCCCGGCCTTGGCGCCCGCCGAGCGCCCCCGCCCGCGCCCAGCGCGGCCGAGCGGGCCTCCCGCTGCCGGGCCCGCGGCCCGGTCCGCGGCGGCGCAGGAGGAACTCTCGAGCGACCTGCGCCGGCTGGTGAAGGAGCTCGGCGAGACGCGCTCCGAGCTCCGGCTGGTGGCGCTGCAGACGCGCGCCGCCCGCGAGCTCGAGCTGCCGCCCAGCGCCGCCGAGGTCTTCTCGGCGCTCACCGCCCGGGGCGTCGAGGCGACCCTCGCCGAGGAGCTGGTGCGGCAGGCGATGGCCTCCAAGCCGCTCGAGGGGGTCGTCCAGGGCGTGCGGGAGCTGGTGGAGGAGAGGCTCCTCCCCTGTCGGGCCCCCTGGCTCCACGGGGACCGCCAGGTGGTGGCGCTCGTCGGCCCCACCGGCGTCGGCAAGACCACGACCCTCGCCAAGATCGCCGCCCGCGCCATCCTCGAGACCAAGAAGAAGGTGGCCCTCGTCACCGTGGACGTCTACCGGATCGGCGCCCAGGAGCAGCTCGCCCGCTACGGCGAGATCATGAACGTGCCCGTCTTGGTGGCCCGCGATCGATCCGAGCTCGGCCAGGCCATGGAGCGCGTTCGGGACGCGGACCTGGTGCTCATCGACACCGCCGGCCGTTCCGCGCCCGAGGACGTGGCGCGCCAGGCGGACCTGGTCCGCAGCGTGCCGGGCGTGCTCCTCCACCTGGTGGTGAGCGCCGCCAGCGGCGCCCTGGAGCTGGCGGCCGTCGCGGAGCGCTACCGCGCGCTCCGCCCCGACCGGCTCGTCTTCTCCAAGGTGGACGAGTCGGCCGGACCGGGCTCGATCCTCTCGGCCGCGGTGCGCATCGCCCGGCCCATCGCCTGCATCACCGACGGCCAGCGCGTGCCCGAGGACCTGCATCCGGTCAGCGGGCGCGAGCTCGTGGACCTCGTCGCCGGGAACCCTCACCCACCGCCCCCCGGGCGGAACCCCTGACAGGAGACGACCCTTGGACCAGGCAGACACTCTGCGCGAGCTACTCGGGAAGCCCCGCGACGCCGGGCATCCACTTCGCGTCATCGCCGTCACCAGCGGCAAGGGCGGCGTGGGAAAGACGAACGTGTCCGTGAACCTGGCGACGCTCGCCGCCGCCCAGGGGCTGCGCGTGCTCCTCATCGACGCCGACCTGGGGCTCGCGAACTCCCACATCGTCATGGGAGTAGCGCCCCGCTACCACCTCGGCCACCTGCTCGACGGCACCGTGGGCGTGGACGAGGTGCTCACCGCCGGCCCTCACGGCCTGCGCATGCTGTCCGCCGCGAGCGGCGTGCAGGAGATGACCCGGCTCGACGACGCCCAGAAGCTCCGACTGGTGACCGCCCTCGACCCGCTCGACGAGCGCTTCGATCTGGTGCTCATCGACTGCGGCGCCGGCATCGGCGACAACGTGGTGTTCTTCGCCGGGGCCGCGCAGATGACGCTGCTCGTGGTGACGCCCGAGCCCACCTCGCTCACCGACGCCTACGCCGCGGTGAAGGTGCTCTCGCAGCGGGCCGGCGTCCGCCACTTCTCGGTGGTGGTGAACTGGGCCCACGACGAGCAGCAGGCCCGCGACATCTTCCAGAAACTGTCGCGGGTCACCGACCGGTTCCTGCAGGCCAAGGTGAGCTACGCCGGCAGCCTGCCGCGCGACGAGAACGTGCAGCGCTCGGTCATGGCCCAGCAACCGGTGGTCGACCTCTACCCCCAGGCCCCCTGCAGCCGGGCCCTCGGCCACCTGGCCGAGGGGCTGCTCGCCTGGAACCCGCCCGCCACCGTCGACGGGGGGATGAAGCTCATGTGGCAGCGGCTGCTGCGGGACCAGCAGCCGAGCGCCTGAGAGGAGCGACCGGAGCGCCATGTACCAGGGCCGGCCACGCTACGCGCCTGCCGAGGAGTCCGACGGAGCGATCCTGGCGCGCCACGGACAGCTGGTGGATCGGCTCGCCCGCCGCATCTCCGCTCGCTCCGGCCAGGCGGTGACCCCCGACGACCTGTGGTCGGCGGGTGCGCTCGGCCTCCTCGACGCCGCCCGTCGCTTCGACCCTACCCAGAACGTGAAGTTCGAGACCTTCGCCGAGCACCGCATCCGCGGGGCGATGCTCGACGAGCTCCGCCGGATGGACCACCTGCCGAGGCGGCTGCGCGCCCAGGTGGAGCGGGTGGACCGGGTCCGCGGCCGGCTCGGCCAGCAGCTCGGCCGCGAACCGGCCATCGACGAGCTGGCGCACGCCTGCGGCCTCGACCCTTTGGACCTGGAAGGGCTCTCGGCGCTCGCCCACCCCCACCTCCCGGTGCAGGCCGACCTGCCCGACTTCCTCGACCGCGCCGACGATCAGCTCGCGCTGGCCCAGACCCGCAAAGCGCTCGCCGACGCCATCTCCCGCCTCCCCGAGCGGCTCCAGGTCCTCCTCGGGCTCCACTACCAGGAGGGGCTCACCTACCGGGAGATCGCCCAGGTGCTGGGGGTGAGCCAGCCCCGGGTGTGCCAGCTCCACACCGAGGCGGTGAAGCTCCTGAAGCAGGCGGTGGCGCGCGCCGGCTGACCGCGGCCCCTCCCCTTCGCCATGAGCCCCCGACTCTCTCTGTGCATGATCGTGAGGGACGAGGAGGAGATCCTCCCCGACTTCCTCGCCCACGCCCGCGGTCTCTGGGACGAGCTCGTCGCCGTCGACACCGGGTCGAGGGACCGCAGCGCCGCGATCCTATCCGCCGCCGGCGCCCGGGTGACGCAGCGCGCCTGGGAAGGAGACTTCGCCCTGGCCCGCAACACCTCCCTCGAGGGCGCGACCGGCGACTGGATCCTGGTGCTCGACGCCGACGAAATGGTGAGCCCCGCCTTCGTCGCGGGTGCGCGCGCCGCCCTCGACGACCCCGAGGCGGGGGCGGCCACGCTCTCGTTGCGCAACCACCTGCCGCACGGCCACCGCAGCGAGACCCGCCTCCTGCGCGCCTTCCGCCGCCACCCGGCCATCCGCTTCCGCCACGCCATCCACGAGGACGCGAGCGAGTCCGTCCAGGCCTACCTCCGGACGACGGCGCGCCGGCTGGTGCACTGGGGGGGAGCGGTCGACCACCTCGGCTACGTGCGCAGCCGCGCCGCCGCCCGGGACAAGAAGGCGCGCGACGTGGCCATCCTGGAAAAGTGCCTGGAAGCCGATCCCCAGGACCTCTACTCGCACTACAAGAGGCTCGAGCAGGCCCGCTTCTGGGGCGACCGGGCGCTGTGGCAGCGGGCCGCCTCCCATGCCGCCGCCGCCCTGCGCGTCGCCCCCGGCCGGCTCGCGGGAGCTGCCTTCGGGGGGGACCTCCTGGCGCTCGTCGCCGACGGGCTCCACCGGGGCTCCCCGCTGCAGGCCTTGGGCCTCCTCGACGCCTGGGAGGGCCGGCTACGCCCCTCGGCCTCCTTCTACCTTCGACGCGGGGAGCTCCGGGAGGTGGCGGGCAGGGCCGATCTCGCGGCTTCGGACTTCGAGCGCTGCCGGGCGCTCGCCGGCGAGACCACGAACCTGCAGCTCGCCACCGTCCGGCCCACGCTGGCGCTCATGCGGCTCGCGCTCGCGCGTGGCGACCTCCCGGCGGCGATCGCCTACACCGACGAAGCCCTCTCGCTCGCGCCGCTCGACCCCGAGGCGCTCCTCGCCGCCGCCGCCCTGAGGCGCGCCCGCGGCGGGCGCGAGGCCGTCCTCGCCTTCGCCGCCGCGCACGCCTCGGAGCACGGGGACCCCGTGGAGCTCCACGAGGCGATGGGAGAGGAGGCGCTCCTGTGCGGGGACCTCTCCTCCGCCATCCCCTCCCTGGAGCGCGCCGCTGGCGATCCCCCCCAGGGGCGGGCTGCGGTCCGCCTGGCGCTCGCCCGCCTCGCCGCCGGCTCCCTCGAGGAGGCGGCGGCGCTCGCGGCCACGCTCGCGCCCTCGTTCCCGGAGGCCGCCCTGGTGGAGCTCCTGTGCCGGCTGTGCCAGGGCCGGGACTCGAGGCTGGAGGTCGACCTCGACCCAGAGTCGGCGGAGAAGGCGCTCCGCGGGATGGCAGCGGCCCTCTCGCGGGGAGCGCGCCCCGAGGTGCTCGCCCGCCTGGCCCGCGCCGCGCCGGCGCTCGGGGAAGAGTTCACCTGGCTAAAGGCGGCGTTCGCCCCCCGCGCGCGCCTCTAAACGACGGTTCGTGAATCGCGATCAGCTACAAGTCCGGGAAGCACCATACCGACACTCGCTCAGGCGCCGCGCTGCGCCCTGAGCCATTCAGCGCCGCTCGCGGACGATGATATGGCACAGCGTGATGTAGTCTCGGTGAGCCGCCGCAACCCTCCAACAATGTGGAATATGGCGTCGCGCGGGTGGTCGCACATCAGTGTCGCGGAGGCAGGCCGCCTTGCCTTTGTGTCCGGCCAGATCGCAAGTACGCCTGACAGTGAGGACGTGCCCGAAGACCTCGCTGGCCAGGCAAAGCTTGCCACTGCCAGCCTCGCCGCCGCACTCAAGGAACTGGAGGCGTCTCCGCAAGAATGTCATGCTGCGCGTCTACGTCGTGAATGCGACCAGCGAAGCGTTCGGGCAGGCCCTCACCCCTCTACGTGAACTGCTCGGGGACGTGATGCCCAGCATCACGACGATTGGCGTCCAGGCGCTATACAAGCCGGAGATCAAGGTCGAACTTGAAATGGTGGTGCGTCTCCCCTGAAGAGCAGCGGATCGCAGCGTGACTCCCCGACCAAGCCACATCGAGTCGCAGCTCTCGCTGCGTCGACCGCGTGGCGGAGGTTTCAACCGCGAACGTCCCACCGATCGTGCTGCCTAGATCATCATGGCCGAGCGCGCGGGTGTCGAGACGGGCGCGCGCCTCGCTCACTGCCCAGTAGCTCACGCGTCGCGCTGCGACTCACCCGCTCGATAGACGCCGCATCGAGACCAGTTCGCCCCAGAAACTCCAGCCCCCTGGCCGCCGCAAGGATCACCGTCGCGAGCTCACGAGGACGAGTCGTTTCGGGTAGATCTGCTTCGTTCACTGCCCTGCGAACACTCTCCGCAATGATCGCCTCGAGCGAGGCGAACGTGCTTCGAGCGAGAGCAACAACCTCACTGTCATGCGGCGCGAGCTCGACGGTGCAGTTGGCGAGGAAACAGCCGCGATCTCCGAACATCGGACGAAGCGTCGCGCGTAGCGCGTCGATCGCGCGGACCGAGCTGCCGTGGAGGTCGCGCATGCCGGCGACGCTTGCGTTTGCGTAATCGGTCAGGACCCGGAGCAAGAGGGTCCTCTTATCGCCGAATGCCGCGTAGAGGCTGCCCTTTCCCAGGCTGGTCGCCTCCATGAGTCGCTCGAGCGACGTCGCTGCGTACCCGTGGCGCCAAAATTCCTCCTGCACCTTTGCGAGCGCCTTGTCGATGTCGAATTCGCGCGGTCGGCCCATAGCCTCCCAAGCGTAGTCATTCTTGACCTTACGGTCAACAACGGAAGCACTGCGCGTTTCGGTCTCGAGGGCGCGTGCGCCGAAGGAGGCTGAGGTGGTCCGTTCACTCTTTCAGCGAAGGACTACTTGACCGCGCAGTCCAGAACATTTATACTGGTCTGGTCGGTCCACAATGACTCAGCGAAGCTGGGCGGTCGTCCACGCGGCCGAGCCCCAGTGGGGAACAAGCGAGCTCGAAATTCAAAGCTCGAAAATTGGCAAGGCGGAGCCCGCGGTTCCGCACGATGCCGTGAATCAAGAACAAGGCGACTCTCGTGTCGCACGAAGGAGAACGGAACCATGGGTCGATACGACGGAAAACGAGTAGTGATCACCGGAGGCACGACGGGCATCGGCCTCGCGACGGCGAAGCTTTTGCTCGGCGAGGGCGCGCGCGTTCTCGTCACGGGCCGCAGGAAGGAGACGCTCGACTCGGCGCGCGCGGAGTTCGGGAAAAGCGCGATCGTGCTGCAGAGCGACGCGACGTCGCTGAGGGACATCGACGCTCTGGCCGCGCATGTACAGTCGGAGTTCGGGGCGCTCGACTTTCTGTTTCTTAACGCGGGCTACGGCAAGTTTGCTCCACTCGAGGTCATGTCCGAGGCGGTATACGACGAGATGCTCAACCTCCACACTAAAGGGCCGTACTTCGCGGTGCTGAAGCTGGCTCCGCTAATGCCTAGCGGGAGCGCGATCGTACTGACGACGTCCGCTGCCAGCGTGAAGGGCATACCGATGCTCAGCGCGTACGGTGCAGGAAAGGCGGCGCTACGCTCCCTCGCGAGATCATTTGCAAGCGAGCTTGCACCGCGTGGCATCCGGGTCAACGCCGTGAGCCCGCTCAGTGGTGATACGCCCATCCTTCTCCAGTCCGGTCTACCGAAGGACCAGCAGGACGGCTTCCTCACGCAGCTGCGGGAAACCAATCCGATGAAGCGCCTCGGACGACCGGAGGAGATCGCGAAGGCCGTCGCTTTCCTCGCATTCGACGCGACGTTCACGAACGGACACGAACTCCCCGTGGATGGCGGAATGACTCAGCTCTGAGCTGCGTCGTGCAACGAGACGTCTCCACGAGAACAGAGGAGAGATCCGAATGAAGGTCGCTTTGATCACGGGTGCGAATGCCGGCATTGGGAAGGAGGTCGCGCGGCAGCTCGGCGCTCTCGAGACGGCAGAGAAGATCTATCTCGCCTGCCGAAACGAAGAGAGGGCCACGGCTGCAAAAGCGGACCTCGAAGCGCGCACCGGAAAATCGATCTTCGAGATCGTCTTGATGGACGTCTCGGATCCATCTTCCGTACGAGCTGCGATCCGGTCGATTCGGCGACCGGTAGATGCGCTCGTGATGAACGCTGGAGGCATCGGCGGTAGAGAGCCGCTCGCGCTGACGAAGGCCGGGGTCACGCAGGTCTTTGCTCTGAACCTGCTCGGCCACGTGGAGCTGTTCGATGGGCTCCTGCGCTCGGAGAAGCTGACCGGGACGGCGCTGTACGTGGGAAGCGAGGCGGCGCGCGGAGTACCGAAGATGAGAATGCAGAAACCGACCTTCGCCAGCTCGTCGGTCGACGAATTCGTGAGCGTCTGCAACGGTCAGATCTTCGCTGGGAAGAAGGCCGACATCTGGCTCGCCTACGGACAGGTAAAGTACCTCGCCGCGCTGTGGATCGGGGCGGCCGCGCGGAAGCATCCAGAGCTGAGGATTCTTACCGTGAGTCCCGGGCAAACGAGTGGCACGGAAGCGCCGAACAACTTCCCGGGCCTGACGCGCCTGATGCTGAAGTACGTGATGATGCCGATCGTCGCCCCCTTGTTGGGGATCGTTCATTCGTTGGAGACCGGATCGAAACGACTGGTCGACGCGATCGTTGATCCGGCGTTTCGAAGCGGCACGTTCTACGCGAGCGATGCGAAGGCGCTTACGGGACCGCTGGTCGATCAAAGCGCGATTTCGCCTGAGCTCCGGGACGCTACGATTCAGGACAACGCGTGGGAAGCGGTGCATCGTTTCTTGCCCCGTCCGGCGCTTTTGCAAGAGCGGGCGGCTCAGCGGCAAGGCCGCGCATCGTGGGGAGAAAGTTGAAAGAGAAGGTCAACCCATCGATCGTTGCGGTTGCGAGGCCAGCAACAGTCATGGAGGAGACCTTCCCGTGCACAACATACCGCGGCTCTATCGCGCGGCGCGACGCCGCCTGGTCCGCCGTGCCAAGAAGGCGAAGGACCCGCACACCGCGCTTCGATTCATCATGATCGCCAAGCTCGGACAGGGACTCTCGAGACGCCAGGTCGCTCGCGACCTCGCGTGCGTCCCGTCGACCGTGGTGAAAGCGGCGAGGCGCTTCGCCGAGTCCGGCGAGGAAGGCTTGCTCGACCAGCGCGCCTACAACGGCGTTCGGAAGGTGGATGGCCGGTTCAAGGACGAGTTGGAGCGGGTGCTGCTCTCGGTCCCGACCGAGTTCGGCTGGCAGCGCGCCACCTGGACCCGCGAGCTCCTCGGCCGCGAGTTGGAACGGCGCCGCCTCCCTCGTGTAGCTCCCTGCACGATGGGTAGGGCGCTCTCCGCGATCGGCGCCCGCCTCGGAATGCCGAAGCCGACGGTCGCGTGTCCGTGGGATTCCGCGCGCAGGGAGCGCGTTCTCGCGCGGCTGCGCCGCCTCGCTCGAACTGCGACGCCCGAGGAACCGGTCTTCTTCGAGGACGAGGTGGATGTCCATCTCAACCCGAAGATCGGCCGCGACTGGATGCCGCGAGGGCACCGGCGGTGCGTGCTCACGCCAGGCCAGAACAAGAAGCGATTCGTCGCCGGCGCCTTGAACGCGGTCACCGGGAAGGTCACCTGGGTCGTCGGGCCGACGAAGGCGAGCGACGTCTTCTGCGCCCTCGTGTGGAAGCTCGTCGGGGAGCACCGCCAGGCTCGGTGCATCCACCTCATCCTCGACAACTACATCATCCACTCGAGCAAGCGGACGAAGCGCTTCCTCAGTCAGTTCGGCGACCGGGTGAAGCTCCACTTCCTGCCGCCCTACTGCCCCGACGACAACAAGATCGAACACGTGTGGCTCGACCTGCATGCCAACGTGACGCGCAATCACCGGTGCCGGACGATGGAGGAGCTGATGGTCCAAGTCGTCGCCTTCCTGCGCGCCTACAACCAGCGGAAGAAGCTCAACCCTTCGCTCAGACTCGCGGCCGGTGTTTCCGGATCGCGATCGGTCGTTTAGCGGAGCCTGCTCTCCCGCAACCAACATCATCGGAGCAGATGCAGTTCTCCTTGAACCAGAGGCGGTCCTTGGGCGGAACCGAGAGATTCGGGGCCCCGCCGATGACCTCGCAGAGCTTATCCATCTCATTCGGGGCGGTCGGGTAGTCGGCGGCCCGTGCACGAGC